>CAZSHX010000054.1:0-32844 GCA_964606895.1 uncultured Hyphomicrobiales bacterium
ATTGTATGAAATACTACCTTGCGGCTATGTTTTTCTATATAAATTGTATGAAATGCAGTAGGTAGGGTATCGCGACAGCACCTTTTTTCGGAAAAACGGCATGTCAACGTCATCTATTCACGGAAAAAGGTATCTCGTCACCATCTATTTTCGGAAGAAGTTGGTTTTTAGTACCTGAACACTGTTAATTTTAATAAAATTGTGAAATGAGGCTATCTTTTGAGGGGAGATTCGGACCTCGTTTGCATCTGTTCATGATTTTTGCCTATCTTTTTCTATCCTGCAGAGTCTTTTGATCTTCTGTCATCAGATTGTCGGTGGAGGAATCTGATGGTCGGACATTTAAAGTCAACTGGGAACCATCCACCAAAAGCAAAAACTGAATTTTTGAAATTATCAAACGAAACAGAATAAGAGAAACAACCAGCTTCGTTATGTCAGACCAATGAAATCTTGGTTCATGTCTCTGATTTTATGACAACAGCTATCTTACAGCAATAAATGGCATCCAATAGCGGAAACAAAGAAGCCTGTTTATAAATGAGTGCTGAAATAACTTGTAAATCGCCTGTATTCAAGCAACTTAAGGCTCTGGTTTGTTCAAAATTTCTCTATAATTTTGTGAATCGGTGATATATGATGACACATTTTGTCAGCTTTGTCATCAAATCCGACAGCGATTTACAAGGAACATGACGATTATTGACATCTTTGTCATTAAAAACAGAGCGAATTACAGAGATTTAGAGAAATTTAGAGCGTACAGGAGCGGATTTAGAGCGTACAGTAAAGAATTTCAATCATTGGTCAGAAAATTAACTAAAAATCACAAGCTGATTTGGATTTTTGATTGACTAATATTAATATTTGGCAGAATCTTCTAAAGAAAAGTGAATTCAGTTCTTATTGTTCGAGTTACAATTTAGTAGAATTAGAATATTAGCATCTGATGAAGAAAGAATTTCGAAACATATGCTGAAACAACCAAAATGACCTCATGAAATTTCGGAAAAAACACTGCCTCAACAAATCGTTTGTACGTGGCGATTATAATCGCAGTCATAAAAATCTATGGCAAATTATTTTGAGCGTCTTCAATGCCCATAACAACACTCCAAAATCATGAGACCATGAATTGCATAAATTGAATCAGAAGATTTTTGATTAATTTCAGCGGATCGGCTATATCAATTATTTGCAATAAATGAACGAAGATTATGTCATTTTGATTTTAACAAAAAGAAACAAAATATGAGTTCAGTGTTCGTTGGTTCAGTATCTGATTATATAAAAAAAATGCTTGAAAATGAGTTTGCATCCAAAAGGGATGAAAGTTCCCTTGTATTTAGTCCCGAAACAATTTTCTTCCAACTTGATGAAGAAATAAAGGCAAGGAAAAATGAAGAAAAGCAAGTTTATATTGAGCTTGTCAATCAAAACTTCAATAACTTACTTGCAGACTATATAAGGCAGGGGAAAGTACTCACTGATTTTGTTACGGGCTTTCAGGCAGAATTGATGAGATGGTCATTTTACTGGCAGGGCGTTACGGGATATAAATTGACAAGAAAATATCCTGACTTCAAACTTGACACAGAACATCTTTGGAAATTCTGCATTGAAGTTCTAAAACCAGCCAATGGAGTAAAGTTCTTAAAAAGAGAATACGGAAGAATTTTAAAGTTATACAAAAGGGAACAGCCATTTCTTGATTCAAAGAAAAATCAGATACTAAAGATAATAAAGGATTTAGAGGCGATTCAGGAAAAAGCTATTGATGAAAAAACCGACTTTGCAACTTCTGTCTATGCTGTCAAACCAATAGATCCAATAGAGCAACTGGCTGGTATATTACAACAAAATGAAATTATCAAAAATATAGACCAATTCATGCATACAATCAGAAATGGCACAGGTATCATCGAACTAACAGACCAAATATCAGTAGAAAAAGCCGGAATATTAGTCAAGGTCATATTGAATAACAAAATCATTTGCAAGAAAGATTATATCGTTTTTCAGATAAAAACAGTAGAATACCAGCTTGAGCAATTAATCAAAGCCGGAGAATATGAGTTAAATACAAACACGGCGGATTCCGAAGCCTACAAGAAAACGATAGAGATAATGATCAGAAGTTCAAATGTTCGGAACTCAAACAGAGACGGAAAACAGGACGGGAAAGGTTTGCCAGAAATGCTTACAAGAAGAGAAACAGCCGAATATTTACAAGTTTCACTAACGACACTATGGGAATGGACAAGGAACAACAAAATCAAAAGTATAAAAATGGGTAACAAAGTCTTTTACAGCAAAGAAGAAATAACAAGATTTGTACAGAAATAGTAAAATTCTTAATTATCAATAGTGTCAGTAGAGATGGTAGTAAATTGAATTTGATAACCTTGTAACGCATTTAAAATTATGTTATTACCAATATTTTCATTTCCTCCGAGGGAGAGGGCTGTCAGAATTGCATCTTTTGCATCTTTTTGCATTCGAAGATGCAATGGTTTAAAATACGATATTTGATATAATATCAATAGGTTAGATGAAAATGGCATTGGATTCTTAACAAAAATAAATAAAAGATGCAATTTGGGAAAAGAATAGAAATTCGTAGGGGGCTGAAAAATATTCCGGCACTTTGGTTGTCTTGAATTGTTTATTAATAGCAGGAGAACACTCCTGAATGGAGAATTATGAACTTAGAAACATTCAGAGAATATTGCCTTACAAAAGATTTTGCGACAGAGGATATGCCTTTTGACGAAACTACTCTGGTTTTTCGAATTGGAGGTAAAATTTTCGCTTTAACCGATTTGGAAAGAATGCCATTCAGATGCAATCTGAAAGCTGAACCCGAAAGAGTGGTTGAACTTTGCGAGTCGTATCCTGAAATCACTCCAGGGTACCACATGAGCAAAAAACACTGGGTTTCAGTTGAACCTCTGAATGATTTCGACAGAAAACTGTTTTTCACATTAGTTGATGACTCTTACGATTTAGTATTCAAATCTTTACCCAAAAGCATCCGCGAAAGTTTGAAGAAATAATATATTATTATTTAATACGTTGAAAAAGATAAAATTTATACATATATTTGTATTTTACAATTATTATTCACAGTTACAGGTAAATATTGAGTAAAGTTTATTTTCCCCCAACAACGGGGCAACCATTTAACAGAAGTCGTGGACACGAGCAGTTTGTTTCTAGCAATGCTGCCAAACAGAAAATCAATGAGCAAATTTCTGCAAAAGAATTAAGAGTCATTGATGAAGACAACAAAATGCTCGGGATTATGACCAAAAGCCAGGCTTTACGCATGGCAGAGGAACGCGAGCTTGACCTTGTCGAAATCGCACCTCAGGCAGTTCCTCCGGTAGCGAAAATCATTGATTACGGTAAATTCATTTACGAACAGCAGAAACGCGAGAAACATCAGCGCAAACAGCAGGTTCAGCAGCAACTCAAAGAAATTCGCTTCAAATGGAGAACAGATACTCATGATTTTAACTTCAAAATGAAACATGCCCGCGAGTTTATTGGCGATGGAAACAAAGTCAAAGCAAGCGTTATGTTTCGCGGCAGAGAAATAACTCATCAGGAGGTTGGCAGGGAACTGCTCGAAAGATTTATTGCGGCTTTGGACGATATTGCAAAAGTTGACCAACCGCTCCGTTCCGAAGGAAAAAACCTGTCAGTTATTTTAGTTCCTGACAAAACAAAAAAGAAAATCTAACTTTTTATTTTTTTATTGTTATTATTATTCAAAAATTAATTATTTTTGAGGTCTATCTTTTTACTATTTTTGAAAACATTGAAAATAAAACATAAATTTAAGGGATAACACAATGCCTAAGATGAAATCAAAAGGCTCTGCCAAAAAGAGATTTAAATTGACCGGAACAGGCTTACTCAAAAGAGAGAAAGCTTACAAAAGCCATATTTTATCAAAAAAGACCAGAAAAACGAAAAGAAATCTTCGTACTGCAACTATCGTTGCCGCTGTTGATGAAAAACGCATCAAAAGACTTCTCGCTTTAAGCTGATATTGTTTTCAGCTTAAGTTCTATAATTTAAAAGCCCTTCCCGCAAAACGAGATGGGCTTTTTCTTGATTTGAGAATTGATAAGATTGAATGAGAAGAAAAGTCCTGTCTTTCTACCTTAATTTCTCCACGGAAGGCTCTCCAAATCCACATTTCCACCCGAAAGGATTATTCCGATTCTGCTGTATTTCAAATCTATTTTATTTTCAAGCAAAATTGCAAGTGCAGTTGCAGATGAAGGCTCGACAATGATTTTCATCCTTTCCAATATTAACCTCATAGCCTGAACTGTTGCCGAGTCTGAAACCGTTACAATCCTGTGGACATGCTTTTTGATAATGGGAAATGTCATCGAACCGAGCGAAGTGAGCAATCCGTCGGAAATTGTTTTCGGATTGACCGACGGCACAATCCTGTCTTCAATCAACGAACGACAGGCATCGTCGGCTCCTTCGGGTTCGGAGGCAATAACCTTTGTTTTCGGCGAAATAGCAGAAACAGTCGTCAAAGTTCCGCTCAGAAGACCGCCGCCGCCAACGGGAGTAATAATGAAATCGAAATCTTTCTCATCTTCTATGAGCTCAAGTGCCGCGGTACCCTGACCGGAAATTATGAGAAAATTGTTATAAGGATGGATCTCGGTTGCACCAGTTCTGCCGATTTCAGCAGCAAGTGTGGTTTCTCTCGCTACCAAAGTCGGCTTACAAAAAATAATATTCCCGTCGTAGCCGGCAACCGCGTTTTTCTTAACTTTTGGCGAATTCAGAGGCATAATGATTGTAGCTTTGATTCCCCGCATTCTCGCCGCAAGAGCAAGAGCCTGTGCATGATTGCCCGAAGAATGTGTGGCAACTCCCTTTTCCGCTGTTTCGTCGCTCAGCGACCAAACGGCATTGGATGCACCGCGAAATTTGAACGCACCGACCTTCTGAAAATTCTCGCATTTGAAAAATATTTCGGCATTGAACATATTATTCAGCGATTTGCATGTGAGAACAGGCGTTCGGTGGATATACGGTCTGATTTTCTCTGCCGCCTTATAAACGTCTTCTATTCCGGGTAACTTCATACTATTCATACAATTAATTTTTTAAATAAATTTTATATTTTTCTGTTTATTTTAAGCACGGGAACAAGGTTGTAACTTAGGAATTTATCTGTTCATTACAAAGAAAATAATGATTGAAAAATGAAACACACTGAAAGTTTTTGATTTCGGGTTTTCATCTCGAAGTCTCATGTTTGATTCATTTGTCGTTTTTGTAAAAAATCATTAAATTTCTACTATTTATCGTAAACTAATTGTAAATATATTAGTTCGCTAATCGTTGGAAATACTTTTGGGTTTTAAATGATATGAAATTCGCAATAATTTCCAAAATCGGGGAGTGCCTGCAGGAGTATGGGAAAAGTCTTCATCCATCAATTTCGAACAAAAATGTTTGGCAAGCTTACTTGAAAACAGATAAATCAGAAATGCATATTTCATTTTGCCCATCATACCTGCATAATCAATAATCTCAAAATTATCCTGAATTGAAGCAATCGTTTTCTTTGAAAATGGATGTTCCCAGGCTTTATCCGTTTGAAAATTTCGATAAACCGCTCTGATGATTTTCATAGGAATATACGTATTCATTGGGTCTGAAGTAATAATGATGCTATCTTCTTTGGTGACAGACTTAATCCGATGAATAAGTTCATCAAAATATTTGAAGTGATGAAAAACATCAATTGCATAAACAACATCAAAATTCCGTTCAGTGAATTCATCAGATAAAATATCGGTTGAAATAAATTGAAGCTTGGATTGCTCAATATGTAAAAGCTTATTTTTAAGGACATTAAGGGCAGACTCACTTAAATCAACAGCGAAATATTGACGGGAATTCTTAGCAAGATATTCGCTGAGAGCATTTCCATGATGGCAACCCAAATCGAGAACTTTTTTTGTTTTTAAATCACCTAACCAATGCTTATGATATTCGAGAAGCTTTTGATTAATAGCAAAATCATCAATCATTTTATAGAGAAAAGTTCTAAACTTATCCCAAATTTTAGAAATAAAATTACCATTATGTTTGAAATTATGGTTGAAATCAAACTCATAATGATTTTTTTGTTTGATATTAATATCAAGCATCTGAGCAATTTTAGTATTAATTTCGGTCATATTTTTACTAAACAATTCTTAAGGTCTGAATTCATTAGGTTATCAATAACTAAGCTAAATCGTAATTTGATTGATTTTATAATAAATTAAATTAAATTAAATATCAAATCAGCAATGCAAAAATAACAAATTTCCCAAGGAATAATGAATTCAGAACGGGAAGACTTGAAAGAGTTACTGACCTTACTGGAAATAATATATTTCATAATATTTCTCCTAAAAAATTTATATCGAATATTATTTTGACATATTCAATTATTAATATCAAAATTAATGAAAAAAAATTACAAATTAATTTAATATTTTAATAAATTTTTTTTTGACTGTATGTTTTCAATAAACTAAAACGTCTAATTTATTTACTTGATATAGCATATAACAAAGAAGGAACTAAATTTACAGCAAATGGACGAAATCGAATTAGTAGCCAAAATGAAAAGTGGCGACCAAGCCGCCTTTAAAGCTTTTATTAATGCAAACAAAAAAAAAGTCATTAACATTTGTTTTAAATTTTTGAGCAATTATTCAGATGCCGAAGATGCCGCACAGGAAACATTTGTTGAAGCCTACTGTTCCATTCATGGTTTCAATGGAAATTCAAGCCTTAACACTTGGATATATCGCTTAGCCGTAAATAAAAGCATTGATGCACTTCGCAAAAATAATCGCAGACAACGAATTGCACGGTTCATCAGTTTTTTTTCCGAAGAATTTAAAAATGACAAGATTTATTTCCAAAGTGAAGATAACCCCATTGATGAATATGAATCAGCCGAAATAAAAAATATAGTTCGTAACGCAATTGCGGCTATGCCCGAAAATCAGAAAATTGCATTAACATTGATTAAATTAGAAGACATTAGTCACAAAGATGCCGCTGAAATAATGGGAATTTCTCTTGGGGCAGTCGAATCTCTTTTGTTTCGTGCAAAAAAGAATTTAAAATATATTTTAGAACGTAAGAATGTTTTTCAAAAATAATTTCGTCTAAATAAAGGAAAGGAATAAAAAATGATAAATAAATTTAGCAATATTGATGATGCCTTGGATTTGATGAAAATTGAGACAGTAGATACAAATAACAGTTTTGTTGATTCTGTTTTTCAGCTTGTGGCTGTTCGTTCTGCAAAACAAAGACCCGGAAGCATTTATGCAATCATAAGCGGAATTTCAGTTTTATTTGTTTTTACGGCTGTTCTTCTTTTTTCTCATTTCAATAGTATGACCGATAATAAAGTTTATGATATTTACCGAAGCAACTACGTTAACAGTGTCGCAACGGCTTATTCTTTAACTTATTCTAACAATAACAATTGAGGGAAATTATGGATGTATATTCTAAAAACAAATATTTGTTTTGGTCAGTAATTGTTCTGGTGATATTAAATATAGCATTATTGACAATTTTCGGGCTGGGTATGTTCCGTCAGCACGGAAGACCTCTCATGCCATTTCCTCCAAACTTCAAACCCGATAGATTTCATGCAAAAGATTTTCTGGATCACGAATTGAAGATGGATGAAAACCAAAAGAAAGAATTTGGTAACATTATGGCTAATCATTTCGAAGGAATGGATAAAATTATGTTCCAAATAATGGAAAAACGCAAGAATATTTTTGATGAGATTTTCCAACAAAACCCTGACCAAGCAAAAATTGAATCTTTGACTAATGATGTTGGTAATTTACACAAGGAGTTGGAAAAAGTGAATTCCATGCATTTCAATAAATTGAAAAGTCTGATGCGTCCGGAACAGATTGTAAAACTAAAAGAGATACTTGGCGAAGCAGTCAATCCAAAGCGACTGCCAATAAACCCAAACGATGAGTGCCGACCAAGACCGGAGCATTTTGAACGACCATAATTATTTCAAATATGCTTAAAAATATTTAAAAATATTATTAATGGATTATCATATTAAAAATTAGAGGTACCGGAAAATGCAGTATGTTTTTCCCGTTCTTATTTTCAAACTAAACAGGAGGTTTTAATGACAAGTTCTTCAATTCCAAATTCTTCGGGAGCCATAACTCCTGAAAAATTATCAATGCAAAAACCGCAAATGCATGGCACCGGTGGTCCGCCACCCAAACCTAATGCTACTGAAATGGCAAATAAGCTATCTAAGGATTTAAATCTTACAGATGACCAAAAAGCCAAACTCGTATCAATTTTTCAACAAAATATTGATGAAATGGATGCAAAAATGAAAGACAACACATCAAGTGCTAACAATCCTGAAGCAATGAAAACCGTTATGGACCAAAACATGGCAAATGTCAACAAACAAATTAAGACCATATTATCGGACGAACAATCCGCGAAATTTCAATCTTTTATTGATGCAAGAAAAAACGAACAATTCAATACACCGAAAGAAGTAGAAAATTCTGACAGGAATGTTGATTATTATGTTTAAACGCTAAATTTGAATTCATGATTTAAATAAAGACATCGGATATTTTGATTCAAATAAATTCAAGATATTCCGATGTTTTTTACTAAATGCTAATCTCCTTTTTTTGAAAATCCCCAAAATACCAAGCACACGAATATCTGTTATATTATAAAAATACTTAGAAGTTATCAGTAATATCGCTCCAAAATCTTCTTCAATAATTTTAATGAATTTAAGTCAATTTTTAGCCGTATTTTTGTATTCTTTTTATTGTCATTTTTTAAAATCGGATTTATTATGAAAGATAAACTTCAATCCATACTGGATAGATATAATTATATTAAGGAATTGCTTAACAATCCCGAAATTGTTAACGACTCGAACAAATTCAAAGAAACATCCCGCGAATTCAAAAGGCTGAGTCTTTTGGCGGAAAAAGCCGTGCAGTTCATTAAAATCAGCAATGAGATTGATTCGAGCGAGGAGATATACAACGACCCCAAAACGGATTTCGAATTCCGCCAGATGGCTTATGAAGAGATTCAGTCGCTCAATCTTCAACGCTTAAATCTTGATGATGAACTGAGGATAATGCTGATTCCGAAAGACCCGAACGATTTGAAGAACTGTATTGTTGAAATTCGAGCCGGCACGGGCGGCGACGAAGCAGGTCTTTTCGCCGGGGATTTGTACAGGATGTATCAGAAATACTGCGAACGCAAGAACTTCAAGTTCGAACTGCTTGATTTCAACGAAAGTGAACGCGGCGGATTCAAAGAAGTTGTTTTCTCAATTGCCGGCGAGGATGTATTCGGGTTGATGAAATTTGAAAGCGGAGTTCATCGTGTCCAGCGGGTTCCCGATACCGAAGCAAGCGGCCGCCTGCATACTTCTGCGGCAACAGTCGCCGTATTGCCCGAAGCCGAGGAAGTTGATATTCAGATTAATGACGAAGATTTAAGGATTGATATCTTCCGTTCGGGCGGAAAAGGCGGGCAAAACGTCAATAAGGTCGAAACGGCTGTTCGGTTGGTACACATTCCATCGGGGATTGTTGTTTCCTGCCAGGAAGAACGCTCCCAGCTCAAAAACCGCGATAAAGCGATGAAGGTACTTCGCTCAAGGCTTTACGAAATGGAACTTGAAAAACAGCAAAAGGAGATTTCTTCAGCAAGAAAATCAATGGTTAGATCCGGCGACCGTTCCGAAAAAATCCGCACCTATAATTTCCCGCAAAACCGCGTGACTGACCACAGGTTAGAAGGCGACAGCAAGAATTACTCACTGCGAGAAGTAATTGACGGCGACCTCGACCTGATAATCGAAAATCTTCAAATTGCAGAAAGAACCGAAATCCTAAGGCAGGGAATCGAATAATCATATTTTTTTGATTTGAAAATTGTTTTTAATTTTTCAATTAGCTATATTGCAAAATATTCATTTATTATCAACTAATATGAAGGATGACAATATGGGAATTATCAGTGAATTTAAAACTTTCATTAACCGCGGAAGCGTGGTTGACCTTGCTGTCGGTATAATTATCGGTGGTGCTTTCGGCAAAATCATTACCTCATTCGTAAATGATGTGATTATGCCTCCGATTGGTATGCTATTGGGCGGACTTGATTTCAGCAGTTTTGCAATTGTACTGAAAGAAGCAGTCGGTAAAAATCCGCCGGTTATGCTGAAATATGGCGTTTTTATTAATGTGATTATTGATTTTTTGATTGTTGCTTTTGCTATATTTTTGTTAGTCAAAGCAATGAATAAAATGAAAAGAAAACAGGAAGAAGTTCCTGCAGAACCGCCGCCACCGACACCCGAAGTGGAGTTACTTTCTGAGATTCGGGATTTGTTAAAAAAATAGGAAAATAATGAAAAGAACAGCAGTTATAATGGCTGGCGGATCCGGAGAAAGATTCTGGCCTATGAGCCGTAAAAGAAAGCCCAAACAGCTTTTGCCTCTGGCAACGGAAAAGACTATGATTGAAGAATCCATCGAAAGGATTTCTCCGCTGATATCGGCTGAAGATGTATTCATCATCACAAGCGAAATTCTGCTTGAACCGCTAAGAAAAGCTCTACCTGTACTTCCACATGAAAATATTGTTGCCGAGCCATACAAGCGGAATACAGCTCCCTGTCTTGCTCTTGCCGCGGCTTTCATTGCCGAAAAATATTCTAAATCATTCAGCCCATCGGAGATTTCTATTGCTGTTCTGACTGCCGACCAGAGTATTACTCCCATGGAAAAGTTTACAGAAACTGTTGACGGAGCTTTGAGTTTCGTCGAAAAGAATAAAGCAATCTGCACAATCGGAATTCAGCCGTCACGACCTGAAACAGGTTACGGATATATTGAAGTTGATAGGAAAGATAGCGGGCTTTCGAATAATCCCGATATTATTCCCGTTGTACGATTCAGGGAAAAACCTGATTTGGAAACAGCACAACATTTTCTCGAATCCAACAATTTCCTTTGGAACAGCGGAATGTTCTTCTGGCGGTTGGATGTATTTATCGAAAGCATGATTAAGTATCTTCCCGAAGTCGGTTCCAAAATTGATATTCTGAGAAACTGTTACCAAAACGAAACGGGAAAAGCCTTCTTCGGACCTCACATCAAAGCGGCTCCTGTTTTTGAAGCTTTTCCCGATATTTCAATTGATTACGGATTGATGGAAAAGGCGGACAATGTTTATGTTGCTCGTGCCCTGTTTTCATGGGACGATATCGGCTCGTGGGACTCATTGGACCGGGTCAGGCAAAGCGACAACGACGGCAATATTATCCATGGCAACAATTCAGTTTTTGATACAAAAAACTCCGTTATTATCAATTCAAGCACCAAAGACCATATAATTTTTGCAGGATTCGGACTTGAGAACATGGTGGTAGTAGTAACTGACGATGCTGTTCTGGTCTGCCCCAAAGACAGGGTGCAGGAAGTGAAAAAATGCGTTGAACTCATCAAGAAAAAGGATGGTCATAGTTGGCTTTAGGAAATAATAAAAATACAAGGATGTACGATACAAAGAAAGATGATTATTTCAGCCTTGTAAGGCACGATATTGTTTCCCTGATTCCTTCGGGAGTTCAGCGAGTCTTGGATGTAGGCTGTGGCGAAGGTGCCAGCGGCTTGGAAATCAAAAAGATATTTTCGGCTGAAGTAGTTGGAATTGAACTTTTTGAAAATGCCGCTAACATTGCAGATACAAGGCTCGACAGAGTAATCCTCGCAGATGTTGAAGCCCTCAACCCCGATTTTGAAGCCGGGTATTTCGATTGCATTGTTTTTGCCGATGTTCTGGAGCATACAAAAGACCCCTGGAGTGTTCTGAATAAATATAAAAAGCACCTCAGCAAAGATGGATGTATCATTGCGAGCATTCCAAATATTCGGTATATTGTTCCTGTACTGAAAATTCTTTTTGATAAGTTCGAATATGAACCGTCGGGAGTGCTGGACCAAACTCATCTCCGATTCTTTACACTCCACACAATGAAAAAGATGTTTGATGAATGCGGGCTGAAGATTATTAAACTTTCATCAAACAAAAATAACGGATGGAAAATGAAACTCCTGTCTGGTCTTTCATTTGGATTACTCAAAAATTTCGCAGTTTTTCAATATCTGATAGTTGCGAAGAAGAAATAGATTTAATTGATACATCTAAATAGCAGTTCCCCATCTATTCCTGCACTTCAGTTAAATCGTCCTGCGGGAATTCCCTCAGGCGATAGCCGACACCGCGGATACTTTGGATAAGCGGCTTGGTGCCGTCCTCACGTTCAACTTTTGAACGGAGCCTTTTGATGTAAACATCTATAATGTTTGATTCAGGGTCGAAATTATGCTTCCAGACGTGCTGGGTGATTGTGCTTCTGCTTAAAATCCTGTTTTTGTTCTTTATCAGATACTCGAGAAGTGCGTATTCCTTAGTTGTCAGTTCAATTTCAATTCCAAAACGAAAAGCAAGGTGAGAAACTGTATCCAGGACTAAATCACCGCAACGCAGTTTAGTTGATTTTTCGGGACTTGAGCGACGCAAAATTGACCTCAGTCTGGCAACAAGTTCTTCGAAACTAAACGGTTTTGGAAGATAATCGTCGGCTCCCAAATCCAATCCCTGCACTCTGTCTTCAGTTGTTCCTCTGGCAGTGAGCATTAGAATCGGAGTGGCAACTCCTGCAGTTCTCAACTCAGCAAGAACTGCAAATCCGTCTTTTCCGGGGAGCATAACGTCGAGCAGAATTGCATCGAACTGATTGTTCATTGCCATTTCCAAACCCGTAATTCCGTCAGCGGCGGTTTCAACGATGTATCGCTCTTCTTCGAGTCCGTGCTTTATAAAGCTTGCAACTTTTCTTTCGTCTTCGACAACTAATATTCTCAATTTTTACCTCTCTGAATATCAAGTAACTAATTAATTTAAATAAGTAAAGTGATAAATTTATGGAAATACCACTTTAAGAATTACATAATTTACTAAAAATTAATCGAATAATAAATAATTTTTTATTGACACTTTTCTAATTTCAGATAAATCATCGCCTTATGAAAACAGGATAAACCTCTTTCGTCGAATTTGAAAATTCCATTACCAGATAATACATGCCATTGGCGGCGGGCGATTTATCCCACATGTTGCCAGACCATCTATCGCAGTATGCAATTCCGGGTTGCCGGTGCTGACTGCTTAACGGTTCGGCAACAATCCGGTTATTTTGGTCAAGAACTTTAATTGAAACGTTTGTTTCTTCGGGTACCTGATAGCAGATTTCAAGTTCTTCCTTCAAAGGATTGAATGGATTGGGCGAAACAATATTAATATATTTTGGTTTGAAGTTATAAATTGTTGTGTCAATTCTCTCGCAACCGCCTTCACAGCAAAATCTGACCATTACCGAATCAGGCAATGTCAAAGGAATTTTCCAAACAAATTTCCCGATTTTCGAATCCATCTGCTCGAGGAATACGAAACTCAACCCACCGTCAATCGAAACTAATACTGAAATGGAATCGCAAACTGTCTGAATATTATTTACATTCCATGTGAATTCAATGGTTGGGCAGATTGTTGTTGATGTGTCGAAAGTTAATGGGAACAGAGTAGGTTTCAGCATGATGAATGCCGGAACAGTACTATCCTTATATTGATAACCGAAATATTCAACTCTAAGGAAGATTCCATTATTTAAATCTTGTGTTCTGTAATTGAAAATCGGAGGGCACGGCATAACCGATGACAGCATAAATCTGCCTGCGGCATCTGTTTTTAGGGAAGTCATCTTTTGCCATCCCTTGATACCATCTAAACTGAATTCCAGATTTACTGAATCAACACAAAGCGTAGTTCCCGACACTAAAAATTTATCCCCTGAACGGTAACTCGTTGATGCCATCGGGTCAATAGATAATGTTGGTATTGCAAAACTGTAAATTGCCGTTGAATCGTAAATTAAAGTAGGATGGCTTCGATTTTCAATGATGAATCTTCCGCTCTTTCCAATTAATTCTTTGCCTATAATATAGCTGAATTGAATAGTATCTTTATCATTTTTATATTTTTCATAAATCATGATTGTATCGGTAGTTGGATTTCCTCCCGAATAAACATTAAATTTAACATCAACTTCGCCATAACTCCGAATAAGATTTGCCCATTTGAATTTGATTGTATCACCTGAGCATATAGGCATTTGGGGAAGAACTTCAGGCACTATCTTTAGGGTATATGGAATCAGAGAACCGATTAAATATGTATTGAAATATGTAGTAACAACCAAATCATTCATTCCGTCTCCGTCAACGTCAGAAATGGCAACATTTGAAATTGTCTCATTCGGGAAATTACAGCTATAAACTGTATCGAAAGGCATACCGCTCTGAAATCTTTTATCGGTATAATCCCTTAATCTTACAATTCTTAGAGTAGAACCGTCAACCAATGCAATCTCATCTTTTTTATCGGGTTCACCGTCCAGATCATTAACTGCGGCTACCCAGCCGTTGATTCTCTGAGAAGCTATAGTGTCCAATGGAAAAAGGTAGCTGTCGGGGGGAGTTGGTTTGGGAATTGTATTCTCGTTGTATTTAAGTATAAATAACTTACTGCCGGCAACAACAAAATCTCTGGTAGTTTGAGTAACAATAATTTCCTTTCCGGGATACTGCGGATAGTAGGGCAACCATTTATTTGCAGGATTAATACCGTCGGCATCTCCAACCGCTATTGACCAAAGATGGTCTTTGCCGCCAATAAAAGACGGATTAGCCAAATTGCCGGGTGAAGTAATTGCAACACCTAAGGAATTATATAAATGCAGTTTTGAAATTCCGTGCGAACTGTCTATCCCTCTGTATTGTTCAGCCACAAGTATCAGGCTGTCGCGGGTTACATCATTGAAAGTGTGCAGGTAATATGGTCTGATTTCCGGTTTTGTACTTTTTGCCGGAATTATGCTTGTTAGTTCGTCCGGACCAATATCCTGATAAATACCACCATTTCTTATTTCATAGCTCATAAGATATGATTTGCCTGGTTCTGTCGGCAATCCGGCAGAAACTGAGTTAAATACCGGTTGTTGCAAATTAGTTGCAGGATAATTAGGAAGAAGTATCGAAGTTTTCAAGCCACCCAAAAAGCTGAGTGATGGAGTCGCGAAGCTGATTTCAGGTGCAGTATATACCCTAAATTCAAGACTGTCGCCAATATCGGGCAAAGGATAATTGTAAAGTAAATTCTTTGAGTTAAACTCAGCAAGACCTCTGAAATAACTTGGGTCAAATCCAATGCTGTCTTTCGGGTTTTTCATGTTTATTTCGGCATAAACAATGAAATTATTCTGAAATCTCTTGCCCCAGATGGGTTTGATGCTTGCATAATAATTCGTGAAATCTTTTCTTAAATCAATGGCAAGTCTTTTCAGATATGCAACAGTATCAGCGTTGTTGTCGAATCCGGCGATATATGTGAATGCAACGCTGTCCTTATCATTTTTAAATTCTGATGTTTCCAAACCCATTGCAATAGGATTCTGAACGCGGCTGTTCAATGTTGTGAGTGTAGTGTCGAAAAGTACAGAAATATTCTTGATATAGGACATCGGGGTTGAGTTCATTGTGTGAGTTCTGCCAAGAGCATCAATAACAACAATTTTCCCTGCAACAACAGCGGCAATCTCATTCGGTGCGTAAGTCATCAAAGGAAATATCTTGGGGTTATTGATAATGTTGCCGATTAACGGCTGAACATCTCCCGCAATTGAACTGCTTGACCACTTGATAGTAAAGTTTTTGATATCCTGCTGTTTTGAAGGCACAACCTGATATTTCGTTGCTTCGGAATTCCCGTCAGGAAAAAGCCAGTTCGAATAACTTGCAGGATAAATCTGGCAGTTTAAAGTTCCTGAAAGCAAGAATCCCAAAATAAAAATTTTAATAATATGTTTCATGTCAGCTTATTTATACTTTATTAAAATACACATTTGAACGTAAAGCATAAATTATACCAAATTTCCAAAAATGAGTTTTAATGCACAATTGCATGGTCAGGATTCTGCCAATATCAAGAACAATCAGAAAATATTCAGTTTTTTTATTGGTTATTTCAGAATACTTTCGCAATTTTTTAATATTTCAAGACTGCATGCAGCTTTGCTCATTGGCGGATATGGAAGTTCTCTGCCATCTTTCACGAGTATGGTTATTGTGTTGTCGTCGCCTCTGAAGCCGCTTTTAGGTTTGTTGGCAGAATTGACTACAATCATGTCGCAGTTCTTCTCCTTCATTTTTTTCCATCCGTTTTCAATTTCGTTAGATGATTCAAGTGCAAACCCGACAACAATTTGTTTTTCTTTTTTGATTTTCACCAAATCGGCAAGTATATCTTTTGTCTTTATTAACTCAATTGTATAATTATCGCCAACTTCATTTTTTTTTAGCTTTCCTTCATGCCTGATTGCCGGAGTAAAATCTGCTACCGCCGCGGAAAGGATGGCAACATCGGCATTTACAAAAAGTTCAATAGATTTTTGGTGCATTTCTTCAGCAGATTCCACATTGAAAACGGTAACTCCCGCAGGAACAGCCAAAGCAACAGGACCTGAAACAAGTGTAACTTCCGCACCAAGTTCTTTTGCAGACGAGGAAAGAGCATAACCCATTTTCCCCGAAGAATAATTTCCAAGAAAGCGGACATCATCAATCTTTTCGTAAGTAGGTCCTGCTGTTATCAGAATTTTTCTACCTCTGAGATTAAATTCCGATTCAATTCCAAGCTCCTGCTTTAGTTTGGTTAGTGCAAATTCGGCAGTCCATTTGTCTTTTTCTACGGCATCCTGCAAAGTGAAGACAGAAGATTCAACAGCCTCTTTTAGCTTTGTTTCCTCGCTTTTTTCAGTTGTTTCTTTAGGTGACTGTTTCGAGGAATCAGGTTTTATAGCCGGCTCAGATTGAATTTTTAAAGTTTTGTAAATAGCTTCCATCAAAACTTCATTATCTGGAAGTCTGCCTGGTCCGAGTAGTCCGCTGGATAGTTCACCTTCTTCGGGTGGAATAATAATTCCTCCGTCTTTTTCAATTTGTGCAATGTTCCTTTGAGTAGTCGGATGAAACAGCATCGAATAGTCCATGGCAGGAGCAACGAGTAACGGTGTTTCTTTTGGGATAGCTACCGCCAGTGTAACAAGTGCATTGTCACAAATCCCGTTTGCAATTTTTCCTAAGGTTGATGCCGAGCATGGAGCAATTATCATCAAATCGCAGGAATGAACGAGTTCTATGTGCCATGCACCTGCTGATTGAGAAGACTCGTCAAACATATCAATTAAAACTTTATTCCGTGTAAGGTTAGCTATTGTCATCGGAGCAACAAAATTCACTGCCGATGGAGTAAGAATTGCATGTACTTCGGCTCCGGCTTTGACCAGTTCACGAATCAGAGAAAGAGTTTTATAAGCGGCAATCGAACCTGTTATGCCGACCAAGATTTTTTTGTTTTCAAGTAATTTTTTCATATCATTTAATTCAAGTAAGTTATTAGTACTTTCTTTTGTTTGTGGAAAACTTTTGTTTCATATATAAGTAAAAATTTACTTAATTTGATATATTAAATTTTTAAATTCTTAATAATCTTTATTCGTTTATATACTGAAGAACAAGACGAATATTTTTGTTGTATCCATTAAGAAATTATCAATTTAGGATACGTACAAAAAAAGTTTTTCTTGTTTTCAGAAAAACTGAAACTAAATTTAATCAATTTTTTTGAGAAATTACATCATGAATGACAGTAATAATAAAATCGGTCTTTTTTTGCTTGGATTGACACTTGCCCTTGGGCTAATTATATCCTCGCTTTTCGTTTCATCTACTATGCAGAAGATAAAATTTTCTGACCATTACATAACTGTCAAAGGATTTGCCGAAAAGAAAATAATTTCCGATTTTGCTACCTGGTCCTGCCAGTATTATTCAAGAAGTACCGACCTCGTCTCTGCTTATACCAAGCTGGAGAAAGACAGAGATATGGTTATCAAATATCTACAGCAAAACGGAATCAGTGCCGAAAAAATGAAAATTTCTTCAGTTATAACGACTAAACAATTTCAGTTGAATAATGAGGGTAAACCAACAAATACAATCAGCGGCTATGACCTTTCTCAATACATCACTGTTTCAATCAATGATGTGAAACTAATCAGCCGCCTTTCAACCGAAATAACTAATCTTATCAAAGACGGCATTGAAATAATGTCCTATCAGCCGCAATATTTCTTCACAAAAATCAACGACATGAAAGTTGAAATGCTCGGTGCCGCGACTAAAGATGCCAAAGACAGAGCCGAACAGCTTGCCGAAAACAGCGGCAGTAAAGTTGGAGGTTTGAAGGGTGCTCAGCAGGGTGTATTCCAGATTACTCCCGTAAATTCTGTTGATGTCTCGGATTACGGAACTTATGACCTGACAACAATCGAAAAAAGCATTAAAGCAGTTGTCACAATTGATTTTCTTATTAAATAATGATATACTCACAATACAAAAATAAACGGGGGAATGATGAAAATAAATAAACTTTTTACCAAAGGCAGTGCAAGTCCTTATGACCTGTTCTCTTACACAACGCGTTCGTCGGTTCTCAGGAATCCTGATGGTTCGGTTGTGTTCGATCAGGACGATATCGAGGTACCTGCCCAATGGTCTCAGCTTGCAACTGATATTCTTGCCCAAAAGTACTTCCGTAAAACCGGAGTGCCTCAGGTGGACAAGAAAGGCAAGCCAATTCTTGATGAAAACGGAGTTCAGAAAACAGGACCCGAAAAATCCATCAGGCAGGTTGTCCATCGTCTTGCAGGTGCTTGGACTGACTGGGGTAAAAGATATAACTATTTTGACACCGACGAAGATGCAAATAATTTCTATGATGAACTTGCATTTATGCTGTTGAATCAGTCGGTTGCCCCAAATTCTCCCCAGTGGTTCAATACGGGTTTGAACTGGGCTTATGGAATAACAGGAAGCAAACAGGGACATTATTATGTTGACCCTGATTCAAAAAAAGTAACTCAGTCAAAAGACGCTTATTCAAGACCTCAGCCACATGCTTGTTTCATTCAATCTGTGGAAGATGACCTGCTGAATGAAGGCGGAATATTTGACCTTGCATTGCGTGAAGCAAGAATATTCAAATTCGGAAGTGGAACAGGCACTAACTTTTCGTCCATCCGCGGCGAAAAAGAAGAACTTTCGGGTGGCGGTAAATCATCAGGATTGATGAGTTTCCTTAAAATATTCGATCGTGCCGCAGGTGCCATCAAATCAGGTGGGACTACCCGCAGAGCCGCGAAAATGGTTATCGTTGATATTGACCATCCCGATGTTGAAACATTCATTGAGTGGAAAGCTAAAGAAGAAGAAAAGGTTGCCGCATTGGTTGCCGGTTCAAAAATCAGTGCTACATTCCTGAAAGCAATTCTTGATGAATCAGTTGCTAACGGTACTGACAGAACGACAAATGCCGAACTTAACAATTTGATTAAAAAAGCTGTTCACAGAGGAATTCCGCTGACATATATTCTAAGAGTTCTTGCACTTGTTGAGCAAGGCTATACTAATCTCAGTTTTGATACTTACAACACTCACTACGAAAGTGAAGGCTATCTTACAGTCAGCGGACAAAACTCCAATAATTCCGTAAGACTGACCAACGATTTCATGCGAGCCGTACAGAATGACGAGACATGGGAGTTAAAATGGAGAACACGTAAAGGCTTCTGCAAACAAGTGAAAGCCAGAGATTTATGGGAAAAAATAAATTTGTGTGCTTGGAAATCTGCCGACCCGGGTTTGCAGTTTGATTCCACAATCAATGAATGGCACACCTGCCCAGAATCAGGAAGAATCAATGCAAGCAATCCATGCAGTGAATATATGTTTCTTGATGATACAGCCTGCAACCTTGCAAGTTTAAATCTTATGAAATTTTACAATGAAGAAAAAGGCATCTTTTCAATTGATGATTATCTTCATGCAATCCGCCTTTGGACAATTGTTCTTGAAATTTCTGTTCTAATGGCACAATTCCCATCAAAGAAGGTTGCACAGCTTAGTTACGATTTCAGAACACTTGGGCTTGGTTATGCCAATCTTGGAACCCTGCTGATGGTTAACGGAGTTCCTTATGATTCTCCGGAAGCATTAGCAATGGCAGGTGCTTTAACCGCATTGCTGACAGGAGAATCTTATGCTACTTCTGCTGAGATGGCAAAAGAAATAGGACCTTTCCCGAAATTTGCCAAAAACCGAGACAATATGCTCCGCGTGATTAGAAATCACCGTCTTGCGGCTTACAATTCCAAAGATTCAGAATACGAAGACCTTACAGTCAAACCTATCGGTATTAACCCGAAATACTGCCCTGAATACCTGCTTGTTGCCGCCAGAAGAATCTGGGACAAAGCTTTGGATTTAGGTGAAAAATACGGCTACCGCAATGCTCAGGTTACCGTTATTGCTCCAACTGGTACAATCGGTCTTGTTATGGATTGCGATACAACAGGTATTGAACCTGACTTTGCAATTGTTAAATATAAAAAACTTGCAGGCGGCGGTTATTTCAAAATAGTTAATCAGTCTGTCGAGCAGGCATTGGTAAAACTTGGTTACACTCAGAAGCAGATTGAAGACATCGAAAAATATTCAAAAGGTCATGGGACTCTGATTGGTTGCCCGACCATTACACAAAAAGACCTCAAACGCAAAGGATTTACAGACGAAAAAATACAGGTATTCGAAAAACAGCTTGATACTGTTTTTGATATTAAGTTTGCCTTGAATAAATGGGCATTGGGCGAAGATTTTTGCCTTTCCCTCGGGTTTACTCACGACCAGCTAAATGATTCGGGATTTGATTTGCTCACAGGATTAGGATTTACCAAAGAGCAGATTGAAAAAGCAAACGATTACGTTTGCGGTACAATGATGATTGAAGGTGCACCTCATATTCAGGAAAAACACCTCCCTGTTTTTGATACAGCAAACAAATGCGGTAAAAACGGAACAAGATATATTCATTATATGGCTCATGTTCGGATGATGGCGGCGGCACAGCCTTTCGTCACAGGTGCAATTTCCAAAACAGTGAATATGCATGCCGATGCAACTATCTCGGAAATCGGCGAAGTCCACATGAAATCATGGAAAATGATGCTCAAGGCAATTGCGATTTATCGCGATGGTTCCAAACTTTCACAGCCGTTGAACGCTTCAAATACCGAAGGTTTGGACGAAGTGGTTATGCTTGGCGACGAAGAATCGCTTGACGAAACTTTAGGACTATTGGAAGTTCAGAAAAAAATTGAAGAAAATTTAAGAAATGAAGCAATTCGCCGCAGACTTCCCAAAAAGAGAACAGGTTTTGTTCGCGAGGCTTATGTAGGCGGACACAAGGTTTTCCTTAGAACGGGTGAATACGAAGACGGCAGTCTTGGCGAAATTTTCATTGATATGTACAAGGAAGGTGCTTCGTTCAAGGGCTTGCTGAACTGTTTCGCTGTTCTTGCATCCAAAGCCCTCCAATACGGCTTGCCTTTGGAAGAACTTGTTGATACGTTTACCTTCACAAGGTTTGAACCTGCCGGCATGGTTGAAGGTCATGAAGCTATCAAGAATTCGACATCAATTCTTGATTACGTTTTCCGTTCGCTTGGTTATGACTATCTGGACAGAACTGATTTTGTTCATGTTAAAGCAGTGGACGAAGTTCATCCCGAAAAAAACGGAAATAATTCAACGGCTGAATCTGATACTGAGAATCAGGAAGAACCTTCTGACCGAAGCATAGGAGAAAGTGCATTAGAAAAAGTTTTAGTCGAAGCAGAAAGTGAACCGCCGCTTTCTGTTTCAAAAAATATGTTTATGAGCGGAGTGAAAAACGGCAACGGACATAAAAAAATGGCGGCTGAAGCGAAAGCAATCGGTTATACAGGCGAGCAATGTGTTTCCTGCGGCTCAATCCGAGTCAAAAGAAATGGCAGTTGCACGGTTTGTGAAGATTGCGGCTCGACAAGCGGCTGTTCATAGAATTTAATTAACAAAGCTTCGGCTTTTAAAAAATTTGCATTATTGATTGGAACGAGGAATCTAAAATCCCCCGGCTTAATATTTACTCTTAGCCAAAGGGTGAATAAGGGGGATTTTTTTTTATTTGTGCCGGCAATCCAGAAAAGATATCGGGTAACTTAAATTGTAATTATGAAATATATTTTCCTTAATCCATATAGCGGTTTCGGCGGTTTGGAAATCCAAATGATTAAGCGTGCCGAAGATGCCATCAAAGCCGGTCATGAGGCTTTGGTTGTAACCTATCCCGGTACAAGAGCCGAAGATTACTGCATCAAGAACAAAATCCCACATAGAAGCCTTAAAATCCTCAGCAGATACTACGACACAAAAGCAATTTACTATTTGGGCAAGCTTTTCAAAGAATTCGATGCTGACTTGTGCATAATCGGAAAAACAATTCATATCAATAGTTGTATGCTCGCCCGAAATATTTTCTTCAAAAAAACTGCTCTTGTTCTTTATCAGCAGATGCAGTCCGGAGTGAAGAAAATTGACTGGTTTCATAACCGATTGTATAGAAGTCTTGATGGAGCTGTTGTTATTGCTGAATACATGAAACATCAGCTTGCAAAAAATACGGTTTTCCCTTTCGAAAAAATTGCCGTTATTCCATGCGGAATTGACATCGAAAAATTCAATCCAAAAAATTTCGATAAGTCTGCCCTGAGAGAAAAATTTCTGCTTCGGGATGATGATTTCATCGTTGGTTGCGTTGCAAGAATTGAACCCCAGAAAGACCAGATGACATTAATAAATGCATTGGGAAATTCGGAAATTAAGAACTTCGTTCTTGTTCTTATCGGCAATATTGACGATTCGGAGTATTTCAAAAAACTACAGGAGAAAGTTACCGAACTGAAATTGAGTCAACGGGTTAAGTTCCTTTATTTTTCCAACAATATTCCTGAACTGATGAATTGCTTTGATGTATTTGTACTTCCATCCCTTTGCGAGACGTTAGGGCTGGTAGTTATCGAAGCAATGGCAGGCGGGCTTCCCGTCGTTGCCACCCGAAGCGGAGGTGTTGTTGAAATTATCAAAGAGAATGAAACAGGTTTCTTCTTCGAACCTGCAGAAACAGAAAAATTGACAGAGCATCTAAATAATTTATACGCAAATCCCGAACTTCGTCAGATAGTCGGCAATCAAGCAATGACTGATGTCAAACGGTTCGAATACAGTATAAAAGCAAAAGAATTTTTGGATTACTGCGGAAATTGTGTAAGAAAATAATCGCAAGAGTATTGCTCTACACCTAATAGAGCGGGTTATGAAATTTTCGTTTACCGACATCAATAAATCGTTTTTACTGAAAATATTAAAGCAGGCTGACATCAGGATTGACCAATGGGAAGATGTATAGGATTAGGAATGGGACTATCTCCACACCAAAATCTTGAAGATTGACTCGTCAACCTGAACAAAATACATTCCATTGTTTAAAAAGGAAATATCAATTGAGTATTCGGCTGTGCCCGATGAAATGGCAGTTTTTAAAACGCATTCTCCAAGTACATTATAAATATTTATTCTATGTTCATTTGTAGCATATTTTTCATTTAATAAAAAAATATTAAGTATGGCATTTTCAATATAAATACTAAATTCGTTTGATATGTTTTTTTCTTCCGGTTTACTAAGTAATCCCCATTGGGGTGAGTTTAAAGATTTTAATGAATCAAAACTTAATAATTTATTGTAAAATATAGATTCAATTTGATAGTTGTTACATCCCAAGAAAAAGTAGGGGAATCCCATGTTTGAGGAGTCTGCTACTTCATACCCACTCATGAAATTCATTGGACCAAATAATTGTTCTAAGGAATCTACACGAATTTTGAATGATGCATAATTAGGGTCAATAGCATCCGAATGTACAATACTATCTGCCGGTAAGGGTTTAATTTTAAAAGGATAGTAATAATTAGGAAATTCAATGCCCCATCCCTTTTTTGCATAAATTACTAAATAGGTTGGCGAATCAGAACAAGTATCAACCATTACCGAGTCAGGATTCCATGAACCATGTGCTTTATCGTTGGGTATAATTAGTTTCAAACAACTGTCATTCACAGCGAATAATTTTCCTGCAAAGAGGAAGAAAAGCAGGATTGCAAAAACATAAATGTGCTTTTTCATAAACATACGAATAGAATAAATATAAAAATACCCGTACTACTTCATTTATACTAATACAGCGTAATTCGATTCGGTTTTAACATTTTCAAGGTTGACATAGACCTTTTTTTTATCCTTAGCTTTATTCAGCCAATAATTTAAGATTCTATCTTTATCATAATTAAATTCTGCCGCATGCTGTTCACGGATTTTGTGCAATTCTTCAACAATTGGATCAGAGTTCATTGTAGCCTCCTAATATTTCGATTGGTGTACATGATTTGAAACAAATCTATGTCTCTGTTAGATTTTGAAATCAAATAGCTAATTATACTTGTCTCTATGTAAATCGTTTCTTTCATTAATTGTTCGACGATAATAAATTGAACTTATTTAAAACAAGAGGAAACACCGAAGTAATTCAGTAAATCTGAAGTGCAAAAACATAAATGTGCTTTTTCATCGCATGGTCCTATCATTTTCAAATAATTAATAGTACTATGGGATTAAATTACGAAATTTCCTCCAAATAATTAAAATATATTTTTGTTTGTATCCCATATTGTTCGAGAAATATTATGTCCCAAAAAAACTTTTTTTGACGATATTCGTATTATAGTTTGGAAAGTTTTGTAAATTCGTCATCAGCGAATTTTTATTTTTAATAATATTATTTTTATATGGCAACTTTTGGAATTGAAAGCAACGGAAGATTAGAAAAAACTGCTATTTACTTCAATGGCGAACAACTCGGCGGCATTAAGGAAGTTTTCCTGAATCTCGACGAAACAGGTACTTTTGATGCCATTGTTCAGTACGAAGGGCAGGACAAGGAACTCTACACGAAAAGCATATTCAATGAATATCTTGAAAATGCAAAAATTGTAGAGCCTTCGTTTACCGAAGAAGAATCTATGGAATTGAATCTTTTGGAAATCAAAAGCGACGGAGATATCGAATCAACTTTGGTTTTCTTTAACGAGGAAGAGCTTGAGGGATTAATTTCCCTGTTCGTTCATATTAAGGGAACTCAGACAAAAAACTCAATCAGAAACATTTTTTCGAGCAAGAAAAATATTCCTGAACATGTTGAATTTAAAGCAGAATTCGAATTCAGAAACGAAGACGGTTCTACAGAAGTGGAGGCAATTTTCTAATGAAAAACAAATATTTCATTTTCGTACTGGCTCTTGCATTAACATGGCTTTTAATAGCTCCTGATATTCTCGATGCCAGAGGTGGATTCGGCGGCGGAAGAAGTTTCGGCGGTAGCCGTAGTTTTGGCGGAAGCAGAAGCTTCGGCGGTAGCCGAACCAGAACTTATTCAGCTCCTCCAAGAACAACCTCATCAACTCCCCGTTCAAGTTTTGGAAGCGGTGCCGTGGCAAATCAGCAACGCACGAGCTTCGGCGGTAGCAGAATGGCAAGCACAAGAGATTACACAAGTAAATACGGTGCTCCCAGGAAAGCCATTCCTGCAGGTTCAATGGCAGGAGTTCCAAGAAATTATCAGGTTAATGATTACGGTGGATTCGGCAGTGGATTGATGATGGGCTATATGATGGGCAATACTTCATGGATGTGGTCAATGCCTTTCCATCCTGCGTATTATTACGGCAGACCGTCCTACGTACAGAATCCTGACGGCACTATGAGCGTCTATCCTCCGACTTTCAGTTGGGGAACCCTGTTCTTCACGTTGTTTATTTTCGGAGCCATTGCTTATATTATTTATGTGATAATCAGAAACAGAAAAAGAGCCGGCGGCGGGAACTATTCGCAGTCTTCTTTTTCGTAGAAACTAAAATTATTCGGCAGTGATTTGAAATTTTCGATATTGATTGCTATTTCAATCTTAATAACTAAATATTGCGAATCACTGCCGATTTGCATTTTTGAAGCAGTTGATGCAATTTTGGGAAGATTCGGTAAAAGTCTTGAACTGGGATTTCTGGGATTTTAGGGATTAAGAGGATTTGATTTCCTATAAACCTTATTTCTCAACCTCTTACCTTAGTAGCCCGAGAATAGCTACGAACTACGCCTGTTACCTTATTAACCCCGACAAATAATGTAATAAGGTTTGGTTCAACGGGGTTACTGCGAGCTACTAAGGTTTGCTCTCCAAACAGTACGGAATATCATTTTGTTTTACCAAAATTGTTGCATTCCCACAATTTTACTTTTCATTGCATCATTGCATCTTTTTCTCTTTTTCGTAAAAGATGCAATGCAATTACCATCTAACCTATTGATATTATTTCAAATAACGAATTTTTGATCCGTTGCATCTTTGTGCTGAAAAAGATGCAAAGATGCAAATTCTTATCGCCCTCTCCAAGAATGGAGAGTTTTGGAGTGAGGTTGACTAACTTTCAATGAACGTTCTCAAAATAAATAAACGAAATAAATGATTATTTATTGCTATGGAAATGAGGTAAGATGTATATTATTCTTTTTCCATTTCTCTGATAATTTTCATTGTTTCCACGCTCACTGTTGTAACTCGCATAATTAAATCAATTACATTTTCTTTGTAATCGGCAAATTTATAGTTGTTGAATTTTTCTCTGATAGTCGGGTCTTTGGGAGTTTTTTCTTTGTGTTGGTCTAAAATCCATTCGACAGCAGAACGATTGCCGAGTTTATATTCCCATGTTTCGTTTGGAATTCCTGTTAATGAAGTTTGTTCGTCAAGATTTATTATTCCATTAAGCTTATCTGCCGTTAGTTTAGCTTTGGGGGTTCTTTCCTTATCCCAAGGCAAATCTATCTGTTCAAGAGGAAATTGCTCAACTGATTCAAAATTAATATGCAAATCCATCAGCTTTTCACCCCAATTTGCCCATTTCCGGAAATCATCATAGAATGGAATACGCGGGAATTCACGTTTTAGATTTAATTCGTATTTCTTACGGTATTCCGGGTTGTGAAGCACGGCATATACGTAATGGAATATGTCTTCCTTGCTTATATTTTTATCTTCATACCTCACAATAAATTGCTCTAATCCCCAATCTGTAATGTTGTCTAAGCGTTCTCCGCTTTCTGTATATCTATATAAAGGGAGGCATTGGGAATCTCCGGTGGTATGTAAATCAACTAAATAGTTTGTAGCCAATAAATGAAATGGTTTATTACTTCCTTCTCTATTAACAGCAATTATTGAATTCTTATCATTCTTTGAATAAAGCTTTTCAAATTGATATATCATTCCATTAAAATGTCTATCAAAGTAAAAATTCTGTTTAAAAAATGGTCTAAATAATGACAGAACGATTTTATCCTTTTCAAATATTTTCTCAATTTTTCTATCTTTATAATGATTTAATTCTCTATCCCAAGATATTTTATCTTTATTTATGAAATTATCATCATTTACTGAATGATTATATATGTCAATGAAATATTTAATCTTATTTTCTAAATGATTAGGAGAATAATCATATATCCAACTATCTCGATGGGAAGCTATTCCTAATGAAAATAACTTAAATATTGCTTGATTTCCTTTTCCCCCTTTTACATCTTTATCAATTAAAGGTATTAATGATTCAAAATCATTGTCAGATTGATTAATCCAATTGTTTTTCTTATCAGGAATAATATGTTCGAAAGGAATATTCTTCAAATGGTGTTCAAATAAATAATTTATCTTCTCATCCCTTGTTGCACGTATATCACATGGATGTATATAATTTACAATACATCTTTCTTTTTTCTTTTCCTTGATTAAAAATATAATAGAAATTCCTACAGCGGCAGAAACTCCAAATATAGTATTCTTTTCATTTAAGAAAATTCCATCTTTTCCTGACAATTCTCTTATATTTCCACCCAGATTTATTATATAAACATGATTAAATTCATCATTTATTGTTTTTCTGAAACCATCGAATGCTCTGCCGTCAATAAAAGAATTATTAGATATAAAAGCGATAATTCCCTCATCTCCTAATCTATCCATAGCCCAACGAAAAAATCTTATATACATATCATAAACAACTATTTGGTTTTGAGCGGTTCCATTTTTTATATAAGTATCTTTAATTCTTTGGTCAATTTCTTTATAAAATCTATTAGCATTTTGTGAGTTGAAATTATCCTGTCTTGCATTGTAGGGAGGATTTCCTATAATTATTGAGATTTTGCGTTCATTCTGGCGTTTTATTCTTGCTTTGTTCTCAAGCGAAATGCCGGAGAAGGCATCTATCTGCTGTCCTTTGAAAGCGAATCCCACGTTGTCCAAAGTATCAACAAAACATATATTTTTGAACTCCTTATATTGTCCGGTTTTTTGTTTATATGTATATTCGATGTTCAGATTGGCAATATAATAGGGCAAAATTGCTACTTCATTGGCATGAATTTCGTGTTCGTATTTATAGTGGAGTGCGGCGGCGGGCAGAAATTCAATAAGCTCAGTGATATAAGTTCCGGTACCGGCGGCAGGGTCAAGAATTTCAACATTTTTGTCTGAAAGCAGTTTGCCAAAGTGCCGATGACAAAGTTCATTTGCGGATTCAATCATAAATTTGACAATTTCATTGGGCGTATATACCACACCGAGACGGTCAGCCTTCTTAGGGGAATATGCCTTGTAGAAATTTTCATAGATAATCTTTAGGAATTTTTGTTTTTCGGAATGATTTGCAATGCCGGATGCCGCCGCCTTGATAATTAAGTAATAATGGCGGACATTATCGTTGAATTTGCGTTTGATTTCGCCATGAAAGAAAGTAGAAAGCACGTGTTCGAGTTCGCGGGCGATATTATTTTCGCGGTGGAATTGAGTTTCGTCGAATATGGAGTTGAAAATATCTTCGGTAAGGATATGCTGGATTAACATTTCGCGAATATCTTCCGGTGCAATGTCGGGATTAATAGTTTCTTTGCATATTTCGAAGAAAACATCTCTTGCCGCAATATATTCTTTGTTTTCAAATTGATTATTGATTAGTTCACGCAAAGATTCAGAGAGCTGAGGAATATCCTGCTTGAACTTTTCAATAGCATCGCGGAAAGATTTAACCTCGGGACGCTCGAAATCAATAAATGCAGTGATAATTCTATCAAGAGCATCTGTATCTTGCATTGAAACACGGGCTGTTTCCCGTCCCGCCTGATACAGAACGGCAACTTGAGAATCTTCAAAAAGGATATTATCTTTTGGATAGCCTTTGTCGAATTTCTTAATTATTTCTTCATCAATAGCATCATATTCGTCTTTGCTTTCCCAATATCCCCAGTCAAGTCTGAGGGCATCTTTGATAGTACCGTCTGGAAAAACTATTTTTCCCGAAGGAGTTTTGAAGTCCAATTCGGGAACAAGAACAAAATCCTTTTTTTTGCAATACTGCTCAAGAAGTCTTTGAAAAGCTGTTCTAATTGATGTTTCTTTTCTTGAACCTCCGAAAGAAATCAGATTCTGAACTTCCTTATGATAATTTTCGACTAATAACCGTGACATATACTTTTTCTCTAATTGTAAATTCTCGAATTTCAAGGCTTTTGTTGTATTCTTCTAATTTCAAAAAGCACATCAATTTTCATTAATGCACATTCTACAAATATAAATTAATTATCCGTGAATCAAAAACTTATAATATGAAAACTTTTTAACTTTTTTGATTAGGACTCAATTGGGTAATTTCAACCATGAAGTGGATTTAGATTCTTCATTTCATTCGTATGACAGATTCGTGGGAAAAAAATAAATACCCGCTTTCGCGGGTATAATAATTATTTATAAACAAGAAAGCAACTATTCCTTACATCATATTTATCGGCTGAATCATATTTTCGGGAAGCATTATGTAATCAAGCTTCTCTTTTGTAAGGTAACCTTTTTCCAGAACGAGTTCGTAAACGCCTCTGTCGTTTTCAAGTGCTTCTTTTGCAAGAGCGGAACATATTTCGTATCCCAGATATGGATTCAATGCGGTGACAAGCCCAATGCTTCTTTCGACCATCTCGCGGCAACGTGCTTCATTTGCCGTTATGCCGTCAATACATCTGTGCTTGAGTGTTGCCATTCCGTTTTTCAGCATTTCGATGGATTCAAAAATACTTTGAGCTATAACAGGCTCCATAACGTTTAGCTGTAACTGCCCTGCCTCTGCGGCAAGTGTTACAGTCAAATCATTTCCAATCACTTTGTAAGCTATCTGATTCATTACTTCGGGAATTACAGGATTGACTTTGCCGGGCATAATCGAAGAACCGGGCTGCATTTTCGGTAGATTTATCTCATTGAATCCGGCTCTCGGTCCCGATGAAAGCAAACGTAAGTCATTGCAAATCTTGGATAGTTTAACGGCAAGTCTTTTCACTGCGGACGAAAACATGACAAATCCTCCGGTATCCTGAGTTGCTTCAACAAGGTTTGAAGACAGTTTCAGCGGCAAACCCGTAACTTCACGCAAGTGATTTACCACAAGTTCACGATATTTCGGGTCGGTATTGATACCTGTTCCAATTGCAGTTCCACCAAGATTAACTTCATAAAGCAGGCATACATTTTGCGAAAGTCTTTCAACTTCTTCCTCCAAAGTTACGGCATAAGCCTCGAACTCCTGACCTAACGTCATCGGCACTGCATCCTGAAGCTGGGTTCTTCCCATTTTAATAACTTTTGCAAATTCATTTCCTTTTCTTCTGAATGACGTAATGAGTTCTTTCAGAACCGCAATTAATTTCTGATTGCTGTAAATCAAAGCTATTTCGAGTGCCGTAGGATAGGCATCATTCGTGGATTGAGAAAGATTTACGTGGTTGTTCGGGTGGCAATGCTGATAGTCACCAAGTTCATATCCCATGATTTCCAGTGCACGGTTGGCTATCACTTCGTTTGCGTTCATGTTGGTCGAAGTTCCTGCTCCGCCCTGTATCATATCAACCACGAAGTATATATGGAACTTACCATCAATAATATCCTGGCATGCCTGATAAATTGCCTTCGCAATTTCTTCTGAAAACAGACCAAGTTCGAAATTTGCTTTAGCGGCGGCGAGCTTCACCTGTGCAAGTGCAACAATCAAATCGGGGAAGTGGTTTATGCTAACTCCGCTGATGTTGAAATTCTCAACTGCCCTGAGTGTCTGAATGCCGTAGAAAAACTCAGCAGGTACTTCCCTCTCGCCCAAAAGGTCATGCTCAAGTCTTGTTCTGCCCGAAATGTACTGGGCGGCGGCATTAATCACCTGATTGGAAGTTTGCCTCATGCGTCGCGAAATAATTCTGGCAACCCGCGAAAGGATTTTTGTGCCAAGGTGATAATTCAAATCAAAAAGCTCATGGACTTTATCTCTGTGGATTGTTATTACCACTGAGTCTTCCAACGCCCGAGCCGAAGTAGAGTGAGGATAGGTATCCATCAAAGAGCCTTCGCCCATAAAATCAAATTTTTCGAAAACGGCAAGTCTTTTTTCTTCGCCGTAAGCCGACAGTTTAAATAGTTCTACTTTGCCTGTGAAAATCAAAAAGAGTCTTTGTCTCATTGTGTTTTGCTCGAAAAGCATTTCACCTTTGTTGTAGTTCATAACCACAATACGGTCAATCAGAAGTAGTCTTTCCTGTGCATTTAGGTCTTTGAAGAGTTCTATCCCCTGCAAAAACTTATCAATTAATTCTGTTTGCATACCATCATTCCTTATTATATAAATAAAAACAAATTGTCCCAATTACAAAAATAGCAAATAAAAAGCAAACATTATAAATTGGAGATTGGTTTCTTCGGTAGATTATTTTTTACTTTTTTCAAAAAAGATGCAATGCAACTTTCATCTAACCTATTGATATTATTTCAAATTACGATTTTTGAGCCGTTGCATCTTAGGAATGCAATTGATGCAGTTTCTGTGAATAATCAGCAAAAGTCATTTACCGGAATTTTAGGGATTAAGATTTCCTAAAAACCTAATTTTTCCCAAATTCTTAACCTTAGTAGCCCGAGAATCCCAGCGACTCTCACCTCTTACCTTATTAAACCCGCCAAATAAGGTAATAAGGTTTGGCTCGTGGAGGTAGTACCGCGAGCTATTAAGGTTCGCTCTCCGAACATTACGGGATTTCAAGTTGCTTTTCCTGAAAATTTAGTAATCCAAAATATTCCTTCCAAATTGCATTGCATCTTCAAAAATAATAATGTAAAAGATGCAATGTCATATTTAGCTAAACCATTGAAATAATTCCAAATAACGATATTTGAGCCGTTGCATCTTCGAATGTAAAAAGATGCAATATATGCAATTCTTACCGCCCTCTCCAAGCATGGAGAGGGTCGGGGTGAGGTTGACTAACTTTCAAAGTACGAGGACACACATGAAATAAACGAAAATAATGATTATTTATTGCTATGAAAAAAGAGTAATAAATATTTATATCTTCACAAATTTCCTAACTTTTTCCCCCACCCTCACAAAATAAACTCCCGACGGCAAACCTGAAACGTCAATTCTTACGCCCTCTC
>CAZSHX010000055.1:0-32066 GCA_964606895.1 uncultured Hyphomicrobiales bacterium
CTTGGGGTCAATTTGTTTTGTAATGCCATTTATTACTTCATCGGTTTTAGATAAATTCCTTAAAGAGCCTTTTACTGCATAACCCTTTTTTAATAATTCGGTAGCACAATGCTGTCCTACAAATCCCGAAATTCCTGTTACTAATACTTTTTTCATATGTTTGAATATAAATTATTTTAAAAAAATTAACCTAACCCAGTAAATGTTTCTGGGTTAGTTTTATGAATGAGTCATTAAGAACTAAAGACCTTCTATAATTACAACCCTACCTGCCTCAGATTGTAATTCATTGATGCGAAGGTTTTTATATGGTTGATACTCCTCCGAGTTGTACCATCCTTCGGCTGCCTCCATACTTGGAAAGCGGAGCACTGCAGCCCAATTTCCATCCCAATCACCTTCTTTTACTTTGGGAGTTGCTGACCCCGCAATCATTTGTCCTTCATACCTTTGCAAAATTGGAATTGCAAATTGCGCATAACGTTGAATTAGGTCTTCAAGGCTTGCAACCTTCATTTGAACCATAATGTAGGCAGGTTTTGCTACATTAACACTTTCAGTGTTTTTTTCCTTATTTTCCATTTTTTATAATTTTAAATTATTACTTTTGTTTTGCAAGCAAAGATAATAATTACTTTTGAAATGCAAGTAAAAAATAAAATAAATTGCATTTTGCAAGTAAAATTAATATTGATTTAATATGGAGTATAAATTTCGATGCGAATGTCCTATCACATCAGCCCTTGATATTTTGGGTGACAAATGGATATTGGTTATTATCAAGCTGATGCTGATACAAGACAAAATGACGTTCAAGGACTTCACTGAAAGTGATGAAGGGATTGCAACTAACATCCTTGCTTCTAAATTAAAATATTTGGAGGAATGCGGCATTATAACTAAATCACAACTTCCGGATAACAAAAAAACAAATCTGTACCTATTGACTGAAAAGGGCTTAGCCTTAACGCCAATCATCGTGGAACTGTCAATTTGGAGTGATGAATATCTAAGAGGTTTTAATAAAATAATGAAAGAGAGTCCTGAAATTGAAATTATGAAAAGCGATAAAGCCGCTTTTATTAAAATGAAACAGGAGAATTACAAAGCAAAATATGACAAAAAATTGAAAAGGGGCTAAACGGTGACAAATCTTAAAATACATAGTATTCATGCGACGTTCAGAACTTTGATATGAGACAGAATGAGAATAGTGGAATTATAGTAATTGGATAGAATATAAAGAGTAAATATTACTTGTGGACTATTTTAGGATAAGTAGTACCCATTTTTTAACTGGTAATTTCCCCAAAAATAGCCACGATTCTAATTTTTTACTTGTATTTGTTATCAGCATAAAGTGATAGCATTGCATTTTTTTTTGGAAATCCAACATTATCAAATGAGATTTTTACTAAAAGTTAATTAGTAAGTTTCTACCACTTTTTAACTTAAATGGTTAAGTTCCAATTAGAATGAATTTTCTATTTTTTTAAGAACTTGTAAACATTATTTCCAATTTTAACGAAATATAGACCATCATTCAAAATTGACAAGCTAATGACTTTAGTATCATTAAAAGTTAAAATCAATCTTCCCATAATATCAAAAATATTGATTTCTTCCCGAACCTCAGAAAAATTTATATAATCATTACCAACGAATTGTAGGATAACAGCATCATTCTTAAAATCTTCTTGAATATCAGTCTCTTTAGTACAGTATTCACCTTGTTTGATAAGCAAATTATTAGCATTCTGAATCACATTAGATAACGTTGCATCCGAAACATCTGCTCCATAAATTTCCATGTATCTCATACCCATAGCCAATCCCTTATTAACAGCAGAATCAAGAACAGTTGCCTTATCATTTGGCAGAATTCCACATTTATTCATTCTTGATGGACCGTCTTGAACACTCCAGAGCATTTGAGCTCCTGTTCTGCATGGATTCATTTTCATGATATACCATTGAGAGCCATTACTAATATTCGTCTGAGGGTTACATCCAGCTAAATCCTCTCGCCAAAGACCAAATCTATCCGGATATTTTTCAATTCCATATTTTGTAATTAAAGTAGCAAGATAATTTAGTGGACGTCCAGAAGCATTAATTTCAAATCTAACATAATCCACAGAACACCATAATGGAGTTTTAGGGAAATGCACCATATAAAAGTCTGTCATTTTATTTATTAAAATTGCAAACGTATCAGCATTGTAATTAAAGACTTTCCAAAATCTTTTGGTAACTTTGGCAACAGTATCAACAATGACTGAGTCAGGTAGGTTTCTTGAGAAAGCACCGCCGATTGTATTGACATAAGAAACCGTAGTATCAAGAGAATATTTTTCTGCAAGTTTTGAAATTAGAATTTTGAATCTTTCTACATAAATACTGTCCCAAGGTATTACATCGCTAACAATTTGACCGTAAGTAGAATGATATGTATTACCATCAACATAGAAATACTGTTTTGCCCCTAAAGAACTCATCCATTCCGGAATGCCAAGAGGTTGAAGAGAAACTTTTTGATTTGACATTTTGGCTTTTGATATTTCTCCATCTATAAAAGTCAAGTTGAAATTGTCAGGAGAAGTTTCAATATCATTCCACCTGAATCTTACTACAACTCCGTTTATATTGGGATTGTCAAATATTTTTTGATTGATTGGAATATTTGCAGTTCCCAAATAATAAACTCCGCTATGTCCAACAAACTGGGAATAGCAAGTAAGAGAAAAAAAGAAAAAAATTATAAATGAATGTTTCATTAAAAACTTCCTTTAATAAACTTATAAATTTTATTATTGAATATAATAAAATAAATTCCGCTTGGAAATTCTTCAATATTTATTTCTTTATTATCAAAATAATATCCAACCCAAACCATAATTCCTATTGAATTTAAGATTTTAATATTACCATTAACACCTTGCAATTTTAAAATTGAAGATGCTGGATTTGGTATTATCAAAATATTACTTGGCTTGATATAACAATTATCAACCGTACTAAAATTTGGCTTTAAATTAGTTACAGTCTTAAAAATACTGTCAAATTTCGTATTTAATAAATCCTCATTCCAGATTTCCCAATAATAAATACCATCATTGATAGCCAAGTTTAGAGCTTCAGGCATACCACCATTTCCAAATTTTGCTGAATCTTTAGTATGGCTATAAGCCATTTGTACACCTGAAAATAGTTTTGAACTTGCAGAGTTTTTAATAATTTCATATTGTTTCGGATAAACGCTTGTGTTTTTTTGAGTCCACCACCAAGCATTTGCCCCATACCTTTTACCCAATATGGTTTTTGCATTTGAATAAACGCTATCAGAAACGGTATTGCTTCCATTCACTGGATGGAAATCGTTAGTTATAATGTGATTTGGAAATGCATCAGCAAAAGCTTGTATACAATCCTCCCAAGACTTGTACATCTTTTCATCTGTATAACCTGATTCTGAAATTGAAGGTTTGGTTTTTATTGGTAATTGCATTTCATAACCGTTCCCAGAAGAATTGGTTGCATAAACTAATACAATTGTTGTGTCATCTTTGTATCGATTTCCTAAAACATTAATGAATTCTTTCCATTTTTCTAAGAATGTATAATCCCATGGTATTGGAATAGTATCATTGTAAGGTTGCTCTGCAACAAAATATTTAACTCCAGATGAATACAACCATGAGGGCGCTCCCATTCCATTGCCAATGGCTAATGAAATTTTCTTACCATAAGCTTTAGCATTTTGTATTTGTTCGTCTAAATACTTCCACTCGAATTTATTATCAACAGGTTCACACAATTGCCACGACAATCTTACAAGAATACCCTTTACGAAATCAAGTTTTGCAATATTGGGTGCAACAGAACCTGTCCCATTTCCTGTTGTCGGTCCACAACTACAAAATACTCCTGTTGGATAACTATACTGAGAATAAAGATTTATCAAATTCATCAATAATAGAATTAAGCAAAATTTTTGAAATTTCATCTTATCACAATAAATTTATGTATCGAATTATTCGTTTTTAAGAAATAGATTCCATTATGAAATTTTGTTATAACAATTTTCTGATTTTCTGATATTATACCTTGCCAAACAATATTTCCAATTATATCAAAAATCTCAATATTTCCAGATATTCCGTACAGATTTATAAAATCAGATGAAGGGTTTGGAGTTATTTTTACGGTATTTTTTGTGTTAAATTCATCAACATCAGTAATTTTTAAAGTATAATTTCTTTCAGCAACAGCAGTATCACCACTGTTATTCCAAACGTACAATCTCACATTATACTTTCCTTCTTCATTTGGCAAAACTAACTGAGTTAATAGGCTATCATAAATACTGTTAGAAGATTTATTTATTTCAATCCAATTTTGAGAGTTAACATTTTTCATGGTTATTCTATATCCACCAAACTTTGAAGGGTTTAATAATCCAGATTCAGTCCAAGCTGAACCATTGATATTGATTTTGTTGGAATTTACAGTTTCAATTGAATCAAGATATGCAAAAACAACAATTGCATTATCGAAAGCTTGAGGTACTTGTGAGAATTTTGTATTTATACAAAACAGTTTTGAATAATCCTGAGCGGCACTTACTTCTTTCCAATTTCCATTTGGAATAACCACCGAATTTTTTATAGTAAAAGTTGAATAATTTGTTGCAAGCAAGATTACATTTATATGACAATTATCAAGATTCATGCTGGAATTATTAGTGCTGCCAATATGGGTTCCATAAAAATTAGAATTTTTAACATAAATATTGCTATTATGATAAGACCACATTTCAAAAATATCCAAAGAGTCTCCATATAGAACTTCGTTGTTCATAGCCGTGAATTCCCAAGATTGAATACTTGAGTTTTCAAAAACAACATTTCTGTCTGTAAGAGGAAGTTTAAAATAATTATAGGTAATACTATCCCTAATATTGCTAATTCGTTGAGTATCCAGAACAGTTGGGTTCATCCTTTCATAGCAACTATATAGCCACGAATCTTTAACTTTCACTTCGCAACCACTCCAATGTATCATAGACCATAAAACCGTTGAGCAACTATCTAAAATCAATTTTGAGTAAACACCTTTGACACTGTCATTATTTGCAGGAAATTCAAAATGGTCAACGAAATTAGGGCTTGGTAATCTTATGTTTGCAGATGCCCCTTTGTAAAAGCTCAACCAGGGCATTACAATTTTAGAATTGGAAATTTTTACAGAACATGAATCATCAAGCGTAAAGTCTCCAACTTTGTCAATATTACTCATTTCAAGCGATGATTTGTTAGTAACTCTATGAAAAGTCCAATCTGTAAATGAAGTATGATTTGCTTTGAATTTTGAATACTGATACATGTTAATACTAAGTAAAGTTCCACTGCCACTCATTGAACCGAACCCAGCATCAACAACAGAATTGTCGAACATATAAAATAAGTACTGGTCCATATAGAGTTGTTTTTGTATGAATTTTCCATTGTTTTTTAAAAAGAATTTTGAGTTATTTTTCAAATATACATCACCCTCGACTGTTAGAACAGCATTATCAATAATAATTACTGAATTGTCCATTGCGGTTAATTTTCCCGAAATATATTTATCAGATGTAACCAGCAAAGTATCAGAATTTTTCAAAGCCAATTCACCAATTGGAATGTTACAATAATATCCAATTCCAACCGGACCGCTATCTTTCGCATGGTTAAACCAACCACCGATTATTAAACTATCACCTTTTGTTTTTAAACATTCAACCCAATTATTCAAGCCATCATTAATTGCTGACCAAGTCTTCCCATCGAATAGAGCAATTCTATTTGCATCAATATTCCCAATTCTTGTAAAATTACCACCAACAACTAAATTATTCTTATAAATTTCAAAAGTTCTGATTTTATCATTTGCTCCTGAACCAACACTATCCCATTTTATACCATTCCATTTTGCAATATATTTTGCAGAAATTCCACCAGCTTCAGTAAAATCTCCGCCTACATATAATTCATTATTATAAACGCAGAGAGAATAAACTTGATCATTAACTCCTTGCCCAAGTGGAAACCAATTGCTACCATCCCAACGAGCTATGTAATTTGCTGATTTTCCACCTGCCTTTGTGAACTTACCCGCAACGATTAAATCCCCTTTAAATGTAGTCATAGCATAAACAACAGTATCCAAGCCAATTCCTAAAGATTGCCAAGAATTTCCATCCCATTTTGAAATAAAATTTACTGTATTATTACCACTTTTACTAAAATCACCACCGGCATATAATATTTTATTTTGGACATACATACTGCGAACTGAGGAATTAAACCCATTTCCAATTTGAGACCAATTCGTCCCGTCCCATTGAGCAACTCTTAATAGATTTGTCGAGCCAGATTGAGTATAATATCCTCCGGCAATTAACTTTCCATCATACTCAACTAATGATTCAAGAGAATTATTAAGACCGGACTTTAATGAGTCCCAACCATTCTCGCCTAAAACTGCAATATGATTAAGATTTTTTGAACCGATTTTTGTAAATCCACCACATGCGACAATATTATTGTTCCATAAGGTAAGACCTTCGACACTTGCATTAGCCGCACCATTTAATGACTTAATTGTTTGACCAAGTAGATTTTGACAAATAATTAATGCAAGAATTAGAATTATTTTTCTCATTTTAATACCAAGAATTTTTGAATTGAATTATTTACTTTAATGTAATATAATCCTGTCCGATAATTTGTTACATTTATCCGGTAACAGGAATTAGCCGGATAAATAACTTCAATTGTTTCACCAAAGGAATTATATATTTTTATGTTTTGGGATGGAATATCATGATTTATTCCCTTTATTTCGATGTAATCACAAGCCGGGTTTGGTATAATTTCAATATTTTCTTCTTTTTTAAAATTTTCACTAACTTCCGTTAAATCGGGAACATAAAATTCGATAAGCGCTACTGCATTTGCTTGAATATGAAATGAAAAAAGCGAATCTGTTATTTGAATTTCATTGCTTTTCAAATCATTATGTGATTTCAACTTGGTAACTGCATCTTGTCGGGAATATCCTGTATTGATTAATGAATCAAAAGCATGAATCTGATTATTATTTGTTGAATCAATTAAAAACAATCTACCATTATGATTGCCTATCAATCCATTTATTCTAATATCAATATTTCTCCCAAAATTCAATAATGAATCGTTTCTTTTGTATAAAGGTGGGGATAGATTTAAAGTTAGAGAAAGAGAATTCTTATTTGGAAGAACAATAAGACCTTTGAAAATAGAATCAATCAATGTATTTGAAGTAATTCCAGATTTAATAAAATCGTCTGAATTTAGTTTGTTATCATCTAATATTTTTGCAAGAGTTTCAATAAATGCCGGTAACTGATAATTTGAAACTAAAATCCGAAGAGTATCATTATTGAAAGCGGATACAATAGAAATATTATTTGTATCTGAATATTGATATTTTAGACTTTTTCCTTTAATTTTTTCTAATAAAAGCATAGCATCCCATTCAGGTTTATAAAGAGAACCATAGCTTAATAAACCATAATCCTGGTGAAATTCCTTTGACGAAGAATCAAAATCCTGCCATGCGGCTACCATTTGTCCTGAAATGCCAAACTTAGACATTTTGAGAATATTATTTGTCATAATCGCAGTTGAAAATGGAGTATCTCGTAAAGAAGAAGTTTGATTCCATTCTGTAATATAATACCGGACTATACCATGACCTGAAGAGATAAGTTTTCTGTCTAAAAATGGAATTTCATAATGAAACGAACGTGATAATGGGTCAAATTTATGCCATGATATAAAATCAAGCTTAGTATTCCATGCAACACAACTATCAATTAAGCGGGCTATGATTGTTTGATTAAGCAAGGAATCGCTTAAATATCCATTTGGTAAGGAATTTTTGAAACAAGAAGCAAATGAGGATACAGAAGGACCGCCAATTCTTGCATTTTTATGATTTTCTCTAATCGCTTTATATGTATTTTTGAAAAATGTAAAATATGATTCAGGAGTATCCTGCCAATAGAAATTATCCGGTTCATTCCATATTTCATAATACGGATCCAAACCCCACTGATTATTGAACTTATCGACAATGCTATCCATTAATAAGTTCCACGTTTTATAGTCAGCAGGAGGATAAGCATGAAATATTTTCCAATTTGGGTCGCTTGAGTTAGGGATAGGATTTGTATTTTTCGATGCGCTTAACCATAAGGGCATTTTCATTATTGGAATACAAAGTTTTTTACATCTTGCATTAACAATCATAATACTTGGTTTTAAACCTTCTAAAATGGTCATAACATCATTTATAGATTTAACCCCTGGATAATTCAAGGCGGTTTCGATAGAAATCAATCGAATTGAATTAAATTGAATGCCATTATTAAAAAAATCATTTGAAGCATCTACAGTTTTGGGAACAAAGAAAATTCCCGGAGCAAATATTTCAGATACTTCGCCAGAAGAACTGTTGGGATAAACAGTAATATTTTGTGCTTCAGAATTATATACCAAACATATCAAAGCAATAGTAAATATAAATATCTTCATTTGATAATAACCACCTTTTTTATTGAATATTCTTCGTTGTTGATAATTTTCAAAATATAATTATCTGAGGGTAAGCCAGTTATATTGATTGAATTTTTTTGTGCATTTTCTAATTTCCCCGCTCTTATAATGATTCCATTTGAATTGAATATCTCATATTGCAAATAATCATTTGTGATTCGCTCGACATTCTGGAATAATATATTTAAAGTTTCTGATGCCGGATTTGGATAAATATTTATTCCATCAGATAATATATGCGTTTCCTCAACTGTGGTTGCAACTTGTCTATTTGAATAAAAAATTTCTATATCACCGGTTCGCAAATCTGCCCAATTTACATGCATTGTATTATTTGACATTGCAACGCCAATAAAGGAATTACCTTTTGTGACCTTTAAATAAGGTGATGATGTTGCGCTTATTAATTTATTAGGAGCAAAATTATCTCCTCCATCAGTTGAAATAGTTGAAAAAATGCTAAAATTAACTGTATCACCCTTCCCATTCAGCCTTCTATCTCTCCATGCAATTGCCAAATTACCATTTATTGAGTAATTCATCCAAACTTCATCTTGTTCAATACCATTTTTCAAAGAATCATCATTTACTCTTAATGGCAAAGTCCAAGTTTTTCCATAATCTGTAGATTTTTTTAGAAAAACATCAGCATCACCATTTCGTTCATCAATCCAAGATAAAGACACGTTTCCTTTTCGAGATGCATCTGCAGCAATGCAATATGATTTAGTAAAGTCACCTGAATTTGAAGCTTTTGAATAAAGAGCATTTGTAATCACACCTCTTTGAAAAGTATTTCCTAAATCGTTTGTACTTGCATAATAGATTCTTACTAATTTACTTGCTGATGTGTCATAAGAATGGTAAGCAATGAATACTGTTCCTTCAGCTCCAATAGAAATAACAGCAGATGATTTTGTCATTATACCGACAGAAAAATCAATATTATCGATTTGCTTAATTGATGACCATGTTTTACCATTATCAGTTGATGTTTTAAGATAATTGTGATGTTGTCCGATATACCAATAAGCAGACATAGAAGTCAAATAAATTGTTCCATCATTTTTACCACCACTATTATCTATAGCTATCCAAGGTCTATCTATTGGTAAATCCGATTTTTCTTTCATATCAAAAACATTAACCGGTTCTGACCAATTTATACCACCATCAGTAGATGAAACTACGAAAACAGCACCGGCAGTATCAGGAGTTTGTCTATAATTTATATATGATAAAAAAGCTATTCCATTTCTATTAAAAGCAATCGAAACATCAGCTGAACCATTTATCGCTGTATCGTGTGGCATAAATTGAATATTGCTCCAAGAATTACCTTCATCAAATGAGGATTTTACTGCAATCCAAATCTTGCCATCTAATCGACCTCTCATCCATCCAGATATTATATTTTTAGGATTTGTTGGATTAACTGCAATATAAGGCTCACCATCGAAACCAGCTAAGTTTGAAAGGTTTATGTTTTCAGCTTTTAGCGTTGATGCAAAAAAAATTAATAAAATCGTTAAATATACAATTCTCATCTCACCACCATAAATTTATTGACTGAATTATTTAATTTCAAAAAGTAAATGCCATTTTCTAAAATGGAAATATTTATACCATCATCGTTAACCATCCCGCTTTGCAAAGTTTGTCCAAATATATTTACTATTTCATATTGAGAAATGTTTTCAATTTGTCCTTGAATGAACAAAGTTGTTTTGGCAGGGTTAGGGGAAAGAAATACTGATTGGTTATAAATATTTTGTTCATTAATAGAATTTGTAAGGCAATTGGAATAATCAATTTTATCTCTATTCACAACAAAAGCGTCATTTAATAAGGAGTCGGTATTATTTTGTGTTGATAAAGAATAATATACCCAATCGGTTCCATTATTAAAATGATTCCATGGCAAAAAGAAAGAAAGTTCAGGGTATTTATTTTTTATTTGATTGATAAGAATAGTATAATCATAGACAAATTTGCGATTTGTGACATTTATTTTCTTAGGTCCAAATTCAGCCAATCCTATGGGTTTACCTAATGCTATTAATTCTGAATATCTTGTAGAATTAATATCTAAAGTGTCATTGTATTCATCTAAGCCAATAATATCAACATAATTATTCCCCGGATAATAGTAAAGTTCATTTTGAAAAGTATTTCCTGTTTCTTTTACACTTGGGCTAAACATCCATAAAATATTATGCAACTGCTTGTTTAAGGTCAAGTAATTAAAAATAAATTGCCAAACACTAATGAAATCAGCAGGTTGATGAGTAGTTTTATAACCCCACCAAAACCACCCTCCATTATTTTCGTGTAAAGGTCTGAAAATTACAGTTACGCAACTATCTTGTAACTGATGAATACCGATTGCAATACTATCTAAGTCTTTCATAAATTGGATATTTGCAGGGTGGGTAGGTGTAATAAGATCTAAAAGATTGGACGCATTGGCTATGTTGTTAGAATTTCCACCATTCCATGGATTTTTTAGCGATGTCATTATAAAAACCAACCCTCCTTGCTTAAAGTAATCTATCAGCGGCTGGTTAACTGTGGCATGATTTGTTATTTGATAATTTGGCCAAGAAATTTCTCTCAAATAATCCGTTCCGATTATACCAACCCATTTTGATGTTTGATGATAAATGGAAGTAATGGCAGAATCAAATTCAGATTTAGGAGTTTGGGGAAAACCGCGATGGTGCATCCACTGTCCGCTTATAACCTTATCTCTGGGTTTTGAAGAAAGTCCGCTGATATATTGGAGAATACATTTGGTTGTCTGAGTTGCTTGTGGATCTGCTGTCTGTCCTCTAAGTATAGAGAAAGATATTGTCAAGTAAATTAAGAGAAAGACTTTTTTGTGTAAATTGAAAATAATTTTCATAACTTTACTCTTTTATAAATTTGTAATTCAGATATTGATTCTCTTTTGTTCTTAAGCGAAGAAAGTAAATACCAGTCTGTAAATTAGGAACATCTATCTTTCCATTACTTACCATTCCGCTTTGCACAGATTGTCCAAATATATTAACTATCTCATATTGAGAGATATTTTCTGTTTGTCCTTGAATGAATAGAGTTGTGGAGGCTGGGTTAGGATAAACTATCAAATTATCATCTTGCTTCATTACTTCATCTACCGAAGTACCGACGGTTATAATACCTTTGTAAATCCAGCTTGTATTATTCGATGTATCTCTTGCACAGTCATATCCTCCGAAATAATACGTGTTTGGTTCTTCGGGGAATGGAGATTTGCAAATTGTACGGCAGGCTCTCAGATTTTTACCATTTGGCAATGGATTCTTGTCATCAAATATATCTCCGTATTGATAATTTCCGTCTTTGTATCTGACTAAAAAATGTGAACCGTTATAAGGATGTCTGTTATTCTTGGGATTTTCTACCCATAAACTCTGCCACCAAAGCTCTTTTCCGTCAATTGTATCCGGCACAAAATAATTATAAGCAGAAAGAGCGGCTCCTTTATACTGAATATCCCATTGTGATGAGAAAAAGCTCTTGATGTATAATTCAGTATAAATGTTATGATTATTATGCGGCTCTATTATTTCAACAACTCCGGGATATGCTCTGGTACCAACAATTACATCTTTACCTGTGCCTTTCGGGTCTGGAATACAAGTTATACCACGCATGATATTAGTTTCATCTCCTTGGTCTAAAGCATTATACTGCCACCTGTAAATCAACTCCCAGCTTGGATTTACACCGTCAATTCTGCGGTATAAACCACCAACAGTATCTTTTCCAACCATATCAACACCAGCGGCGGCATACAAGTCTCCGTTACATTCGCACATAGCCATTACTCTTCCCAGATTCTGAAGTTCCTGAGTAGTGTCAAAAACTAATTTGCCTTCTTTGGCAGTATCATAAGCCGCTTTGATAATATTTCCTTCAGTTACTCCACAGAAAAGCCACTGCTTGTTGGTTACTTTGTCTGTGTGAATTTTGAAAGAACGGATACTGAAGCCTTTAATCGTCATTCCAATTGTTGCAAGATTCTTTGTCCATTTTCCATTTTCATCGTCTCTTGTCCAAACAACTAACTCTCTTTCCATTTTATCTGTTATATATCCAGCTCCGCAAACAAGCATATTTACAGGCTGTGTCAGAGCTTTACCTTCAAAATCTTTATTAAAAGTAATGGATAAAACTGCATCTGTTCTTACGCTGTGATAGCCAAGTGAAGTATCAACCACCCAAGGAGAATTATAGCTGTCTTTTCTTAGAATCTGCAAACCTTCGTTTTCAGGAGTTAATTGCCAGGGGTAATCCATCCAATTACCCATACCGGCAAACAATTTGCCTTTATGGTGAATAATTGTCATTGTTTCGGTACTTCCGAGGTATCTGCCATTTATATCATTATTCCCCGGAAAATAATCTTTTGAAAAAGTCATTGCCTTGAATGGAGCTTTTTGGTATGTGATAGATTCATCGCCAAGACCAGTAGCGCATTTATGAATGACTTTAATACCTTTTCTATTTTCAGTATAGTAAATAATTGGTTCTTTTGTTGTATAAAATACTTCAGGGTCTGTTCTATTTGTAGCGGATTGTTCACTAATCATTCGGGTTAAACGGTATTTTCTGTCAAAACCTACTATCCAGACTTGGTCATAAAGTGATTTTGGCTGGTCTGCTCTTGGTCTGGCAACAAGGAATAAATATGTGCTTCCATTCCACCAAAATGGTTCGGGCGAAAATATTTCTTTTCGGTCAGTTGGAACTAATAAAGAATCGTATTTTACCCATTTATTACTAATTTGAATAAATACTGAGATTTGGTCTTGCTCGGGCTTTTTCTCAATGCACCAAAGAGCATAAATATTATTATATTCAGGCAAAGGTACAATCCAAGCCTGGTCAATTGGGTTGTTAAAAGTAGCTACTTTTATGTATTGTTTAGTATTTGCATCAAAATATCCGACTTCATAAGGAGCTTGTTTTTCCTGCGAAAGACTAATTGCATACATGCCCTTAATCCACCTTCCACCTTGCATATCGGTAGGAATTATTTCGGTAGTATCACTTGTATTTCTAAGCCTCATTCCTGTTGGTTGCATAGTTGTGGTATTGTATGAAGCGCAGGTGATACCATCTTTTTGATAAGTATTGTCATAAGAGCCGAAGAATGGAATTCTGCCATAACTATTTGGTAACGGTTTGGCTACCCAGTTATTTCCAATGAGACTTGCAGTACCAATCTGAATAATTTTATCATCCACAGAATCTGGATAAACTATTATAGAACCATTTTTACTCATAGCCCATTCGGGACCGTTAGCAACTAATTTCATTCCATTGAATGAAGGAGTCGAATCAACAAGAAATCCTTTGCCATTCTTAGGAATAAAATCTCCTGTTACCGGGTCTATATTCCCAACCCAAATACCTTGTTCGTTTGCCCAGCAATAATGATGACCAAACCAGTCAATTTCATGGTCTAACAAACTTGATGTAGTGTCAGTCATAATAACATCTTTAATAACAAATGTCTGGGCTTGCAAACTGATTGTAGCTACCAGAAAAAAGAGTACCAAAATATTTTTCATTCAAATCTCCAAATTTTACTTCAATATACTTTGGTTAGACGCAAAAATGAAGAAATGGTTTATTTGTCCTGACCTTGTGACCGAAGCGTGATACCGAAGCGTGATACCGAACAACATCACTCAGAGTAAAAGCCTAAAAATAATTTTCATTTTCATAGGTTTTAGCACTACTAAAAAGATATTTTAAAACTAAAAAATGAGGAAAAAACACAAAAAATATGTGAATTAGCCTAACATCAAATATTTTCTGCTTTACTGAAAATAGAATAAATATAACAAAAATTCAATCGTTATTATCGTATATTTTAACAATTATTTGGACAAAAAATGATATTCGACAAATTAGAAAGAGCAGAACGCTATTACTACCTAAATAAATATTTTCAAAAAGCTTTTGAGTTTATTTCTAACAACGATTTAACTGCTTTTGAACCGGGCAAATACGAGATAGACGGTGAAAATGCTTTTATGATAATCGCTCTCGACAAGCCCAAAGCTGATTTTGTCAGCAAATTGGAAGCTCACAGAAAATATATTGATATTCAAATTTCTGTTGAAGGTTCATTCGGAATTTCATGGAAGGCACTTGATGATTGCCAAAATTTGTTAGCTGAATACGATTCTGAAAAGGACGCTGTATTATATTCCGACCAAGGAGATTTTGAAGTTGTGTTAAATCCGGGTAACTTCACAATTTTAATGCCCGAAGACGCACATTGCCCGAATCCACCCTTGAATAGTATGAAAAAGGCAGTTTTAAAAATATTGATTTAATATTGAAATAGTCTTTGTATAATCGAATATAAATAAGTTAAGAAGTGTACCCTTCGATTAATGAAATCAGCCATCAAATATATGCTAATTATTGATTCTTATAGTAATTATGGTCGGGTTTGAGTTAATGCTGAATTTACACTCATCAAATTTCGGAACTCTCATTAATGGTTTGACATTGTTCGAAACACCCCATCCTTCAGCCGGCAGTCCAATAATCGTTCTGTCCATTTTAATGTTAAGATTGGCATCATGATGAACTGTTACTGCATAAAATCCCGGTTGAATTTGTTCGAATTTCACCTGAGATGATTTATGTGCTATTTTCCCGATGGAGAATCTGAACACATTGTCTGAATTAGTTGGGAAATCATCTTTTCTTGATAAATCATACAGATGAACCCGGACATTACCGGAATCCGAATTCAGATTGCTTATATTTACAATTAATTCACAGATAGCCGAAGATTTTGATTCATTGATATTAGAAAATGTCCAAATAATCAAGAAAAAGAGCAGGATGATTTTTCTCATAATACTATTCCATTTATTTAATAACTATAAGTTTCTTTAACCAATATTTTTTCTTTGCGATATCGTTCCAGCTTATGTTCTTTAATCTGGTTTAAGTCAACAAGGATAAGCCCGTCAACTGAATTAGAAAAATTATTGTCAATATTGAAATCAATAAAATCGGCTCCGCCGTAGTTGCACAAATCAATATATTGCCGATAAAGAACAGGTACCGAACAGCCGTAATTTTTTAATGATGCTTTCAGATTTTGATAATCTTCTTTGAAATCATTACCTATTAATAAGTTGATGATTTCACTTTCATTCATTTTGGAAATAACATATACATTTTTGGCTTTAGCAAAATCATTCGGGTTTGAATACCACTTTTTATAATAGGAAACAATCAAATCCTTAGCAAAATTACTGTAGTTGTCGCTTAAACTGACAGAACCGAAAAGGTACATGATATTAGGATGATTTTGAAGTATAAGACCGATTCCCTGCCACAATAAATCGAGCGACATTGTCCGCCAATATTTTTGCTGAATGAAACTACGCCCTAATTCCAGAGAATCTTTTAAAACCGGCAAAAAATTATCGGAAAAATGGAACTGTTCGGAATTGTAAATACCTTCAATACCATGTTTGACTATGATTTCACTGATAATTCCGATTCTGTAGGAGCCAATTATTTCAAGTTCATTCGGATTCCAAAGAACAAGATGCTTGTAATGAAAATCGTAATAATCAAAATCTTGTTTTTTCCCGGTGCCTTCACCAACTTTTCTAAAGGTAATTTCTCGGAGTCTTGATATTTCTTTAATAGTATTCGGACTTGAATAGTAATCAGTAAAATAGAGTTCACAGTTCTTATTCTGCAAAAGTAGCTCGCATTTGTCTATTTCCTTTTTAATTTTCAATCTATCAACCGGATGAATTACATTAATTTCTTCTTTGAGTAGAGCTCTTCTTCCCTTACCAATTCTGTAAACGTGTTTTTTCAAGAGTTTAGTAAATTCATGAATAGAGACCACATCAGACTTGAAAACACTCAAGGGGATAGTATTCCCAATTTTGATTGTCAGAGATTTTTTCTTTTTCTTCAAAATTTCTCTTGGAAGAAGAAGCATCGAGAATTTTTTGCTTATAAGTGAGATTAAGTAAAACAAAAACGAATTTTTTGCCTTAATAAATACAGGCAAAATTGGGGCATTATACTTTTTGGCAATTTTGACGGCTCCTGTATTCCACTTTTGGTCTGTAATAGTGAAGTATTTTGTTCTGGAAACCATGCCGGCAGGGAAGATAATCACAACTTCTTCATTTAAAAGACTTTTTTCAATTTCGTGATACATCGCTTTATCAGCTTTTTGAGAATAGACATTAACGGGAATAATTAATTCTTCTAAATTTGTAATATTTGTTAACACGTTATTGGCAACAATTTTTACGTCGGTTCTTACAGAGTGAACCAAACCGACAAGAGCAAGTGCATCCAGAGCACCGAGTGGATGATTGGAAACAACTACCAAACGACCTTCTGAAGGAATTCTTTTATAATCCTTTTCGGAGTAATAATACGTGAAATTGAGTTGCTCGAATAATTCTTCAATAAAACTAATACCTGTTTTTTCAGAAGCAGATTCATATAAAACATTCACCTTTTTAGGAAATACAATCCATGAAATCAACCAAATAAGAAACCTTTTAAGAAACTTCGGTAAACCGCTAAGTTGACTTTCAATCATAGTTTTCAGGCTGTTTTCTATATTATTTGTTTTCATTATATTTGAATATTATTTGTTAAGAAGATTTATTCTGTTAAATATATTTTCGATTTTGTCTTTTCTTAAAATTGCACGGTAATAATCGGTATTTCCTAAACGTTTGGTTTTAACATCTTTGTAATCAAAATATCGCTGGCTCTTTTTACTGTCGAACCAATAAACTAAAGCAATCATACCATTCCTGATTTCAATTCCCGTCATACCGCGTTTTCCGGTTATTGCCCCTGAATTAAACAAGCAGGGCACGAGCATTTTATCGTTGTAAATACTACTCGGATAATTTAAATCCTTCCCCTTGTCGTAGATATGGAAAAGCTCGTCCTTATATTTGTTTATCTGTTCTGCAATTAATAATTTATCTTTCTTATGAGCTTTATTATACTTTGCCAGCAAGTTTTCAATTATCATTTTTAAGGATTCAACTTTTGATATTGATTCGAATAAAGGTCTGTGAGTATGCCCCAGTATAGAAACTATTTTTTTCTGGGATGCAAATTTATATGCAATTTCTTCAGTCTGGTATTTCTTTCCATTTTCAAACGGCACGGGCTTGTTGCTTACAGCACGGAAAAGTGTTTTAATGAAGTATTCCACTATTTTGCTGTATTGTTCAAGTATGTGAGCCGTTTGATGTCCATGATAAATAAATATGTCATTGTTATCGTACCTTAATCTAAGGGCTTCTAATAAATTATATTTCCTGGTATTGTTATGATGCAGAAAAATCTGATGGTCATGGTTCCCGAAAATTTTGAATAAATCATTTTTCAAACGAAATTCATCAAACAAGTTATATAAATCATCCCATTTTCGTTGAATAGATTTAATCGAAAACTTATACAGGTCTTCTATATCTCCGTTAAGAATTAGTTTATAACCTTTTGGAAGATAATTTGACCTTAAAACATTAATGAAAAGGTCTGAATTTTTGGCAAAGTCATCATTAAAACCTCCATTGCCCATGTGAACATCACTAAATATTATTATCTTGTCATCCTTACCAATATCAACAATCGGGGATTCCTCAAACAACTTATTTAATCTTTTGCTAAAAGTTTTACTTATCATCCAACTTTACGCAATTTTTTCATAATCGGTATTTCGCTGTCAAATATTCTCTTTTTTCCATCTCCATAAGATTTTTCAATATCTCTGATATTTGAAACCAATCTGATGAATCCACCGATTTCGACCGATGCCGCCTGATCGGTTCCCCACATTGCTCTATCGGTGGTTATATGTCTTTCAATAAAGTTTGCTCCAAGAACAACAGATGCCCAGGTCGGAGCCAGTCCAACTTCATGACCTGAGTAACCTATTGGGATGTGCACATATTTTTCTTTTAAAGTTACAATGCAATTCAGGTTTAACTCTTCCAGCTTACAGGGATAAGTCGAAGTGGAATGAGCAATCAACAATTTTTTTTCATCAAGCTCAATAACCGCATCATGAATATTTTCCATGGTGGACATTCCCGAAGAAATAATAAGCGGTCTGCCTGTTTCCTGCATTTTTTTCAGCAAATCTACATCTGTCAGTGTGGCAGAAGGGGCTTTGTAGAATGGTGGATTGAACTGCTCGATAAATTCAACTGATGGTTCATCCCAGCATGAAGCAGTCCACATAATATTGTTTTGTTTGCAGAATTTATCAATTTCAACATATTCCTTTTTGCTGAATTCAACTTTTTTCCGATAATCAATGTATGTGATTCTGCCCCAGGGAGTGTCTCTTTCAAGATGCCATTGGTCTTTAGGAACACATAATTCAGGTGTTCGTTTCTGAAATTTCACAGCATCAACTCCTGCCGCAACAGCACCAGAAATCATTTTTTTTGCAAGCTCTACTGAACCATTGTGATTTATTCCGATTTCAGCAATAACAAAAACAGGGTAATTATCACCTATATATTGTTTGCCGATTTTTACTTTTCTTTGAGAATTCATATTTTACTCCATAATTAAATTTTTTACCAAATAGTCCATCCACCATCAACAACAAGATTCGACCCTGTCATGTATGATGAAGAGTCGCCTGCCAGAAAAACCAATGCTCCACGATAATCCTCAGGTTTTGCCATCCTTCCGAGGGGTGTCCGTTCCGAGTATTTTTTTATAAAGAAATCGGTTTGTCCATTTTCAACTCCACCGGGGGAAAGTGCGTTAACGCGGACTCCGGTTCCTCCCCAGTAAGAAGCTAAATAAGTAGTTAAAGAAAGTACCGCCGCTTTGGAAGTTGAATAAGCAGGGGATTTATAGAATGTCTGCTCATTCTTGTCATTCTTGTACAATAATTGATTGGGTGCTACAATTCCATAAGTTGAAGCAATATTTATTATACTTCCGATTCCCTGTTTTACCATTTCCTGACCGAAAGCCCTGCTCATGTTGAAAACACCAAGAACATTGATATCAAGAACTTTTTTAAACTGTTCGTAAGTATAGTTCTCAAGCCGAAGTTCGGCAGGTCTTGAAATCGGTTTTTCTACCATATCATTTATGGCGGCGTTGTTTACAAGAATGTCAATTCTATTATAGGCTCTGAGTATATTTGTCAATAACTGCTCAACGCTGTCAGGATTAGATACATCGCAGTAGAAACCGTAAGCATAAGGGCTTAATTCCTTTGCAAACTTAAGGCAACCCTCTTCATCAATGTCAACAACTACAACGCTTGCTCCGGCTTCTGCTAAAGCATAGCAATGCTCTTTGCCGAGTAAACCAAGGGCTCCTGTTACCACAGCAACTTTATTGTCCAAAGAAAATAAATCTGAATTTTTCATGTTTATATTTTTGGTTTTGTGTTAAAATTTCCTATTCTTCTGAATACAGGCTTAAGAACTTCGCCTTTCAAATAATTTCTAATGTTCTTGCTGTCAACCGCTTCTTTCAGTTTAGGTAGTATTGATTTATAAACAGAAATTGTATAATCAATATCCATTGCAGAATGAGAATAACTCATATTGTGCGAACCTGCCCACAGAATTCCGTTTTTGATTAGTTCCTGCTGAACAAGTGTTTTCATCTCTAATGGATTTCCGGAATTACTATCGAATGTCAACAAAGTTCTGAAACCATAGCCAATTATTTTCAGATAAGGCATATCATTGTTTTCAATTAAAAGATTAATATTGTGTTTGAGATAGTCTCCGGCATCGTTTAAGTAGCCCGAAACATCCTTTTCTTTCAATTCGAGAATTGTTTCCCTTGCCGCGGCAAGAGAAAGAGCTTCTCCTCCGAAGGTTGTATAGAAAAATACATCTTTTTCAAGAAGTTCCATTATTTCTCTTTTGCCAGATAAAACAGATAAAGGCATTCCATTTGCAACGGCTTTAGAAAAAACAGCAAGATCAGCTTTAATCCCAAAGTATTCCTGAGCACCGCCAAGTGCCATTCTAAACCCTGTCCACATTTCATCAAAGATGAGTACAATTCCTTTTTCTGTGCAGATTTCTCTTAATAAATGAAGGAAATTATTTTGAGGTTCATCAAAAACTACCGGTTCAAGTATGATTGCGGCAGTGTGACTATCAATTGAATCAATAACTGATTTAATATCATTATAATTAAAAGTATAAGTCAATTCATTCAATTCCTTTGGAATACCTATATTCCTGTCAGTGACTGAAATGTACCAGTCGTGCCAGCCATGGTAACCACAGCATAAAACAGTGTTTTTCCCCGTGTAAGCTCTTGCCAGTCTGACGGCGGCACTCGTTACATCGGCTCCTGTTTTGCTGAAACGGACACATTCGGCATTTGGTATCACTTGTGATATTAATTCTGCCACTTCTACTTCAAGGGGATGCATAAGTGAAAATGTAATTCCTGACTGAAGCTGTTCCAAAATGGCATCGTCAACTCTTTTGTAACAATATCCCAGAGAAATCGGACCAACTCCCATCGTAAAATCAAGATATTCATTGCCGTCAACATCAGTAACATGACAACCTTTGCCGCTTTGAAGGTAAATAGGAGCAATACCTTTTGTATGCTGTTCAGGTCCCTTTGCAAGCGTTTGGGTTGCTGAAGGAATCAGGTCTTTCGCCCTTTTATATAATTCCTGACTTTTGTCAATTATAGGAAAATTTTCATTGAAATCTATTGAATTTGGCATATCAATTTTTTTTAATATTCAAGAAAATATTAATTTTTTCTGCGATTTTTTCACCTGTGAATCCTTCGTAATTCAAAACGTCATCAATCAGACCGGGTTTGAACCAACGTTCGTTTAGTGAAATTGGCAAAACTTTGGGACTTAGTCCGTTTTTAAGAAGCAATTGTGCTACGATAGAATAAACTCCATTACATTGGAGATGGTCTTCTAAAACAATCAGAGTTCCTGTTTTTTCAGCTAAACTTAAAATTAAAGTTTCATCAATAGGTTTGATAGTTCTCAAATTTACGACATTAGAAGTAATCCCGTTTAATGCCAAGATTTCAGCGGCAATTATCGCCTGACTTAGCAAAAAACCATAAGTAAGAATAGTTATATCATTTCCCTCTTGAATAATTTCGGCTTTTCCTTCGGTAAATTCATCATGAATGATGTTGCTGGGTAAATCATTAAATCGGATATAGTAGGGTGCAGGACTTCTAAGAATTTTTGGCAGACAGGTAATCATATCATCATAATCAGCAGGGCAAAATACTCTCATATTCGGGATTGATGACATTAGTCCGACATCTTCAATAGCCTGATGAGTGGGACCATTACCTGAAGAAAGAAAACCTGCAACACTACCGACGATTTTAACCGGAAGATTCGGATAGCCCACATCAGTTCTGATAAACTCATAAGCCCGCATTGTAAGAAAAGCCGCCAAAGCATGAACAATAGGTATCCTGCCCCTCAGTGCCAATCCTGCGGCAATACCTACTAATGACATTTCGGCTATGCCAACATCAATAAAATGGTTTGGAACTTTTGCCGGCAATTTTCTCAAAGCGGCTCTATTTTCAGCAGTTAAAACAAGACATTTTTTATCTTGGTCTATGTGTTTTAGAAGGAGTTTTTCGTAACTATTCATATTTTTCTCATTTAACTATTTTATTAATAAATTTATCTGCTTGTTTTTCAGTTAATTCCATAAACCATTTGTCAGGTTGGTTTTCTATTTCAGGAATTCCTTTTCCCCTGACTGTTTTTGCAATGATAACGGAAGGTTTATCCGGTGATAGTGGTATTGCAGAGAAGCAGTTATGAATATCCTTGAAACTATGTCCGTTAATTACTCTTGTTTTCAATCCGAATGCCTTGAATTTTGCTTTTAATGGCTCTAAAGGAGTTAAATCTTCCGTTTCAGTATTTGCTTGCAATTTATTTCTATCAATAATAATAATAAGATTATTAAGCTTTTTTGCCGAAGCTATGAGCATTGCTTCCCAGTTCGAACCCTCGTCAAGTTCACCGTCGCCCAATAATACAACAACTTTGTGCGGCTCTTTGTTTAACTTGAAATCCAGAGCTATCCCAATGGCTATTGAAAGGCTGTGCCCAAGCGAACCTGAGTGGAAATCAACTCCCTGAATGTTTTGGTTCGGATGCCAATATATATCGTCATCAGTTGTCAAATGTCTTTCCAATCTTTCTTTATCCAAAATACCCAACTCAGCAAAAACCGAATAAACAGCAGGAACAGCATGTCCTTTCGAAAGGAAGAAATAGTCCCTGTTTTTGGAATTAATCAAATCGGGCATAAAATTCAGGAAATTGAAATATATGTAGGTGACAATGTCAACACAAGAAAGCGAAGCACCAACAAAAGCACCACCGTTTGCCGCCATTCTGATTATGCTTTTTCTGGATTCAAAAGCAATTTTTTTAAGTAGTTTGATCTTTATTTCTTTCATCTTTTACTCTTTTATTGATTATTTAATACTAATTCATATCTATCTTTATTTCTTAAATTTTCAAGATGATTCATATACCATCCTTCGCCCAAAAATTTATTATTTAATTCTTTAATTTCAGGTTTATTACGGAGTAATTCAAGAATATCTCCCATCGAAAATTCCGGATTATTGGGATATAATTCCTCATATATCCTTTTAACAAACTCATAATCCTCAGCGTAATCCAAGGTGAAACGATGGCTGTTTGAATAATTCAGACCACTTTCCATTTTAACGTTGCCGATTCTGAATATTTCGGGATGTTCCCAAATGTAGGGTGTGGTATGTTCCAGTTCGTAAGCTTCTTCTGCATGCCTCCATGCATTATGCAAAGTTTCCATCGGCATAATTTCAACATCGTTGCCGTCAGGAAAAGTTGGTGGATGAAGATTACTCACATAATCAAAACTATCAGAATTTTCGATATAATATTCAATTACTTTATCAATGATTTCAGGGTCAACGAGAGGACAATCTGAAGGTATTTTGATGATTACATCTGCTGAAAATTCCTGACCGGTTTTGAAATGCCTGTCCAGCAAATCTGTCGGATGACCTCTGAAATAATCAAATCCGTACCGTTCACATACGGCAACAATTCTATTGTCCTCGGGAAGGATTGTTGTAGCGACCACAACCTTATCGGGGAAATTAGCCCTAAGAACTCTTTCCATCTGAAGAGCAAGCAATTCCCTACCCATTACTTTTTTTAACACTTTTCCGGGTAGTCTTGTTGACCCAACCCTTGCCTGTACTATAGCTACTATATTCATATTTATTTTGATAATCTGTTTTGTTTGAATTTCAGGTAATTTAAGATTGATAATTTATATAGCAAAAAATACTCTGCCATTTTTTGGTTTTTCTTGTTGGTGCTTTCTTCAGCAAGAAGCATTTCTCCGATTTCGGCAATTCTTTGTGCCGAAGTACCTTTGTTTTGCAATGGAGCAAGTTTATTTAACATGTTCAAATCGAAGAAAGAATAGACTTCTTTCCCCAATGATATGCCGGTGTAAACACAGGTTGAGTATTTCGTTATTAGGATTTTGCAATTTGCAATCATCTCATGAACATTTCCCTCACTGAATACCAATGCATCGGATACTATCTCTTTGATTTCTTTTATTGCTCTTGGAGCAAATTCATTTGGGTGCAACTTGAAAATCAATTGTCTTCCGGCGGCAATTTTAACTGCCTTTTCAATGAATTTCTTTCTGTTTTCATATTTGAATGTTTCTCTGGAATCAGAAGTTGCGACAAGAACAAAATCTTTAAAAGGGAAGTTGTTGTCATAATATTTCTGAGCATTGTCAAAATTTGGAATGCCGGTTACAATGATTTTTTCGGCTTTTATACCGTTTTTAATAAAAAATTCCTTGTAGCCTTCGGATGCAACACAAAAATAATCGTAGGCATCGGACAACCCATTGGCAGATGTACTTGCAATATATCTTGGAAGATTAAACCACTTAACAAGATAATAGAATATGTTTTTGGGGTCGGTCATACCTTCCTGCACCAAAATGATTTTAGTATTGCGAATATTTTTTTGAACAATCAAGTCGCTACAGGTAAACACCAAATCATATTCGTTCAACACTCCATTATAATCAATGGAAAGTCCATTTTCCTGAAGATAGTTTATCGTCATTGCTCTGGCATTTCCGCCAAGTATTGAGAAATCCAGCAAACCCTTTTTTGCAAAACTGTCAATAAGTTTATCTGCATAATATGGAGAAAAATAACATTGACAATTTGAAAGATATTTGGAAATCTGATGCATCATTGTCGTCTGGTTCAATGAGCCGCAGATGAACAATATTTTTTTTAAATCTATTAAATCGAATTTTTGCATACATATTTTTAATTATTTGTACAATAAACTCATACAAAATTATCAAAACAGTTTGAAGATAGAATTAATACTAAATTAAGTTTTTGTTAATTTTTCACAGCAAGAAATTCGGGTTGATAACATTATTATAAAGTATAAAATGTAAAAAAATCCTATCGTTTCTTTCTTAACCAAAACTTCACATGGGATTCATTTCTACTTAAAAAAGAAAGGATATTTTTGTTACCTTAGAAATCATTATTTTTTTAAAAGGAGTTTTTTTATGAAACGTTTCAGGACACTTTTAGCAATCGCTATTTTTACTTTATTCTCTTCTCTTGCATTTGCTCAGACACCCGGCTGGGTAGTGGGAGATTTCCATCAGCACACAACTTTTACAGATGGTTCATATAGTTTCTTTTATATGATGCAGAAAAATGCCCAATATAATCTTAATTGGTGGGCAAACAGCGAACATGGCGGCGGATTTAACAGAAATGCTTTCCTCAGCGGTTATGACCTGTATTCAGGCAAAGACTCAACCGGCAAAGTTTTAACAACTACAACTTTCTGGGATACTTACTCTCCCGCAAAGATTATCGGAAACGGCGTAGGTCCAAAAAATCCTAATATGTGGAGATGGCAGAGCCTGAGGGATTATTCGTATAATGGTATAAGAATTACACGCAACACATATCCTTCAAAAGTTGTTTTTCAGGGTTATGAATGGAATGTTCCCGGTCACGAACATTGCAGTTTCGCCACGTTTGCAGAACAATTCAAAGCAAACGATAATGAAAATGCACTTTCCGAATATGAATACAGATTCGATGCGAACGACAAAGATACAGTCGGTGGTTTAGCTCAGGGCTGGACAGGTAAAAATTTCGTCAATGACCATGCAAAAGCTGTTCAGGCTGTTACATGGCTTCAGAATAATCACAGATTGACAAGTTGGGCTGTATTTGCACATCCTGAAAGAAAACCACAAACAAAAGGCGGATATCAAATAAAGGATTTCAGAGATTTCAATGAAGCCGCTCCTGACGTAGCTTTCGGTTTTGAAAGCATTCCCGGTCATCAAATGGGAGCTGAGCGCGGCGGTTACGGCAACACAGCTGTCGGTGGAGGAACTTATGGAGGTTCGGGATATTTTTCAGCTAAAGTTGGTGGGTTGTGGGATGCAATGCTTTCGGAAGGAAGACATTTCTGGCTATTCTCTAACTCAGATTGTCACGATACAACAACTGCAACAGGAAGTGATTTCTTCCCCGGTGAATATCAAAAAAACAATACTTACGTTTCTGATATCAGCAGTCCACAGGCAATTGTTGACGGTATGCGTGCTGGTAATACATGGGTTGTGACAGGCGATTTGATTGATACATTAAATTTCAAAGTCGAAGCTTCAACAATTGGCGAAACAGCAAATGTAACAGGTTCTACAGCTAACATCACTATAAAAATTCATGACAAGCAAACTCCAAACTATAATATCTGGAGTACGTACAACAATCCAAAAGTTGACCACGTTGACCTGATTGGCGGAAAGCTTGGAAGCAAAATTGCACCAACTGACCCGTTATATAATGTTGATACCGTTAGTACAACAAGGGTTATTGCAAGATTTGATGCAGTCGGCGGTGCAACAGATACAAAAGGTATTGTCAGCCAAAAATGGACTGACAAAGGAAATGGCTGGAAAGAAATGACAATGCAGGTTACAATGACTTCAAATATGTATTTCAGATTGAGAGGTACCAATCTTGCTTTAAATGTTCCTCAGGAAACAGACGGAGCCGGAAATCCACTTGCTGATTCATTAAACGGAGGCATTACGGGCAACACAAGGGCAAAAGCCTTTTCAGATTTATGGTTCTATTCAAATCCGATTTTCGTCAAATCAACTCTGTTTTCTTCTGTTGAGGATGGAAAAGAACCATCAAGAACTTTCCTTGTTTTTCCTAATCCCACTAATAACACAGTATCTGTGAAATGTCCTTCAGGTTCCAAATTATCAGTTTTCAATTTAGAAGGTCAGGAATTACTCTCTAAGAATATGGAAACCGATTTGAACACAATCAGCTTAGAAAAATTTATCACCGGAACATATATCATTGAAATCAATTACAACGGCGAAAAACATGTTGAAAAAGTCATTAAAAATTAAATTACTAACATTTTATTGAAATTTTGAAAGAATTACGTATGATTAAAAGTCTTATCAATCAGATTTGGCAACAAAGATTAACTGCGGGAAAAATCGCTATATCCTCTATGTTTGCGATTTTTATAATAAGCTGTAGTGACGATTCTACAACCACAACACCGACAACTACAACACCAACAACCATTCAACTGGTTTATACTTCGGATTCACACTTTGGGATTACAAGAGCCTCTTTCCAAGGTGGTTCTAATGTGAATGCAAATATAGTAAATGCGGCTTTGGTTGCAAAAATAAATTCAATCTCGGCTTTAACTTTGCCAAATGACAACGGTATTCAAGCCGGAAAAACAGTAGGAGGAGTCGAATATCTTATCCATACCGGTGATATGGCTAATCGTCAGGAAACAGGAATTCAAAATGCAACTGCATCCTGGGTACAATTTTCAGCTACTTATTTAAATGGAATAACACTAAAGAATAAGAATAATCAAAAAACCGGATTTCTAATCTTACCCGGCAATCACGATGTTTCAGATGCAATCGGTTATTACAAAACGATGGACCCATTAACCGATAATGGCTCGATGGTCGGTGTTTACAATTATATGTTTCCTACTGCTCCGAAGACAACAGCAAATTACAACTATTCAACAGATAAAATCCATTATTCAAAAGATATTTCGGGAGTGCATTTTGTTTTTGTTAATATGTGGCCCGATTCAAGCGAACGTGTTTGGATTGAAAGCGATTTGAAAACTGTCAGTACTTCAACACCTGTAATCCTATTTGCACACGACCAGCCAAATGTTGAATCAAAGCATTTCACCAACCCGAACGGAACTCATAACATTAACTCAACAGATAAATTTGAGAATCTAATTCCGGAAGTTTTCAAAGACGGCACGAAAACCTCGGACCCAAGCACAATTGAACAAAAGGCATTTGTTGCTTTTATCAAAGCCCACACAAACATTAAAGCCTATTTCCACGGGAATGACAACGAGAATAAATTTTATGACTATAAAGGTCCCGACGGTGATATAACCTTGAAAACATTTCAGGTTGACTCTCCAATGAAAGGAAATATTTCGGGTACAGATGAAACGAAATTATCCTTTCAGTTAATAACAATTGACGTAACGGCTAAAACAATGACTGTTAGAGAATGTCTCTGGAATACTGTTCCAACAACCCCTGCAACAGCTATTACGTTTGGTGCGACAATTACTATTTCATTGCAATAATATTTTTTAAAATTCAAATAAGGCTGTTCTCATAATTCAATTATAAGAATCGAGACAGCCTTTATTTATTGATACTTGGAAAGCCATTTTTTAAGTTTGTCATGAAATATTCATACAATCTGAACATTCCCTTTATATGGCTTAAACAAATATCAGCTATTTTTGTTGACACAAAACATTTAGAAATCGGTAAGAATGAAAACGATTATGAATTTAATTGTCTTCGAGAAAGATTCTGAGACTATTGAGTTAATCCGGAATACCCTGAAAGAAGAACATGTGAAAATTAGTAATGTTTCTAATTGGGAACAAACTGAGGAAATATCGCATAAAGAAAAAATTGACCTGATTATTTTCAATTATGAACTTAATTCTTCAACTAAATCAACTAATTACAACAAATTAAGGTCAGATAAAATTTATTCGCATACTCCGGTTATTTTTCTGTCCACCGAACCGGATGATTTGGATGAATTGCTTTCATTCGAACATCCGCAGGATGATTTTATTCTAAAACCTATCAAACCCACACTACTTAAAGCAAAAGTAAGAAGTTACAAATCAAGACTGAAAAATATTGTTGATGAATATGAAGACCAAATTGAAAAACTTAAAGATAACATTAAGTTTTTCTTCCCTCATGAATTTCGTACAGCTTTAAGTACAATTCTCGGATATTCCGAAATAATAAAGCAAACCACAGAATCAGCAAAAGATATAAGTGAATCCAAGATACTTGAAATTTTTGAAATGTCATCAACCGTATTAAATGCAGGAAAATATCTTCAGAGAATTTCTGAAAATCTAATTTTGTATTCTCAGCTTCAGCTTATGAAGTCAGAAAAAATATCAAATACCGAATTTACAAATTCATCTTTGAATAATTCACTCGAAATCATTAATGATGCTGTTTTCGCTTTAACTTCTGAAAACAACAGGAAAAATGATTTGGCTTTGACCCTTAATCCACTTTATATCCAAATCAACGGATATTTCTTCTATAAAATTATTTATGAACTGATTGATAATGCAATCAAATTTTCGGATATCGGCACCAAGATATTAATTAAAACCTTCAAGGAAGACAATAAATTCGTTTTTCAAATTTCTGACCATGGAAGAGGAATGATGCCAAAGGAAATAAAAAGTATTGGAGCATTTCGTCAATTTGAAAGAAATATTTTCGAACAGCAAGGTGTGGGTTTGGGCTTATCATTAGCAAAACTACTAACAGAGATGAACAATGGTACATTTACAATCAACAGCAAGAAGAGCTTAGGAACAAATATTACGATTAGTCTCCCTTTAATAAATAATTTTCTGTAGCTATATGACTGAATTTAAATCTCATAGTTTTAATGAATTACACCTAAAATCAACAGTTGGGGAATTATCATTATTTGATAATTCTGTAGATCTAAAAATTAAAGTATCTGATGTTGAATTGCTTTTTTCAACAAATCCAATGCTACCCGGCTTAATACTTTTTGACAAGAAGTCTTTCATCGGAATGATATCACGAAAAGACTTTTACGAAACTTTCAGTAAACCTTTTCGCTACGAATTATATTCCGGCAGACCTATTCATTTTTTATTTGAGAGTTTAAGTAGTAAGTCGTGGTTGAAAATTCATTCGTCGTTGGAAATAGTAAATGCAGTTCAAACTGCCCTAACCAGACCCAAGGAAGAATTTGATGACCCAATTCTTGTGACTTTTGAAAATGGTTCTGTGAAAATTCTTGATATTTACCAACTTATAATGGCAAATTCGCAGATTAACCTTATAGCAATGAAAGCATTAAAAGAAGCAAATGATTTGAAAACTGAAATGCTGAGTATTGCGGCTCATGATTTGAAAAATCCATTAAATGCCGCCTTGGGGCTAACGAAATTAGTCATTAATGATTTGCCGGATAGCACTGACGATATCAGAGAAATGCTTGATATGGTGGTTTTAAGTTTAGGAAATATGCTTGCTTTGATTCTTGAGTTACTTAATTCTTCAGTTATTGAAGCAGGAAAAGTTAATTTGAAAATGCAAATCTTTGACTTAGCCGAACTTTTGGCGGCAATCTGTTATCAGAACCAGCCTAATGCAGTAAATAAAGAACAAACCCTTGATTTTGAATATGATAGAGAAGGTATTTTTATCATCAATGGTGATTCATTGAAAATTCGTGAATCTATTGAAAACCTTGTTAGTAATGCAATAAAGTATTCACCTGCAAATTCGAGAATTGTATTAGGTTTAGAAAGAATCGGAGAATACAATCGAATATCAGTCAAAGATATGGGTCCCGGATTTACAGATGAAGATATGAAAAAGCTATTCGGAAAATTCCAGCGATTATCTGCCCAGCCTACTGCCGGTGAATCATCTTCAGGTTTAGGTCTATATATAGCGAAACAAATCGTTGAACTTCATGAAGGCAAAATATGGGTTGAAAGCAGTCATCAGGAAGGTTCGACCTTTTTTATTGAGTTCACTGCTGTTGAATTGAATGATTTAAACTGACATTTATCTGATTTCCAACATTAGCTTAACCCCAATTTTTGATTATTTATGTCACTTAAATCCAATTTGATTAAAAATTTGGATTAGCTTTGATATATTCACTGAAAATTAACACTAAATATCAACACAATTAACAATTAAATTTTAATTTGCTTTTTTTTAAAAAACTAATCTTAGAAAATATATGATAAACAATAATGCTAAAATCATAAGGAATGCAGAAGGAAAGCTTTTCCTTTATACTCCCGAATATGATACTGTTAAGGAACGGCTGGAAAGCAAATGGTTTCAGGATGATAAATTCATAAAGTTTTTTTCAGTTATTGAGTACTCAAAAGAGTTCATTCATGACTTAGCCAAAATCTGCAGTGCTTCAATAATGTCTGATGGAGTTCATCAAGAAGAAGAAACATTCGTTGCTATGGAAATATGTAAAGAGATGAATATTTCATGGGATGAATTCAGTTCAATTTTAGACGAAGAAATCGTTAACTGCGAAAGTTCAAGTTATAATAATGTTTACGAGTATCTCCGTCACTCGGAATTCGGCTCGCAAACCAAGAACGGAATGTTGCTTTTCGAAGCCGCACTTCATATTATTCTTGCTGACGGAATAATGACCGAGAAAGAATCTCAGCTTTTGGCTGATATTGCAAAAATACTTAGCATATCAACAAGTAGTGTAATAAACAGGATAGCACAATTCCTGACATTTGAGAAGGAAATACTTGTTGATGTTCAACTCTAAGATTTGTCTCATTTTAGCTCGATGTTGCAAATAAAGGTTTCCAAGAAAAAATATTGTTTTTGGAAACCTTTATTTAAAAAAGTAACTGTTTATTCAATATTATAAAGTTTATTAATTTTGTACTTTAATCCTCACAAATCAAATACTTTACGAACTTTGTCCAGTACTTCCGTGTTTGTCAATTTGATATATTTGTCGAATGATTTTATATCCCGATGCCCGCTGATTGGCATAATATATCTGGGATGAAGTTCTTTTTTGAGGCATATCGTTATGAATGTTCGTCTCGCTGTGTGTGAGGATACCATTTCATATTTCTTTTTTACTTCTTCTTTTCTT
>CAZSHX010000056.1:0-31977 GCA_964606895.1 uncultured Hyphomicrobiales bacterium
TCCACAATTTACGAATCGGTGAACAATGGAAAATTCAAGCCATCTCAACCAAAACCGAGAAACTTCTGAAAATAATTAACATATCTCTCCCTATTACGTGGATTAGGGAGAGTTAGTGATTAAGTTAATAATGTGCATTCCTTATGTTTCAAGTTGCTTCCAAACCTTTTTAAAGAAACAGGACAAAGCAAAACAATATACCTGGCAGGAGGTGATTCCTGCCGTTCGGAAAAATCCTAATTTTTTTACCCTTATCCTGTAATAATAATTTTCTTAGTAATCTCGCAATCGGTGAATTTGAGTTTTACGAAATATATCCCCGACTTGAAATTGGAAAGATTAATTGTTCGGGATAATCCTTCACCCGCAAACTCGAAACTATCTGAATATACTTCTCGTCCTATTTCATCAATGATTTTCATTTTTACCGCATTATCAACTGAATTCTCTATTTTAAGGACGAAAATACCATTATTTAAAGAAGGTAAAATTTGTACGTTTATATCACTTTCGTGAATATTGGTAACAGAAACATGAATGCTTGCTTTAATAAAGTCAGTTTTTACGGCAATATTACTCGCAGAACCTTTCATTGCCTTTAAAGTTACAGTATATACACCTTCTTTTTCATAAACATGAACGGGATTCGCTTCCGTAGATACTTTATTATCTCCGAAATCCCAAATCCAACCAACCGGTGAACCGGTGGAATTATCAGTAAATTGAACTGTAAGCGGTATGTCGCCGTTCGTTGGTGTTGCCAAAAAATCAGCTGTCATTTCCATCGGTTCAACGACATTTATTAATGAAAAGATTGTTCTAGTATCGGTTGATGCTCCATTCGAGGCTGTAAGCTTAACTGTATAACTGCCCGATTTAGTATAAGTGTGAGTTGGATTCTGAGCCGTACTCGTCTGATTATCTCCAAATTCCCAAAGCCAGTTCGTTGGAGAACCTGTTGAAGAATCGGTAAAGCTGACAATAAGTGGAGCCATACCGCTTGTAGGGTTAGCACCGAACAAAGCAGTCAGTTTATCAGCATCCATTACCACATTCAATAAATCCGACATAACAGACGGACAGCTATTCAAAGTTTGAGTTACAGAGTAAAGCCCGCTTTTGACCGGTGTGTAGGTTTTTAAATTGGCACCATTGATTATTTGACTATTTAAATACCATTGATTTCCAGTTTCTGCACTTGAAACTAAATTTTTCCCTGATTTTGTGATTTTGGGCTGTGTGGGTAGGTTATAAACGGCGATGTCGTAACCGTTATCATTGCCTGTGTAATCAGGTTTTGTGCTGACAACCCTAACCCGGTATTTATACCCTAAAGGAGTGTTTGCAGGAATAATTCCGTTTATATAACCCGAGGATGCAGATGCTAAAGAACCAAGGGTAACAGGATTATTAAAAGTTCCGTCTAAGTCAGATAGTTGGGCAGTAAAAGTTGTGCTTGTTACAGGTTTGAAATCATCAGTCGAGTAATAGATACTTATCGGACTGCTGGCACAGTATGAATAGTAATATGGACGGCCCGTAATTATTGGATAGGAAATATCTGATATTTTAGAAACAAAACCATCACTATATCCGTTATATGTTCGGTTATAAGTTCCTGCTGTAGTAGGTAAATCTATGGAGTAGGTAGAACCGGTGAAAATGAGATTTTTATTATCCTGAAGAACAACATCGGTAATATAGTCATCGCTTACCCCTCCGAAAAAAGATGAATAAGCTAATGTCGAACCACTTGGATTGAGTTTCAGGAGAAACCCGTCAACCGAGCCGTTGTGATAAACATCCAAAGCATTAGTGGTTGTCTGAAAATCTGAAGAATAGGTATTGCCTGCTACGAAAGCATTTCCATTTGAATTAACTGCGATTGATGTCCCGTAATCATGGTTACTGCCGCCAATATATGTCGAATAAGCCAATGCTGAGCCTAAGTTGTTCAATTTAGTTACAAAGCAATCATAATTTCCAAACGAAGTATTGCTGATAGCGGATGTAGTGGTTGGAAAATCACTTGATAAAGTGTAGCCCGTTATATAAGCATTTTTACTTCCATCAATAGCTATTGATGTAGCATAATCATAACTGCTTCCGCCTAAATAGCTGGAATAAATTAAGTTCGGATTATTCGGATTGATACATAGCACAAAACAATCGTTACCTCCCTTTAATATACTCGAATATACTCCTCCTGTAATCGTGAAATCCCTCGAGTTTGTATATCCTGTTATAAATGCATTCCCACCAATATCCATTACAAACGAAATAGCATAATCATCGCCTGAGCCTCCAATATAAGTTGAATAGAGCAGTTGAGAAAACTTATTGTCAATAATAGCATAGAAGCAGTCATACCCTCCGCTGTTTGAGAATCTGTAAGGTGTTGTTCCTATAGGCAAATTGGTTGAATTGGTATAGCCCGTAATACAAACATTACCAGCAGTATCTAAAGCGATTTTGGTAGCATAATCATAATTACTGCCGCCAAAGTAAGTCGAATTCAATATTGCTGTACCCGAAGAATTCAGCTGAAGAACAAAGCAATCATAATAACCCTTATTACTGCTAAAAAGTGCTCCCTTTGACAGAGGAAAATCTGTAGAATAAGTATATCCTGTTATAAAGGCATTACCAAAATAATCAACTTCTATGCCGGTACCATAATCATAATCGCTCCCGCCTATAAAAGTTGAATACATCAATGTCGAACCATCCGCATTGAACTTAGAAACAAAAGTATCGTAATACCCGTTAAAAGTTGAATCATAAGCTCCTGTTGTCCTCGGAAAATCAGATGAATAGGTTGAACCGCAGAGATAAATATTTCCGCTTCCATCCATAACTATAGAATTTGGCGATTCATAATAGTTGCCTCCTAACAATGATGAAAATACAAGCGGGTCAATTACAAGGGGTTTTGTTTTGTCATACTCTCCCGTTTGGAATCCAATCGAACCATCTTTATTAATGACAAAGCCGCTTTTAATCTCAACAGATTCATCTTTGTTAAATTTTGAATCTGCCGGATTTTCATAATTTATCTGATATGAATAAGGCTTTCGATGTATCAATTCTCCCAAGTTAGTTGAGAATACAAGCTCGTTAGAATTATTTAGTAATGTCTGAAATTGAGCAGGGTTTCCTAAATCAGATTTGATTCTTATATCAGATACATTTGCACCAGGATTAACTATAAAGTCATATCTGAAAAAGGATTCCGGAGGATTCTTCATCTTGTTAGAATTATTGCTTTTGGTATCAATGTAATATCTGGCATCAATGCCCGGGAATACATCTTTGGCTAAGACTTCCTTATAAATAGCGACATTCGATACCCATTTCGATTTATCATTGCCAATCATATAATTGAAATTTGTACTGAAAGCGGATGAAGGAACAAAAATGACTTTCGAATTGAAATTTTCTAAAAAACCAAGACTATTTTTATCATCATGTTTTGCCATATAATCGGTTTTAACCACAAGACCCTTGATTCTTTCCTTAAGCACTTGGGTTTTCTGATGTGGCATAACGCTTGATTCATCAGCTGTATTAAGCTTTTCCTTCTGAAAATAATCGTACACAATTCCATTGTCGGTAATCCATATATTCATTTTAGGCATTTTAGCCAAAAACCGAATCTCTTTGGACCATTGCCCTTTGTTTTCTATGAATCCGCTTGGAGAATTCGCATTTAAATTTTGAGAAATATTCTTCGATTGGATTATTTCAGCTGAAATTAAACAGTTATCTGTTACAGCATGAAAAAACACAAATATAATAATGATAAATCTGATAATGGTCATAATGTCAGCTCCAATTGGACAAGGGAATTATTATTTAATAAAAAAACATGCTTTAAACTATTTTACGTACTTCAATCCTTCAAGGGCAGATGCATTGTCGGGTTTAATAAGCAATGTTTCCTGAAAAAATCTTTTTGCTTCTTCTTTCTTACCGAGTTTCAAGTTGCACCAACCTGCCATAAGATTGGCATCGGCATCAAATGGATAGAGATTTACCACATTTTCAAAATGTTTCAAGGCTGAATCAAATTTGCCGCGGTTATAATAGATCATTCCAGTCCAGTAACCTGCATAAGTGTTATTGGGGTCCAGTTTTAATATTTCTTTGTATTTTTCTAGAACCTTATCCCACATTTCGAGCGTGGTTGCCGGTTTCAGATATCCTAACCTTGCTTCGATGGATTTGGGATTCAGTTCAACAGCTTTTGAATAATAATTCAAAGACTTGGTATATTCCTTAGCTGAAAAATATAACCAGCCAAGGCGAAGATTAATCTGATAGCTTTTATCGCTATATACTTTCTGAAGACATTGAATAGCTTCGTTATAATTCGATTTCTTTTCGGCTGAATAGCTATCCGAAAATGCTTTTATAAGCCCTGGTTCATGCGATTTGCCCTGTAGAAAAAAGCTGATACCTATCACTGCAACTATGATTAAAACTGTTTTCTTTAAAGAGTCCATTTTATTTCTCCGTTTAAAGAGTGTTGTAAATAATTAATTTTCAGATATTCGATTTGTTTTGGTTCGTAGGAATAACCTGCTTGAAAAACAAAGTTTGGGGTAAATGAGTAAATTAAAGTACTCGTGACTTTGTAATCACTCGCATCAAGTGAATTGTAAACGTAAAGATTTTCGTTTTCTATATAGTTGTGAATCTTGCCGAAAATCGCTGAAGATTCAAACCAGAAGTTCTTAAAAACTTTGAAACCGAGAGTGTGTGCATGATTGAAATAATTTGCTGATTTTTGTTTCAAATTCGATAGTCTTATACCATAATATAAGTTTAAATTTCCCAAAGGAAAAATTCTGCCTTCAACAGCATATTGATAAATATTATCGTTGTTCAAAACACCAAACGCATAATCAATTCCTGCATCCCAATAATTGAAATATTTTTTTAATGAAAAGTAATATAGATTACTTTTATTTTTTGTAGTATCAAATTTCAAACTCAAATGATGGTATGCCGTTGAAAGAGTCCAGCCTGAGGGAATGGAAAAATTCATTATTCCATGATATTCAATCAAATTTATTGGAATTGGTTTATCCTCATAATATGGGGAAGTATTTATTGAGAATGGTAAAACTATCTCCTGATTAAACACAACAAAAGATTGTCTTAGTGTTAACCAACTTGCTATATCAGAAGAAATTCCAATTCTGGAATAATACGCTGGATGCCTGAGAAAACTGCTTGAAAACTTATAGCTATGCTCTGCTTCAACAAATGAAACAGGCTGAAAACTGTTCCGCTTCAGACTGTCCTCTCTGCCAGGGAATCCGATGCTGTTTGATATTTCATTTCTTTTCAAAAATAAATTGCATAAATATGTGTAGTATTGTGCCTCTTTATAATCGGAATTCATTTCAGATAGATTGTCGAATGAGTTGAGAGCTTCCGAATAATTGCCAAGACAAAAATTGGCAATTCCCTGCCTGTAATAAATTGAAGGATAAGGAATCCCGAATTTACAGATTGAGTCTGCAAAAGAAATAAATTCCCCCCATTTTGAAGAGTTGAAAAGTGAATCTGAACGCATTTCATCTTTCAGAAAACTGCTGATTTCTGATGGATCTGCAATTGTTTTACCAAACGGGAAAACCAGAAACAGCAACAAAATCAATCTTCGCATAATGCCTTTATTTGTCTGTTATTTGAAGTGATTTCTATTTTAGTAATCGAACCATCAACAACATCAATAGCCGCTCTGAATTTCTCTCTTTTGAATTTGCCAATGCTAATAAAAATACTTGACAAGATTTTTATCTTACTTGAGTCAAAATCATTTTTTTCAATATTTAATTTTATTTGAGCAAATGGTTTCAAGAATATATGGAAAGGCGAAATGAAATCCTGAAAAATCCTGATTACATCCATTTCCGCTACAGACATAGGGAGTGTTTCTTTTGTTGATAATTTGTCAATGTCTAATAGCAGTAGCTGAGGCACAGCAAGTCTGAATAAATAAAGCAGAGAAGTATTGTCTCCGTAAAAATTATAAAACCTGAAGCTGGAATCGTAAGAGACAAAATAAGCAAATGACTTGCTTTCTTCACAATATAAATATCTGCGGTTGTACTGGTCAACCATTGACTTCCATGTTTCGGATCTTGTTTTTCCCTTTTCATAAATAGTAAATTTTAATTGTGAATCGGGAGCAAATTTGAATGCCTTTTTTAGTTCGTTGCTCTCTTCAGGGTTTCTGACAATTTCTCCTTCGTTGGGGATTGAATTTCTTAGCAATAATACCGAAGAATTTGAAATCTTTTCAAAGAATGACAATTCGTATTCTATGCTCGGAGAATCGAGTTTGGGTGAAGATTGGAATTGGAAATGAATGTGCGGATATGGGGAACGTCCTGAATTTCCGCATTTTGCAACCAGTTCGCCTCTTTTTACAAAATCTCCCTTTTTAACCGTAAAAGAATTTTTCTGCAAATGACTAATCTTTGAATACAGATATTCGCTGTGCTTAATTATAATAGAATTACCCCAGTTGTTCTGTAGATTATCTTCACCTATAGAGTTATCCTCAATTCCGTCATAAATTTCTTCGATAAAGCCATCTGACGTTGCTAATACAGGTTTGCTATAAGCATAGTAATCTTCTTTTAAGCTTCCCTCTCCGCTATAAGGTTTCATTCTTTCATCAATTATTATGAAATCCAATGCTTTGCTGTATTCCCCAATATGTGTGTGTGCCGTTATATCCCTGCGATATGAACCAATCGCCTAAAAAAGGCAAAGAAAATAAATATCCTCTGTTTTTATCGTAATTCATTTTCTCGCTAATCGTATAGTAAATATTTTTTTCGGGAGAATAGTGCTGAACATTCGGGAAATTCATGTTTTTTGTTCGGCTAACTGCATAGAAAAATGAAATAAATAATGAAGTGTTTATGCAAAAGGGGACGAACAGAATCGGTAAAGTCAAAGGAGCTATTATCATTTTAATGGCAAAGTACAGAAGGAACAGACCAATCGAAGCAACAAATGACCACAGAATCGAAGAATATGAGGTTATCAGGAAAAATCCGCCAATAGCTAAAAATGTAAATATAATATTACTCGTCAGCAGTATCCCATCTAAAGAATCAAGAGGTATATTCAGCATCTGACAAATAATAAATGACAAAGCTGCACCAAAAATTGAAAGAACAACTGATAACCTTGAGTGAATAAACATACCTATAACGATTATGACACCTGTTACGACACTTGAATTGAAAGTAATAAATCCTATTGCTTTAAAAAACGACCATAAATAAATGAAATCTGGATTATTTGATAACAAACCATCAAAAAATGATATTGGACTTCCTAAAATCAGCAATGTGAAATATCTCGGATCTGCTTTTTGAACAGGACTCAATATGTTGAAAATCTGGAAATGAGCAACCAAAAAAGTCCATAAAACCAAAGAAAATGGTAATGATAAAAACGGGAGTGAAAATCTGCCGAATTTTTCTTTCAAAACAACAGTTACAAAAAAAGCAAGAAGTGAAAAAGGAATAACTGACAAATAAACCCAGCCATTCGGGTAAAAGAATGCACCTACTCCAAAACCAATCAGAGTTGAGTTGAAGGTTAGTATTCCCGATTTGATATCTTCATTGCTCTGCTTAAAAAAATGAGAGGCAAATATTGCTACTATAGTCGAAAGGAGTCCGAATATCCCAATCTGAAAAGTAGTAAATGATGCAATCAGAATAAAAAGTCCAAATGTCTTGTTTTGTGAAAAAAACAAGATTGAATAAGAGTTTTTCAAACCCGATATTGAAGTATTTAGTCTTTCTTCCATTTGCCATTTAGCCTTATTATTGAATTTCAGGATTCTTACAATTCTTAGGTTCCATTATACAGCCAGATACTCAGGGATACTTTCAAGACTCGAAAGAGTTTCAAGTGTTTCAGCATGCCTGATAATATGTGTTTTCCCATTAGTATCAATCATTACAACATTAGGACGCATTGCAATAAACTGCATCCACTGTGTCATATTGTAAGCTCCAACTTTATGTACAACCAACTGATCCCCTCGGTTAAGCAAGGGTAAGTTGACACTTTCTCTTATAACATCAATATTCATGCAAAGCGGTCCATACAAAGTAACATCTTCTGTATAATGTGCAAAATCTTTTGCAGGGCTTATTTTATGGTCATACCAGAATGACGTAAACATAATATTTACACCAAAATCAACCACTAAAGCTCTTCTGCCGTCGCTCAGTCTTTTGTTAGCAACAACCGTACCCAGAAGGTATGCCGTATCATCAATCAATGCCCTCCCTGTTTCTAAAATTAGTGTCGGAAGCTCATCTTTTTTAAATCCTGCCGAATGAAAAACAGAAGTTATTGCTTCAGCAAAATCATCAATTGAAGGAGAACTGTCAATACCCTGAAGATAGGAACCCTTAAGTGTGTTGGTTGAAGGGAACCCACCGCCCATATCAATATATTGGATACGTGTATTCAGCTGATTTTTGCAACTGTTTGCCAAATCGCATAATTTAGTAGCGGCAAGTGCATAAGCATTTGTTGATAGCATAAATGTCCCGATATGACAATGAAGACCAACAAGATTTAATACACCCGAATTAACAATTTTGTTTAAAGCATTCCATGCTTGTCCATTTTCATAATTGAATCCGAAACGATCCCACATCGGATAGACTCCTACATCCATATTTACCCTGATAGCAACCCTCGGCTTGGTCCGTAAACTTTCTGCCATTTCAATCAGTGAATATAGTTCGTCCAGATGGTCAATATGTATCAGAGAATTATTCTCAATTGCTATTTTGAGATCGGATTCAGATTTATCGGGACCGTTGAAGATTATCTTATCTCCCGAAACATTGTTCGAAAGTGCTTTCCTGTATTCAAAACCCGAAACTACTTCTGCCCATGAGCCTTCCTGATGAAACACCCTGCAAACTGAATCCAGATAATTCGTTTTGTAAGACCATGCAAACTGAACTTTAGAATATCTGGTCTTGAAAGCCCTGTTTGCACTATGTATGTTTGCACGAATTTTACTTTCGGAAATAACAAACAAAGGAGAGCCGTACTGTTCGATTAATGATTTTACAGTAACCCCTTCAATATCCTTAACTGCGGCAAACTCTGTCTGCATACCAAATTTATTCATCAGTCCGACATTCAGTTTCTTTATATAAGGGCTTTTATATGGCAATTTTTGCATCTGGTTTTTTCCTGTTTTTATTTATCATCTGATATTTGAATAATACTGTTTATAATTCTCCGTGAGCAGAAATCTTTTGAAATTGTATCAAATCCACAATCATGTCCCAAGAATAACGGATAAAGAGCTTACCGACTGTATATTTTTTAAATGGTTTTACATGTTCGCCTAAAGCCATTTTCATCAATGCCACAGGCTGGTTCTGCCCAACTCCTGCTGAAAGATATATCCATGCCGGAAACCTTGGATTAATTTCCATTATATAAAGCTTATCGGCAGATGTCTGCATAATCTCTAATTCCAGACCACCCTTCCATTTTGTTGCCTTTATGAATTTTTTTGCTAAATTAATAAGCTTTTTGTCTTCTATTGTTATACCTGCCCAAGCTTTGCCTTTGTCAGTGATGTATAGTTTTTTCATCGGAACAATGCTTATTGTGTTTCCAAGTCCGTCACCCAATGCGGCGACGTTAAGCTCGTTGCCATTGATGAATTTTTGAGCAATGATAGGCAATCCCCATTTTGCACTTATTTTATAATATTCTTTTTGTGCCTGGTCGAAGTTAGTTGCAACTGTGGCTTCGTAGTATTTTCCTTTTATGACTATTGGCAAACCAAAATCATCAATTGCATCAAGTATCTTTTCAACTTTGAAAATCTGCTTATCTGGTGGTGCCAGCAGACCATTCTTTTTGCAAAACGCAAAAAGATTCAATTTGTCCCTTGCTTCCAGTTGTTCACTTGTTGGAAGAAATGTCGCAATTCCAATCTTATTCAGTTTCCCGGATATTTTTATAAAATTACTGAGTTCAGCATCAAAATTTGGAATAACCAAATCCAATTCCTCATGATTATGGATATATTGGAGTCTTGCAAGCAATGCATCGGCACCCGAAGAAGGATAAGGAATCTGATAGGTTTTATCAACCAAATTATCCATATAAATCCCCGGCTCTAAAGCTTCGTATGATAATCCGATTATTCTCAGGTCATAATCAAAGCATTCCCGCAATGCTCTGATAACAGCAATTCCCGGTCCGGGACTATCAATGGCATTAAGACCTGTAACGGCAATTGTTACTTTTCTCTTTAGATCTGTTATCATTTATTGACTTTCTGTTTCAACTAATTTGAAATCTTTTAGCTGGGAGATGAAATCAGTCCAGTCTCTTTCAAAAATAATTTCAGAAACATCGAATTTCAACATAACAGTATTCCTGATTTCTTCGTATGATTTACCTTCCTGCATCAATGTAATCAACTCTGCACCCATATCATTAGTCGAAAATGAATCGCCGCTCGTAGGATTAAAAATAAATCCTGACTCGCTTGCCGCAATATTTTTTTTAAGTTTCATTTCGAATTTAACCTTTGATGTTTTTTTTAAAAATTTAAACGCAATTATTCACAAATGACAAATACACATAACGAATGAAATTGTCAGGTATTTAAAAAAAAATTCAGTACGTACTCAAACTAACAATTACATACATATATTACAGTTTTAATGTAATGAAAAATCAGGATAGTTCACTTTATAATTTACTTTTTTATGGCATAAAAAATGATTATTAAATGTCTTTTGTGATAAATAAATATTAAGTATTTTTGTTATTTGTATTAAGGGAAAATTATGCTTGTATTATCTACGATTTTAATTTCGCTGGCTTTGGTATTTTATTCAATAGGTGTTTGGGCTGAAAGAATTGTAAAATATTTTAAAGGATGGCATGTAATTGCCTTTTGGTGTGGATTTTTATTTGACGTTACCGGAACATGGACCATGCACCTAATGTCAAAAGGAAATTTTAATATGTCAGCTCCTCATACACTTACAGGTCAGATTGCTCTTTGGCTGATGCTCACTCATGCCTTGTGGGCGGTATGGGTATTAAAAAAAGGTTCAGAAGAATCACGAATTGGATTTCATAAATACAGCATTATTGTCTGGATTTTCTGGCTGATACCTTATTTCGGAGGTATGTACCTTGGAATGAGCAAATGAAATTCATGAATTCGGATAATATTCACTACCAAATGAATTTACTGCACATTTAAGAAGTCTTATTTCGAAGCTGAGATTTGAGTCTCTTATGTCAGATTTGTATGTGAGTTGTATGTACGAGTGTTTTTTCGACCCCTCCCAAAACGAAAAAAAGACACTCGTAAGTGTCTTATTTTTCAATAGTGTGCCCGGAACAGGACTTGAACCTGCACCCCCTTGCGAAGACTACAACCTGAATGTAGCGCGTCTGCCAATTCCGCCATCCGGGCTTTTGCGGAGAGGGAGGGATTCGAACCCTCGGAAGGATTGCTCCTTCAACGGTTTTCGAGACCGCCCGATTCAACCACTCTCGCACCTCTCCTGTTTTGACCAAACTACAAAATTAAGAATAAAGTTTATCAATAACAAATTCAATTGCTTGTAATTCGTTTTTTTTAAACTAATTTCACTCCAAAAACATCTATTTATACTTATAATTTTCAATTTGACAAATTTATTTTTTGATGTTTATGACTAAGTTTAAAGCTATTATTTTGTTATTCATTCTTTTTCTAACTATTTCTTCAGGCTTTCAATTGTCAGCTAAAGAAAATGACGGTACTGTTTCGGGAAGTGTTATTGACAGAAGAACTGAAGACCCGGTTCTTTCTGCCAAAGTAGTTTTGCTAAAAGCAAATGATTCCACAATACAAGCTGGAACCTTCACCAATAACAAAGGTGAGTTTCTTTTTGATAATGTTCCATTCGGAAAGTATTACATTAATATATCATATATCGGTTATGATAATATTGCTGTCCCTGCTTTTCAGATTACTTCCAAAAACAACAGCGTCAAACTGAAAAAATTGGTAATGGAGCAGGGTTCGGTTGTTACAGATGAAGTTGAAGTAACAGCAGACAAGCAGACTGTTGAGTATTCAATGGACAAGAAAGTAATAAATGTTGAAAAAAATATTGCCGCAACGGGCGGTTCAGCAGTTGATGTCCTATCAAATATTCCTTCCGTTTCAGTTGATTACGATGGGAATGTGAGTCTTCGCGGGAGTACTAACCTGACAATATTAATTGACGGCAAGCCTTCACAATCCATGGGTTCAAACAGGAATGCTATCCTTGAGCAAATTCCTGCCAGTTCCATAGAAAGCGTCGAAATAATTTCCAATCCATCTGCTAAATATAGTCCTGAAGGGATGAACGGCGTGCTGAATATTGTTCTGAAAAAACAGTCTAACCTTGGTTTTAACGGATTACTGGGAATGAGTGCAGGAACAAGGGACAAATATAGCGGCTCAATAAACAGTAATTACGGCATGGAATCTTTCAGCCTTTTTGCTTCTTATGATATTCGTTCGGACAGAAGGATGGGGCAGGGCAATTCCTTCAGAACCACAACAATAGGTGACTCCATGCCATTTATCGAGCAAGGTTTTCACATGAATCGTAAAGGTTTTGATAATACCGTCAAACTCGGAACTGATATTTTCATTACCCCAAAAAACACATTGACTTTGATGGGTAATTACAGCTTTGATACGGATAATCATTCTTTCATGCTGGATGGCACAGAGTTGGATTTGAACAGACAAATATCCGATAAAAATTCCAGTTTATCTTTTGAAGACAATAAAGACAATTCGGTTAATCTTTCTTTGAATTACAAAAGAAAATTCGATAAAAAAGACCATGCTTTCACTGCCGATGCAACTTTCAGCAATGGAAGATCTACCGAAGGCGAGAATATCACACAGTCTTATCTGTTCGTCAATAAAGGGCTTTCTTCACCTTATGTTGTACTTAAGAACACAGTTAACGGCGATAAAAGCACGAATGCAAATATTGAATTAAACTATTCAAATCCGTTCGATAAAGATTCAAGATATGAACTCGGCTATCAGGGAATTATCAGAAATCTTGATAATGATGCACGCTACGAAACATTCAACGATTCAATAAAAATATGGCAGGAAGACAAAGCCTTGAACAATCGCTTTTTGTACAAAGAGAACATTCATGCTATTTATGGCACTTATGCCAATTATTTCGGTTCTTTTCGTTATCAGCTTGGAGTTCGTCTCGAGCAGGCATATACAAAATCCGACCAACAAACTCAATCTCAAACACATAACTACGATTATTTCAGCTTTTTCCCAAGTGCTCATTTTACCTATAAAATTGGGGAAGGAAATGATATTCAGCTTAGTTACAGCCGCAGGGTAAACAGACCGGGAGTTTGGTCTTTGAATCCTTTCAAGGATATTTCGGATCCCCTTAACGTTCGCTATGGCAACCCATATTTAAAGCCCGAATATATCAATTCTCTCGAATTGGGGAATAATAAATCATGGTCAACCACTTCTCTTGTTTCAACAGTTTTCTACCGCCAGATTAATGATGTTATCAAAAGAATCACATTTTTGGATTCTAACGGTGTAGCCAATTCAACATCCAGAAATTTGACTGACGGTAAATCCTATGGAGTTGAATTCATTATTGACCAGACATTTTTCAAATGGTGGCGTGCAAATGCAAATTTCAGTTATTTCAGAACAATCATTAACGGCAGTTCAGACGGGTTGGAGCTTTCGAATGATAACTACAGCTGGACGGCTAAGGTTAATACTAACTTAACCGTATTGAAAAATTTAAATATTCAGATAAATGGTTCATATCGTGCCCCATCCGTTACACCACAGGGCGAGCAGAAAGCCTCCTATAATATTGATATAGCTTTCAAAAAGGACTTTTTTGACGAGAAATTGGGCATTGGATTCAGAGTGAGCGATATTTTCAACACCATGACTTATGATTATATTACTCGTGGTCCCGGCTTCACAATCGAAGGTAGCAGGAAGAGAGAAACACGGGTTGCATATCTGACATTTTCCTACAAGATCAACAGTGGAATCAAGCAGAAAGAGAGAAAAAGAAATGGCAATGGCGGTAGCGAAGATGATGGCGGCGGAATGGAATAATTACTTATTTCCACATTTTATTTTATTATATTGAAAAAAAATATTAATTTTGTAGTTCTTTAAAATTGAATTATACTCTGGAGTTTTTTTATGGCTAAAAAAGAAGTAAGAATAAACGTTATCATTGAGTGCACAGAAGCTAAAAAAGAAGGCAAACCTGCATCGAGATATATGACTTCGAAAAACAAAAACAATACAAGCGAGCGTCTTGAGATTAAGAAATACAATCCTTTCCTTCGCAGACATACAGTCCACAAGGAAGTACGTTAATTCTTTTTTGCCGATTCGCAGTTTGCCAATGGCAGATATTTAGAATCGGGAAATTTGATTTTAACTTGTTCAAACATCTCTTCAGCGAGCTTCGTTTTACTCTGACGGCAGTAAACCTGCCCAAGGCTAATCATAACTTTCTGCTTAACATCTTCCTGTAAATTTCGATTTGCAAGAAGTTCGTTAAGCAGTATTTCTGCATCAGAAAAGCGGTCTTGAATAACCAGACATTCACAAATCATAAATTTGACTTCCGAAAACATGGGATTTTCTTCTTTTACAGATCTGCCCAAAGATTTGAATGTTTCACATGCCGATTCATAAATTTCTGAATCGAATTCGGTAATAGCTTTTCTGAATTTCACTTCCAAATCACCCGACGGATTTTCACTGCGGGTTACGTCCTTGTCCAGATACACAAAGGTTGTATCCATAACCGATTTATTGCGGGATTTAATCTTCTCATCATTTTCCCTTTTTTCGTAATCAACTTGCTTTTTCTGCTTTTTTTCTTTTTCGGCAATTTGTTTGGTCAGTGTTCTTGTCCTTGTTCCGAAATAGTTAGTCCTAACAGGAGTACAGGCATTGAATAAAATTGAGAAAAACACAACAATGGCTAAAATGCATTTCATTTTTTCCGCCTACTTGCTTTCCCAAATCTTAAGGTCATCAAAATAGATGTCGCTGTTATTTGAAATAATTGAAAATTCTTTATATCCGAATGTGGGCAAAAAACCCGAGAATTTAGGAACAACATCTACCAAGTTGAACCAAACACTAAGTGATTTGTTCGGGACATCGAACATAAGCCTGATTCTGTACCAACGGTTTAACTCAACAGTAGAAATAGGGGTTTCTTTTGGTCCGATTTTGCAATAGAAATTACCGTCTTCTTTGATTGCTATGCCTGCATAGTTCTCTCCGGAGAGGCTTTCGGCAATATTCCTGAAACCGAACTCGGTTGTACTTGCTTTTCCTGAGTCATTTGTCAATTTTTCAAGATAAACTCTTACTTCAAAATAAACAATGTCAGGACTTCTTTTAAGTTTGTTATTTATTAGAATCTTTTCGTTTGAAGAAGTTGAAATCTTGAAAGCTTTTTGTCCTGAAGTATGATACTTATTGTCAAGCATTGCAACAGCAGAGGAAAGCGTTTTTGGGTCGGGTGTAAGATTGAAAATCTGCCAGCCTGTATAGTAAGGAAAGGCGTAAAGAGGATGAGATTCAAAATCATCAAAAAGCAAAACCGAATCGCCATACATATATGGTTCATTGAATGTCATACTGTCAATTTCATCAATTTTAAAAGTGGTATCTTGTCCCGAATTTTTATGAATCTTCAGAACCTGAGAATTTGCCGTTTCAAGACAAAAGAAAAGAATCGCAATTATTATAATATTTTTCATTTATTCTCCGCTATTTAAGCTTTATTAATTTTATGGTTTCAGTTGAATTTTGAGTAATAATTTGGCAGATATAGTATCCTGTGCTTTGGTTTTGACCTGAATCATCCAAACCGTTCCAAATTAGAGTATGATTTCCCGGAGCTTGATTCCCTTCGTTAATCGTTTTAACCAATCTTCCCGTTGAATTGAAGAATTTGATTGTAACAACTCCTTCAATTACCAGATTATAGGATAATTGGATTGATGATGAAAACGGATTTGGTGCAAACTGTAAATCTGTGATTTGCTTTTTCGATAAATCATTTTTATCAAGAACTGAAAGCCCCGAATCATCAAAAGTTATTTTTCTTATATCTTCGATGGTATATCTGACTTTTTCGCCTGATTTCAAATGTACTGTTATTACCTTAGCCTGAGACATGCCCACGAAAACAACACACAATATAAAAACGAGTTTTTTCATTTTTTGTTGAGAGCTAATCAATATATTGCCGAAACAAAATCATTTCAAGCCCTTGCCTGATTTGTTGATGGCATTTTCTGCATTCAGGAGGTCAATTATCTTATCGAGAACACCATTAATGAAAGTGCCGCTTTTGTGAGTAGAAAATTCTTTTGCAAGTTCGATTGCTTCATTAATAGTAACTTTAACAGGTAGTAATGGCGAGTGAACCAGTTCGGCAATTGCAAGTTGAATAATTAACTTATCAAGAAAGGCAAGTCTTTCAACTTCCCAATTGGAAACAACTTTATTCAGCAATTCATCAAGTTTCGGTTTCATTGAAACAGCAAATTCCAAAAGTGCATGAGCATACTCAATTTCGCTTTCAGCCCAGTCAATCGGAACGTCAGAATCAATTTCGATTATTTCATCGGGTTTCAAAAGATGGTCATTTGCTTCATCTTCATCCCCGAAATTAAATTCCCGAAAGAAAATATGATTGAATACTACTGTCCATGGTACATCCGAAACTTCATAAGCAGAAAGAATCTGAATGATTTTTTCTCTCATTATGTGTCGTGTTCCTTTGACCTTTTTGAATTTACTCAAAGGAAAAATTTCATCAATTTCTATTGTCATATTTACAAAGAACTTTCAAATTATCAAATTTTCTCAATGCAAAATTATGAAAAACATAGCATTTGCTAATAATTATTTTTTTATTAGAGAATAGTTCATCCATTTACTCCGATTTATGCTTTTGCTCGAACTGAAAAAATAATCGAGGAATACTGCACTTATTAAGCCAATTATGGAACCAAAATAAATATCCATCAAAAAATGCTGGCAAAGATAAACTCTCGATATTGCTATGAATAATGCCAGAAGAAAAGTCAAAAATTTCAGATAATTATTTTTGGTTAATATTGACAGCATCAGACAGTAAGCAAAAGCTGTTGCCGCATGCCCTGATGGAAAACTATGAAACGCATAAACATCAACCCCGGGAACAAAATTAAGTACAATTTTTCCTGAAAAATATGTTTTCGGTCTCGGCAAATCAAATATTCTTTTGAAAATTTGAGCCAATGCCCCACTCAAAAGATATCCACTCAGGATTAGAATACCATTCCGAATTCTATAAATTCCAAAAATTATTATTACAACCAAGACAAAATAGCCATCACCAAGAAAAGTTAAATATTTAAAAAAATAATCAAAAAATGTGTTATGATTCGAATTTAAGAATAATAGGAAATCACCTTTTGAGGTAAATCCGAGTAATCCTGCACCTACTGCAAGTACAAGGAAAAATGGTACAAAAAAAGCTTTGTTTGATTTTAAGATATTCTTCAGGTAATCAATAAACATTTAATCCTTTTCAAATTTGTTGGATGAATCGTCAAGAATATCTTTCGGTAGTTTGATTCTTCTGTTTAGCTGTATGCTGTACTTCAATCTGCTGTCAAGATTGCCCAAAACATTATAAGCTTCTGAAACTTCGAGGAAATGCTTCAGGCTCTGTTCATTGTCAGGATTATGGTCGGGATGGAACTTCATGCTCAGCCGCAGATAAGCAGACCTAATCTCCTCTGCCGATGCGGTTCTCTGAATACCTAAAATCTTATAATAATCTTTTACTTTCATTTCGGGAACATTTAAAAAATACAAATTTAAGAAAGTGAAACATATAAGCAGGCAAAATAGGAAAAAAAGAAAGTTCTACCAACAAAAACCATATCTGTAACAAATCAAAAATTCTCACGTCGTTAGACATTTTTGAATTTGAACTAAGATTATGCTTAAAGAAAAATTGATTCAATTTGGACAAACCATTTATGATAATGATAATTTGGCATTTTCATCAGAAATATTTGATGAAATTCAATCATTAAAGCTGAATGACGATGCTTTGGCTTCAGCCTATCTAATTAATGCCGATATCAATAAAGACACGATAAGGAAGCATATTGAGTCTGATTTTGGCAATAAAACTTTAAAGCAGGTTGAACTGCTTCGCCGAATGAGTAATATTTCTTTCAGGAGTCATTCAAAAGATGCAACTGCTCTCCGCAAAGCATTTATTGAACTATCCGATGATATTTCCATTATTATCATTAAACTGGCTGAAAGACTGATTTCACTTAGAATTGCAGACAGAAATTCAGCAGGTAACGTTCTGGAGTTGTCCGACGAATGTCTCTATTTCTATTCGCCGATTGCTCAAATGATGGGCATCAGAAAAATATACAACGAAATGGAAGATCTTGCATTTAAAAATGTTTATCCTAAGGATTTTGAATATCTCACAAAAAAGATCAGCGAGAAAGAACAGATCTACAATGCAAAGCTGACAACCATGAGAAATGAACTGCTGAAGGAGTTGCATGCAAATAATATCGAAGCCAGACTGCAATCACGCATCAAAAGACCTTTCAGCATTTACAGAAAAATAAAGAATAAAAAAGTTTCTCTGGAGGAAGTATATGACTTGCTTGCATTAAGAGTAATCACAAAATTACCCGAGCAATGCTATCTTACTCTGGGAGTAGTGCATAGGAAATGGCTACCGATTGAGGGTCGCTTCCGTGATTGGATTTCCTATCCCAAACCAAATGGTTACCGTTCTATTCAGACAACTGTGCACACCAGAAAAGGAGATAAATTCGAAATCCAGATTAGAACTGAAGAAATGCACGAAGAAGCTGAATTCGGCTCATCAGCACACTGGGCTTACAAACTTGGTGCTGATGGAAATAAAACCACTTGGGTGCAGAGTCTAAGAGAATTTTTGGATAATGATGAATATTTCGAAAATCCGAATCAGTTTTTCGAAAATCTTAAAACTGAAATGAAGCGTAGTTATATTAATGTTCTAACTCCAAAAGGTGAAATTATTTCGCTTCCCGAAGGTGCAACTCCGCTTGATTTTGCTTTTTCGGTTCATACGGATTTGGGATACAAAACAACAGGAGCAAAAGTCAATGGCAAGATTGTCAAGCTGAAAACCGAACTCAAATCGGGTGATGTTATTGATATTATTTCCAATTCATCAGCAACTCCTTCAAGAGACTGGATAAGTTTTGTTAAAACTTCCCGTTCCCGCTCGAAAATCCTGCGGTGGTTCAAAAAGAACGAGAGAGAACTTTATGTGATTCAAGGCAAGAATACATGGGAAAAATTAAAATATCAGCATCGGAAAAAAATCAGAAATTTTGAGGACGAAACGAAATTAAAGAATAGCATTTTAAAAATCGGATTCAAAACATTCGATGATTTCTATTTCGCAATTTCGAACGGAGCAGTCAAGTGTAGTCTGTACTTGCTTAAAAAGCTATATCCCGAAGCCTTCAAGGCTATTGAAAAAGAGCGTAAAGCTGGAAATTTTTCGGGAAAAGTTAACCTCCCTCCGATTAAAGTTGAAGGAATGGATAATATCGAAACCAAGTTTGCCCGTTGCTGTAATCCGATAAAAGGGGAACCGATTATAGGTTACATGACCAAAAAATCCGAATTGAAAATTCACTCAGCAGGATGTTCTGTCGTTTCCTCTGGTACAATTGATATAGAAAATTTGAAAAAAGCAGAATGGCTCGGAGTTGATTCAACGCAGACTGTTCATTGCAAGATATTTGGTTTGAACTTTTCCAAAATACTTTCACAAACTGTTACTTCAGCAGAAAACGAAGCAATAACAATTCACTCAACTCAGAGGATAACTCAGAAAGGAAGATTGGATGGGCTTTACATGGAAGTTGAAGTTAAGGATATTGCTCAGTTTGAACGGTTCAGCACAAGGCTGAAATCTTCAGGAGCAGTTGAAACCGTAAAAATTGTTTGATGAAAATATTATATTCCTTTTTTACAGACAAAAAAAATTATATATTTACTTTTTATAATTATTTCATTATATCAACTTTAATTTGGGTGGAACTTGGATATTAAAGCTTTAGTTGCTGTTGCTCAGGGAACAGAAGAAATGGAAGCCGTCATTATTATTGACCTTCTTCGTCGTGCAGGAATCAACGTGAAAGTCGCAGGGGATACTGAAATCGTGACTTGCTCACGAGGTGTAAAAATCATTCCTGATACAGTTTTACAGCATATTGACGAAGATATTGTTTTTGATGTGGTTATCTTGCCTGGCGGAGCAGAAGGTTCGAACAGGCTTTCTCAGAATGATTACATGATAAAAATTCTTAACAGGCATCTTGAGAAGAAAAAGCTTATTGCGGCTATTTGTGCGTCTCCTCTTATTCTTTCAGACCATAAAATGCTTGACAATTCGATGATGATTACTTCTCATCCAAGCGTCAAAGAGCATCTTACAAAATACAACTACGTCGAAGAAGATGTTGTTACCGACGGAAATATTATGACCAGCAGGGGTGCGGGAACGGCTTGCGATTTTGCTCTTTCGATTATTGCTTATCTTGCAGGAAAGGAAATTGCCTCAAATGTTGCACAACAAATAGTTTATTCAGGTTTTGAATGACAGACTTGAGAAATATCCGTTGTGAATGTGTTGTTATCGGACATGTGCAAGGGGTTGGCTACCGATATTTTGTTCTGAAAAATGCCCGACAACTCAATCTAAAGGGATTTGCTAAAAATCTTTGGGATGGGAATGTTCAGGTGGTTGCAGAAGGAGAAAAAGAAAATATTTATAGTCTTATTGATGCTTTGAAACAAGGACCATCGCGTTCTTATGTTGAAAAAGTTGAATTTGAAATTCTTGATTTTCGTGGTGATTTTAATGATTTTAGTATTCTCTAAATCTTTATGCTGATAATTTGAAAAAAAGCAGAACAATATTGAAATTGAAGTTTTTTCTATTTCTGATGGTTTTTATTACCTACAATCAATTTGCAGAACCAAAAACCGTTCCAATCAGTTATGAGCACATAAGACCAAAGATTGCTTTAGTTCTTAGCGGCGGCGGGGCTCGCGGATTATCTCAAATAGGTGTTCTTAAAGAATTCGAAAAGGCAGGAATAAAGATTGATTATATTGTCGGAACAAGTATTGGTGCAATTGTCGGAGGGCTTTACAGTTGCGGCTATTCCGGTGTTGAGCTTGATTCAATTGTTTCGCAAGCCGATTGGAAATCAATGTTTGCTCTTTTGCCTGAAAACGCAAGGAACGATTACTTCTTAGACCAAAAATTGATTAACGACAGAAACCTTTTTACTTTTCGTTTCGATAATTTCCAATTCGTGATGCCTGAAGCAATTTCGATGGGTTCAAACATGAATGTCTTCTTACAAAGATTTGTCTGGAACGGGATGTATCATTCTGACGAGAATTTTGATAAATTGAAATATCCTTTCAGAGCAGTAACAACAGATATAGGCTTAGGAAAAACCCATACGATTAAATCCGGGAGTCTTGTAACGGCTATGCGGGCAAGTGCAACAATTCCGCTTAGAAACAAACCTATACGCCTTGATTCGATGATACTTATTGATGGCGGCGTTATGGCAAATATCCCTGTGGAACAGGCTATGGAATTCAAACCCGATTTGATTATTGCTGTAAATTCCACATCTCCGATGCTAAAAAAGGAAGAATTAAATAAACCCTGGAATCTTGCTGATCAGGTGATTTCAATTGTTATGAAGCATTACTGCGAAAACTCTGAAAAAATTGCTGATTATGTAATTAAGCCTAATCTGGGAGAGCTATCTAACACAGATTTTTCTAATGTAAGAAAAGTTGTTGATTTGGGCTCCTCAGCCGCTAATGAGTCTATCCGGAATATTATTTCAATGATTGAAAAAAAGCAGGATTCATTACTCCTTAAAATGGTTAATATAGAACAATCAAAAAAAATTGAACTTAGTTTTTTGGATGAAGATATCAATTTCAAACGAATTGATAATATTAACCATGCATTACATTTAATAGGTTCATTCGTTAGTGCCGAATGGAACAGTATCAAGACTATATCTGCTCAAATTGCTAAAAATAATGATTCAGTGACATCTATCGTTCTTTCAAAAGAGAAATATCCAAAAATTAAAAATATAGTGCTCACAACCGGTAGTATTGATTTTAAAGATAGATTGCAAAAATATATAATTAATAATTTTCAAGATGCATATTGTAATGATTATAATCGTAGAGCAATTACTGAAAGCATTCTTAAATTTTATAATACCGAAGGACTTTCATTTGCTTCAATTCGCAGGATAGATTTCGATAATGCTTCCGAAACACTTATGATTGACGTTTCTGAAGCCAAAATCAACTCAGTTAAAATAAATGGCAATAACAATACAAAACAATATCTGATTCTAAGAGAATTTGATTTTAAGCTCGACCAGCCATTAGCGGCGAATAAAGTTATACGTGCTTGGGAGAATCTTACATCAACCGATTTGTTTTACGATACAGACATACTTATTTCTCATTCTCCGACAGGTAAAGGAGTGGATATAGTAATCAATGTCAAAGAGATGCCCACACAAATCATAGGTGTGAGCGGAAGAATTGACAACGAAAGATATACGCAGGGGAATCTTGACCTTATTCTTGAGAATTTATTAAATACCGGAGCCCGATTAAATGGGAATATTTCCGGTGGAGTTCGTAATTTCTCAGGTTCGGTAAATTTGAATTTCTCAAGATTGTTTCAGTCGTTGGCTACTTTCTCATTGTCTTCATATTATAAAAAAAGAGATATATTCCATTATTCTCCTTTGCGTAATGTTCCAACAAATACTTTCGAAAACATTCGAAAAGGAGAAGATGTTGAAGAAAGATTTGGTGCCAGCACTGCTATTGGAACCCAAATAGAAAAAAATGGGATTATTTCTGCAATTTTAAGATACGAAAAACAACGTGACTGGCTATCTACCGACAGCATTATAAAGCCTATGCAGTCTCTGATGACAATCAAATTCGGAACAATTTTCGACACCGAAAACAAAATTGACTTTCCAACCAACGGCACTTATCTGGCTCTTTCACTGGAAACATCAATCCTTCCAAATCCGACTACAACCAGCTTTTCGAAAGCACAGTTCATCTTTAGGACTAATTATTCTCTTGGTTCCTATACCATCAAACCTTCAGTATTTTTTGGATTTGCCGATGCAACTCTGCCAAATCCGGAAAGGTTCAGCCTTGGCGGGCAGGAATCATTTTTTGGATTACGCGAGGATGAATACCGCGGACGGCAGATTGCCCAAGGTTCACTTGAATACCGATTGAAACTCCCCTTTCAATTATTTTTTGATTCCTTCTTCACTTTCAGATACGACCTTGGGTGGATTTGGGAGAATGTAGAGACAATAAAATTCGAGAACTTAAAGCATGGAGCCGGCATTGGGATTGCCGTTGACACACCCCTTGGTCCTGCAAAATTTTCAATTGGCAAGGCTTTTTATTTTATAAAAAATCCTTCAGGCGTAGTAACCGGACCATATAATGCATATTTCAGCATAGGAATGAAAATTTAGCCATTTTTCAATTTGGTTAAAATTGTTCAAATGTTGACTAATGTGCAACTTTTCAAAGTTTTTTCAACCCCACTCAGTAAAATAATTAATAATCATTTAGTAGTAATAGAATAACGGCATGACGTATATGCTGTTTTTACTTATATAATCAATGATATTAATTTAGTTATCATATCTTGGCACAAGCATTGTAATTAATAAATTGAATTTAAATTTTAGATTATTTAAAATTTGCTGATTTTTCAAGGACTGAAATTGAACAGGATGTTCCATTCAGCAAATCATTTTTATAAAAACTGTCAATCGGAACTCGAATGTTAAGGGAATTATACACGGCGGCAATGGGGATGCTACCTCAGCAAACAAGGTTGGAAGTAACTGCAAATAACATTGCAAATGCTAACACACCTGGTTTTAAGAGGGAGTCCGTGTTCGAGAAAAATCTGATTGATGCTTCGGCACACTTGAATGATACTCCAGGGGACGCCAAGCAAAGTGACCCGCCCATTGGTTCTTATGTGGACTTTGCAAAGGGGATGTTTCAGCAAACTGATAATCCTCTTGACTTAGCCATTGACAACAAAAATGGATTTTTCGTTGTCCAGGACGAAGCAGGGAAGGAATTCTATACCAGGGCGGGCCATTTTATTTTATCTCCGGGTGGTGAAATAACAACTACGGACGGCAAAAAAATTTCGGGAGTTGAAGGCTCGGTCGGTCTTGGTCAATCGTTTACTGTTGAATCTTCAAAACTAACGCAGAATAATTCTGTGACAATCAAAATATCAGGCAATGGTGAAATTTTTGTTAATGCCGAACATGCCGGTTTCATGCAGGTTGCCTCAATAGAAAATCCGGAAACTTTGCAGAAGGTTTCCAATCAGTGTTTTCTTCCAACCGACAGCACTAAGGTTGAATATATGCCTCAGGAAGAGGTTTCGGTTAAGCAGGGATGGCTTGAGAATTCCAATGTTGATATTGTTAAGGAAATGGTGCAGATGATTGAACTCCAGCGAATGTTCGAAGTTGGAAGCAAAGTTATTCATACCAATACCGAGACTATTGACCAAAGTTTAAGATTAGGACGAATTACGTAAGTAGCCATGGATGGCTAATTTATTATGAAAGGTTTATATTATGGATAAAACTCTTAGAACAGCGGCTACCGGATTGACAGCACAGCAAAGATACGTTGAAATCATTTCCAATAATCTTGCCAACGTCAACACTACGGGCTTCAAAAAAGTACGTCCCGAATTTCAGGATTTACTTTATGAAACACTAAAACCAATAGGTAGCTCCCAAAAATCCGGTGGAGAACCTTTAAACGAAGTTCAGATTGGTTCCGGTACCGAACTTGTTGCCACTACTAAGCAGTTTTCTCAGGGTGACATAACTCAAACTAATAATAAACTTGATATAGCTATAAACGGCGAGGGGTTTTTCCCTGTACTAAGACCTGACAATACTGTCGCTTATACAAGAAGCGGCAATTTCAAAGCTGACAAAAACGGTCAAATTGTTACTCCCCAGGGTTACAAGCTTGAACCGGGTTTCATTATCCCACAGGATGCACTTGATGTTCAGATATCAAGAGACGGCATCGTTAAAGCAGTTTTGGATGGTACTGATAACGAGACAACAATGGGTCAGATTCAGCTTTCAAGATTTGTCAATCCGGCCGGTTTGAGAGCAATAGGGGATAATTTATTGGTCGAGTCGCCTGCATCGGGTTCACCAATCAATGAACAACCGGGATTTAACAACACAGGGGAGCTTATACAATCTTCATTGGAACAATCTAATGTTGACATTGTTGAAGAAATGGTGAACATGATTGTTGCACAAAGGTCTTACGAAATTAATTCAAAATCAGTAAAAACAGCTGATGATATTCTTAGCCTTGCTGTTAACCTTAAGAGATAGTTCAGGAATGAAAGTCAGAAATTTAAATATTATCATTTTACTAATTGTATCGGTATTTTTATCGCCAACAAGTTCATTTTCGAAATCAACATTTTCCGGAGAAAGACTTCGCCAATCCTGCATTGAATATATCAATCAAACTGTTGGCGGCGAAGCAGTGATTTCAATCAGCCAGAAAATTTCAAATCAGGAATTTGAAGATGATGATATTGTTGCCCAGATTAATTCAGAAGAGAAAAGCTTAAAAGGTAATACAAATTTAGCAATTGAATTTGTGAAAAACGGTAAAATTGTTAAAAGGCTTGCTGTGGCTGTTAGAATTAGAATTTTCAAAAATGTTGCAGTTGCATCGGGAAATATTGCAAAAGGAAATGCTGTAAACTCAGGGGATATTGAAATCCAAAAGGAAGAAATTACATATATTTCAAATAATGATAATGTTACCTCTGAAGAAATCATCGGAGCTATTGCCAGAAGGAATATTTCCAAGGGAACTATTTTTACAAAGAGTTTATTCGAAAATCAAAATAAAGTTCATCGCGGCGAAAAGATTACTCTGATTATTAAATCAGGAGCCGTAACAATCAGGACATCAGGAGTTGCCTTGCAGGATGCAGATTATGGCAGTCAAATAAGGATTAAAAGAGAAGGATCTCAAACCGTTCTTTACGGTCAGGTAGCCATGGATGGCACTGTCCTTATTACACCAAACTAAATTTACAGAAAATAATGAAAAAGCAAATACTAATATTGAGCATAATTCTGACATGGTTGTCAGTTTCCGGCATGGATGCCCTTTATGCTCAGTTTATTCAGAATAGTTCACGGTCATTGTTTTCTGACGTTAAAGCATTTCAGACCGGTGATGCAATTATGGTGCTTATTGTCGAGGATACTCAAGCCGATAATACTGCATCAACAAATGACTCTCGTGCAACAAACCTAACCGGAAAAGTTGGTGCGGGTTACAACGGAACTTCGTTTGACGGTGCGGCTAACCTTGGCACAGGGACAGATTTTAAAGGTGCCGGACAAACCAAACGTACAGAAACAATCCGTTCCAAACTTAGTGCACGTGTGGTTGATGTGGATGCCGCAAACGGCAATTTAAGCATCGAAGGCAAAAGAACAACTAAAGTTAATGGCGAAACACAGACAATTATTATCAAAGGTATTGTTCGTCCGGTTGATGTTCTTCCAAATAATTCTGTATATTCTTACAATATATTGGATTTGACTTTATTGATTGAAGGTGACGGAAGTGTAACAAAAACGCAGGAACCCGGAATGATTACAAAATTTCTGAGATTTTTATTCTGAAATGAAATATAAAATATCCATATTACTTATTATAATAGGGTTAATGTTTTTAACCCAATCTTTGTTTTCGTCAAGAATCAAAGATATTGCAACCATCGAAGGTGTAAATTCCGTTCAGGTGATTGGTTATGGTCTTGTATCGGGATTGAACAATACCGGTGATAACCAAATGGCAACTTTTACTGTCCAATCAGTTTCTAACTTATTGAAAAGATTTGGCTTAACGATTCCTCAATCGAACCCCAGAATAAGAAATGTTGCGGCGGTTATGATTACAGCAACAGTTCCTGCTTTCTCCCGCAAAGGAGCAAAAGTTGATGTTCAGGTTTCGTCAATCGGCGATGCAAGTTCTCTTCAGGGAGGCGTATTGCTTATGACTCCTGTGTCTCTTTCTGACGGAGGAATTATCGGAATGGCTCAAGGGTCACTTTCGGTGAGCGGATATGATGTTAGTGTTATGGGTTCCCGAATTTCAAAAAACATGGTAACAAGCGGCAGAGTTCCGAACGGACTGATGATGGAAAAGGATATGGATGCTCAGTTCATCAAAAATCAGCAAATAAAAATTGTACTCCGAGACCCTGATTTTACAACAGCAGTAAATATTGTAAATGCAGTTAACGGCATTTTCCCGAATTCTGCCACAGCTAACGATGCCGGTAGTGTTCAGGTTAAATTTCCTGCCGGTCAGCTTAAAGATGAACTAATAAAAAATATTGCGAAAATTGAAGTATTACCCATAACAACTGACCTTGTTGCAAGAATAGTAATCAACGAACGAACGGGTACCGTCGTGGTCGGAGGTAATGTTCAGCTTCTTCCTTGTGTTATAGCACAAGGAGGAATGGAGATTTCGATTCAGAAACAAGTTATTGTTACTCCTCCTGCACCATTTACAGTCAATCCGCCAAAAGCAGTTGAAACAGCTGTTATTAAGGTAGATGAAACATCAAGTCCGGCATTGGTTTTACAGGTGAAAGGACCTACAGTACAAGACATGGCGGCGGCACTTAATTTGCTGAAAGTAGCTCCGAGAGATTTAATTTCGATATTTCAGGCTCTAAAAGAAGTTGGCTCATTGCAAGGCGAATTGATAATTCAGTAAATTATGGAAAGCTATTTAAACATAAAGCCAAATGTTTCACTTAATTGTCTGATTGACAAACAGACTGACAGTATTACCCGTTTAAATTCAAGCGAAAAACCAAAGAAAAATCTTTCAGCTTCGGAAAAAAAAGAGATTGAAAAAGCCGCTCGCGGATTTGAATCTATCTTTGTCAATATGATGTACAAGCAGATGAAGCAGTCTATGATTGATAAGGACAAAGATTCTGAAGAAGACAGCGGAATGTCATTCGGAGATGAAACTCTTGGAGATTACACTCAACTTCTTTTTGCTGACCAAATTTCAAAAACAGGAAAGGGAATTGGATTTGCAGAGAAAATTTATGAACACATGACAGGCGGCGAGAAACTTCAGCCAATAGTTTCTTTTACTCAGGAAAAAGCAAATGAAGTTATTATTCCGAAAGTAGAATTGCCAAAACCACCGATTCCTCCGGTTCCAATAATTAAAGATTCGGCAACTGCAAATCCTGTCAGCGGCAATTTTATGGACAGAGTAACCGGTCGGCTAAGCAATTTTGATGCAATTATCAAAGAAGCATCTTCGAAATACAATGTTCAGGAGAATCTCATTAAGGCTGTTATCACTGCAGAATCTGCGGCAAAACCAAATGTTGTTTCGTCAGCAGGAGCAAAAGGTTTGATGCAGTTAATGGACGGAACAGCAAAAGATTTGGGAGTTAAGAATTCTTTTAACCCAAGAGATAATATCCTTGGCGGAACAAAATATCTCAAGCAAATGCTTAATAAGTTTGATAATAATGTTGATTATGCACTTGCCGCATATAATGCAGGACCGGGTTCAGTTGACAAACATAATGGCATACCACCGTTTGCCGAAACAAAGAATTTTGTTTCGAGAGTAAAAAAATATAATGAATTATTTCAAAACTACTAAAATTAGAATACAATGATAGATAAATTAAAAATATTTCTCGAATACGAACAGAATATCCTTGAAAATCTGGTTAAACTTGCAGAAAAACAGCAAAGAGCTTTGATTCTATATAATATTACAGAATTAGAACAAATCACTTCTCAGCAGGCTGAACTGAGCAAAACTTTACGTCAGGCTGAAGAACAACGGATTAATCTGCTTATGACCTGGTTAAACCTTCCAAGAAAAGATGCAATCGGTTTGCAAATGTCCAAACTTGAGGAAATGCTTGAAGGAACTGAAAAGGTAATGATTGGTAAGTTTAAAACTCGTTTTGCAGGAATTGTAGAGAAATTGACTTCGTTAAGTATTTTAAACAGGCTATTAGCCAACAGAGCAAGGAACAGTGTCGGTGAACTTCTTGCCTTTTTAACAAACGGCACAAATCATGTATGTAACGTCAGAATATAAAAAAACATTATACAGGAAGTACAAATGGAAAACACGGAAAACCCAAAAGCAACCTTAATGATTGACAAAGCAAAAGAATTGATTAATTCAATTGATAATTTTAGTATCAATATCCCCGAAGGAGAAATCTTTCATATCAGCAACAGGTTGAAACATTGCGTCAGAGGCGTACCTGACAAATTGAGCAATAGTTTCGTAGTCGCAAGGAAAACCGAACAGATAAGAATGGCTATCAGAGCTTTCGAAGCTCTCTCGGAATGTCGCGACTATCTTAGTCTTGTGGAGAAGTTGAGATATGGAAAAACCATTGATTTAATCCAGCAGGTGGACGAAATTAGCAATATGCTTTATGATAATTACCCGAATTTGAAATACGCAAGCTGAAAATTTGTAGCTGAACAAATCAGATTTAAGTAATAATTCGAATAATTTAAAAGAAAAAAATATGTCAACATTTTCATCACTTGAGGTCGGAAAAAGAGCACTTGCGGCTCAAAGACTTGGTCTTGACACTACGGGTCAAAACATAGCCAATGTCAATACGCCAAACTATTCCAGAAGATTGGCGAATTTTTCCGAGAATGACTCAAAATTACTTACGGGTTCGGGATTTGCCGGCACCGGAGCAATTCTTGATAACCTTAGGAGTTTCAGAGAGGATTTGTTTGACAAAGAAATCCGAAGCAATCTTTCAAGGCAAAGCGGCTACGAGTATGACGAAAAAATGATAACCAACATCGAAACCATTTTAAATGAACCTTCAGACTTGGGAATAAATGAAACTGTTACTAAGTTTTTCAATGCTTTCAGCGAATTAGCTCAAAATCCCGAAAATGTTTCTTTGAGAAGTTTTGTTATTGACCAGGCAAAAACATTAGTCGAAAAATTCCATACTACAGCACAGAATTTTAACGAAGCAAGAACTCAAATTGTTGGTGATATTAATCAAAATGTAGGGAAAATCAATTCTTTATTAAAGGATATTGCCGATTTGAACGCAAATGTAGCAGGTTCTAGGTCACTTAGCGATGGACAGAATCAAACATTTATTGACAAAAGAGAAGAAAAACTTGAACAACTTTCCAAGATTATTGGCATAAATGTAACAAAAGGTGACCTGGGGACTGTCAACGTTTTTATCAACGGTATAAATGTTGTCACAAAAGATGTTTATTCGGAATTACACACTCAGACTGATATTAACAGTACAACAGGTGAAAGTACAATTCAACTGATTAACACTGATTCAAACGGTAACATGCTGAATTACATCAATCCTTCAAACGGAGAATTGGGCAGTCAGCTGAAACATTATAATGTTACTCTTGACAACAAGGATTCAAGCGGAAATTATTCGGTTTTCTCAAAACTTGATGCTTTTGCTGATGCCATCGTTCAAAGAGTCAACTCACTAACCTCAACAGGGTATGGTCTTGATGACTTAGGTGCAACGCCTCCCGGAAGAAATTTCTTTGACCCGATTGTCGGGAATGCAACTGCTTCAACAATAGAAATAACTTCGTCAATTTTGAATAACCCTCGAAATATTCCTATTTCCGATACTGCGGGAGAATCCGGAAACAATATTATTGGTATAAAGATTTCCGAACTTGCATCAGACAATACTTTTATTGAAAGTCAGACACCATCAGAATTTTACTCAAACCTTGTTGGTAGGGTTGGTAGCATGGGTAGCGAAGCTATAAACGGAAAAAATGCAACAAAAATTGTTGGAGACCAGCTTGCTAATCAACGAGAATCGGTTATTGGAGTCAATATGGATGAGGAAGCAGTGAATCTTATTAAATTCCAGAAATCTTTTGAAGCATCATCAAGGATTATCAACACGATGAGTGAACTTCTAACAACAATAGTAAATTTAGGTAAATAATTATGAGAGTAACTCAAAATTCTAACTTTATTCCTTTCCAAAGTTCACTTGAAGACATCCAGATCAGGATTTCGAAGGAACAAGCTCGTTTGAGTTCAGGAAAGCAAATACTCAGCATTTCAGACGCACCAAAAGAGATTGTTGATGTTAAGCGGTTAACCGAATCAATAACAAGGAACGAGCAATATTTAAATAATATTAATGGAGCCCTTCAGGAGTTCTATTCAACAAGTGAAATTCTGGATTCAACAACCCAAAAATTTGAGAATATCCGAAGTCTTGCTCTGGATGCAACTCAGGCTGGAAATTTCGGTAATCTGTCAATAATCGGAACAAGCATCAAAGGACTACTTGATGATTTAATGAAAGATGCTAATTCAGATTTTAACGGAAAGCTTTTATTTGCAGGAACTAATACGACGCAAGACCCTGTAAATAATATGTTTAGAATTTCAAACGAACCTCCATCATTGACAAATCCATCAGGTTTAAAAATAGTTTTCAGCGGCAATACTAAAGACAGAGAAATTATTAAGGATACAAATAATAAGGAAGCAAT
>CAZSHX010000057.1:0-31862 GCA_964606895.1 uncultured Hyphomicrobiales bacterium
TTTGTATTGATACCTGTAAGGATTCTCCAACTTATGGCGACTGGTTTCAGAGTGGTACCTGGATTGTTGGTTTTACTAAGTTTTTTATGAGAGATTCTCTAGATGTTAGTAGAGGAAAACAAGTTCACATAAATGACATTGACTCGGTAAATTTTCCAGAAATGTATTCAGCATTCATGAATATTGAAAAAAAGTTCGGGGTTATTACTTTTTATCGAGATTTTTATACTTGTACAAATCGATACGATAGTTCATATTATAAAGCACCTTGTCTGAATATATATTTTGACGTAAGAAGTAGGACAAAAGATATTGAATATTACTTAAATCGTTTGCCATATATTAGTTACGTATATATGAGGAATTACCCTGTGAAATCCGATATACCTGCTTCGTGCCTGTGCTTGCTATGGCGCCACGACCCTGAAAATGGGTATTATAATGCTTGCGGCATTTTGAAAGACTCATGTAAGGATTCACCTACTTATGGCGATTGGTATGTAAGGAGTACCTTTGTAATGAGAATGGATGAATATGTATTCAATAAATTAATACCAAAAGCATCGGGAGCAAATGTCGAAGATATTGATACAACAAAATATAAGAACATCAGAGATAACATTCTGCTTTTAGAGAAAAAATACGGAAGAATTCAATTTTTCAGAGACCCTAGTCAATGTAATAATATTGAAGACGAATGGTTTGTAAAGGAGCCTTGCTTGGATATTTCTTTCCCTAAATACAACCGAATGAATGATGTGATAAATGACTTACATGCATATTTAAAGATGCATTGTTGGGCAATGACTGATGTAAATGAAAAAGAAAAAAAACAAATGATAATACAACCTAATCCTTGTTACGATAAATTAAAAATCATTAATATTAACAACCAAACATATTACTCAACCAAGATAGAGATATATAACTCTTTTGGTCAAAGAACCGGCTTGTATGAATTTTCAAATGAACTGAACGAAACAGAGATAGATATAAGCTTCCTTTACAGCGGATTATACCTTATAAAAATAAATAACAATTTATTAAAATTCATAAAGCTGGAGTAAACTATGACATTCGAGGCGAGTTTCCATAAAACAAATCTGAGCGTAGGAAAGAATCTAAATTTATATATTTCAATAATATAGATTCTTCGCTACGCTCAGAATGAGAAAAATATTTGAATACTTTTATAACTTGCTAAATATCGAGATTTTTCACATATTGTGCGTTCTTCTCGATAAATTCTCTTCTTGGTTCCACTTTGTCGCCCATCAGTGTTTCAAAAATAAGTGAAGCCTCTGCGGCAGATTCAATCGTAACAAGAAGCAAAGTCCTTGTTTCGGGATTCATGGTGGTTTGCCAGAGCTGTTCGGGATTCATCTCTCCAAGACCTTTGAAGCGGGAAATGATTATGCCGTCGGCAGAAACTGCTATTTCGGAAGAAATATCTTCTTCGGCGGCAATTGTGCCTTTCCTTAGTGCCGCTTCTTTCCTGATTCTCTGGATGATTTCGTCACGTTCGGCATCGTTAAAAGCATAGTACTCATGTTTACCTTTTTTCAATTTATAAAGAGGCGGCTGAGCAATATAAAGTTTACCTTTATAAATCAAATCCCTCATATACATATAGAAAAGAGTTAGCAGAAGCGTTCTGATGTGCGAGCCGTCAACGTCGGCATCAGCCATCAGAATAATTTTGCCGTAACGTGATTTATCCGGATCGAACTCTTCGTTGAATCCTGCACCGATAGCCGTGAATATGGCTCTTATTTCCTCATTTTCAAGAATTTTGGAAAGACGTGCTTTCTGAACATTCAAGATTTTACCTTTCAATGGCAGAATAGCCTGGAATCTGCGGTCTCTTCCCTGCTTTGCCGAACCGCCTGCTGAATCTCCCTCAACAAGATAGACTTCGCAATCTTCAGGATTTCTGGAGGAACAGTCTGAAAGTTTCCCGGGCAATGCGGAACTCTCGAAAGCACTTTTTCGGCGAACAAGTTCTCTGGATTTTCTTGCGGCAATTCTGGCTTCGGCGGCAAGAACAGCTTTTTCAATCACTCGCTTGGCAGAAGCAGGATTTTGGTCGAGGAAAATTGCAAGCTTTTCGTTTACAATCGCCCTAACGATACCGTCAATATCTCCGTTTCCGAGTTTTGTCTTGGTTTGACCTTCGAACTGAGGTTCAGGTACCATTATTGAGATAACGCAAGTCAGACCTTCTTTGAAGTCATCTCCCGTTAAAGTTTCTTTGTTAAGTTTATTTGCAGTTGCATAAGCATTTAATGTTCTGGTCAATGCCGAGCGGAAACCTGTAACGTGAGTTCCGCCTTCAATTGTATTAATATTATTAACATAGGAAAGAAGATTTTCGTTGTAACCGCTGTTGTAAGTGAAACAGACTTCAATGTTAATTGTCTGGCCTGAATCATTTTTCTCGGCACCGTAAATGAAAATAGGTTTTGTAAGTTCGGTTACGTTTTGGTCCAGATAGTGTACAAAGTCAATCAATCCGCCTTTGAAATGAAAAATTTCAGCGGCTCCGTCGCGTTCATCAGTTAAATGAATTATAACCTTAGGATTTAAAAATGCAAGCTCGCGAAGGCGTTCGCATACTTTATTAAAACGGAAATTAACTGTTTTGAAAATTGATGAATCAGGTTTGAATTTGACGATTGTTCCTGATTTTTCGGTAGAGCCGAGTTCTTTCACGGGAGCAAGTGGAATACCACCGGCATATTTCTGCTCATACATTTTACCGTCGCGAAAAACAGTAACGGTAGTATCCTCGGAAAGTGCATTTACGCAGGAAACACCGACACCATGCAAACCGCCAGAAACTTTATAAGAATTATTATCAAACTTACCGCCTGCGTGCAATGTGCACATAACAACTTCGAGAGTTGATACCTGCTTTACAGGGTGAGGACCAACAGGGATACCTCTTCCGTCATCTTCCACCGAGCAGGAACCGTCCATGTGGAGAACAATTCGGATATTTGTGCAATAACCTGCAAGAGCTTCATCAATTGAGTTATCTACAACCTCGTTTATTAAGTGGTGGAGACCTCTTTCGCCGATGTCACCGATGTACATGGCTGGGCGGCGGCGAACAGCTTCAAGACCTTCGAGTACCTTAATACTGTCTTCATCGTACACATTAGGGTCGTCCACCAGGATTTCCAAATCATCTATAGGTTCTTTTACAATTTCATCATCGTTAATTTCAATCATTTCTCATCCATTTTCAAATATGTTTTAAAATATTTACATTCTTTCAATCTGCAAAAATACTAAATTTCAAGCAATTTAAGGGCTATTTTATTCGCAAATCTTTAACAAAAGTTATCCCCAATCTTTCATTAAACAGGTTTATCAGTTGTTCCTTACGCAAATTCAGTTCGACCATCCATGTTGATGATTTTGTTTCAATATATACAATACCATCATCCACCCGTAAAACTTTTGCAGATAGGGCAATTTTTTCGCCGACTATTTCCCCCCAGAGTTCGAAAACCCTTTGGTCATAGATTTTACCTGCCAGTCCTGTTTGGACAGCAAAATCATTAAATATACTTTTAAAAGATTTTAAATCGTTCATTTGAAATCTCATTTATATAAAAATTATTAAAATTAAAATTTTGCTGTCACTCTGAGCAACGCGAAGAGTCTATTTTTTCTATTATTAAAGAAGATTCTTCACTTCGTTCAGAATGACAATTGGTTGAAATTATATTTAATTAGTTCTTTGAACATTTCCATTATTCACATGATAAAAAGAAAACTCGGAATTTGCCGCTACATCCTTCAGCAGACTAACATCAGTCATGGTAATAAATGTTTGAGCTGAATTGGATTGCAGAAGTTCAAAAACTTTTGATACCCTTTCCGAATCGAGTTCCGAAAAAATATCATCAAGAAGTACAACAGGAGTTTCATTCCTTTTTTCCTTGAGAAAATTAAATTCTGCAAATTTCAAACTTACAAGCAAAGTTTTATGTTGTCCCTGCGAGGCAGAATCTTTAGCAATTCCTAAGTCAATTTTAATCGCAAGTTCATCTTTCTGTGGTCCGAACAAAGTCAATCCCCGCCTGATTTCATCACTGCCAAGTTTGTCGGAAACCTTTTTAAAAAAGGTATATAAATCTTGCTTATTCAAACTGCCTGTAAGCATCTCGCCTGAAATATTATTCGGCAGATATTCCAACTTCACGATTTCTCTGCCCTCTGAAACCATTTTGTAAGTGCTTTCGAAAAAAGGAATGAAATCGCGAATGAAACTATTCCGATAAATAATCAAATCAATGCCTTTGTTAATCAGCATTTCTGTCCACGATTCAAGCAAATCTCTGTCGAAGGTTCTCTCGTTTTTAATTCGGTTCAGAAAATTATTTCTTTGTTTCAGAATTTTGCGGTAATCCATCAATTTTTCGAGATAGGTTCTGCTGGACTGGGAAAGAAGCCTGTCAATGAAATCCCTTCTGTCCTGAGGTGAACCCGAAGTAATGATTTTCAGGTCAGGAGACAGCACTACAAGAGGCAGAATGCCGATGATTTCCTTTGCAAGCAAGTTAGTGCCAAAAGTTGAATTGATTTCTTTTTTACTTCCGCTTTGATAGTTTATTTTAACTTTGTAACTTATATCCAAATCATTAACCGCGGAGAGTTCAGTGAAATACGAGGATTGTCCGTATTTGATTAATGATAGATCGGTTACAGGCTGAAAGCTTTTGGAAAAAGCACAAACTGCAATAGCTTCAAGTAAAGTAGTTTTACCTGAACCATTCAATCCGTAAAGAACATTAAGATTTTTATCAATATCAATTTCGGAGAAAGAATGATTTCTCAGATTTGAAATTGCAATCCTATTTATTTTCATAGCAGTTTGTAAGTAACTTATTTATAAAGATATGGGGCTGTCTCAAAAAAAAGTCCTTCTTCTCTGTTTTGTCATGCCCGTAAAAAACGGGAATCCAAAAATTGTTAAGTTTTATGGATTCCCTCTTCCGAGGGAATGACAAGAAAATTGAACTTATGAAACAGTCCCATTATTTAACAAAATTTATTTTTTGTTTGAAAAAAGAGCTTAACCAAGCCGAACAGGCATAACAAGCATCAGGACATCTGAATGTTCTTTATTTGCTTTGATTAGCACAGGTTTGTTGGGTTCGGTGAAACTAACTATTACCTCGGTATTATCAATCTCGGATTCGGTATGCTGAAGTGCTTCTTCAAGATATTTGAAATTGAAGCCGAACAAAATGGAATCTCCTGTATAATCGCAGTTAATTGTTTCTGTTCCTGCCGAGCCGCTGTCTTCGTCTTCACCCGAAATTGAAACAGTATTGCCGTCGAATACAACCCTAATCTGATGTGAATTTTGGTTTGTAATGGAACCTATTCTGTTAACAGCCTTGACAAATTCTCCTTCGTTGAGTATAACATGGAATTTAGGCTCTGTGGGTATAACTGAACGATAAGGAGGAAACTTCTCGTCAATAACTTTAGAGATAATAACTGTATCATTCAAATCAAAACGGGCGTGGGTAATTCTCTTCATTGTCTCGATAAAAGAAAGAACAACATTACCATCAACTTTTTTGAAAAGTTCAATTGCCCTTGCAGGAATAATAATGCTGAAATCATTCGGATAAAGTGCTTTTTCGGATTTAAGGGTAACTTTGGATAATCTGTAACTGTCTGTCGCAACAGCAGTAACACTATCACCGCTGAATTCAAAGAATACTCCTGTCATTGCAGGACGGTAATCATCTTTGGAAACTGCAAAAACTGATTTGTCGCAAAGTTTGCTGAAATCTGCCTGATTGAAATAAGCCGACAAGGAATTACCTGAAACGATTTCGGGTACTCCATCTTTAATCTCAACTACAGGTTTTTCCGAGCCAAATAGTTCAGGAAGGTCAAGATATTCGTCGGGATCTAAACCTTTCATTTTGTATTTTCCGTTTTGAGAATTAATTTTGATTTCAAAAGTTTCATCACTTGTTGCAAACTCCAAGGAGCCTACTTTATCAAATTTTGAAACCATTTCACTCAATCTCCTGCCGGGAACCAAAATTCCGCCGTCTTCTTCGCCTGTAACTTCAATTGTGGACATGATTGTAATGTCCTGATCAGTTGAAATCACCGTAAGCGTGTTTCCTTTTAGCGAGAAATTCAAATGTTCCAGAACAGGAATAGTTGATTTCCTGGGCATAGCCGGCATTGTTTTTGCCAAAACCTTTTGAAAATCCGATAATATTACTGAGAATTTCATGAATTCTTCCTATAATTAAATGTATAATAAAACTTTTTCTTATTTTTATGTTTATAGAAATGACAAAATACAAAAAAAGATTTTCAAAGTAAATAATGTGGAAAAATATTTATGCTAACAAGATACGGAACTGATAATATTATTTGGATGCTTGCTGTAAGTGTTGTACTTATGGCAATCGGCTTTTTTACCAAAACATGGCTCTCAGGCTTGTTTTGGACTGCAGGTATTCTGCTTGCATTGTTCACTTTATGGTTTTTCCGTGACCCCGAAAGAGTTGTACCCGAAACAGCTTTGAAAAATAATTCGGTGATTGTTTCTCCTGCTGATGGAAAAGTTGTTGAAATCAAAGAAATAGACGAGCAGAAATTTTTTAAAACAAAAGCTACTCAAATCAGCATTTTTCTTTCGCCATTGGATGTTCATGTAAATCGTTCACCTGTTACGGGAAAAGTCCTGCTGTACAAGTATATTCCGGGAGATTACCTTGTTGCCTATCATCCGAAATCTTCGGAACTTAACGAACATTCACTCATAGGAGTTGAAAATGAATTCGGAAAAGTTTTGTTCAAGCAAATTGTTGGGATAGTTGCACGTCGTTTAGTATGCGAAATAAAAGAAGGCGACCGGTTAACTGTCGGTCAGAAATTCGGGATGATGAAATTCGGTTCAAGAATGGATGTAATATTGCCCATCGGAAGTGAAATCAACGTCAAGCTGAATCAAAAAGTTATTGGCGGCAAAACAATAATTGCGAATCTTGTAAAAAAACAGTAATTTTTCTATTTATCTTCTTAATTTTGTAATTACTAATTTTGAAAATGAATATGCGAATAACTCGATCAATCATACCAAGCCTTTTCACACTTGTGAATCTCTACATGGGATTTACGGCGATAATATATATTGCAAAGGATGATTTTCTGCGTGCTGGTCTGTTCATACTTGTTGCCGGAATTTTCGATCTGCTTGACGGTTTTGTAGCTCGCTTGACCAAATCAACCAGTGAATTCGGGGTGGAACTTGATTCACTCTGCGATGCAGTTTCATTCGGAGTAGCTCCGGCATATATGCTCTATCAGATATACTTTTATCAATTTCATGATATTGGGATACTGTTTGCATCACTGCCTGCCCTTGCAGGCGTTGTGCGTTTGGCGAGATTTAATGTGAATGCCTCAAGTTTCGAAGATAAAAAGTATTTCACCGGCTTAGCAATCCCTGCAGGTGCATTGGTGATAATCAGTTATATACTTTTTTACCACAGAACAAATCTAATTCCTGAAAATCTTAAAGATATTACTGCTTTTTCTGTATCTATCATCACTTCGCTTGTTATGGTTTCCAGAATAAAATTTGACAATCTTCCAAAGCCATCCAAGCGTGCAATCATGCAAAGTCCTTATGTTTTCACTTTTTTTGCTCTTGGAATAATCGCGTCTCTAATAACCAAGGGTTATGGAATTTTCCCGTTTTTGATGATTTATATTATTGGAAGTTCAATACGTCATTTATATTGGTGGTTCAAACGTACAAGAGAAGTTGAAGATGACATTGATGAAAGTGACGACGCTGAGGATTTGCCTTACAATTACTAATGAAAAATAATTTTAAAATAAAAAGGTTAACAAAATGAAAAAATTTCACGCAAAAATCAATATCACTTTACGCAAAGGCATCCTTGATGTTCAGGGCAAGACTGTAGAAAATGCTTTACATTCAATTGAATTTCAATCAATTACTGATGTCAGAATCGGAAAATATGTTGAATTGAACATAACAGCCGATAATAATCAGTCAGCCTTAGAACTTGTTGAAGATGCCTGCAAAAAGCTGATTGCAAATCCGATTATTGAGGATTTTGTTATAAATATTGAAGAATTATAATAAAAAAAGGAATTTGAAATGAAATTTGGAGTAGTCGTTTTCCCCGGATCGAATTGCGATCATGATGCTTACAATGCAACAGCAAAAAACCTGGGTGCTCAGTCGCAGTTTATTTGGCATAAAGAATCAACACTTCCTAACGATATAGATTGTATTATTTTGCCCGGTGGATTTTCTTACGGAGATTATCTTCGTTGCGGTGCTATAGCCCGCTTTTCGCCTGTTATGCAGGAAGTTATAGCCTTTGCATATAAGGGCGGTCTTGTTATCGGTATATGCAACGGATTTCAAATTCTGACGGAAGCAGGACTCCTTCCCGGAACTCTGCAAAGAAATCAGAATCTTAATTTCATCTGCCACGATGTATTTTTGAAAACCATGAATAATTCGTTGCCCTTTACGTCACTTATCGGGCAGGATGATATTTTGAGAATTCCGATTGCTCACGGAGAAGGTAATTATTTTGCCGATTCAGAAACTCTTAAGAGATTAGATGCAGAAAACAGAGTTGTTTTCATGTATTGTAATTCTGATGGAGATGTTGTTGAATCCGCAAATCCTAACGGTTCGGTGAATAATATTGCCGGAATTACGAATGAAACCCGCAATGTTTTGGGTATGATGCCCCACCCCGAACGTTACAGCGACGATTTATTGGGCTGTAGCGACGGATTAAGCATTTTTAAGTCAATTGAAAATTTTATAAATAATAAATAACGGAGGTTATATGTTCGGTATGGGAACTCCTGAACTGGTCTTGATTGCTCTTGCTTTGGTTCTTCTATTCGGAGCCAAGAAAATTCCTGAACTAATGCGCGGATTGGGTTCCGGCATCAAAGAATTCAAAAAAGCTTCAACCTTAGAAGAAGAAAAAGAAGATAAAGAAAAAAAAGAAGCTAAAGTTAAAGAATAAATAATTCGGTTCTGCTTTTGATATTTCCGGATTGAATATCTTCAATTTGTTTTATTTAATATACTTACATTTACCAAAGAATAATTAATTTATGTTTGATGTTGGCGGCGGTGAACTGATTTTGATTGTGCTTGCTATCTTGCTCCTTTTCGGACCAAAGAAAATCCCCGAAATTGCTCAGATGGTTGGCAAAGGTATGCAGCACGTCAGAAAAGCACAAGCTCAGCTTCAGGTTCAGATGAACGAAATTCAAAATGAGATTAAAGCGGTGGTGGAAGAACCCAAAGATTCAGTTTCAATCTCTTCACCTGTTAGGAATTACGAAAGCTCAGTACCCCCCGATAAAACTTCTGAAGAAATTGAGGAGCTTTATCGTTCAAAAAATGGTGAGATTCAACCCGAAGAGATTCCGACCGTAATCACCGAAATTCAAGATATTAAACCCGATAAAACCCCTGAATCCGACAAAAAATAGATATTTAGGATATGCAATGGATTTGAATTCAACAATCATTTTAAATAACGGTGTCAAAATTCCGGTACTTGGTTTGGGTACCTACCAGACAAAATCCGGCGATGAAGCATACAATGCAGTTCGTTTTGCACTTGATTACGGTTATCGCCACATAGATACTGCCGCTCTGTATGCTAACGAAGAAGATGTCGGAAAAGCCGTGAGAGAAAGCGGTGTCAATCGTGAAGAAATCTTTGTTACAACCAAAGTATGGAACAGCGATCACGGATTTGAAAAAGCAACCAAAGCCTTTTATACTTCACTGAAAAAACTGAAATTGGAATATGTTGATTTGTATCTGATTCATTGGCCCGTAACTAAACTTCGCCTTCACACTTGGGATGCATTAACCAAACTTTACGAAAAAGGTTTGATTCGCTCAATTGGAGTAAGTAACTATACAATTAAACATTTGGAAGAACTTTTGTCGTATGGCGGCGTTACTCCTGTGGTTAATCAGGTGGAATTTTCACTTTATCTTTACCAGAAGGAACTCCTCGATTTTTGTACTCAGAAAAATATATTTATTGAGGCTTACACTCCATTAATCAGAGGCAAAAAATTTGATGAACCCAAACTGCTTGCAATTGCAGATAAATATGGCAAAACACCTGCTCAGATTCTAATTCGCTGGGCTTTGCAAGTTGGTACAATAGTTTTGCCAAAATCCTCCAGAAAAGAAAAAATCACAGAAAATGCTAATGTTTTTGATTTTGAAATATCCAGTGAAGATATGATTCACCTGAGTACATTTAACGAAGATTTCAGGGTAGCATGGAATCCAAGCGAAGTAGAATAAAGGTTCTGCCACTATGCATAAATTGAAAAATATCACGATTTATCTATTTATTCTATTTCTAATTTCGGGTAATTTGTTATCACAATCCGGCTTTGGCGACAGACAGGATTTGGGAATAATTGATGATTCAAGATTAACCGAAATTTCAGGAATTGTCGCAAGCAGAATAAATCCCGATATTTTTTGGGTGCATAATGATTCAGGTGATGAAGCAAGAATTTATGCCGTCAACAGAAATTGCAAACTTGTTGCAATTTATTATCTGAAAGGTGTTACGGCAATTGATTGGGAAGATATAACCATCGGTCCGGGACCTGTTGACGGTATTGATTATCTTTATGTTGGAGATATTGGAGACAACGATGCTGTCTATCCAAACCGAAGTATTTACAGGTTTCCTGAACCGGAATTGAACAAACAATCGCAGGAAGTCTATTCCGATACAATCCAATCTGTTGACAAAATCACTTACATATATCCCGATGGTGCCCGCGATGCTGAATGTCTTTTGATTGACCCGTTAACGAAAGACCTATATCCGATATCAAAAAGAGAAGCCAAAGTTAATGTTTACAAACTTGACTATCCGCAAACTACTTCTGAAGTAATCACTGCCAAGGTATATTGCCAACTGCTTTACGGTTATGAAGGATTTTCAAGTTCAGGAGTAACCGCCGGAGATATTTCCCGTGATGGTAGGGAAATACTGATAAAAACATATTCCACTGTTTATTATTATCAACGCAAAGAAAATGAAACTTTGCTTGAAGCACTTTCTGCCACTCCTCAAAATCCTAAATACGTTTTTGAACCTCAAGGAGAAGCTATTTGCTGGGATGCAACCGGTTCAGGATTCTATACAACAAGTGAAATAAGGTTCAGCGCTAAGCCTCATCTCTATTTCTACCCGAAAACAGAAACATCGGTTAAGGATAAAAAAAAAGATGAATTTTTTCAGGAAGTGATTTCTAATCCTAATTTCTTTTGGGATTTCACATTTCTTTCTAACCTCCCAAATGATACACGATGCTATGTTTCGGATTTATCGGGAAATCAGTTCAAAATCATCAATTATGAGGATTTGAATCTGAATAATTTACAAAATACTTTAGTCAGCGGTATATATTATCTAACATTTATTTCAGGGAACAAAGTATTTTCTAAGAAAATTGTTTTATTTTGAATTTAGATTCCATCATTACGAATCTTGGTCTCAAATTTTAAATGATTGTGCTTTCTCCATTTCATTTATTCACTTAATAATTCATGACAAATCAGTTCATTTCTCTTTTTTTTACTTATTTTTGTATTTTAGATTAATCGAATTATGCTGAATCCGAAACAACAAATATTAGGTATATTAAGCAAACATCCTGCTATAAAAGAACTGGAAAAATTACTGACATCCGGAAAAGAAACAATTTCTGTCAAACATCTTGCCGGCTCGATGAAAGCATTTCTGGTAGCGGCTTTGTGGCTAAAAAGCCCTTCAAACTTATTTATTTTCAGTCATAATAAAGCAAAAGTCGAAACTTGGCTGAATGATTTAAGCATTTTCGTAAAGCCTGAATTTCTGGCTCCATTTCTCGAAAATAAACAAAAAATCAAACTTGAGGACACAAGTCTTGACGAAAGCTCGGTTTGGATGATTGAGGGATTGAATACAATTCAGAAAAAAGATTTTTCGATCGGTCTTTCAACACCCGAAATTTTCCAAAAAGAATTTCCCAAGCCCGAAACCATTTCAAAATATAGAATAAATTTAAAGAAAAACGAAACCCGAAACCGAGACGAACTATGTAAAACTCTTTTACTCAATGGTTTCGAAAGAAAGGATTTTGTTTCCGTTCATGGCGATTTAGCCGTTAGAGGTGCAATTGTTGACATCTTTCCTATTGGCTGGGATAATCCGCTCAGGCTGGAATTCTGGGGTGACGAAATTGATTCCATGCGTGAGTTCAATCCTCTGTCGCAACGCAGTAGCCGCGAACATACCGAGGTTGAATTCATAGGAAATGTTTTCCATTCCGAAGAAGACCGTTCCGCAGGAAGTATTTTAGATTTTATTAATAAAGATACAATTTTCATTATTGATGAGCCCGAAGTAATCGAGAGCGAACATTTTGATATTCAAATCCCCGAAGGATACCGAAAAATATTGATTAACAGCTTAATCGAAGCTGATATTTCAGTCAAGTCCTCTCCCCAACCGGCTTTTCAGTCCTCAGTCAGAAAATTTTGTGATGAACTGAGAAATCTTGCAAATTACAGAACTAACCTGATAATTTCTGCTGACAGCAAAATTCACCAGAAGAGGATTCAGGAAATTTTAGAAAATACTCTCGAACTTTCTGATGATGAAGCAGTAAATCAATTGCTTGCCGGAAAAGATGAGACACTCAAACTCATCACATGGCTTGAACCGTCACCATCTGAAGGTTTTGTTGAATCAACATTATCCTGTTTCACCGAGCATCAAATTTTTGACAGATTGAGAGTTCAGGAAAATACCCGAGGGAAAAAATATTCCGGAGGGTTAAGTTTAAAAGAATTGAAACAGTTGCATGCAGGAGATTATGTTGTTCATGTGGACAAAGGCATAGGCAGATTCGAAGGCTTTGAACGTGTTACATTTGGTGGCAGTGAGCAAGACTGTGTACGATTGACTTTTGCCGAAGGCGACAAACTTTACGTTCATTTGAACTATATTCACAAGATTCAGAAGTATTCGGCTCAGGAAGGCGTTGTACCCAAACTTTCCAAACTCGGTTCTGCCGATTGGCTGAGGAAAAAAGAAAAAACAAAGAAAAAGCTAAAAGACATTGCACGTGAACTGATTACGATTTATGCCCAAAGAAAAATGAAGCCGGGATTTTCTTTTGCCGCCGATACAATGTGGCAAAAGGAATTTGAAGCATCATTCATGTACGAAGACACTCCAGACCAGTCACGTTCTACCTCTGAAGTTAAAAAGGATATGGAATCGGAAACTCCTATGGACAGGCTTGTCTGCGGAGATGTAGGTTTCGGAAAAACTGAAGTAGCTATACGTGCGGCTTTCAAGGCAGTTCAATCAGGAAAGCAGGTGGCTGTTCTGGTGCCAACAACAATCCTTGCCCAACAACACTATATGACTTTCAGCGACAGGCTGAACAATTATCCCGTAATGATTGACAGTATTTCAAGATTCAGGACTACAGCAGAACAAAAAGAAATAGTCCAAAATGCAAAAGAAGGTAAAATTGACATTCTTATCGGCACACACAGGATTTTAAGTAAAGATATTGTTTTCAAAGATTTAGGCCTTTTGGTTATTGACGAAGAGCATCGTTTCGGAGTTGGTGCCAAAGAAAAGTTGAGGGAACTGCGAACAACTATTGATACAATGACTCTTACGGCAACTCCAATTCCAAGAACTCTAAATTTTTCTCTGATGGGTGCAAGAGACCTTAGCGTGATGGAAACTCCGCCCAGAAACCGCATCCCGATTATCACCGAAATCATGGAATGGGACGACGACACAATTGTTAAAGCAATTGAATTTGAGATTGGAAGAGGAGGACAGGTCTTTTTCGTTACTGATAAAATTGAAGATATTAACATCATTACCGGCAGATTGCAGATGCTTATGCCAAAATTCCGTTTTGCAATTGCTCACGGGCAAATGAAAACCAGCGAACTTGAATCCGTTATGGAAAGATTCATCAAAGGCAAATTTGACGTTATGGTAACAACAAAAATAATTGAATCAGGTCTGGATATTCCTAACGCAAACACGATGATAATTAACCGTTCGAACAAATTCGGACTTGCGGAGCTTTACCAGCTTCGCGGAAGAGTCGGTAGAAGCAAGACTCAGGCGTACTGCTACCTTCTGATTCCACCTGCAAAAATGCTTTCGACAATTTCACTTCGCAGACTGCAGGCTATTGAAGAGTTTACCGATTTGGGAAGCGGATTTCAGCTGGCTATGCGGGATATGGAGATACGCGGGGCAGGAAATCTTTTGGGACCCGAACAAAGCGGTTTCATTATTGATATTGGTTTCGAACTGTTTCATAAAATTCTTGATGAAGCAGTTGCCGAGCTTCGTAACGAAGAATTTGGCGAACTGTTCAAAGATAAAGCTGAATACAAGAAAATTTTCCTCGACAACAGCGACATTGCAATCATCATGAATACAGATGCCCTGTTACCCAAAGATTTCATAGAAAGCGATACTGAACGTTTCGCATATTACAAAAAACTTTATAATGTGAAGTCAGTTCAGGATTTACAGCAATTAGCAGATGAGCTCAAAGACCGTTTCGGCAAGCTTCCCCATCAGGCAAAGGAACTTATCTTTGCTGTAAAATTAAGACTTGCGGCTCTGAACACAGGTTTATCCAAAATCTCACTTCTTTCGAACAAACTAATCGCCGAGTTCCCCCCCGAAAACAACGAAGATTTCTATCAAAAGGCATTCCCGCTTATTGCCGAATTTATCCCCGAATTAGATGGTGCAAAGCTATCGGAGTTAAAAGGAAGACTTACTTTGGAAGTTGAAATCGAAAACCGCGACAAAGCAGTGGAAGTGCTTTGGAGAATAAAGAAAATTCTGGAAACGATAGAGTAGGATTATTGTTATTGACTAAATTAGTTATGTTCTAAATGAAATCAGCCCCACCTAAAAAGTGGGGCTGATCTGTTGTTCTATCTCTTTATCACAAATCCTTGTACTTTTGCCGGAAGTACATCAATCGTGTAATCATCGGCTTTTTCCTCTGCTCGTATGAAATATGCTCCCTGCGGATAGTCTTTTGTTGGGATTGATATTGTATCTCCTGATTTTACTTCCTGACGGAAGAGTTCAAAGCCAAGACTTGAAAAGACCTTAATTATCATTTGATGCTGACTTCTGCCAGTGAAAGCTGAAAGTGGAAGGTAAGCCGTAGTATAGACATTCTCATCTGCCGGATTCGGGAAGAGGGATAGGGAAATACCTAAATCCTTTCTATCTCTATGATATTGGCTATTCAAATCAATGATATTTTCAATCTCAACTGAATTTTTTGAATAAAGTGTATCCCGTGAAAATAAGTCATCAAGGAAACCTTCTTCTGAATAATATGCAAGAGAATCATAATTTACAAATATCAACCTGTAATCCTCACCTTGACCGTTAACTAAAGTATAACTTCTCAAAACCGATAAACTATCAGGTGTAGAATTAGGAAGTTGAACTTCTGCTGAAATTCCATAATTCCGTTTTTCAATTTTCATTTTTGCTTTTGTTGTGTCGTAACCATGACATTTAAACTGCAATTCTATACTATTTTCAACTTTGAACCATTCTGATTTTAATGTATCCGTACTGAATTGTTCATACGAATTTCCATACAATGTATCTACCAATAAAGTATATGGCAAATATAAACCAACTTCATTACCATCAATTTTCGGTGGATTAATTCTGTAATAATATAAATTACTTTTAAAACCAAAGAACCCACTAATGGAAATAAAATTATCATCCTTTCTGTAAAAATTCTTGGCTGACGATAAAATTAATGGTGGCAACAACATATCTGCTGAATAAACCCGTCTATTTTTCCAAATATTATTTTCTTCGTAATTGGGTTTGTAATTTTTTGCCAAATGCGGAAAATACCCTTTTCCAATTATTTGAAGATCCAAATCATGACTTATTATTGAATCTCTGGTGACAGATGAAGTATAAGTAAACGGCAATTGCAGAATGGACATATCATTGAGGCTTGAACCAGAATTTAGGGGACTACAAACAAAATTCAGCAATATATCATTCCCATTCGATGAATTTCTGTTACCTATTGATATACCTTGCTCAATACATGGCTGAGATAAATTGTAACCTGTATATTTAATCTCTGTGATAGGATAGACACTCCAACGGATAGGAATATGAAATGAATCTCTCAAATTGATACTACGATTTATCAAAATGGAACTAAACGGATTGCTTTCACTTTGCCAAAATACTCTATCCCTCCTATTTGGAATACCACGAGGTATCTGAGGTACAATTCTGTATCTTTCTAAACTTCGTTGGATAACAGGAAAACAGTTTTCCTTGTTAAATAACGTTTGGTCGCACGAGAGACATGCAATATCCACTGATGAATTTGTTATTACGGTATCGGTTGAATTGACGAAGAACTGCGGCAAATAATAATGAATACCGGATGTATCTCGGTTTAATCTTGTATAATATATTTGACTTTTAAGAACAAGTGAATTAGGTTTTTCTTGCCAAACTACAGCACAATTCTTTTCGCTTGTATCTACATTGTCAACTATATAGGAATAAGTATTTAATGAAGGATGTTTGGAAAAATATGGAGTTGGACCTTGAAAAATTGAGCCTTGCTGAATATAAGACTTATCAATTAGTGCGAATGAGCTCGACATTAATGGTTTCCAACCCACAGTAATTCCATTTAAAGAATCCGACCATGCATAGTAATTACCAGAACCCCCATTTGCATTTACAACAGGATTACCCCAATCATACCGTATTTTACCGTTATAATAAGCAATAATTGCTCCGTCCTGAGGCAGTACAATAATATCATTATTAATGGGATATTTTGTTTCTACTATTTTTGATATTCCAACAACACTCGGATCATCTCTGCATGAATAAACGACAAAAACCATACTACTATTAGGATTAATTTTTCTTACAACTATGGAAGGATAATCACAGGAAAGCGAATCAATTTCTCCAATTCTGCATGATGCACATATTTCAGGCTCCCATTCTATATTTTCCCTTGGCGAATCTTTTTGTACAGGCAAACTCCTTCTGTAATAAACTGCATTTTTTTCACTTCCGGGACTGACTGGTTTGAAATATACAAGATGGTAACGTGAAGAATCCGTTGCTATACCCTGTGCATTTAAAATCGGGAAACAAGTCAATTTGGATTGATTTGAATGACTTAAATCTCCTCTAGCTCTACCCGGATGTATGACATCAATCTTAATCATACGTCCTTCACCAGCCCTCAATTTAAGGCAAATTGACCTGTCCTGTCCAATAATTGTATCTATTCTTTGCCTAAATGGTTCTCTGAACCACCAAGCTGAAGTATCTGTGTCGAGAGAAGTGCCAAAACCAACATCTCGGATCCTTAACAAACAATATTCAGTTGTGTCAACTGGCTTGTAATTAAATGGAATGGTTATTTCCCTTGCTCCACCCTGACTCCAAAGTTGACTTTGCCACCAATTAGCAGGGTGCAACACATTATCAATTGTATAACCTCCATATTTCGCTTTCTGTTCTAATTCATAAGTTGCGTAAAATTTTATTGAAGAACTTGCAGTATCCCACAATAAAGGACTGCTTCTTCTGTTTTGAACCCCGAGCATCCATGAGTTTCCAGATAAATTGTTGTCTGAAGAGTCCCTTAAAATGCTCAAATCAATGAAAACGCTATCCCAAGGTTCAAAATATTTCCCTACATATCCTTCGAGCGGTGGGGATTGATAAAAGAATTTCATTCTGTTAATCGGTCTGGTTCGTAGGAAATTTGAATCCATCAAAATGAAATTTTTCATAATAGTATCTTGATGAAAATTCGTTGTGTCTTGCGTGTACCACTGTTTATAGCCTTTGCCCATCCAGCAGACTAACATTTGACGCATTAACAGAGAATCGTTAGCTCTAATCCAGTCATGTAAATGCTTCAATTCCATTCTTGTTGACAGCATCCCTTTGTAAATCCTTGTTGAATCTACATGCATATATTTAGCCAAAGTATCTTTGTGAAAACCTTTGTCTAAACCAGTAGGGTCATATCCGTTTTCTTCTTTAGAAACCAAAAAATCGCTGCCTAAAAATACACTTTTTAAAGAATCTTCATTGAAATTATTCAAATTTGGATAGTTATCTATTATTCCTAAAAATGTACCCGAACCAATGACAGCATTCATCTCACCGGAACCTTCTCTATCATAGACAAATCCCTTGGCTCCCATTAAAATTTGTTGTGAGGTAATAGCTCGGATTTCTTCCCCTGTTTTGGGTCGAAACATATTGTTCTTTATGTAACAGAGTGTCGTATTGGGAATAAAATTTGTACCCCAATTACTGCCGATAAAAGGTTCAGCCCACCATATTTTATTCAAATAGGCGAAATTGTATTTGCCGGATACAAATAACTCATACATCAAGTTTTCAAGATAACCTTGAAACGATGATTTTCCATATAAATAATAGAGTGCATTAGTATAATTATTTATGTTAATGGTATTTTTTATGCTTTGAATTGTTTCGTTATTTCTTAGAAAAGTTTCGTAGCCTGAGGAATTAGTATCAATTTCAGAATTGCCTTCATATCCGGGTCCAATTCCAAGAGTAAACTGGTAATCATTAATTTTATTTGAATCGTTATCATTATAAAGAAATGGAACGGAAGTTTTTGGAGATGGCGAAGTAATATTTACCCATCTTTCAGGACTTCGTACATAATGAAAATACTGTTCAGACAGAACTCCACCATCTTCTGTTATTCCAACATTACCAATTAATTTATTAAAATATCTATGTGCCGCAAACCAAGACGGATTATATTCGTCCCTTATGTAATACCGAAAGGTTTTTATTCCTCTCGTTGCAGAAGAGTTCATTAACGTTAAATCCGCTTGAATGCTGTCATGCATGCTCTTGTCATAACCTCCGAAAAACAAACGCCTCGCATTAAATGTCTCTATCCTGACCCAATCCAGATTTATTGAGCAATGGCCTAAATATGTTATTTCTGGTTTAAGGGAATCATAAGGATAAGATACTTCAACCATATTTGGTGGAACATTTCTTTCGCAAACAAAAAAAGAGGAAATTACTATTTCATTAGTACCGACTGGTAACATTTTCAATGTGATAAAAAATTCATCCGGTTTGGTCATTGAAGAGTCCAGTTTTCTTGCACGTCCACGATTTGTTCCGTTAGTACTTATTATCTGATAACTACCATTTTGATTAGGATTTGGTAAACTATCAAAGTGAATATATTCTGAAGAATTAGGTGAATTAATAAAGTGTTTAATTTTTATTTTCAAAACACTATCGTTACCTATTCTTGCATCATTAGCAAAAGATCGGCTTAATTTAACTGTGATATAAAATCTTGTTCCATTACAAGAATCGCCGTATTTATGATCTATTCCCGTGTTAACATTAGTCAATTTATGAACCGACAAATCTGATTTTGACGGCCAAGGTTCAGCCATTATTAAAGAGTTAATATAAGAGCCTGAACTATCGAGCCATAACTTTGAATCGGTTGAAGAAATTGTGATATTGGGATTAATATATCTAAAACCAAAAACGGGATTATTAGCATCGTTAATATTAGTATTAAATGATGGTGGATCGGTTGTATCAATTTTCAAATTAGCTTCCCATTGCATAGCCATTGATTGCATAGCTCCAGTATCTGATGACTCAATAGCCCAAATTCCGTCAATGCCTCTGATTATTTGGGCATTATTGCAGATTTTATTAAAATCAATGGGAAAGCTTTGATGAACTTGATTCATTTTCATCGCCTCACTAATTGCCCGACTTCCGCCCCAGTGCCAGCCTAAGAGAAATTTAGAATCTTTAAAATAGCCTGAATCCCCGGAAATGTAATAACGTGTATTACCTTTAAAATTAAAAGAATCTTGGACAGGTTCGCTTTGTCCTAATAGAACAAATGGAAAAAATAGTAAAGATAAAATAAGTGCTTTCATTGTTTTTTTTCCTTCTCTCACTTAATTTTAATTAGTTTATAAGTTTTTAGGTAATTTGAGGATTGAATCCTACAAAGATATGTGCCGTCGGCTAAACTTGATAAATCAAATGTTCTCTTATAAGTACCTGAAGTCAAAAACTCATTTAACAGTTGATTCACTAAGTTGCCGCTTAAATCATATAATTTTATTGCTGTTACTGAATTTTGTGGTTGCTCAAATTCTATGTTTACTAATTTTGTAGCCGGGTTAGGTGTAATAATTGGATAATCATTTGAATTAAAAAGATTTTCTCTTATTCCATCCGGTTCCCATTTGGCATTAAGAAGAATCAGATTATTACTATTAAACGTTAAAATGTATTTATTGTCTTTTGTTATACCACCTATCCAAGAACCATATTCATATTGTTTTATCATTTCCTTGGTTTCTAAATCCCAAATTAGTAGTTTCAATGGGAAGATTCCAGTTATTAAAAATTTAGAATCATTTGAAAAGAATGAACTGCCAACGAAATAATCTTTAGAAATTCTCCCAGGGTATAAAGTATAAACCAATGTTCCAGTTTTAGAGTCCCAAATTTTTGCTGTTGAATCTGACTCAGCAGTTGCGATATATTTTCCATCAGGACTCATTTGCATATCATGGACCTTAATATAATTATTTGCTATTGATTGTTCGGATAATATTTTGAAACTGTCCAAACTCCATAACCTTAAAATATAGTACCAATCACCGTTTATATTATTTATAGAACCAACTGTAGCTATAATCTTTTCATCATTCGAAAGGGCTAAAAAATCGGCGTCTCCTCCTTTTGTGCCGCCAAAATTATTAATCAGAGTGTATTTATCTGAATCCCATATAAAAATATCTTTTAAATGATTTCCGGATGTAGTAAATATTTTTTTTCCGTCTTTAGAGAAGCAATGAACATTAACACCTTGGGCATCATGTTTCAACGTTGAAAGTATTAATCCAGTAGAAAAATCAACAACAAAGGCATTTCCATCCCAGCAAGCAACAACAAATTTATTGCCATCAGGACTGAAAACAACATTATGAATATTTTCAGATGGTATGTTATAATCACGAATAAAACTACCGTTTGCTCTCGAAATAAGTTTTACACCGCCTCGAGTTGCAATTAGAATATTATTTCCGTCCGGGGTAAATTTTGCATCGGCAAGTTCCACCCATCCGAAAGAAAGCCCAACGTCTTTTGTCCAAACTGTATCCGGTTCAGTCGCCTCCAGCTTCAAAAAAGCAGTAAAAAACAAAAATAAAATCATAAATTTTTTCATCAAATCCTCCGAAAAATATTAAAATCAATAAACTAATTTTCAAAACAAAAAGGGCATACCCACATACGCCCATTCTTTAGGATACCGCTAAGCACCTTTCAACCAGACATATAGAATATGCCCAGTACGGGCATACTCTACTTCTGTTCGGTTGTTAAATTTAGCGGTTTTAAAGAATGAACAAAAGTAAGATTATTCTTACAATTTATATTTTAGTGTAAATTTTCTCTATAAAGATACCTGTAACAATTAAATAAATTTTTCAATGATTAAAATAACTATAATTTTCCAAACAAGCAAGTTATATTTATCTGGTTTCAAAGGTAATACTTTTAAATCAAAAAAACTAAAAAAGGCAAACCCGAAGATTTGCCTTTTAAAATATTGAATCGTGAATTTTTTTACAAAATTATGTCTTCAAAGTCATTCAAAGCGGCAAGACCTCTTAGAGCATAGCGGTCGTCGGGGTCCAGCTCCAATGCTTTTTTATATGCAAGTCTGCCTTCGTGTTTTTTGCAAATGTCGGTTTTCTTTTGAATCATGATTTTTTTTGGAAATAGCATGAAATAATTACTTATTTTTTCTTGCAGTAAGTATCAAGAAAATCGAAGAACTCTCTGTACCAGAAAATTTGATTTTGTGGTTTCAATATCCAGTGATTCTCTTCAGGAAAAACTATAAGTTTTGAAGGAATTTTCTTAACCTGAGCAAGAGTAAAAGCTTCAAGACTTTGTGTGAATGGTACGCGGTAATCTTTTTCCCCGGTAGTGATTAGAATTGGTGTATCCCAGTTATTAGCAAATTCGTGAGGTGAATTTTCTTTGTAAAAAGATTTGTTTTTCTTTTCCCAGTATGGTCCGCCAAATTCCCAATTAGGGAACCACAACTCTTCAGTTGAACCATATTTGCTCACCATATCAAATACTCCGCAATGGGACACAAACGCCTTGAAACGTTTTTCGTGATTGCCTTCGAGCCAGAAGGTAGCATAACCGCCTGCACTTGCACCAACTGCCGCCATAGCATCTTTGTTGATATAAGGTTCTTTAGCCATTTCGTCAGTTGCTTTTAAAATATCTTCCATTGGTTTACCGCCCCAATCCTTACTAATAGCATCATTCCACTCCTGACCAAATCCCGGCACTCCTCTTCTGTTCGGAGCAACAACAACATAACCATGAGAAGCAATTAAATATAAGTTCCAGCGAAGACTGAAATATTGTGATATTGTTGATTGCGGACCGCCCTGGCAGTATGTTATCATTGGGTATTTTTTTGTAGAATCGAAATCGGGAGGATAGATAATCCATGAATGGAAATTTTTCCCACCACTTCCCTTGAACCATCTTTCTTTTATAATTGCAGGTTTCATGAAAGAAAGCTGTGCATCGTTTTCAAAAGTAATCGGTTTGGCTTCTCCACCAATTGTTGGAACAGTATAAAGTTCGTGAGGTCTTAGCATATTTCTTCTGCCGGCAATAATTGTATTCCCGTCGGGAGTAATATCAATTCCGCCGTCATAATTATTCCAGCCCTTAGTGATTACTTTCCACTTTCCTTCAATAGTCATATTGTAAATCTGAACAACAGGTCCTTCCTCAGCAGAAAAATATAAAGATTTTGAATCGGGTGCCCAAATCATTTCACCAACCCATTGGTCTAAAGTTGCGGAAATATCTTTGATGATTCCGGTTGCTCTGTCCATAAGCATAAGTCTGAATTTATCGGACTCAAACCCTTCTCTTGCCTGAGATTTGAAGGCAAGGTATTTGCCGTCCGGAGAATAAAGAGGAGCATTTTCGGCACCTTTCATTTCCTTGGTGATATTCTTTGTTTCACCGGAAGCAATATTGATAACAAAAATATCATTGTTTGTAGTTTGTACATAATTGTCAACTTTTTTGGAAGTATAAGCAATTTCTTTTGAATCGGGCGACCAGCAAATATCGGAAGATTCTCCGAAGGGTTTAACAGGGCATTCGTAAGGTTCTTTTTTCATTAAATCCAGAGGTCCGGTGCCGTCCACCTGAACAATAAACAAATGTTCAAAATTTTCGTCTTCCCAACTGTCCCAATGCCTTACCGGAAGCGAAGTATAGACTCTCGCATTGATTTTGCTTAAATCAGGATATTTTTCAAAAATAGTTTTATTTACTTTCACTTCGGAAGTAAAAGAAAACCATTTTCCATTGGGTGACCATTGTATATTTGCTACACCACCGGCTATATTAGTTACTTCTTGATAATTTTTTCCGTTTGTGTCAATAGTACAAATTTGTGGAGTGCCTGATCGTGTAGATATAAAAGCAATCTTATCACTTTTAGGACTCCATATTGGTTCATATTCATTTGAATTTTGGTCGTCAGTAAGTTTTTTTCTTTCCCCGGTTTTTAATGAAATTAGAATCAAATCCTTGTTGGTTTTATTGTCTTCGATTGAAGGGGTTCCAAGAGTATAAACAGCGAAATCTCCGTTAGGAGAAATTTTTGCACCCGAAACTTTCTTCAACATCATCATTATTTCAGCGCTAAAGAGCATTCCATTCTGCTGTGGTGGATTGTTTAATTTATTATTATAATAGGTTCCTGAATCAGATATAAACTTGTTAAGTGAATCAAGGACAATCTTTTGAATTTGATCTTTTGACATCTTGTCAAAAAAATCAGGGTTATGATTATTAAGAAAAAATGGTAAATATTTCATTTGATCCGGATTCAAATTTTGAAAAACCTCATCCAAAGCTTTCTGTTGTTGGGAAACCTCAGGTGGTGAAAACTGTGGTTTTGTTTCACCTTGAGAAAAAAGATTATTAATTCCCATTATTCCTATTACGGTTATAAATATTATCATTCTGTAAATCATTAGTACCTCTATTATATTTTTATAAAATTATTTACCATATTTTATACGAAAATGTTAAGTTCGTTCCACCCAAATAATTGGGAGTAAATCCGAGTGAAAATTTATCATCAACATTAAAATCAAAAAGATGAGCATCCGTATAACAATCAACTGCGGCAACGACATACACAGCAAGCAGATAGAATGCCGACATATCCCGATTATCCCGATAATTCTCCCTATAAAGTTTCTCAATGAAAATACTTGCATCATTAGGATTTTTTGCTTTCAGAGAATTAACCAGATCACTCTTTTGAGTAAACTTCTTATTGTAATCAACTATCATGTAAGTAAGAAATCCGCAAGCACCGGTAACTAAGGGAGCTTTCCAATAAGCCTCAACATATAGTTGTCCCCAACCGGGAAAAACAAAAGAACGTAAAGCCGCTCCCATCGGAGATTTTTGCATTTCGAATTTTTTGATTTTTATTTTCGAAGTTTTCATCGAATCGTTTATTGGAGGCGGCATCAGGGCATTAGATTGCTTACTTTTTTGCAAAGTATCTGTTTGACTTAATGAAATAATCGGAAAAAAGCAGAATAAGATAACACAATATATTATAGCTTTTTTCATTTGATTGATTAATCAGAAATTAATAAATTTTATAATTCAAGCACTGCTATTGCTTCAATTTCAATCAATGAACCCTTGGGAAGTTTCGGAGATTCCAATGTTGCCCTTGCTGGTTTGGATTCACCAAAGTACTCAGAATATACTTCATTCATTTTAACAAACTCATTTAAATCAGTCATATAGACAGTTGTCTTAACCACATTGTTGAAAGTTAATCCTGATTCGTCAAGGATTGCTTTAATATTTTCACATGCCTGTCGGGTCTGGGATTCAATTGTATCGCCAGCAATACTTCCATCCGGTTTAAGACCGATTTGTCCTGAAATAAATAAAAAGCTTCCAACTGCCAAAATCCCTTGGGAATATGGTCCGATGGGTGCAGGAGCTAAATTTGTGAGAACTGGTTTTTTCATAATTTTCAATCTATAATGCTACTCAAATGATTGCTGTGCAAGCAAAGCGGCACCAATAATTCCTGAATCTTTAGTGAATTTTGCCCTGCGGACATCTGCTGTTGGAGCAATTGTTGGTAAAGCTCTTGTTCTTAATGTATCTATTGCAGATTTGTAAAATACTTCGTGAGCGGCAGACAAACCACCACCGACAATAGCAACTCTCAAATCCAGAAGATTAAAAGCCGAGACTAAAGCAACACCAAATATTTCACCGAGATGACGGAAAATCTCAAGAGCTGTTATGTCGCCTTTGTTTGCCGCTTCTGAAATAAAATAAGGGTCAGTTTTTTCCATTTTATGGAGCATTGATTTTTTATAGTCCTGAATATATTCTTTAGCAAAAACCGTAATTTGATTTTTACCTAAATATTCCTCGACAATGCCTGTTCTGAATGGATTTTTCTTGTAAAGATCTTCATAAGGATCGAAAATCATAAATCCGATTTCACCGGCTCCGTAATTTTCGCCCCTGTATATTTTCCTGTCAAGTACGATAGCCCCGCCAACACCGGTTCCCATAGTTACATAAATGAAATTTTTCAAACCTTTTGCGGCTCCAAGTTCCATTTCGGCAATAGCGGCAACATTAGCATCGTTATCAATAAATATTGGTAACGATGGAAATGAGTTCTTGAAAAATTTCCCCATAGGCAAATCAACAAATTCGGGCATATTGGGAGATATTTTCACAAGTCCTTCCGCCGCAACAACACCGGGAATACCAATGCCAACAGCTTTGATCTTTTTATGCTTTTCGGTTGATGTTGAGATTATTCGTTTCACTGCATTTAATACAAAATCCGCACCCTTAGCCGCTAAAGTTGATTGAGTAAACTGATGAACAACTTTCATATTGTCATCGAAAATACCAACTTTGAGATTGGTTCCGCCGATATCTATTCCTAAAAACATATTTATTTAAATTACTGAAACAAATAAACTTAATAATAAAACCATATAACGTTTCTCAAAGAGAATTATTTACCTTGCTTTTGCCGGACTATATAAACATTTTCGTGGGGTTTAACCAAACCGTAATTTTTCCTGGCAATCTTTTCCACTTCGTATTTATCATTCGAAATTAGTTGGATTCTTTGAAGTAAAGAATCTTTGAGTTTTTTTTGATTTTCGGTATTCTGAATAATTAGGCGTTTCTGTTTTTGAAGTTCCATTTTCTTCAAAACACCGTAATCAGAAAAAACAAGTATTGAGATTACCGCCAAACCAACAATCGAGTAAAGTAGACCTTTTTTGTGATTTATCAGAAATCTCAATACTATTTTTAAAGTTTGCATTGCTATTTGCTTGCAAACTGCTTAAGGAAGTCGAGATATTTATCCATTTCGGCAACAGTTCTCTTTTCGGTAAATGCTACTAATAATCCGAGTTTGCAATCCGGGAATTTCGCAGTATCAATTCCACCCAAAATTCCTTGTTTTTCTGCTTCTTCAATAATTTTAGCAGGAGCAACAGGAGTCATCAACAGGAATTCTCTGAAAAATGGTTTATCGTTCAGCAAAGAGAAGCCGGGAATCTGTTTTACTTTTTCAGCAAAGTAGTGAGCCTTTGCGAAAGATTGTTCGGCTACTTCCTTAATTCCTTCTTTACCCATCAATGATAGATAAATAGTTGCCGTCAGCATAAACAAACCTTGATTTGTGCAAATATTGGAAGTTGCTTTTTCTCTCTTGATTTGCTGTTCGCGGGTTTGAAGAGTTAGAACATAAGACTGAACTCCTTCGGAATCAACCGTAACACCCGATAGTCTCCCGGGAATTTTCCTTACAAGTTCCTGCTTGGTAGCAAACAAACCGAGATATGGTCCGCCATAACTCATCGGGATACCAAACGGCTGACCTTCGGCAACAACAATGTCTGCATTGTAAGTGCCGGGTGCCTGGAGGATTCCCAAAGAAATCGGGTCAACTGAAACAATCAGTAAAGCACCTTTTGAATGAGCTATTTTCTCTATTTCGTAAACGTCTTCAAGATTTCCATAAGCATTTGGATGCTGAACAATGACAGCAGATGTTTTATCGCTGATATTTGCGGCAAGCTCTTCAAGATTGCAAGTACCTTCTTCATTGATAAATGATTTGAACACAAGTTTTCTGCCTGCACAAGCTGTATCAACAACCATTTTATAATTCGGATTCAATGTCCCGGCAATCAGAAACTCTGACTTGCGGTTATGTGCATGAGAAAGCTGGCAAGCTTCGGCAAGAGCAGTTGCACCGTCGTAAAGTGATGCATTCGCAACATCCATACCCGTTAAAGCACAAATCATGGATTGGAATTCATACATTGCCTGAAGAGTTCCTTGCGAAACCTCTGCCTGATACGGTGTATAGGCAGTTTTGAATTCAGAACGGTCAGTTAGCGACCCGATAACGGATGGAATGAAATGGTCGTAAGAACCGCCACCCATAAAACAAACGTGTGTTGAGGCAGTTATATTTTTGTTCGAATATTCTTCAAGCATCTTTACAACTTCATATTCGGACAGTTTTGGCAGTAAGTCAAGTTTTTTTCTCAAGCGGATTTCTTCAGGAATAATTTTAATCAAATCCTCGAAAGATTCCACTCCAATTTCCTTAAGCATTTCTTTACGATCTGAATCAGTATTTGGTAAGAAAGGCATATCATCTCCTAAATATCTAATAATTAAATTTTGTCAATCAAAGATTTACAATTTATGGTTATTTAATAAGTTATCCAAAGAAAAAGGAACAAAATCACAGAAAAAAATATTACTTGAATTTAAAAAAAACATTTATCAATTTATGACGTTTTTTAATTTTTAATAACGACAATTTTTATAAAAGTTTCATTTTTCATAATAAAAAGGATAAGTTATGCCTATCAGACTTGCAATTAACGGTTTTGGACGCATCGGCAGATTAGTTTTCAGACAAGCTCTGAAAATGAAGGGTCAGTTCGAATTTCTTGGTATCAATGATTTAACGGATGCTCCAACTCTTGCCCACCTGTTCAAATACGATTCTGTTCATGGTAAATATAATGGAGAAGTCAAAGTTGAAGGTAACAACATTGTTATTGATGGTGTAATTGTTCCAATCTCTGCAGAGAAAACAATCGAAAATCTCCCTTGGAATGATGTTGACATCGTTTTGGAATCAACGGGTGTTTACACAAGCAGGGTACAACTTGAAAAGCATCTTGCTCACGGAGCAAAAAAAGTCCTGCTTTCTGCTCCTGCAAAAGATGAACTCGATGCGACAATAGTTATGGGCGTTAATGACCATATTTTGAATGGAAGTGAAAAACTTCTTTCAAATGCTTCCTGCACAACAAACTGCCTTGCACCTATGGTTAAAGTTCTGCACGAATCATTCGGTCTGGAAAAAGGTTATATGACCACTATCCATGCCTATACCAATGACCAGAAAATTCTTGATTTGCCGCATAAAGACTTACGTCGTGCCCGTGCTGCCGCTGTCAATATTATTCCAACTACGACTGGTGCCGCAAAGGCAGTCGGTTTGGTTCTTCCCGAACTCAAAGGAAAATTGAACGGTTATGCTGTTCGTGTTCCTGTTCCTGATGGTTCGCTAACTGATTTGACAGCTACTCTTGGACGAGATGTTACCAAAGAAGATGTAAATGCCGCAATCAAAGCCGCCGCAGGTACTTCACTCAAAGGTATTTTGGAATATACCGAAGAACCGATAGTTTCGAGTGACATTGTCGGAAATCCTCATTCCTGCATTTTCGATTCAGCGTTGACACATGCAAATGGAAATATGGTCAAGGTTGTCGGATGGTACGATAACGAATTCGGATATTCAAACAGAATAGTTGACCTGATGGTCGCCTTGAAGAAGTTTTTATAGATCGTTTAAGTTTTAAGAATATAAAAGAGTTGTGGGAAGATTGTTCTCACAACTCTTTTTTAATTTCATGTTAGATTAGAAAATAGCAAGATCATCAATTTATAATAGTTCAGTTCTTCAATCTGCACTCCACCATCTTAGTAACAGCATACAAGATGAAACTCAAGCATTTCATCTTGTTCCTTGGCACACTCAGTCTTTGATACATCGGACTGAAAATCCAAAACCTTTATTATCCTTGTCCCTAATGATATAAGTGCCATCATAATCCAAACTTCTGTACCATGCCGTTGAAATATCAGATTCAGAAGAAGACCACCAGTATCCCCTATCTACTGCCCAACTGTTGAAGAAGCAAGTACCGCCGGGTAGTGCAAAAAATCCGCTTGAGTTAGTAACTTCTTTGTTGGATTTTCGCCAGTGGGATGTTCCCGATTCTTTTAGCTTGCCACCTTCAATTGTTCCACGATACCCTTCACTATCGGCTTCTGCTTGAGTCATACCCAAACACATTTCCAAAGTTTTCCATTCGGTATCACTAGGCACATGCCAACCCAAGGGTGTTAAACCTCTGGCATCATTAACAACGTACCAGTTATATAGCTTGCCGAAGATAGCACCAATATCGGGGTCAAAGTAGTAGTGATAGCACCATGCTCCCGATTTAAGATTCTGCCACTGTGAATTGTTTTGTATTTGAGGTATTGAATCGCCATTTCGGTAATGGTCAACATCTAAATTTTTAGTCATCCAGACTTGATTACAAATTTTTACGGTATCTCTTCTTATAACAAAATCAATATCGTTGCTTTTTATTCCATTTACAGTAACTGAAACTTTTCCTGTTATGGTACCAAGAGGGATTTTAACTTTAATTTGTGTGTCTTTCCAGTTTCCTATTTGAAATGAACTCGCACCCGAAAATGATACAAGAATTAATCCTTGCGAAGATGCAAAGCCGTTCCCTGATATTATTACATCATCGCTAATAAAAGCTGAACCAGGATTAATGTTAAAAATTTCTGGTTTTGTAGTTTCTAAAGTCCGAACGCACCGAACAGAATAACCATTTTGCTTACTCCCCATATCCCGATTAATTTGGGCAGATGTATCCAGATTCCTGAACAACACTTCACCTAAATTGATTTCTGTTGAAGTCCACCAAAAACCAAACCATCCTAAACCGTCGTCCCAACCCTCTTCAAAGCGAAATCCACCGGGAAGAGCAAAAAATCTACTTGAGTTTGTTATTCTTTTGTTTGAACTTTTCCAATGTGTTGTTGCAGTCTCTTTTAGCTTACCCCCTTCATCTGTGCCCCGGTACCAATAATCATCCGCATCTGTTTGCGTCATACCAATACACATCTCTAATTCTTTCCATTCTTCATCATCTGGAACATGCCAGCCAACAGGTGCCAAACCTCTTGCATCATCAATTGCATACCAATTATATAATTTGCCGTATATCGCACCTGTTACTGCATCATCGTTATAATAACACCATGCACCTGTTTTAGTTTCCTGCCAGTGAATATAATCTACCTGGGGTATTGAATCGCCATTACGGTAATGATCAACATTCAGATTTTTACAATTCCATAATTGGTTACATATTTCTATTGTGTCTGCAATTACATTAAAATCAAATTTGTTGCTCTGTGTTCCATTCACATTAACTGATACTTTCCCGGTTTCAGCATCTAATGGTACTTTAACTTTAATTTGATTATCATTCCAATTTACATATTGGACTGCCTTTGCATTTGTGAATGATACAAAGATTAAGCCTTGAGTAGAGGCAAATCCAGCACCGTTTATTGTAACTTCGTCCTCTTTAAACGCGGAATCAGGATAGATGCTGATAATTTTAGGTCCGTTTGATTCAGGGTTCCGAATACAACGAATCGAATATCCTGTTTCCGGAAAATCATTATTGTAATGACTGATAATGCTATTGCTCTCATTATATAAGTGTCTGCTCCAGCCTTCCGATGCAGACCACATAGAGCAAGACTCACTTATGTCTCCAAACGTCCCTCCATAGGAGCGAGAGCCGCCAGGAAGTGCAGAAAATCCGCTTTCATTTGTTGTTACTGAGTTGGGACTTGCCCAGTGGGTTGTTCCGGTTTCTTTCAACTTTGCACCGACACTATCTCCACGCCACCCAGTGACACTATCAGCATCGTATTGGGACATACCTAAATACATTTCCAGAGTTTTCCATTCTGACTCGCTCGGAATATGCCATCCGAAAGGAGCTAAGCCATGAGGGTTATTCACGGCATACCAATTATACAACTTGCCATAAGTAGCACCATTAGCTGGATCATTTTCGTAATTACACCATGCACCAGGGAAAGCATAATAATATCCCCAGTTATAATTTATTCTGACCTCCCGTATCGAATCTCCGTTGCGGTAATGATCAACATTAAGATTTTTTAGCATCCAGACCTGAGAGCCGATTGTTAAGGGTTGCCATTGGTCAATATAAAAGATGAGGCTGTCAATACTGCTTATTTTGTAAGGTTTGGGATAAGAGAAAATGTAAACATTTAAAATGTCTCTTTGAATATCATCTTTTTCAAATTTGATGCTTCCGATGATTTCCGTCGGGTAAT
>CAZSHX010000058.1:0-31623 GCA_964606895.1 uncultured Hyphomicrobiales bacterium
ACAAACTTAAAAAAGCTATTGAATCATCAGGTGAATCTTCTGAAAACTGGATTGAAGTGCTGAGGTAAAAATTGTAGAATTATAATAATTACTAACGACTTACTAAGCCGCGTCGGTTGATGGCGATTTAGGTGGTTCTGGTTTAGATTCAACTTTGGTTGTTGGTGATGGCACAGGAGAAGATGTCGCTTTGTTATGCTTATGAACATAATCAGTCAGATAAAATCCACTACCCTTAAAAACAAGTCCAACATTTTTACTTATTTTTCTTTCAACCTCACCTAAGCATTTAACTGGTTCTTCGCAAATATCTTCGGGACATGTTTTTAATGAGTCTTCAGTAATTCGCTGAGTGTATTCAAATTCTTTTCCGCAAGTATGACATTTATATTCATAAACAGGCATATCAATCTCCAATATTGCTCTATGTTAATATTCAAAAACCATTAAACGTAATTCCACCTGATTTATTTAGATTTAAACCATCAGTTCATTAAATCTTATGAAATATTTGATATTAATATCTTGGCAGGAATAGGGGATAGGTTACTTCCAAATTCAGTCAAACTCAATCCATATACAATAATATAATTTACAATCGTTATCACCTAATCTTATGAAGTGCAATATAATTTTTTATTTATAAATATTTTTTAAGGTTGAAATTGAATAGTTCAGACGTTATTTTATACAGCGGCGGTGCTCCGGGTGCAGAAACCTGCTTTGGTGAGTTTGCAGAAAAATATAGCATTGATGAAGTGAATTTTTCATTCGAAGGTCACGAAATGGGCAGATCACGCGGCATCAGAGTCTTGAATCACGAAGAAATGAAACAGGGAGATGTAAGTCTTACTTACGTATCGGCATTGATGCACAGAACCTACCCAAATACAACAGTTATGAGAAAAGTACTTCAGACTATTTGGTACCAAATCAATAGCAGTCAGGAAATTTTCGTTATTGGAACCATTTTGGTTGATAATACTGTCAAAGGTGGAACCGGTTGGGGTGCTGAGTTTGCTAAACTCTGCAATAAAACTTTGTATGTTTTCGACCAGGAAAAAGATGCATGGTATAAGTGGGACAGGAAGAACTGGATTGAACACCCTGAACCTACAATCACAAATATCCACTTTGCCGGAACAGGCACAAGAATTTTGAAAGAAAACGGCAGAAAAGCTATTGAAGATTTATTCAAGAGATCTTTCTAAGTTTTTCAAAATATATAATTTAAAATAATAAATCTCAGTTTAGGAATGAAATTCCAAACTGAGATTTATTATTTATGTTATCTGACGCTATGAACGTCATAATGGATTCGGAAAAATTAGGTTTGACAAACAATAAATCTTGCTAAATAGAAAAAAAACAAGTATATTTCACTAACTATTTTATTCTTTTATATAAAAGTACTTTTGTTTTAAGATAAATAGGAATTTTAAAAAATATTTTGTAAATTTTTTCAGGAGAGATTCGATGAAAACAGAAATATCAAATGCTATTGATTCGCATAACTTATGGAAAATTAAGCTTGTAGATGCTATAAATATGGGTTCGATGGATAGATCTGTTGAGGAAATAAAATCAGATAGTAAATGTGCATTTGGGCATTGGCTGTATGGCGAGGAATTATCCAATGAATTAAAGAAAACCGTTGGTTACGAGAGAGTTAAGCAGTTACATATCGAATTTCATCATATTGCGGCTCGTATTGCCGAATTAGCAATATATGGTGATACCGAAGCGGCTTTGAATCTTCTTCATGATACTGAGTATTCTGAAGCTACCATGAACCTTAACAATGCTCTTTATTATCTTGATAAATTGATGTAAATCTTCATTTGCAAAGCCTGTAGTTTGTTATGTAAGTTGATTCGGAACAGAGTTCACTGAGCGAAGCCGAAGGGGTAAATTTTAGAAACATAGATAAAATTAATTCAGTCTTATTGTCCAAAATTTTTATATCTCAAAATATAAAACAGAAAGGCATCAAGTACCAGCGAATGATTGATTTTTCCTGATAAAATCATTTCGGGAATATCTTGCAACGGAACTGTAATAACATTTATATCCTCATTTCCATCAAGAGCTTGCTCGGTAACTTTTTTGCAATCGAACCAAACATAAGAATAGCAAAAATTATTCAAGAATGCAGGATTCGGTTCGGATTTTCCAAGCAGAACTGCATCACCGGTTCCGGCAAAACCGGTTTCTTCGGTACATTCCCGCTGTGCCGCTATTCTTGGTTCTTCGCCGGTTTCAACCAAACCGCCGGGAACTTCCAGAGTAATATCATTTATTCCATGTCTAAACTGCTCGACCAGCACAACTTCGTTATTTACGGTTAAAGGAATTATATTCACCCATAGGGGAGAGTCCAGAACCACAAAGTTACCTTCTTTTTTGATTTTCAGGTTTCTTCGGCGATACATCGTGGCAGAAAATATTTTCAGATTAATCGGTTCCTTTGAATCAATAGTTTCCCATTTTTCAATCATAGCAATTCTCCGGTTGCAATTCTCTGCAATGTTTCGGCAAAAATTATATGCTCGGCTTTCAGCACTCGTTCAGCAAGAGTTTCCGGAGTATCATCGGTAAGTACGGGAACTTCCTTATGTGCTAAAATCTTTCCATGGTCATATTCTTCGTCAACAAGATGAACCGTCGGACCGGAAACCTTCTCACCTGCTTTTATTACGGCTGTGTGAACTTTCATCCCGAACATGCCTTCACCGCCGAATTTAGGCAAAAGAGCCGGATGAATATTTAATATCCTTCCTTTGAATCTCTCCAAAATGGCAGGCCCGATTTTTCGCATATATCCCGCCAAAACGATGAGGTTAACTCCGTGCTTGTCAAATGCGGCGATGACAGCCTTGTCGAGCTCAGCTTCATTAGGATGAGTTTTACTGCTTATATGATAAAAGGGAATGCCCTCTTTTTGTGCTCTTTTCAAAGCACCGGATTCAGAATTGTTCGAAATGACGGCACATGCCTCAGCAGTGAGCTTTCCAAATTTAATGGCATCAATGATTGCCTGCATATTACTGCCTCCGTGTGAGGCAAGAAAACCAATTTTAAGCTTTTGCATTAATTTTTCCAAAAATAAAAAAGAAAATTAAATCTTTTAAGAAAGTCAATATAATAGTTTGTATATTTGAAAAAAATTTATTTTTAGATTTTGAAGAAATATTATGGGAAAATTGTATTTAATAGATGGAATGTCTGTTGTCTTTCGTGCTTATCATGCAATGTCGAAGTCCGGTTTGAAATCTCCGACAGGTGAGACCACTTCGGCGGTGTTTGCATTTGCCAATATTATCACCTCTTTACTCGAAAAAGAAAAGCCTGAGCATATTGCAGTGGTTTTCGATACTTCTGCCCCAACTTTCCGGCATATAAAGTATCCGCTATACAAAGCAAACAGGGATGCTTTCCCTGAAGAACTTGTGCCTCAGCTTGCAAGAATCAAAGAATTTCTTGATTATCTTTCGATTCAAAGAATTGAGCTACCGGGATTTGAAGCTGACGATATTATCGGTACTCTTTCGAAAGAAGCCTCGGATGAAGGTGTGAAGGTAGTTTGTCTTACAGCAGATAAGGATTATTATCAATTGGTTAACGACCATGTTCTGCTTTACAAACCAGCAAGGCATTCGGGAGAGGATTTTGATATTGTTGGGTTTCAGGAAGTTTTAGTTAAGTTTGGTGTGGCTCCTTCAAAAGTGATTGATGTCCTTGCTCTTATTGGTGATTCCTCTGATAACGTTCCGGGAGTAAAAGGAATCGGTGAGAAAACTGCAATACCTCTTATTCAGAGATATGGCTCAATTGAAAGTTTGTACGAACAAATCAACAGTGTAGAGAAAGATTCAGTAAAATCAAAATTGATTGAAGACAAAGAGAAAGCTTTCCTTGCCAAATGGCTCGTAACAATTAAATGTGACGTTCCTTTGGATGTTAAATATCATGAGCTCGATTGGAAAACTCCAAGATTCACAGAGCTTGAATCATTTTTCTCAAACATGGGTTTCAATGCTTTACGAAATAAATGGCATAAGAAATCTGTAGAATCTTCTCTAAAAGATTTAAAATCTCAGCCAACAAACGAGATATCCGAGGATATACCTGATGATGAACCTCCGGCTGTAACTGAGAATAAGACTAAAAGATTGGAAGATGTTCCCCACGATTACCGTTTGGTTGACACAGATGAAAAACTTGACAAAATGCTCAATGAATTAGCCGGCATCAAATTGCTGTCGGTTGATTTGGAGACATCAGGTTTGGATAAAAATTCCTGCAGAATAACCGGAATAGCACTTTGTGCCGAAGAAGGCAAAGCTTATTATGTGGCTGTATGCGAAGAATTTACAATCATATCAAATCCTTATGCAGCGAAGCAAAATGCAATTCAGGATTCACTTTTTTTTGAGGCTCCTCCTCAAGCCGAACAAATCATAACAGAATTTAAAAGTTTACGGGATGGCTATCTTCCTGTTTATCCTGTGCTGGATAAACTGAGAGTAATCTTTGAAAATCCAAATATCGGGAAAATCGGGCAGAATATTAAGTTTGATGCCTATATATTGAAACGCTACAAGATAGAACTTTCTCCTCTTGTTTTTGATTCAATGCTTGCTTCGTATATTCTCAATCCGGACAATATGCACAATTTGGACGCTCTGTCGCAATTGTGGCTCAATTACACGCCAATTCCAATATCATTATTAATCGGCGAGAAAAAAAGCCAGCAGAAAAACATGGAGGACATTCCGCCCGAACAAATCAGTGATTACGCCTGCGAAGATGCCGACCTTGCTTTCAAACTCAGAAATGCAATGATGCCTTCGTTGCAAAAGGAGAACTTGCTGAAGCTTGCCGAAGAAATTGAATTCCCGCTTGTTGAAGTATTAATCAGAATGGAAGCTTACGGCGTGGCGATTGATACCAAATCTCTTTCCCAAATTTCAATAATGATTGAAAGAGAAGCAAAAGTTCTGACCGGGCAGATTTATGGAGAAGCCGGAACCGAATTCAACATAGATTCGCCAAAACAACTCGGAGAGGTTCTTTTCGAAAAAATGCAAATTCCTCCTCTTGCCAAAAATAAAACAGGTTACAGTACTAATGTTCAGGTACTTTCTCAGCTGGCTGAAATTTATCCTATTGCTCAGATGGTGCTGGAATATCGTCAGCTTGTTAAGATTCAATCAACTTATGTTGAGGCATTGCCAAAACTTATTAATCCTAAAACCGGCAGGATTCACACAAGTTTTAATCAGACAATAGCAAGCACGGGAAGGCTATCGTCAACTGACCCGAATTTGCAGAATATCCCGATTCGTACAGCATTGGGCAAAGAAATCCGAAAAGCATTCGTGCCGCAATTTGACGACAGGATTATTCTTTCTGCAGATTATTCACAGATTGAACTGCGGATTATGGCTCACATCAGCGAAGACCCGCATTTAATTGACGCTTTTAAAAATGGACTTGATATTCATTCGGCTACTGCCGCTATTTTGTTTGATATTCCGCTTGAGGAAGTAAATTTAGATATGCGTAGGATTGCTAAAACAGTTAATTTCGGTATAATGTACGGACTTGGAAGTTTCGGGCTTTCTCAAAGGCTGAAAATGGGCAGGAAAGAAGCCACTGAAATCATATCGAACTATTTCCTGAAGTATCCGGGTATAAAAAGATATATGGACCTTACAATTGAATCCACAAGGGAAAAAGGCTATGCCGAAACGCTTTGCGGAAGAAGAAGATATTTCCTAAATATAAATTCGAGAAATCACAATCTGAAAACTGCTGACGAACGTGCGGCAATTAATATGCCGATTCAGGGAACTGCATCGGACATGATGAAAATTGCGATGATTCGGATTGACAAAGAAATGCATCAGCGAAAAATGAAATCCATGATGACCATTCAGGTTCATGATGAACTTGTTTTCGAAGCATATCCCGAGGAAGCCGAAGAGCTGACGGCACTCGTCAAACACGAAATGGAATCTGCTTTGTTACTCGGCGAAGTTCCTGTTATCGTAGAAACCGGCACAGGAGCCAACTGGTATCTGGCTCATTAATGGAAATTTTCCTCCGGCAGGCATTCTTACTGCCGGTTTTTCAAATATTTCCATTTCTAAATCGTAAATCGGATTTGAATTGCAGAAAGAAAATATGAATGATTACAGGAAATATCTCGACCCGCAGGTAATTGCCCGACTCGACAACATTGAGCTAAAAGCCCGTCTTGTTGTCGAAGGTTTCATTACAGGGCTCCACCGTTCGCCTTACCACGGTTTCAGTGTTGAGTTTGCGGAGCACAGGCAATATCATGCAGGCGACGAAATCAGACATATTGACTGGAAAGTTTTTGGGAGAACTGAAAAATTTTATATCAAGCAGTACGAAGAGGAAACAAACCTCCGAAGCGTTATTGCACTTGATTCATCGGGTTCGATGAAGTTTGCTTCCAAAGGTAATATTTCGAAATTCGAATATGCTTCCTATCTTGCCGCGGCAATAGCGTATATGCTTATTAACCAAAGGGATGCTGTCGGGCTGGCTTTGTATGACACTAAAATTCAAACTTATCTGCCGCCACGTTCCAAGCCTTCTTATCTTCATGAAATTCTCAGAACGATTGACGCAACTGTTCCTGCAAAAGAAACAGGAACTTCTCAGGCTCTTGACCAGCTTGCCGAAAGGATTAAAAGAAGGGGGCTGATTGCCATTTTCAGCGACTTTTTTGATGACCCCGAATCAGTTATCAAAGCATTAAAGCATTTTCGACATCGTAACCACGAAGTTATTGCTTTTCATATTCTCGACCCTCGCGAAATTGATTTCAAATTCGGCTATGCCGCAAATTTTGTTGACATGGAAACACGGGAGGAGATGGTTACTCAGCCTTACCAGCTTCAAAGGATTTATTCAAGGGCTGTAACTGATTTCATTGCTCAAATCAAATCCGCATGCCGACAGCATAATATTGACTATCATCTGATTGACACAGCCACACCATTCGACAAAGCCCTCAGGGAATATCTTACAAAGAGAAACAGGATGTAGGGGGTGAGAGTTGGACTGATAATTTGGAATTAACATTTAATTCAAAACTATTTGTATAAGTTCATCATGAATTTGTTTCCAATTTTGGTTTAAATTGACTGTCCTAATTTTGACCTTATGAGTTTCAAGATCAAAATTGAGATTAATTTTGTTATCTGTTTGAGGATAAAGTAATATACCTTCACAATTTAGATTTAAATCACCCTTGTTTTCAATATTTTTCAAGTAAGCAAACAATTGATATAAATGTGCACTTCTAATACTTTCCTTTTCGTAATGGTTTTGGAAAGCATTTGAATAAAACTTTGTGTCAATAATTATCTTTTTATGTATGAACTCAATCGAAATATCCGTCTGCATTTTTGGAAGATAGCTCGAAGAAGTTTCATCAGAGGCTTTAGCTAACCAATCAATATTTTCACGATAGGTCTTGGAATTGCTGACAAGTTTCGATAATTCGATTTTGTAGAAATTTCTGATAAAGTCCTCAAATAAATACGCCATCTGTCTTTCATCTCTTATGAACTCTTTGAATTTGAATTTACCTGTCTTTTCTTCGATAAAGGAATTGTCAAATATCAATTCACAAATTTTTAATAGAAAATCATAGAAATGATTATTACCATTCAATTGAACCAAACGGAAATGTTTTTTTTCGAGTTTTATTATTTCAACTTCATTTAAACTTAGAAACACTTCTTTTAACTCAGTTCTAATCTCCTTATCTAAGTTATCAATTAAAAGTAAGTTGCGGACGGTGGACTTAATAATTTGATTATGTAAAACATTAAAGCTTAATTCGTCGAAACGACAGTACAGCATTGCTTTTTTGAGTAAATTCTTTTTAATTGTTACTCCAAAGTCAATTTTACCTTTTAACCTTTTTGAATCTTCTGAATATAGAATATAGTTTTTATCAAAACCTTTTTTGATAAGATGATTGATTCCATTTTTCAGGACCAAAGCAAAAAGGTTAATTAATTCAGTAAAATCTTTTGATTCTAATTCAATTTGGTCAGCTTCTTCTAATTTATTCCATGAATAGCATAACAGATAGTACATATTTTCAATTGGAATTGTCATATCTCTAATAAATACTGAATTTCATCTCTGACTTTATCAGGATTATCAAACCAGTATTCCAAAAGTAATGGTTCAATTTCGTTTTTTATAATGTTAAAATACCAATTCTCATCAATCTTTGAATCATTTGAATCAGGACAAAAATAACTATGACCAATTTGGTAACCTTCACCAAGATTTTTAGTATCCTTAGAAATGTTTGAGTTCAATACCTGCATTTTTTCATGTATAATTTTAATAATATTGTCTGGTACTTTATGATGGAGCAAATGCTCTTTATATTTTGGATTTTTAAATGCAGGATGTAATGTTATAAATCCGAATCTTCGTCTAAGAGCATAATCAACCATGGCTAAAGAACGGTCGGCTGTATTCATTGTCCCGATAAAATAAAGATTATCCGGAAGATAGAAATTTTCGTCATCATTTTTCGAATAAGTTAAAGGAATTGCAAAATCTTGCCCTCTTTTATCTTTTTCAATAAGCATCATTAACTCACCAAAAATTTTACTTAAATTTCCTCTGTTAATTTCATCAATTATAAAGAAATAGGACTTGTCCGGATTCCTTTGTGCTTTCTTACAAAATTCATAAAATATTCCGTTCATTCTTTCAAAACCGCCGTCATCAGTTGGTCTGTACCCTTGAATGAAGTCTTCATAAGAATAGGATTGATGGAATTGAATCATTCTCACTCTGTCTTTGTCTTTCTCACCCATCATACAAAAAGCAATTCTTTTTGCTATAAAAGTTTTTCCAACACCGGGAGCACCTTGCAAAATAATATTCTTTTTGTATTTCAGCATATTAATAATATCTTGCAATTCTTTATCATCAATAAACAAATCGTGAAGAGCATCCTCAACGGAATATTTTTGAATTCCAATGACTTTTATTTCAAGATTTTTTTCGTCAATAATCGCACGAATTATTTCATATTCATCATTTGTGACTTTGAATAAACTTCCCTGATTATTTATTAGAGGTTCACAACCATTCAAATCAGGAATACTCTTTAACTCTGACCAACTAATTGGATTATTAAAATGTTCAACTTTCACAAATTGAAAATTGACAACCTCATTATTTTCTCTTGTTACGTCAGTTACCTTGCAAAGTCCATTAATCGAATTCTCTGGAGATGTAATATATCCAATTAATAAATCATCTGTTCTTACCTCCTGAAAATTTTTAAAAATTCTTCTTTTAGAATGATGTTTGTTATAGGACGTATAATTTTCAGATTCACCTATTTTCATTTCAGCAAAACTCCAAATCTTTGGGTTAGCATTGAGCCACCAAATATTCTTTTCTGTTTTTATTTTGGTAAATACTGGCTCTATTGCAACTCCATTTACCAAATTGATAAGATTTTTTACATAATTATCATATTTTGTGATATTAGTGAGAGTTTTTACTACGTGGTTTTCTTCTGTCTTCCATTCTCCAATTTTTGTCCATTCAACTTTTCTGCAATTTTTGTATTCAGAACGGTTTTCATCATAAAAGAAGTCAGAAGATACTTTCCCAAAACCAATTATTTTATTTCTACCTTTTTTTGCAAAAAGATAATCATCAATTTTTAATTTATTTACAAATTCAAAACATGCCAATCCATCATTTACATAAGAGGAGCCATCACCATGAATCTCCTTCATCATATTTTTAATTTCATCTAAATTTTTGTACTTTGATAAATCGCCTAAGTCGTTCCAGCCGATTGCACAGATCTTGTTTTCAGTAAAATCGTTCCATAACCTTGCATTTTGACCAGGTGAAATAATCCAATAATTTTCCTTATCTTCTTCAATTTCATCAAATAATTCTTGATTTTCATGAATATCAATATCTTCGGTTGGTAACTTTTTCGTAAATTTATCATGTACACTTTTAAAAATATCCATCAATTCATTATCTGATAATTTTTTATTCCTGCCTTTTTCTGTTAGTATCCATAAACCTCTTTTTGAAGAGTCAATGTATCCTGCTTCTTTCAAATAGTTTCTTGCCCAGTTAATTTGGTTATAAACTTTTAAACCACCCTTTGAATTTGTTACTTTAATCTCTTCTTCCGCAATATTTAAATTTTTATAAACTAACTCACAAATCTCTTTCGGAGTGCCTTGACCGCCAATGCTATTAAGAATCTCGAGTATAGCATCAAAATATTTCAAAATTTTTGGACCTTTTATATCTGATGGTTGAAATGTTTCCTCATTAGATGAAACCATTTCTATATAATCTCTATATGTCTCATATAAATAACTAAAAAATTGGTCAATTTCTATATTTATGGGTAAATCAGTTTGTTTTCCAACAATTTCCAAATATTTTGATTTAATTGGCTCAATTGCATTATTGTACTTGAAAAACTTATTTGTAAATTTATCACCTCGTTTATAATCAATTTTGATTTTTAAAAATGAAGCGGCGAATTCATCTCTATTATTAAAAAATACATAATTATGAGCAAATATATTACCTAATATTTCACTCAAAGCACTATCGCCAAAATATTTCAATTTATACTTTTCGTCGTTAATGAAATTTTTTATTCTTGTTTCCAAATCATCTTCAGAGTAAACCAGATATAAGAAACTATTTCGATAATGTTCAATAGGATGATTCAGGTTTCCTAAAGCATTTCCCTTTGCAATTGCTAATGATTGAAAAGAATGTATATTATCTCCTAACTTCTGGAAATAATCCCAATCTGCATTTTCTAATTTTTCTTTTTGAATGAATTCTTGGAAGAAATTATAATATTTCACTGTAAAGTCATTTCGATTAAACCAATGCTGGGCAATATCTTTGAATTCAAAAAGATAATTATAAATTCTTTCCCCTGAATTTGTGTCAAGCTTAAAAGTTCGCCAAATGATACTTTGAATATCAATCAAATCATTTGGATTATACGATTCAAACTTTTCCTTCAATTCATGCACAATTTCATTTATCAGATTAAAAGTATCGAAAGATGGTTTCGATGACATTTTAAAATTTCCATCAATATACTTTAAAAACCATGCTATTGCTCTTGGCTTTACAAACATGAATTTATCTGGATTCAGAAGATACAAGAAATATGTTGGAAAGGTCCATTGATTTGGTAATTTATTTGATTCAACAAAACTCAAGTAACGATTGAGCCTTACTTCAATACCTTCTGCAGAGTGTAATAAATTGTAGAAATTATTGCAGAATAATTTTTTATCTAATTTATCCTGATAGATTATACTCAAATCTGCTGATTTAGGAGTGCTTAGGTAAAGCAAGTTTGTACTATGACCAACTTTCTCAATGTTATTCAGAAACTCGGTGTAATTACTATTCTCGAGAAGATTTTCCAACACTGACTTATTTAACAAACTTTGTGCTAATGTTACTGCTTTCCTTTTGTATTCAATTTCTTCTTTAAAGAATTTTTCATCATTGAATCCCAACCAATTAGGAAATACTGTTTTCACAATCTGAACAATGCTTTCAAACTTTTCTTCTGTAATATACATATTTTTTTCTCTTTGAATAATTAGAATAATTTATCTTCAAATATCAATCTTGGTGCCAAACTATTTTACTATATCTACAAAATTATGAATTATCGTCTAATAAAACAATTCTCAAAAAATTAGAAACATCTCTACGGTCGGGTTGACTTCAAAACATAGCTATTTTTCTTTTATTTTTCTCTTCCCAATCTTGTCCGCCAAGAAAAGAAGTCCTACTGCGGCAAAGGGCAGTAATGCAGGTTTCATCATCGTTTGGTAGCGGGGAATTATGAAATAAAATGCCGCAAGCAAAGTATGGTAAACGAGAAAGAAATAAATAATTGAGAATTTTCTGAAATTGAATGTTTTAACAATTCCAACAGCAGAAAGGCTAAGCAGTGCAATCCAGAACCACAAATAAAACGGCTCTTTGCTTCTTGCATCGTAAGGATTATAAATCCATAAATGAGTCGCTTTCCTTAAAAAATCATAAGTTTCGCCTATAAGTCCTTTTGTCCTAATATTCTTTAATGCTTCTTCCTGATAGAGCTTATTATAGAAAATCTCGAATTTTTCAGTTCGTGGCAGAATTTTAATTTTTTGAGCCAATGCTTCATCAGACCAAACTCCCGGGCGGTAGGGATTATGTCCACGGTAAAGATTTAGTCCGCTTGCTGAAGTCATTGGCACAAATTCATCAAAAACGTAGTAATTCCTGATTTGCCACGGCAGAAGAGTTAGTATAACAGCAAAAACAGCCGAAAACATCAGCTTGTATTTCTTTTTATAAAGAAAATACCCGATAAAGAATAGAACGAACAGAACAAATTCCATCCTGAAATAAATCAAAATTGAAGAAAGAATAATTAAATAAACCGCATTTTTAAGATTCCCTTTTTCCCTGAATTCATAAAACTGCCAGAATATTAGCAAAATGAAGAGATGGTAAACTATGGTAGTTCCAAATGAGGTTGTTGAATATATGAATTCTGGCATGAGTGCATAGATTAGAGAAGCGACTAAACCCGTCCTTTCATTGAATATTTTTTTCGTGAGTTTGAAAACCAGCAAAGTACAAAATGCCGCAAGGAATGTCTGAAAAATCAGAATCAGTAAATTTCTTGCTACTATATCCTTTATAAGAAAAAAGGGGAGAGTGAGGATTACATAACCCGGAGGCATGTATGCAGAAGGGAATGGCTTTGCATCTTTGCTGAACTCATATTCCATTTTTTCATTTTCAAAATGGAACAGCGAATAGCCTTTGCCTGCAAGAATATTTTTTCCGATGTTTCCATACTCATAATAAAAAACTTCATCATTCAAATTCACATAATAAAAAATGAAAGCAAGACGGAGTAATGCCGAGAAAACCAAGATCAGGACAATTTTATTTTTGAATAATTTTTGCAACGAAATTATGTGTCAATATTGAAGTATAAAAAAAAGGCTGTCTTTTCAAAACAGCCTTTTCAAAAAAAATTATTTGTTAGAGTTCTGCTTTTGAACTTCTTCAAGCTTTTTCAGATTGTCCTTCGCAGGACCATTTTTAGGATTGATTTGAAGTACTTTCTTGTAGTTTTTGATTGCATTTTCTATGTCGCTTTTGCCCTGGAATGAAACTGCGTAGAAAAGCCACGCATATTCACTCTTGGAATCAAATTCAGTCCAATCTTTTGCCATCTTGTTCAATTCAGTAAATTGCTTTTCATTGATGTAAAGACCTGCAAGTTTAGAAAAAGCCATGTTGAGCTCTTTAGCATATTTTGCAGTGTCTGCCATACCTTTGGTGACAACATCTTTGAAGATAATCATAGCAGTGTCTGTTTGTTTCATAGAACTGTGCACGTCTCCGAGCAAAATCTGGTAAGAAAGATTTTTCGGGTCTTTCTCAATACTTTTATTGATATAGATGATTGCTGAATCAGGTTTCTGCATATTGAAATAGTCATAACCGATGTAATAGAGTGCTTTAGGTGTTGAAACTGAATCGGTGCAATTGGCAACGTGTTTCAAAAAGAAATACAAAGATTCATCATATTTTTTCATAATTAATGCTAATGTACCGAGCTGAATCATTGTTCCGCATTTTTTGGGGTCATTATTGATTAATTCTTTATATAGTTGAATTGCACTTAATGTATCACCGCCTCTGAAAGTAGCCGCCGCCATTCTCTCAAGGTCAGCATTTTCCAGTTTGCCTGATGCTTTGATTCCCTTGTAGATTTCAATGCTTTCCTTGAACTGTTTCTGCTCGAAATAACATTGTGCAAGCTTCAGCGTAGCTTTGTCTTTTACGGAATCCAATTCCTGAGATACAATTTTCAGCTGTGGTGCGGCAGAATCACATTTTCCGATTTCATATAAACTTTGAGCCAGGTACCATCTTCCGAGCGAACCCGAAGGTCTGAGTTTCAGATACTGGTAAAATGAAGGAATTGAATTTGCATAATCTTTTGCAAAATAAAGCAATTTACCTTGTTCGTAAAAGGCTTTTGCATTCTTGGGGTCTTTTTGAGTGATTATGTTCCATTCTTTCAATGAACGGTTGAAAAGTTCCTGTCTCAGGTTTTCGTCACTTTCTCTTGTTGCGAGTTTGTAATATGCAGTAGCGAGTTTGACGCGGGCTTCAGCAAGATTGTCATCAATCGCAATTGCTTCTTCGTAATTTGTACGGGCAAGCTCGTAAACACCCTGAGCAAAATATAAATCTCCGAGAACCACATAAGCATCTGGAATTTTTTTATTCAATTCTCTTGCTTTTGTAATGTAGAGTTCAGCAGGGCGGAGTGAGTCGGCATTGATATAAGCCTGACCTAAAGCCAACAGGTTATAAGCATCTTTGCCGTCAATGTCAACAAGGGCTTTCAACTGCTTGATTGCTTCCTGATGATTGCCTTTTAACGATAATGTCTTTCCGATTTTTCTGAGTACGGTCGGTTGTTTGCTTCTAATATCGTTTGCTTTTCTGTAAAAAATCAGAGCAGAGTCAATTTTGTCAAGTTCGAAATAAATATCTCCAGCCTGAACGAACACATCAATGTCCTTAGGAGATTCTTTTACGGCATCAGGAATGAACTGAGCCGCTTGTTCGAAATCTTTGCTTTTGTAAAGATTTCTCATCTTGTCAACAGCTGTTTCCGAAAGGGCAACGCCAGCCGTCAAAACAAAAATGCTTATTAATAATAGTGTTTTTCTCATCTTATCCTTCTCCAATTAAATGAATCTTAGCAAATGCGGGAACGAGTCCAATTTGATTAATGTACTTCTGAGCTGTCGGGTGGGTTGATAAATAACGTCCGAGTCTCATTGGCAAATCCTGCCTTTTATCTGATACATAAAAATAATGATTTACAATGTAGGGGTATAAACTTTGTGCAATGTTGGACTGATGAACAACATGCGGAAAAATATATTTTTTGTTCGAGTCAAGAAAACTTATTGATAGTGGTCTGAATTTGGACTCGGAAATGATTTGCGATAAATATCCGATTCCGATGTCATTTACATTATCATAAATATAAGATTTTACCGAATCGTAAGAATTGAACATCTTTAGTTTTCTTTTGATTGGATTTTTGCCTGAAACCAAAGTCTGAAGATTCTGAACTTCCGAAGATAATCCGTTGTTGATTACTAACGTTGGGTTAACCTTAATTCTTCTGTTTTTGTCATTCAGGTTGTAATTAGGATTGGAAAGATATTCTTTTATTTGAGCATCAGTCAAAGTATCAATTTCTGATTTCACGCTAACATAAAAGACAAGAGCATCTGCGGCATACTTCATTCTCTTGTGAGGTTCCACCGAAAAGACCTTCATCATCGAATCTTCGTAATGAGTGTAATTTCTTGGCAGTATAATCGCGTTTGTTTCGCCTGAAAGCAATTTTACCATTGCATCCATGGAGGAAGTTTTTTTGAAAATTACTTCACCCTGAGGGTCGAGAGAATCGAACTGAACAACTAATGGTTTGATGATGTCGTAAATCGCTTCATCGCAATAAACTGTGATTTTCGTTAGTTCTTGCCCGTTGTTTTTGCTGTCGTTATTACAGCCAAAAAAAATGGGGAAGAGAAGAAATACCACTAAAGCACCGAGATTAATCTTCTTCTTCATCGTTTTCCATCCTTTTATATCGTTTTAAATTATTTGCGTAAACAATAATCCGATAGACACCCCATAAAATAAATATACCGCCCATGATTTGAAACATGAATTTGTCTGGACTTCCGGGAAACATAACTCCGCTGACCAATACTACTCCAACGAGTATGGTAAGTATTTTCACTGCATAATTGATTATTATCATTGTCATAAGAATCTCTTTTTAAAAAAAGGATTGTCTCAGAAAAAGGTCAGCAGTTAAGCCGCTTGTCATTCAAAATTAAAATTTTATTGAAAATGACACTTTTGTGAGACAATCCATTATTATAAAAATCTACCTCAATCTGAATTTAATCGGAATACTAACCCAGCACGTAATTGGTTGTTTGTTCTGGATAGCAGGAGTAAAAACAGCTTTTTTCACTGCGTCAATAGCGGCTTGGTCAAGCATTGAAGATTCAGAGTACTGAACCTTTGTTTGTTTCACTCTGCCGTCTTTGCCGACAAGAACTCTGACGATAACTTGTCCTTCAACACCCGATTTACGAGCCATTTCGGGATAGACAACTTTCTTCTGAAGTTCAGCCAAATCAACCTGAGGCTCTTTTTCGACTGCAATAAATTCCTCGCTGTCGGGTACTTCTTCCTCTTTGATTTCAATTTTTTTGTCGCCGAGGTCGAGGTTAGGCATTGAGTTTATATCAACAATTTGACCTTCATTTCGTGAAAGAGATTCGCTCATTTTGTTAACGTCAGCGAAATCCTTCATATCTTCTTTAATTAAAGCATCCGGCACAGGAACAGGAGTTCCGGCTCTTGCGGCAGTTGCTATATCCACAATCTGCTGAGTTTGTGGAGGAGGAGGTGCTTCTTCTTCTGTTTCAGTTTGCTGAAAAACATTCTGCATCAATGTTTTGCTAAAGGGAGCACGGTACGAGCGTCCAAGCGATTTTTCGGATGCCAGTCCATAAACCCAATAAAACAAGAACAAAAGAAGGAAGAACGAAAGAGTATAGACTAAAGCACGATAAGTGTTTTTTCTGATGTACTCTTTGATTTCCACTGCTCCATAAGTCGGAGGAGCAGGCATTGCGATAGAAAATCCATTACTCATTTTACAGACCCTCCAATATTTTAATATCTTCTTCCTTCATAGGAATGATAGTAAATTTACGACTACGTTTAGTAGGATGATTATCTTTATCAAGTACTTTTCCGATTTCGTCAGTAATAGGAACTTCTGCAAGGTTAAGTTGGTCTAAAATCAGGATAACTTTTTCATACGAAGCATCATCAGACACTTTGAATGAAGTAATCAAGCGGTTTCTAACCAAAGGTTTAAGATTTTTTTCAACAGCAAGAGCTTTAATCTTATCAATTGCAACGGGTTCGGGTTTATTGGTTTCGTCGGGAACACCGGCACACCAAAAAGCTTTACCGTCAGCTCTTAAATATATCGTTAGAAGCTCGGAAGCTTTAACTTCAACATTTTCAAACATTTCCGGAGGTATCCTCATTTCCATTATCTGAGGCTTCAACATTGTTGTTGTAAACATGAAGAAGGTCAGAAGAAGGAAAGTGATATCAACCAGCGGAGTCATGTCAAGATGAAAGCCGATTCTTTTTTTCTTCTTTCTCTTGCTGAATTTTCCCCTTTTACCTTTATCTGCGGGACCGAGGGAGCCACCACCAGCCATATATTTCTCCTTTATTAATAATTGTGCCTCATATATAAGACACATCAATTACAAATTTAGTTACATAATATAACGTAATTCTAACTTCTTTTTTTAATTTTTCTTCTTTTCAGTTACGAAGTTAAATACAGTTGCTCTGCTTTTTCTCATTATATTCATTGCATCCATGATGAATTTAAACCTGACCCGCTTGTCTGCATCAAGTGCAAACCTTGTTGCAGGCCTGACTGCCAGGGTAGTTCGAATGAACTTGGTCAGCAGAACAGAATCAACAGGGACAAGTTTTTTATCGGACAACGTAGGTGGCAAATCGGGAATCATAGACCAGATTTGTTTCTGGTCGTTAGCATTCGTCAAGCCGAAATACATTGTCGTATCACCTTTTTTATCATCAATAGCAATGTTAATGGTAGCAAGATCTCTTTCAGGAAGCTTAGTAGTATCCGGAGAAGCAATTGGACGAACAATAGTGAACTGCTGTTCGTTTTCTGCATCTGACTTAAACTTCGCAGTAAACATCAAAAAAGTCAAAAGAAGGAACGTTATGTCAACAAGCGGGGTCATGTCTATGACGAACCCCATCCTTTTCTTTCTTACTTTTGGCACGGAAAGCTCCTTTTATTTTTTAACGCGAACTGTGAAAACTTGAGTTACATTCAAAATTGCTTCATCAATCATATAAATATAATTATCAACCTTTGTTGTAAAGAAGTTGTAGGCTACGATTGAAACGATAGCACCGCCCAAACCGCCGGCTGTATTGTAAAGAGCTTCAGAAATACCAACAGCAAGCTGAGTTGCATCTACAGTTCCGGTATCGCCGAAAGCCGCAAATGCACGAATCATACCGATTGTTGTTCCGAGAAGACCAAATAGAGTAGAAACCGAAGCAACGGTTGAAAGAATAACTAAATTCTTTTCGAGAAGTGGTGTTTCTAAGTTAGTAGCTTCGTCAATTGAACGCTGAACTTCTAACATTTTCTTTTCAGTAGGATAGTCATTGTCGTTTTCGATAGATTTGAATCTTTCGATAGCGGCTCGCATAATATTTGCAAGACTACCCCGCTGTTTCTCGCACTCTGACAGAGCATCGTCATACGCTCCTTTCACGAGAAAGTCCATAACTCTTTTGACATAAGCAGAAATGTCGCCTTTGCCTCTTGCTTTGTTAATTGACAGAATTCTCTCGAAAGAAAATGTTACTGCAATAATTAATAAGCCAATCAAAATACCAACGATGGGTCCACCCGTGTAAATCATTGCGATAATGTTACCGGGTTTTGGTTTCTTTTTTGTTGAGGGATCCTGGAACCCGCTCGAATTTCCGAAATAAAACATATAGACAGCGAATGCGATAACCATTGCTAATGTGATTACCACGACGTTAAACATGTTTTTCATAAGTCTCCTTCTTTTAGTTAATTATTATGAAATGGATTTAATTGCTTCTTCTAAAGTCTCAAAAATTGGGAATACCAAAGTGAGTTTGGTTATTACAAACAAATTTTCGATTGATTTACTAACGTTGCACAGTACCACCTTGCCATCGCGTTTTGCGAAGTTTGCGTGAGCCGCAATCAGCACTCCGAGTGCCGTTGAGTTCAGATAAGTTACCTTATCAAGATTCACAATAAGCAAGCTTTTCTGCTTATCAGATATTTCTTTCAGAGTGTCCCTTAGCTGAGATGTTTCTTCTCCGCCTATGAACTGACCTTTGAGATGGAGAATAACTCCACCGATTTGCTCTTCAATTTTTACATGTGACATACGACACCTTTTTTTTATATTAATGAAAAAAAGTGAAATTTTACAATTCCAAAATTAACAAATTTTTAAATCATAAGGAACTGATATTTTTCAATGGACGATTTTTCGCATTTTAACAGCAATTTCCGAATTTCTTGCTTACTCTCGATGAGCACTAAAATTGTCATTCTGAACGAAGTGAAGAATCAACCCTCACTGATAATTCACAACAAAGACTCTTCACTTTGCTCAGAGTGACAGCGATGAGAACACGATTTATCTTCCCGATTGAAAAAATCCAATTCTATCAATTCCCGAATAATCTTTCCTGAATTTCAATTCAAATCCAACATCTCTGAATATTTTCAAAATATCTTCCGACTGCCCAAAACCTATTTCTAAATAAAATGAACCATTCGGTGCCAGTATCTTTCCGAAGATTTCAGAAAATCTTCTGTAAAACGTCAATCCATCAGATTCATCCGTCAGAGCTGATTTCGGTTCGTGAGTTCTGACTTCGGGCTCGAGTTCCGGATAATCATTTTTTGAAATATAAGGCGGATTCGAGACAATAATATCGTAAATCTCATCATTCAAAAAGTTCTCAGCTAAAACATCAAAACGTCTGAAATTTATATTGTTTACATCGTTCACTTCAGAGTTTTCTTTTGCCTTCTCCAATGCACTTTCTGAAATATCGATTCCTGATACCACTGAATTTGGAAAAAATTTGGCTAAAGCAATTGCAATACATCCTGAACCTGTTCCAATATCCAATATTTTCAGTTTTTCAGTTCTGTTTTTTTCTGATTCGGTGACAAAACTAACCAGAAATTCAGTTTCAGGTCTTGGAATTAATACTGAATTATCCAATTTGATATCAAGCCCATGAAAATCTGTATTCCCGATAATATACTGCAAAGGTTCATGGTTCACCCGTCTTTTAATGCATTCTTTCAAAGAACTTAATTCAGTTTCGTTCAAAGGCTTTTGAAAATTAGTGTAAAGTTCAATTCTCGAAAGCTTAAGAACATGGCTAAGCAAAAGTTCAACAGTCAGGCGGGGAGAGTCAATGCCTTTTTCGGTGAAATAATCACTGCCCCACTTAACTAATTCAATTATTGTCCAGATTTTTGTACCGTTAGCCAAATTATACCGCAATTCTCATTAATTTTTATTCCTCGAAGCAAGTCTGATATTGAGAACTTCAGTCAATTGGCTTTTAGGAATCTCCAAACTAAGTGAACCCTGCTCTGCAATAGAAATTGCTCCTGTTTCCTCGGATACAATTAAAACTACTGCATCTACCTGTTCGGAAAGTCCAAGACCTGCCCTATGCCTTGTACCAAGATTCCTGTTTTTAAACTTGGTTGCACTCGAAAGAGGGAGAACACATCTTGCCGCAATAATCATCTGGTCGTCAATAATAACGGCACCATCATGCAACGGCGATTTTGTATTGAAAATAGAAATTATCAACTCTTTAGTTACCATTGCCTGAAGCTGAATTCCTGTATCCACAGTCATCTCGACGTTCTGAGAGCGAGTGAATACTATTAATGCTCCCACATGCTTTTCGGACAATTCGATAGCCGCATCAATAACGGCATCAATTGTCCTGGTAATTTTCGATTTCCCGAATATATCGAATATCCTGCTTCGCGTTATCATCAGAAGAAGCCTTCTGATTTCCGGCTGGAACAAAATAACAAAAGCCAGGAGCCAAATATTTGAAATCGTTTTGAGTATCCAGTTGATTGCTTTCAGATTTGCGGCTTCAGTTATAAATGATAACAAAATCAATATGACCAACCCAAACAGAATCTGAACAACAACAGAATCTTTCAATGCTTTGTATAACCACAAAAACAAACCTGCAACCAGCAATATGTCAATAATATCTGTGATAGTGACATTAAGAAACCCTATTTTAATCATTTCAGGCATAGTTTTTTAAATTATTTTTGTTTTTGCTGTTATTCAAATTACTATAGAGTAACAAACAATGAAAAAAGTTACAAATTGTTTTTTATTTATCGTTGTTATTATTTCGCTTCATTTCTGCTTCTTTTTCGTAAGCTCTAATAATTTCAGCGACTAATCTATGGCGAACCACATCATTATCATCGAAATATACAAAATCTATGCCATCAATATTCTGGAGTAGCTTGTTGGTGTGAATCAAACCGGAATCTTCGGTTCTCGGTAAATCAATTTGAGTGATATCACCTGTAACAATGGCTTTCGAATTTTCCCCAAGCCTCGTCAGAAACATTTTCATCTGTGTGATTGTGGCATTTTGAGCTTCATCCAAAATGATAAAGGCATTATTCAAGGTTCTGCCTCTCATGTAAGCAAGAGGAGTAATCTCGATAATATTTTTTTCCATCAAGGCTTTCACTTTCTCAAAACTCATCATGTACGACAGAGCATCGGTTAGCGGACGCAAATACGGGTCAATCTTTTCCTTCAAATCACCGGGCAAAAAACCAAGAGATTCACCTGCTTCAACAGCAGGACGCGAAAGGATAATCTTACTGACCTCATTGCGTTTGAATGCCGCTAATGCCATGGCAACAGCCAGAAATGTCTTGCCTGTTCCCGCAGGACCAATCGAGAAAACGATATCATTTGCAAGAACCTTTTTGTAGTACATAGTTTGCTTCGGGGTTCTTGCTCGGATTGGATTTGCAATTCCCCAGTAAATGACGTTGTCTTTTTCGAAGCTGGCGGAAGAAGCATTTTTGTCAATATCCACCAAATCCATAACCGTAACGACATCGTTTGAATTGAGCTCACCGTTTCTTTTCAGGATATATGAAAGCTCTTTGATAACTGATTCAATTGCCTTGATTTCAGAGCTTGAGCCCCTGATTATCAAAGTATTTCCGCGTGCAGAAATAGTTGCCTGAAACTTATTCTCAATTATATTCAGGTAACTGTCGTTACTACCCAAAAGTGAGAGTAAATCTATATCTTCAAGTTTGATTTTCTTTTCCAGTAAATCCATTTAACCTCTAATTTAATCAAAAAAGCAAAAGCCCATCCGCAATAAAGCAGAAGGGCTTTTGTCAAAAAAACCTAATTAAAAAGTAACGGCATTCAGTTATTCACCTTTTTTACCGGCACCTTCATCTTGTTTCTGCTGAATCATAGCATGTTTTTTCCTCCAGTATTTTCTTTCAGCCTTCATTTCGTCGGTTGTTTTTGGTCCGGGAGGGGGTATTTTAAATATCTGACCCGGGAAAATGATGTCAGGATTTTTGATTTGTCCTGAATTTTCCTGCCAAATTTTGGGCCATTGGAATGGGTCGCCGTAAATGTCTGCTTTTGCGGAAATGTTCCACAAGCAGTCTTTGTTTTCAGCCCATGTACCAACGGTATAGTTTTTAACTTTCTTTTCTCTGTACAAGCCGCGAATGTCGCGAGCCATAACAATGATTTTGTCATAAAATTCTCTTAAACAAGCAATTTTATTGCCTCTTAAAGCATTGAGTTCGTTTTCGAGAGCTTGAATTTCGTCTTTTTTATCTGCAAGTTCGTCATCGGAAAATTTGCGGAAATCGCGGATTTTACCTTCAACAACGCCAAGCAATTGTTTGTAATTTGCTATATCGGCATCGGTTACGCCTAAAAGTTTGTAATACATTGACTGGCAATCTTTTAGTTTTGTTTTTGTTGCTTCGATATCTTGTTTGAGTTTTTCAACGTCGGCATCGAGTCCGGAAAGTTTGCCCTGAAGGTCCAGAAGATTTTTCTGGAACTCCTGAATGCGGATAACTGCTTCGTCTTTAGTAATTTGTTCGTCAGGTAACTGAGCAAATAAGCTGATATTAGAGACGGAAATTACAAAAGCAATCATTAAAAGTGAATATACTATCTTTTTCATGTTTTTTTACTCCTAAATTAATTATACAAGAAATATTGGTTGAACAAATTATTTAACTTCTTCGGTTGCCGGTGGAGCTGGTTTCCAATCGGGCCAAATGTCGGGCCATGAAGCTAAATGCTTTTTGATGTAATCATTTTCTTCATTGCATTTGTTCAATTCTGATTTCCTTGTGCTCAATTCACTTTCAAGTTTACTTTTTTCAGCACGCTTTTTGTCAATCATCTCAGTCAGGCTTCTTTCTTGTTTGCGAAGCTCTTTCAACTGTGCCAACTGCTCTTCTGTTATTTTATTCGAACAGCTTGTGAAAAGTGTTCCGGCAATAATTATTGCACCAATACCAATACTTGAGAACAATCTGCTTTTTAGCATAGTTCCTCCTATGTTGTAGTTAAAAATATATGTTATACGTCAAAAAATTCCCAAATTTTCAATTTTAAGCTAATAGCTTTTTTCATTAATAACAAATATCGTAAAAATATAGATTGTATGCTAACAAAATTATTCAAAATATCCGTTTTTTTTAACTTTCTGCTTCATAAATTAAAAAAAATTTCAATTAATAATATTTAAATTATAAAAATTCATAATTTTGTGTTTTTTCTTATGGCAAATTGAGAATTCAGGAAGGAATTATATTTTAATGGCAAAAGATTTTCCAAAAGCTTATGAACCCGTTCTTACCGAAAGTAAATGGTATGAAGTTTGGCTCAAAAATGAAATGTTTACCGCTCCAAGCGAAACTAAGAATAAAACTTATAGTATATTGATGCCTCCGCCTAACGTGACGGGCATTCTGCATTTTGGTCATGTTTTGAATATCTCCCTGCAGGATGTTTATATCCGCTGGAAAAAAATGCAGGGATATGATGTTTGCTGGTTCCCGGGTACAGACCATGCAGGAATTGCAACTCAGTCCAGAGTAGAAAAAGAATTGAAAACCCAGGGCATAACTCGCTATGACCTGGGGAGAGAGAAATTTATCGAAAAAGTGTGGGAATGGCGGGAACAGTACGGCGGCATAATCTTAAAGCAGTTAAGAACCCTCGGTATTTTTTGCGATTGGAACAGAACTCTGTTCACAATGGACGAATCTGCTTCGAATGCGGTGAAAGAAGTTTTTATCCGACTTTTTGACGAAGGACTTATATATAAAGGTAAGAGAATAATCAACTGGTCGCCGCTTGCTCAAACTGCACTCTCAGACGAAGAAGTTGAATTCAGAGAAGTTAAGGAGCATCTTTTCACACTTCGTTATCATTTTGTTGATTCAAATGAATATCTGAAAGTTGCGACTGTTCGTCCCGAAACGATTTTCGGCGATGTTGCCGTTGCCGTGAATCCCCATGACGAGAGATATAACAAATTCATCGGGAAAAAAGTTATTGTTCCTTTGCTCGGTCGCGAAGTGCCTGTTATTGCAGATGATTATGCAGACCCAAAATTCGGAACGGGATGCGTTAAAATTACTCCTGCTCACGACCCGAATGACTTCGAAGTAGGGTTGAGGCATAACCTTGAACAAATAAATTCAATGAATGCAGACGGCACTCTCAATCAGACAGCCGGAGAGTTCAACGGTGTGGAAAGATTCAAAGCCCGCAAGCTGATTCTCGAAAAACTCAAGGATTTGGATTTAATCGAAAAAATCGAGGACTATACTCACAATGTAGGCTTTTCACAGCGTGGGGGAGAGCCCGTTGAGCCTTTCCTTTCCGACCAGTGGTTTGTCAATATGAAGCCTTTGGCTGAAATTGCCCTGCCTCCTGTTATGAATGGTGATATTAAATTCTATCCGAACCATTGGGTTAAAACTTATGAAAACTGGCTGACTAATGTCAGGGATTGGTGCATTTCCCGTCAGCTTTGGTGGGGACACCGAATTCCCGTTTATTATTCACCTGATGGAAGATTTACTGCGGCAAATAATGAAGACGAAGCAAGGCAGAAACTTGGCTTAGGTTCAGATATTGAGATGAAACAAGACTCTGACGTTCTGGATACCTGGTTTTCATCATGGCTATGGCCCCTAACGACTATGAGATGGCTTTCCGACGGTATTACCGAGGAAAATCAGGATTTGAAATTATATTTGCCGACGGATTTGCTTGTTACTGCACCTGATATTATTTTCTTCTGGGTTGCACGTATGATTATGGCAACCATGAAATTCAAAAATGAAATCCCTTTTAAAAATGTATATTTCACGAGTACAATTCGAGACGGTCAGGGAAGAAAGCTGTCAAAATCTTTGGGTAATTCTCCCGACCCGCTGAATATTATAGATAAGTATGGATGCGATGCTGTTCGTTTTACGATTTTATATCTCTCACCGCTCGGTCAGGATGTGAAAATGGATGTTGACGTTGAGCATCAGGATGTACCGTCAGTTGAAATAGGTAGAAACTTTGCAAATAAAATCTGGAATGCAGGCAGATTTCTTCTTATGAAGAAAGAACATGCTTATGAAAACAGCGATGCTTCGGCTAATCCTGAACCTGTTTTAAGTCCTGCTGATTATACCGATGCAGATAAATGGATATTGTCGCGTTTGCATTCAACAATCAAAAATACAAACCTTGCTTTAGAAAATTTCAGGGTAGATGACTATACCAAACAGCTTTATGATTTTGTTTGGAGAGATTTCTGCGATTGGTACATCGAAATTCTGAAGGTTCAGATGAGCGAAAGCAAGGACGATAATTATCGCCAGCAATTAGCTGTATTTGCTATCAATCTTTACAATAATATTCTCAAAATGGTTCATCCCGTAATGCCGTTTATCACTGAAGAAATTTATCATTTGACGAAGGATATAGAGGATAGCGTAAGCATAACATTTTCTGAACTTGAATCACATCAGGAAGAACTGATAAATCCTGAAACTGAAGAAAAATTGCAATTTCTCCAACTAATTGTCGAAGAAATCAGAAGAATGCGTTCGGGAGTCGGAATTCAGCCGCAGACAAAAGTTTCGGTTGTGATTTCTCCGCATGACAAAAGCACATTCAATTTTCTATCGGCTCAAAAGGCAATTATTTTTGCTTTGGGCAAATGTTCCAATGTTGAAATCATGCAGAATGCCGATAAACTTGAAAATTCAATTTCTTCTGTTGTCCGCGAAACCGAGATTTATTTGCAGTTAGCTGGATTGATTGACCTTGACAAAGAAAAAGAAAGAATGGATAAGGAAATTCAGCGATTGTCAAATAATATCTCAGGAATTGAGAAAAAGCTGTCAAATGAAGGGTTTCTTGCAAAGGCACCCGACAATGTGATTCAGTTCGAAAAAGAAAAGCTTGAAAGTATGAAGGAATCGCTCCGCAAAGTTCAGGCAAATCTTGAGTCGCTGTAAGATATAAAAGTAAATTTTGATTTTATATAAATTAAAAAAAAGGACATTTCGTCTAAGCTCAATGTCCTTTTTTTGTTTATCACTATTTTCTCCAACAGGAGTTGGAATGTGAGAAATCCCTTTAATCTGCGATTCTGAATATTTATTCTACAACCCCGATATTGTCATTTCTCCGATTTTGATTGTCGGACCCGTTATCGAACGGTCGAAAGTCAAATCGTTGCCTATCATTTCGATGCTGTTCAGCATTTTGCCAAGATTGCCCGAAATTGTTATTTCAGCAACGGGGAAAACTATTTCGCCCTTCTCAATCCACAACCCAAAAGCCCCTTTTGAAATGTCTCCGGTAGTTGCAACTGTTCCCTGACCGATTGTTTTCGTGAGCAGAAGTCCTTTGTCCACTGATTTGATGATTTCCTGCGGAGTGTGAGTTCCTGCATGAAGATAGAAATTGCCGGGACCCGATGCATTGCCCGTGGAATGCATTTTCAGCTTTCTGCCGCTGTATGTGTCGAGCATGTAGCTTTTCAGTACACCGTCGCCGACTATGCTCTTTTTCCTTGTCGGAACGCCTTCGCCGTCATAAGGTCTGGAACCCAAAGCACCGGCAATATGCGGGTCGTCAGTTATATTGACCAAACTATTCGCAATTTTTTCGCCTAATTTATCAACCAAAAACGATTGCTTCATGTAAATAGACCCGCCTGTGATGCAGGAATACAAAAAGCCCAGAATTGAGGATGTCATTGTCGGCTCGAAAATGATTGGAACATTCTGCGATGGAATTTTCCTTGCACCGATTAATCTTGTTGTGCGTTCCACCGCAATTTTGGCGATTTCCTCGGCTGATTTCAAACCCTTGAAATTCAGCGAACTTGAATACCAGCCGTCTTCAAAGAGTTTGTCACCTTCGCCTGCCTGCAAGCCAACTCCAAACGAACACGATGAAATTCTGTATTTTCCGTTGAATCCATTCGAGTTTGCAAGTACATATTCGGCAGTATCCGAACCAAATGATGAACCCGATGATTTTTTGATTCGTTTATCAGATAGAGCAATTGCTTCCACATCCTTTGCAATTTTGATTTTTGCTTCGGGAGTCAAAAGCGGAATACTTTCGTCGTAGAGCTGAAGCATATCGGCTTCCACGAAAGGCTCTTCCTTTTCGGGCAAACCTGAAAACGGGTCGGAACTCGTTAGTTTGGCTCTTGCAACGGCATTGTCAATCAGCTTATTGAGTGCCGCGGTTGTGAAATCCGAAGAGGACGCAACCGCAACCTTATTATCAATAATAACTTTCAATGACAGACTTTTGGAGCCTGCTTCGGTTAGCTTTTCGATGTTGCCCTCGCGAACCTCTACGCCGAATTCAGTGCCCTTTGCGATTGAAATCTGCATCTGGTCGGCACCTTTTTGCTTGCCGTATTTTAGTAATTCCTGAGCTAACTGCTGATAATTTTCGTTTTTCATGATATACCTCCTACTGTCATTTTACTGATTCTTAATGAAGGGGTTCCGCACGTAACAGGAACCGACTGCCCTTCTTTGCCGCAAGTACCGAGGAAAAATCCCATATCATTTCCTATCATATCAATATTTTTCATAATTTCAATATTTTGTCCGATTAATGTCGCATTTTTGAGTGGCTGAGTCAGTTTCCCATCCTCAATCATATAACCAAGATTAACAGAAAAAGTAAATTTGCCTGTTGAGTCCACCATTCCGCCCTGATAAGTTACCGCATAAAAACCTTTTTTTACGGATTTGATAATATCTTCGGGGGGTGTATCGCCGCTTTGGAGGATTGTATTGTTCATTCTCGGTATCGGCGGGAAATTGTAGGATTGCCTTCTGGCATGTCCGTTTGGTTTGTGGTTAAGAACTTTTGCCGCAAGTTTGTCATTCAGAAAACCGACAAGTTTTCCTTTTTCAATCAGCAATACATTTTCGGTTGGAGTTCCTTCGTCGTCAATATTCAAACTGCCTCTGTAATTTGGCATTGTTGCATCGTCATAAATTGTAACCAGAGGATTAGCAACCATTTCGCCCATTTTGCCTGCCATGATTGAAGTTTTTTTCCATGCTCCGTCGGCTTCAAGGGGATGACCAACTGCTTCGTGAATCATCACTCCCGACTGGTCTTTAGAAAGAACTACGGGCTGTTCGCCGGGGGTAGCATCTTTTGCATCGAGCAGAATAATTGATTCTTCGGCAGATTTTCTGCCGATAAATTCCGGAGTTTTTTCAGTTTTGTAGAAGTCCATTCCTACTCTTCCGCCTGCTGAATGAAATCCCGTATTTCTTTTTCCGTTTAATTCAGCCGTTGCAACGGCAGTGAGCCGAACCTGCGGTCTGGCATCAGAAACAAGGATTCCTTCGCTGTTTGCAATTGTGATGTACTGAATCTCATCTGCCATGGAAGCAGAGACTTTGGAAATCTTTGAATCATAGTTCTTTGCGGCAGAATATGCTCTTTTTACGAGTTCAATTTTATCTTCCAGCCGTTTGTCCGAAACAAGATTTTTCATATCGTAAATCTGAAGTTTGGGTTTGATTTGATTCAAACTGTTGAAATTCACCTTAACATTGCCCGAAGCAATTGCGGCGGCAGTAAGTGCGGCAGATTTGATGCTTTCGATTGTCATGTCGTTTGTGTAGCCGAATCCTGTTTGCTCACCGTTCAGCACACGAACACCGACACCAAGCGAAATGCTTTCGGAAGAGCTTTTCAAAATATCTTCTTCCATAGTAACCGAGTTCGACACACGGTATTCGAAATACAAATCGGCAAAATCCCCACCTTTGGAAAGAGACAGAGAAAGAAGTTTTTGAATATCTTCCTTAGACAAACCAAAGAGCAGGTCGAATTCAGGACTTCCTACCTGCGGTACATTGCCTGCAAATATTTTATCCAAAAACACATTCCCAGCCATAATTACTCCTATTCCTATACTACAATTCTTTAAAAAATCGCGACGATTAACGCTCATAAATAATTTTCCTTACTTATTTTATAAAATTCAAATATTTAAGTTTCAAGTAACCGCATAAAAAAAAGACAAATTATAGAAAATTTTTGAATATTTAAAATGATTTCGGTGAAATTGCTCAAACAAGCAATAAAAAACTAAAAGTTCAGCCTGAAGAGTGTTTAAATAAACTTGAATTTCCGTTTATTTTCTTTGCCTTGAAAAATAAAATCGCTAAATTGAGGTTGGATTTGGGACTTTGTTAGAAAAATAATTGGGATTAAATATGAATGATGAAAAAAATGATTTTGCAAAAAAAAGTTCTGAAAGGAACAAGAACCGCAATCAAAAGACTTATTAAAGAAAGAGCCTTGACTGGTGATACTTTGATAATCAGTAGAAACGGAAAAATTGTAACCGTAAAAGCTAAAGATTTACTGTGAGATATTTTTGAGCAAATCAATCCGAATGAATTATGATATATAGAACAAAGATACTTATCATCATGGCATTTTTTATTTATACTCCATTATTATCTGAAAATGCTAATCAGTTATCGGATAAAGTTAAATGGGATAGTGTTAGAAATGATAAACTACTAAAAATAAATAAGAAATTTAATCTATTTGTTCCACATACGTATTATAATTTAAAATTAGAATTTGACAATCAAATCAAATTTCAAAATTATAATTATTTTATTTCCGATAGGGTTAATTGTGATAAAGAAAAAGAGGGAAATTGTGCTGATGTATTTATATTTGATGAACCTAATGCTTTTATCAAAAAATTAACAAATATTAAATTCGGTGCCGCTCCTGAATTATTCATTTGTTTTAACAATTTGTGTCTGATAGTTAAGCAAGAATATGAACATTACACATCACATTCAGGATTATTAGTAATCCCTGAATCATCGCCAACAACATATAAATACTATGAGTTTAAAGACTATGACGACACTTATGTAATGGATTTCTACACTGAAAATGATAAATTGATGATAAAAGTTCAAGCAAGTAAAAGTAAGATAAACTGGTATTATTACTTTTTCTTCTTTGTCCCAAGGGGTCGAGGGGGGAAATGGGAGACTGAAAAAATGGCAGATTATATCTATACTTTTGATAAAGATTTCAAATTGATTAACAAAAAGGAAATACGTAAAAAAAAGTGAAAAAGATCTTCCTCTTCTTATCGCTTTTTTTCCTCACGGCAGGAGTTTCCTCCTGCCGTTCTTTTACTTGCTGAATTAATAATCAATCAATTTAGGAGGTCAGGAGGGATTTCTGACCGAAAACAATGTAGTATATTACCCTATTATCATAGCAATAATTAATCATGTTTTTCGTTAATATCTTTTGTTGTCGTTCAATGAAAGATAGTTAGTCAACATCACCTCATCCCTCAATCTTGTAGAGGGCGGTAAGAATTTGCATCTTTGCATCATTTTGCATTCAAAGATGCAATTGGTGAAAATCGTTATTTGAAATAATATCAATAGGTTAGGCAAGAAGTAATTGCATTTTCTGCATAATTAATTTGAGGATGCAATGCAATTTGGAAATGAAGTGAAATATTGCTCCGGAGGAGCATACTGTTTGTAGAAAAGCGAACCCTTTTATTTCAAAGCTCCATAGGAGCGACCTGATTTATCTCACAAATTTTTTACAGTCCACTCCTACGGAGCTTGATGTTTAAAATGTTTTGGTTTTTCTACAAACAGGTTGTTCCTACGGAACACAAGAAATCTTCGGTTAAAAACAACCCAAAATTGCATCTTTGCATCTTTTTGCATTCAAAGATGCAACGAGTTAATAATCGTTATTTGAAATAATATCAATAGGTTAGATGGGAATTGTATTGCTTTTTTACAAAATTTTTTTTTGATGATGCAATGCAATATGGGAAAATTCAAGAAAGCAAGAATATAAATCCTGTGAATCCTAAAATCAAGTGAATCAAGGTTCAGAATTCTTTGCTGAATATTCACCAAAAATTGCATCGTTGCATCTTTTTGCAATCAAAGATGCAACGATAAAAATATCGTTATTTGAAATAATTTCAATAGGTTAGATGGGAATTGTATTGCTTTTTTACAAAATATTTTTTTGATGATGCAATGCAAATTGGAAATGAAGTGAAATATTGCTCCAGAGGAGCATACTGTTTGTAGAAAAGCGAACCCTTTTATTTCAAAGCTCCATAGGA
>CAZSHX010000059.1:0-30997 GCA_964606895.1 uncultured Hyphomicrobiales bacterium
ACTTATGATCCTTATAAATTATATAGTAAGGTTTATAATGAATCATAACACTAGAGAATCTAATTTAAGAACAAGAGGGTTTCGTCAAGCTGTTATTGAAGCTTATGATAACAGGTGTGCAGTATGTGGTTTGAAAATATTTTCGCCTGACTCAATATTCTGGGAGGTTGAAGCTGCCCATATTGTCCCAAATAGTTTGAAAGGTAAAGATGATTTATGGAATGGAATTGCTTTGTGTCATCTTCATCATTGGGCTTTTGATGTAGGTTGGTTTACAATACAAGATGATTACAAGATTATACTTTCTCCAAGAAGTAATGGTCTTCCAGAAGATTATGGTAAAATCGGTGAACAGCATTTTTTGCAAACAAATATATATAAAAATAGAAAAATATTATTACCTGATAGGGATTCTATTTATCCTCACAAGAATTCTCTTCAGTGGCATCGAGAAAATATTTATTATCCATAAATCTAGAATATGTTTATGAAAAACAAAATAATATATAACTTAACAATTGAAGATATTCAGAAAGTGGCAGAAAAAGAAATTGATAGGGAATTGTCATATTCTGAAATTACACAATTAGAAGATTTAATAGCAGAAAAAATAAACTGGTATGATGCAATAGCAGATGCAATTAATGAAAATATTGCAAAATAATCAATAAATTCATCAAAGAATTCATTGATGAATTTTGTCTGGATGACTATTCAATTGACTGGGAAAAACTTGTCAAATTCAATTCTTTAGGAAAATAAATTCAATGCAACATTGCCGTAAAAGTCGTTGACAACGAAGGATTAGAAGCCTTTGAAATTGTGAAGATTAAGATAAATGGAGAAATTGAAAGAAAGTAAATTGAATTTTTTGGAAGAAAATAAATGATATATCAGTTTTCATTTGAATGTTGCACTCTTGACCTGTCATTTTTTTCAATTGAATCAGAAAATTCATTTGAAAAACTTCTTTCTTTTAACTCAAGCAAAGAAATTGCAACTGAAACAAATGATATCATTGAAAAAACTATGGATTATTATAATTCCTATTGTTTTCCCTGCAAAATTAACAATAGTTGCATTTCTGAAATTATACTTAATGATTCAAATCAAATTAAAAATCTTCTTGCAACAAAATATTATAATTTTTGGACAGATTTTGAATATGATGAAATAAATGAAACAGAATATGATCCAAAAAGAATTAAGTCAATTAAAGTTGAAAATATTGAAAGAGAAATTTATAATAGAATGAACCTTGATTATATAAGGAATAAAAAAGTCTTAGTTCAATACAATCATGAAATTACACCACATTTGATTTTATTCGAATCAGAAAAAATGATAAATGAAATTAAAATTAAAAAAATATATTCCGATTTAAATAATTTGATATTAGAAAAAGAAAAATTAATTGTTGCTTTCAAAATTGATAAAGACATTTATTATTTCAATAATATTAAGTCAAGTGGATGGTTTGAACCTTATGTTAACTATAAGATTATAAGTTATGGAGAAAATCCTTATGAAGACAATGAATTAATAAAATCATTCGATGATCGGTATTTAATATAAGATAGAAAAAAAGAGCAGAAAACCTTATCTTTAATGCAGACCTTAGTAGCACGGTTTCAATTGTTTTTCATTAACCTTATTACATTATTCGAGTTATGAAAATGGAGTTCAATAATGTAATAAGGTCGGGAATTGCGATGATGTCAATGCTACTAAGGTTGTTTTTGATGATAATGTTTATGGATTTGAAGTTCGAGGACCAATCCACACGCCAATACTTCCGTATCTAAAATGAAACTCTGCAACAAGAGAAACAAAAACCCCATAAATTATATCATTTTGGATATTGATAAAAATTTTGATAATGTTTGAATTCCGGAATCTATTACCTTCTAAAAAAAAGAACTGATTCAGTCTGATTCTCGGTATAAATTAAGCAAATGTAAAGTCCAATTGCAAGATTAAAATTGCTCAAATCTTTTGTATGCCGCCCGGATTTTTTGAATGAATTTTCAGAATAGACTTCGTTTCCCAACAAATCAGCAACTTTTAATTTGATATTGCTGTCCTCTGAAAGTGAGAATGAAATCAAAGAATACTCTTTAAAGGGATTCGGGAAAACCTGAACATTATGGATTACTTTGTATTTTGCTTCTTCAGTACTTTTCACGGAAACTTTAATCCTCGCAGAATCCTTATATTTTGACCAATATTCAGAAAATGAAGCAAAAATTTCCAGACTGTCCTGATAATTAGATGCTTTCAGTGTAGGTTCAATTGTAACCAGTGGATTCCAATCCTCCCAGTAGTTGCCTTTATTGTGGAATCTGTACTTCATTTCTTTCATATAATAAGCACCATACCATCTTTTACACTCAGACTGCAAAAACCACTTATATTCCTTATCCGGTTCAATTGTCGTATCACCGGCAAACCAAAAATTATCTTTATTATCCAAAATTTCAATTTCGTTAAAAAATATATCGCCGCTGAAAATTCTATTAATTTTTTGTGTTTTGAAACTATCAACAATTTTAATGATTTCAGGATAATCAAGGTCTGTTCTCTCATTGTAGTAAAACCAGTCAACTTCAAATGGACTGTCTGCATGAACATCATCCTGAGCCGTACCAATGCTGTAGATAACGTTCTGAAGATGATAAGCAGAATAATTATTTATAGTAAAATAACTTCCCCATTCGTTGTTATCACCCGCCCAAATTTCATAAGCTCTTCCATTACTTGGGAAATAAATTCCAAACTTAGTTGAATTATTAATGCTGTCAATAACAAATATACACAAACCCCAACAGTCAGTTATAACAGGTTCACCTAAAAATGGAATATTGATTTGTTGCGAATTACCTTTATAACTAATTGTATCTCTTGCTACAAAGTTCAAATTCATGCTGTTAGGTCTGAGAAAATTTCTATTGTTACTACCTACGGACATATTATGCTTACCATCCCCAAACCACCAGTTATTCCATTCGAAATCAATTTCATCCCTATATTGTAATCTTGATTTAGTGGATTTAAAAATATAGCTAACTGGTGAAGCCAGCCAGAATGCCTGAGTGATTTTATCTCTTTCATCAAATTTAGAAAATTTACACAACGAAGCATAAGTACCGTATTTTAAACAAAATGTGGAGTGTAACATTGGTTGGAGATCATCTTCGTGATAAGATGACGGCTTCATATTCAGAATAAAACCATTATGTGTCCGAACTATTTCTGAATTTGGAGCAAATTCCCTGTCTCCGCAATTCCATTTAAACCATGCTTTCAGAGCAGTATCGCCAAAGTCTGATTTCCAGATATTTCTCGAAAAAATTGAGCCGGAGCTATCAATATTTTTATAAACTTTTACGGATTCATAATTGAAATCATCAAATAAATACCAATTGTTTCTTGCAAATATTGAAGAAAAAGACACCAGAAGCACTAATATAATTACTACTAAAGAACCGGAATTAAATATCCGGGTTACAGTCTTTTTCCAATATTTCATAAATAATTCGAATTTTCCAAAAGAATTAATACGAATCTCCAAATTCTAATCAAAATGTTTTTTGTAAGCTAACTTCTCAATAAATTTAGCGACAAAATATTCATTAAAGTATTGTAAACTTTAATAATTCCAAAATATAAAATTAAAAATGTCTGTGCCGATTCAACTAAACATTACAAAAAAATTAACTGAAATTGAATCACATCCTCTCAGCCAAATATCACACCTCTCATCGAAAGTGAACCCATTGTTACTTTTTCGTTGAAGAAATGGATGTTGTCGTTCGCTTCAGATGCACCAAGTGAATAAAGCAAAGGAAGATAGTGGTCGTTTGTCGGAATGCTGAGCAAAGCCGATTTGCCGAGTTTTTGGTAATTGATTAATTCGGAATATTTTTTCTCGCTGATGAGTTTTTTAGAAATTTCATCAAACTCCAAAGCCCAGTCGTGTGCTTTATCCGACCAGTCAATCCTGCCAAGATTATGGACAATATTGCCCGAGCAAAAAATTAGTACTCCTCTTTTTCGCAGGAAATTGAGCTTTTTACCAAGTTCAAAATGGAAATCCCCGGGTTGGTTGAAATCCATACTCAATTGAATAACAGGAATATCTGCCTTGGGGAACATCTTGATAAGCACAGACCAAGTTCCATGGTCAAGCCCCCATTCAAAATCCTTGCTGATTTCGGGATTACTTACGGATTTTATTATATCCCCGGCAAGTTTGACATCGCCCGGAGCAGGATAGCTCAGGGCATACAGCTCTTTAGGAAAACCGTAAAAATCGTAAATCGTTTTAGGATTTTCCATCGAAGTAACAAAAGTTCCTTTCGTTAGCCAATGAGCCGACACAGACAGGATTGCCGTAGGTTTCGGTATGTTTTTGCCGATTTCTGCCCAATTGAGAGTGAATTCATTATTCTCGATTGCATTTGTGGGACTGCCGTGCCCGACAAAAACGACAGGCATGGGTGCAGACTTTTCTCTGAATGTTTCTGCAAAAGAATCAAGCTGACTGATACTGTTTATCATAATTCCACCTGTTACTGATATTTTTATAAAATTTCTTCTATCCATTTTTCGTGATTTCCTTCCTTGCAAGTGCCATTCCAATCCTAAGTACGGGATAATCAACATTGAAGGGAAGTTTTTCAACAATGTCTTTGAGTATAGCTCTCGGATTTTTTCGTAAAAAAGCAAGTATATAGTTGTAGTCACGTTCTTCGATAACGAGTTCTCGCCTGAGTTCAATGCCGCTTTCAATTGCTTCCTGAATAAACTTAGCCGCTTCGGCAATCGGTATTTTGGTTGATTTCAAAGCTTCGTCCAGCTTTTTACCTTTTTGGAGCAAAGTTGCTAACTTCAATGCATTTTCGGAAAGCGTACTTATGGTTTGAACTTCGTCATTACTTGAAAAATCAATAATTTTTTTAACAAACTGCTCTCCAAACCTTGAGATGAACATATAGCCGATACCGTCAATTTCTTCAAGCTGTTTCAGAGTTCGGGGAGCTTTGGCGGCAATATTCCTGATTGTTTTGTCGCTGGCAATGGCACGCGGGACAATTCCCTGAATCGAAGCAATTTCTTCTCTCAGTTGATTCAAATGGCTGAGTAAAATATTAGATTCTTCCGAAAAATCGGATTTTTTCTCTGAAATGAATTTTTTGACAGATGTTCCTTTGATGAGTTCAGTACCTTTGGGAGTAATGTAAAGAGTAGGATAAAGCCCCGGAGAGATAGCAATTATTGATTCTTCGATAGCTTCTTCCAGTAAGAGTTTTATTCCGTTTGATTTGTAATTTTTCAGACTTCCGAAAGCACGTGTATTTTTCAGATTATAAGTCAGGATTTTGGGAGATTCCTTGCCGATTAAAACATCAACAATGATGGTTTTGCCAAACTTTCTGTTTAGCTCGGCAACGGCAAGTGCAATCTTTTTCATATCTTCAATTGAAACAGCAGAAAGATTTTTGGATTTGGTTATTGAACCCTTGCAACTACTGCATCTGCCGCAAACTCCGGTAATATCGGACTCCATGAAATATTCAAGGATATAATTCCTTTTGCAGTCTTTGGTTTGTGCATATCGGAGGACCATATCAAGTTTTTGAAAAGCTCTGTCCCTTCGCATTTCAATTTTTTCAAAATCAATCGGAAGGCGGTTAATCGGCATTCTTTCCATTTTCAGAACCAATCCTCTTGCAGTTCCCGGAGGAATAAACTTCAGCATTCTTGCATACTCGAAAGATTGAATTGAAGAAAGCAAATCGTCATATTTCATCATGAACTTAGAAGCGGCATGATTCATGTCAAATTCCACAAGCTGATTGAACGCATCGCTTCCGGCACTTCGGAGCAACGCCTCAAGAGCTTGCTTTTTGATTCCCGTGGCATTGTTGAAATACTCAATCAGTCTTTCCCTGGAGGTTGTGAATTGAATTGATGAATAGCCCTGCGTTGAGCCGCGCATTAGGATATTGTTCTTTTCCAGTAGCGTCAGAACCGATGAAACAGTAAAGTTGGGCACAAAAGCTCGGTTGGCAATTTCATTTTCATCAAGATAAATCGGTTGCATGGGTTTGCTTCCCACCTGAGTTGAGTTAACATCGTAAATCGTGTCGTAAACTGCTTTGATGTCTTGCTTATCGGGATGAGAAGAGTTTATGAAAAATTCCATCAGGTTTTTGTCGGCGTACTGCCAAAGTAAATAGCAGTTTGCGGGGATTCCGTCCCTTCCGCCGCGTCCGGCTTCCTGATAGTAACCTTCGAGCGTCTGGGTGAAATCTACGTGGATAACATTCCTAACGTCGGGCTTGTCAATTCCCATACCGAAAGCATTTGTAGCCACAATAACTTTGTATTTATCGCTGAAGAAGCTGTCCTGAACATGGTTGCGGTAGTTATCCTGATAGCCTGCATGATAGGGCTGAGCGGGAACTCCTTCGGCAGTTAGGTCTTTGCTGAATTGTTCGACTCGCTTTCGTGAACCGCAGTAGATTAGTGTTGAACCTTCCTTTGTGTCCTTTATTATTTCGGCAATCTTTGCTACTTTATCTTTCGTTTCCAATGTAATATAATTCAGATTCGGTCTGTCGAAGCCTCGGATGAATTTGGCGGTACTTCGCATTTTTAAAGTATAAACAATATCTTCCTGAACTTCGGGAGTCGCCGTTGCAGTCAAGGCAATTATCGGAGGTCGGACAATCTGCTCGATTACTCTGATGATTGTCAGGTAAGCAGGGCGGAAATCGTGCCCCCATTCCGAAATACAATGTGCTTCGTCCACAGCAAGAAACGAGATATTAATTGCTTTCAGGTCTTCAAGAAAGCGGGAACTTTCCAGACGTTCGGGAGCAAGATAGACAAGTTTGTATTTCCCGTTGATTGTATCCTGGATGCGGGCATTAACCTCGGTGTACGGCAAACTTGAATTGATGAAAGTTGCCGGGATATTCAATTTCTGAAGTACATCCACCTGATCTTTCATTAAAGCAATCAGCGGCGAAATTATAAGTGCAGTTCCCTCCATTAGCAACGCAGGCAACTGAAAACAAAGCGACTTGCCTCCGCCTGTGGGCATAATCACCAGTGTGTCATTCTTGTTCAGAATTGATTCGATAGTTTCCCTTTGTCCGCCTTTGAAACTATCGTAACCAAAATATTTCTTCAATGCCGAATTTATTTGCGATTCATCTATACTCAATGGTATCTCCAAAATAATATCCTCAATAAGCCAAATGCAAATTAAGATAAAACTACCAAATAAATTCCATATTTTTTATAAATCTGCAAAAAGAATTACAAAATTAAATAATCATAGAAATTTTGAACAATAATTCGCTGTTCGGAAATAAAAAACCACCCCGAAAGTATCTTCTTCCGGGGTGTGTGGTTTGCTTTTTCTGTTGATCCTTAAAGTACAACACAAAAATTTCAACTAAATTCATACAAATATATCTTGTGCATCCAAATTAATTTCTAAATTTGGGAAAATTGAATTTATATTTTTTTTGTAAACAACTGGAAATTTCTTCAATACCTCATCTTTTAGATCTTTAAAATGATATACACTACTAAGAATATAACCATTCATTTCATAACTACATAGAGCGTATTCTATATCTTCATTATATTCAAAGCACTTATTAACAAAATTAGTAATCACGTTCAACTCATCTTTAAATGAATCTTTATGAAAATACTGATCTGGTAAGCTAATTAACAATTCATCATAATCTTCATCATTGGTACCGATAAAAGCAACTAAAATTTGTTTACCCTCAAAAAAATCTGTTTGATTCTTTCCTTCAGTTAATCCCAGCTTTCTCAAACAATCCATCTTTGATGATAATGAGTCAATTATATTCTTACTAATAAGCGATATTTCAAAATATTCTCCCGAATAATCCAAACATTCTCCCATTTTTTTTCACCTTTCAATTCTCAATTCACAATTTCTTTTTTCCTACCCGGGTATATCTACATAAACCGTTGTGCTATCTTCAATATTAATTATCAACTCAGAATCTTTGGGATAAATTTTAACTCCCATTTTGATTGCTTCAGCAAATGGAGAAAATTTTTCGTAAAGGTCAGATTCTTCGATTGGGTGAGGCTCAATTCTTGTATCAAATTTGGGAGTAAGCATTAATAATTTGACTTGTGTGTCAAATCTATGCTCAAGCTTTTTATAAATAACCGCAATGTCAATGTCACTATACTGGTTAAAGGTGCCTCTTGAATAAGAGCCAAACAAGTATGCCGCAGATATTTGAGAATCTGATGAAGTTAAATAGTCAACGTAATCGCTTGCTATTCTGATAGCTTGTTCTTTATCCATAATCGGTATTCAAAAATTTTTTTAAGCCAAGATTTAATATTTTTTTCTTTATCTTCCATAAAATTTAGAAACGAACAGATGGAAAAATATTTTAGGTAACATTTACTTTGTGACTAAAATTAACCATTTCCAGTTTTCGATTTAATTCAATGTCTTCGGGATTTGTATTAATTCATTTTTCTCTTAAAGACCAGCATAAGACATGTGGATTTGCCTAACAATATTATCTTCCATAATAAAACCTCTTCAGAAAATTAATATAAACCAATTAATTGTATGTCAAATATAAATACAATCGAACAAATTGTAATAGAAAATATGTAAATTTCAAGTGACCATAGCTTTTTCTTTTATGCACCTCCATTTTTCCGTCATGCGCCTAAGTTTCTCTTTCATGTGCCTACATTTTTCCGTCGTGCGAGTAAGTTTTTCCGTCGTGCGAGTAAGTTTTTCCGTCATGAAAGTAAGTTTTTCCAAATGGAAAAATATAGGTGCATGGCTACTTTAGCAACATTCATAAGTATTTTCACTAAAATCATCCCATTTTGCATTATCATCATCGAATTTTCGGTTATATTTTTTTATTTGTACTCCATATTTTTTCAAATTTATAATATAATAAGGCTCATTTTTTAAACATTCAGCATTACAATTAGCATTATCATGGCAGATATGGTTAATAATATGGATAATTATCACGCATTCATAAACCTTATAATCAAAAATAACCTTAGTAGCATTGTCATCATCGAATTTTCCGACCTTATTACTTAATTGGCTTCAATATTTTATTCTTCTAATAATGTAATAAGGTCATTTTCTTGAACATTTAACATTTCTACTAAGGTTTGCACAGCAGATAAGGTTTTTATACCGTTGATTTATGTTTGCTCAATTTGTAAATTTTGTAAATACACATTAAATATCTTATCCCATTAATCCCCAAAATCCCTGAAATCCCTGTTCAGACATTTTTTCATAATCTACGACTACAAATTAATGCAAAAAACAATTCAAAACAATAGTATGCCGAATATTTTCATGAAAAAAGTTAATAATATTCTGCAGTCTCAATTGTCTAAACAGTTATTTCGGGGATATACAACATTGTATTATTTATTGATTATAGGTTTATTTGCCATATTTTTCGGTAATACTGCCAACTCGCAAACGATTCTTTTTAATGAAGATTTCGAAGATGGCAGTTTCACTTCAAGGGGATGGTATGACGGTTCAAAAGGTACCTTAACCACGGCGGAACAGGCTCCTTCGGGCAACACCTGCTTTGAATGTACTTTCCTGAAAGGGCAAAAAGGCTGCGCGGGAGGTTCTCCGAGCAGACATCTGTTTCAGGATACGGAGGAAATGTACGTCAGCTATTGGGTGAAGTACAGCAAGAATTGGGAGGGCTCGAACAAACCCTACCATCCGCATGAATTCAACATCCTGACAAATGCCGAAGATAGTTATGCAGGTCCAGCAATCACTCATCTAACGCTCTATATCGAGCAAAATGAGGGCAAACCGTTGCTTGCACTTCAGGACAGCAAGAATGTTGACCAAAATTGCATCTTGCAGAATAATGGAAACTTCATCGGCTGTAACGGCGATTTCAATAGTTACCAATTTACCGAGAACAGGTCGGTTGCGGCATGCAACGGAGTTATGGGCGGATATGACCGTAAGGACTGCTTTTTTTATGGAAGCGGCTATTATTACAGTGCCAGGATTTGGGATGCCGATTCGGTTTATTTCAGAGATGAGCAGGGCTTGCGGTACAAAAACGACTGGCATTTTGTGGAAGCATATTTCAAACTCAATACCATTTCGGGCGGCAAAGGCTTGATTGACGGCAAAATCAGATATTGGTACGATGGAAAGTTGTTGATAAGTTACGACAATATTCTGATGAGAACCGCCCAGTTTCCCGATATGAAGTTCAACCAATTTCTGATTGCTCCCTACATCGGCGACGGCTCTCCGCTTGAACAAACAATGTGGATTGATAATCTAACCGTAGCAACCTCGCGTCCAGCTCCAAATTATGTTGAGAATTCGGGTACGTCCGATAGCGACATAATCCTCGAACCCGCGAGATTCAATCGTTCTGAAAATAAGATATCCATTGGCTTTTCAAATTCAAATCCTGCGAATATCAATTGCAAGATATATAATGTTTTGGGCAGAGAAATAGCAACAATTTCGGACAGGGAATTCTTCCGCGGTAAACATTCTTTGGAATTAGGAACAGAAGCTTTGCCACAAGGAATTTATTTTTACCGTCTTACTTACGCCAATCAAAGCTATTTCGGGAAAGTATTAGTTTGGAGGTGAAGAAAAAATAAGCTAATCTTTCACACAACGAACTGAGTAGCCGTCTTTCTTCTCCAACAAAATCGGAATAATGACAGCAGAAGAACCGATTAGCCACATACAAGCATGGTTGTCATCAATAGATGTAGCCGTCCACCAATAGCCATGCAAATTAATATCACTAAACATATTATATCTTCGACCTCCGGGAAGAGCGAAAAAACCACTTTCATTTGTAGCCTCATTATAAGGTTCTATCCAATGCGATGTTCCTGCATCTTTGAGCCTTTCTCCTGCGATTTGATTGCCTCCTAAACATATTACGAGTGCTGTCCATTCTTCTCTTGAAGGAACATGCCAGCCAACAGGTGCTAAACCTCGCGGGTCATTAACGGCATACCAATTGTATAGCTTTCCGTAGATAGCTCCCATTGCTGGGTCGTTGTTGTAATAGCACCATGCTCCGGTTGTCAAGCCTGCCCATTGTGCAGAATCACGTACTTCGGGTATTGTGTCACCGTTGCGGTAATGGTCAACATCAAGATTTTTCGTCATCCATACTTGATTGCATATTTTTACTGATGTTATCTCTGTTGAGGGATTTGTAGTATTATCTTTCTTGCAACTAATCATTGCAGATAATACCATCATCGATAATAACAAAATTCTGATTTTCATAATACTATCCTTTTAGTTTTAAATTGAAATCAATAGTGCAAATAATACTAAACAACCCGCAGACTAATAATCTTTCACACATCGAACTGATAACCCATAGTTCTTATAGGGATTGAATAATTGGGAATTAGGGTAATTGCTGTACAAAAGCCGACTTGATGCAATTGTTAGGTTTACTTCCGAAGAAGACCACCAATGTCCAAGATATCCTATCTTGATAAAGGATTCATTGTTACGATAGCCGCCAGGAAGAGCAGTAAATCCGCTTGAATTTGTTGCTCCGGTGTTTGGGCTATGCCAGTATAATGTATCAGTTTCTTTTAGTTTCCCGCCTGCAATAGTGTCGCCACCAAGAAAGGTTGTAAGCATTCTCCATTCATTTTGAGTTGGGACATGCCATCCTAAGGGAGCTAATCCTCGTGGGTCATTCACAGCATACCAGTTATATAGCTTTCCATATATTGGACCATTTGAAGGCTCATTGTTGTAATAGCACCATGCTCCTGTTGTTAAGTTAATCCATTGTGCAGAATCACGGACTTCAGGAATGGAGTCACCATTGCGGTAATGGTCAACATCAAGATTGTAAAGCATCCAGACCAAATTGCTAATTGTTACGGCGGAGATTAGTACTTTAAATTCAACTTCGTTGCTCTTTTTCCCATTTACCGTTACTGAAACTTTTCCACTATTTGCTCCGTTAGGCACATTTACTTTTATTTGAGTATCGCTCCAACTTGTGTAATTTATGGCTTTTACATTATTGAATGATACATTGCTTGTGCTTTGTGTTGCCCCGAATCCTGTTCCGATTAGAGAAACAGAACCACCAATTTCAGCAGAATCCGGAGTAATTTCCGTGATTTGTAATGTTTTCAATGGTTCGGTTGCATTATCTGTTTTCTTGCAACCAATCACCACAGATAATATCATAATTGATAATAACAAAATTCTGATTCTCATAATGTAATCCTTTTAGTTTTAAATTCAAATCAATAGTGCAAATTTAACGACTTATTTATAATAAATTACTAAATTATTAAACTTGATGATTTTCCTGAAATTTTTAAAAATCTGATTTAAAAAATCAGAATCTATATATTTCAATTAAGTCATTTTCAAATTTAGTTGAAATTAATGTTTAATACATAGAACTCATAACTCATTGAAGTTTTCACTTCACCAAATATGCCCGAACTCATCTTTTAGATTTTTGGGCAAATGAGGAATTTTAAGCATTTCGTTTAATTTCTACTGATTTTAAATCTTTACAAATTTATATGTTTTATCTTTTGTTCTTACAAAATAAATCCCGGGGGATAAAAAACTGATATCAATTTTCTTGTCTTTATCAATGCCCTGAAATACTTTGATACCGTACGAATTATAAATTGAAACAGGAAAGCTTAAACATTGTACATCTGACAATTCAATAAAGTCCTTTGCCGGATTTGGGTAGGTGTTTATATCCGGAAAATCGCTGTTTGATTCAATCACTGCATTTGCAGGATATTTACATAATGACGACTGACGGCGAACATCCTGCTGAAACATTAACCAATCAGGTCCATTGCCTTTACTTGCAGAGAGCATATATGCCCGTCCAAAATCCTTTTCCCTGAAATCCGGATATTCTCCATGTCCGCCGACTATAAAGACATCCAGAGTATCATCGCCGTTAAAGTCAGCAACCATAGGTGCATGCTCTAATGCGAATAGAGAGTCTCCATAGTGCTCTCTCAGATTAATTGACCAAAGAGGATTTCCGCTCTTCCCATTCAATGCAATAACTTTCCCGTCGTCGGTTCCAAAAATTAAATCAGGCGAATCATCGCCGGTTATATCCGAAAGTGCAACACCGCGAAATGCCTGCTCGTAGTTCGGTATATCGTATTTCCAAAGGAGAGTTCCGTCATGGGAAAGCACACCCACAACATACCATGCAACAAAGACCACCTCGCACAAGCCGTCATTATTCAGGTCTGCAATTACTGCAGGAGCACCCATATAATATCCCTCTTCCTGACGATACTTCCATTTTGTTGTTCCTTCCTCGGCATTTATACAGTAAAGTGTGTCATTATATGCACCTATTACAAGTTCGGGTTTGTTGTCGTGGTCAAGGTCTGCAACTGCCGTGCCGTGATACATTACATCTCCGATAGGATATGACCAAAGCAATGAATGATTATCTCCGCGAAAGGCATATACTTTATTGTCTGCTTTATTAACCGCATTCCAGGTACCAACCACAAAATCAAGCTGTCCGTCACCGTTCGCATCCAAAATCGTCGGAGCAGTCTGAATCCATGAATTCTCATCAACTGCAATCTCCCAAGAAACCGAGCCATCCTCACCATTAATGCAAAGCACATAACCGCCGAATTCTCCATGAAGGATTTCGGGTTTACCATCATTATCAATATCTGCAATTGTCGGAGGTGAATCACTCCCGCGGGTAGTTGTCTGCCATTTGATTTCACCCGATTTGCCGTTAAAGCAGTATGTTATCGGATTGCAAGAACTCGGGACAATGACTTCGAGACTGTCGTCATCATCAATATCGTAGATTATTGGTGCAACGTCGTTGCATCCTTCGTACAAACCATGTGCATTAAACTTCCAGAGCAAAGTTCCGTCTTCGGCATTCAGGGCATAGATACAGCTATCGTTTCTGTAACAGCCGAAAACGATTTCGAGTTTCCCGTCGCTGTCAATATCCCCTGCGGCTGACTGCCCGAAGGAAGCATCTTTAGTATCAAACCACCATTTGATTGTAGGGGTTTGAGCATTAACTTCACTTATGAAAAGTGAAGAAACGAAAATTGTCAGAATAATAATTGTGTTTTTCATGGTTATCACTTCACCAAATATGCCCCAAACTCATCTTTTAGATTTTGTGGTAAATAAGGAATTTTAAGCATTTCGTTTAACTTCTCCTGATTCTCGCCCTTAGTTGCTCTGCATTCAACAACATCCGAAACTGTAATGGAATAATCCGATTCTTGTATGAGTTCAATTTTATCACCCGATTGAATCTCGCCATCTTCCAACACACTGAAATATATACCATTCATTTTCAATTCGCCGAATTTTTTTGCCATATCAGTCATTTTAAAACGGATATTGAGCTTGTAGCACGGGAAACGAGGCTGTTTTGCCTGCAAAACAGCAGTGCCGATTTTATAAATATTACCTATTTTGACTTCGTTGTCCAATAGCCCCTGAGTTGTTAAATTCTCCCCGAATAATCCATAATCCCAATCATTTCTTTTGATTTGATTCTTCCAAATTTCGTAGTATTCAATTGAATAAGAATAAACGGCTTTATCCAAACCGCCGTGATGTTTTAAATCGGATTGATTATCGCCGTCAATCGAATAAGCACTCACTTTTCTTCGACCAGAAACGGGAGATTTATAGATTGAAGTTGATATGATTTTGTTTTCCCATTCAACGTCAATGGATTTGCCGATATTTAAAGATATTAGTTGCACGATATATTTTTACCAGGAAATCGTTTTTTTAATTTTTTTTTTACAAACTCTAAAATGTCTTACTTCGCAAAATAATCCCAAGCCGTTTTTGAGATTTCTGCGATTATTTTTTCGTTTGTTTCGTCCTCTTCTTTCGAATTTGAAACAAAAACTACTATGGCAAAATGCTGTCCGTTTGGTAATGTTATGATTCCAATATCATTTACTGCCGCCGAGATGTCTTTACAGCTTTTGCCTGATGTTCCTGTTTTATGTGCAACAATTGCTTCCTTTGGCAGAAGTCCTTTGATTCTGTTCGGACCCGTAGAAGTATTAACCATGGCTTTCCACAAAAAATCAAAACTGCTTTTGGAAATGATGTTGCCGCGGAAGAATTTTTCTAACAGCATGGCTGATGCAAAAGGTGTTGACCAATTTTTGAACTGAACTTTCCACGATTTATGCATTTCTTCTTCTGTTGCTTTAATTGAAATATCCTGAATCCCGATACTTTTAATGTAGTCGTGTACTTTTTTGGTTCCGCCGATAAGTCTGAATAAAATATCGCATCCGTTATTATCGCTTTGCGAAATGGTGTAGTTCAATATCTCGCTCAATGGAAGTTCAATATTTTCATTGGGATACTTATCCTTCATTGGACTCCACGTATCGGGCTTCAAATCCTTTTTTGTGATTCGTATTTTTTGGTCTAAAGTGAATTTCCCTTTGTCAACCTGCTCCAGCACTGCCATTGCCAAATGGAACTTGTAAACACTTTGCATCGGGAAATGCTTTGTATTTGAAAAGGTTAGCGTATCGCCGCTCTCAAAGCCGTAGATTGCAACACCGACATCTGCCTTTTTTGAATTGATTATGTCCGCAATTTTTCCTCTCAGCGAATCACTTGCGGGATTACCCAACGCAACGGAGAATTGAAAAGCAATCATCAAAACAGCTATCAAATTTTTCATTCTCTTTCCTTGTAAATATAGCATGTGTTTTTCAGCAGATTCTTTGAAAGGTCATATCGCTGATTTTCGTCAAGCACGTTGAAATTTCGGCTCATAAGCCCGAAACCTTCATCATAGCCGATTAAAGCCGTAGCCGCGAAATTGATTGTTTCAATAGCGAGTTCCCGAAGGTGGACACATCCGTCACTGCCGCCGATTAGATGAGAAACTTGTTTTACTATTCCGTGCTGAATTTTCAGCCCGACAATTAGTTCAGCCTTTGCTGAAACAAAGGGACAGCCTTTGTGGGGATGGTTTGCAAATTCACTTTTCGCATTAACTATTGTCTTGGTTTTCGGTTCAATATGCAGATTCAAACGTATCAGATGGTATGGGTCTAAAAGGGTTGCTTCGAGCATCAGATTGCCGTTTTCCAGTTCAAATGCTTCTATCCCGATATCTCTTTGGGATACAAGGCGTTTAATTGGTATGTCGTTCATTTTGGTTCTTTCTTTTTCTTTGAAGATTTTGCGAACTTATTATAATCCAGTGCCAAACCAATCCAGTAATTCAAGTCTTCTTTGGTTTTCAGCACGCTTTGCTCTACGTAGATATAACCTTTCATCGGCTTTTTGGTAAAATCCATTGTTCGGCAACCATTTTTTTCAATGAGTAATTCATGCGATTCAGGGTCAACTCGGCACATTAAATCATCTTTGACAATGCCGACACACATTTTTTCATTGTACATAAAGACTAAACCGCCGAACATTTCTTTTTCCATGATGCCGGGCAAAACGGCAAGATTCAGACGAACCCTGTTTGCCAGCTCCTCATCATAATTTTTAATGCCTTTCATTCATCATCCCTTTGCAAGAAAAGTTTAAAATATCAGAACAAATATAAAAATTATTTATCGGAAACGGAAATAATATATTTTAGTTGGATAGGGGGAAGGGAGTCTTGACACAAAAAATATCCTTCAGATGTACAACACCTCGAAGGTGTCGGAAATCTTTTTTCCTTTCCAAAATCTCAATTTTCTTCTCATCACCCAAAATCAAAAATAATCTTCCTTGAAAACCTGATGAATAATTGCTAATTTGCATTTGTTATATTTCTCATGTAATTATTTTTTTTATTGAGATATGACAATTAGAAATATTTTGAAAAAAGGGAATTATGGTAAAAAGTAAAAAACGGGACAGCGATGTTTTTTCGCTGGTGGTGCTGACATCACTTTTTTTTATGTGGGGTTTCATCACCTGTATGAACGATATACTTGTGCCTTATATGAAAGGTGTATTCTCGCTTAGTCACACTCAGGCGATGTTTATTCAGTTCTCCTTTTTCGGAGCTTATTTTATCGGATCGGTTCTGTATTTCATAATTTCTTCCAAAATCGGCGACCCGATTAACCGAATCGGATATAAAAAGGGTATAATTATCGGGTTGATTCTTTCGGCTTTGGGGACGTTTCTTTTTCTGCCAGCGGCTTGGTTCATTTCTTATACGTTTTTTCTGTTTGCACTTTTCGTTCTCGGTCTGGGTTTCACTTTGCTTCAAATTGCCGCAAATCCTTATGTGGCAATAATCGGTAGTCCCGAAACAGCTTCGAGCCGACTTAATCTTTCGCAGGGCTTCAACTCGCTGGGAACAACCTTGGCTCCGCTAATCGGCGGATTCCTGATTTTTAAATATTTTGCAGGAACTAGCGTGGGTGCCGATTCCGTCAAAATTCCATACATCGTTTTTACCGTTGTTTTTTTGTTGCTTGCCCTGATTATCAAACTTGTCCATCTTCCCGAATTTGTCAATACCGAACAGGCAAAAAAAGGGATTGGTGCATTGAAATACAGACATCTTGTTTTGGGAATTATCGCTGTGTTTATGTATGTGGGCGGTGAAGTTTCGATTGGCAGTATGATGATTAGTTTTCTCGGGCTGAAGGAAATTGCAGGATTGAAACCTGCTGAAGCGAGTGTTTTCGTTGCTTTTTACTGGGGCGGGCTGATGATTGGAAGGTTTATCGGTGCAATCTCGCTCAGCAATCTGAAACCGATGAACAAACATCTGCTTATGGTGGTTGTTCCCGTAACTGCATTTATTGTTATTTTCTTTCAAAAGGGACAGGACATCGCTTTGATTTACGGCATTTTTCTGCTTGTAAATCTTGCCGGTTTTTACCTGGGCAAGTACCTTCCTGCACGTACATTGTTTATTTTTGCGGTTTTTGCCGTTACTTTGCTTTTAACTTCGCTTGTCACCACGGGACATGTAGCAATGTGGTGTCTGATTGGTATTGGTCTTTTCAATTCAATAATGTGGTCGAATATCTTTACTCTGGCGATTGACGGGCTTGGCGTTGATACAAGTCAGGGTTCATCGCTGTTGGTTATGGCAATATTGGGTGGTGCTCTTCTTCCTGTTATTCAGGGAGCCACGGCTGACGGTTTCGGCGTTCATATTTCGTTTGTGGTGCCGATACTATCTTATGTTTACATAGCCTTCTACGGTCTTTTCGGCTACAAGCATAAAGCTGTAAAGGGGTAGGGAGATGGGAGGAAAGTATAAATTTTTGGTTTTGATTTTCTTTGTCACATTATCCTTGGCTTACAGTCAAGATAGCAATGGCCAGAAAATTGAGGAAATTCCTGTTGATACAAATAGATTATACTCAAGCTATGAAGTTGAAATTGAACCAAAATTCCCTGCTGGGAAAGACTCGTTAAGCTCATTTATAAGAGAAAATTTTAAATTAACTCGAAATGATTGGGAATTCGAGGGTATCGTTTGTTTATGTTTCACGATTAATAGACAAGGAAAAATAGTAAATCATTTTATACCCGGAGGTTCAGGTTTATTCGAAAGTGCATTTGAGAATCTGATACAAAAAATGCCAAATTGGATTCCAGGGAAGAAGAAGGGAATTGCCGTCAAAACTATTATCTGCTATCCGTTAATGATTAAACTAAGATGAACATTTCTTTAAATGTTTTATAAAAACAAATGAAATCAAGAGATTGGAATAAATATTATGTCAAACCACCAAAAACTGATTTATCAGTCTGCTTTCTGTTTCGATTATCTCTGATATTTCTGTTCTACCTTAACTTATGATTTCTTCAGATGGATAATCGAGGAATACTTCTTGTTTATTCCCTGAAAATAGTTTAATTTTGTGTTGTATAAATGGGGGGGGCATTACTTGTTTTGACATTACAATAACTTGCAACTATAAACTATTAGGACTATTTATACAATTAATTTAAAATTGATACTGGGCACATTTGAATCATTTTTTTAAAAAATATCATATATTTATAAATTGAATTTATGCAAATTTTGTTGATTTTAATATTTACAACTTACTTCTTGTCTCCATTTTCGTTAGCAACGGTTTCGGGGTATGGAGTTACTTCGCTTGATGTTGTCCTGTTGATATTTTATATTTATATTTTAAAAAAAGTGCTTTGGGACGGTGATAAATTGCGATTCACATTGAACCCTGCTACTATAGCTGTATTTTGTCTGATCATTGCCGCAATCGTCTCTTCTATAAATCCACTAACTGATGGTTCACCAAAATTGCTGGAGCAATATTTTAAAACTTCGATTCATTTTTTGTTTCTAACTGCATTTAGCCTAATAGTTTGTGTATATCCGATTGATGCAAAAAAATGGTCCAATGTTGTAAGACTTTGGTTGATTCTGGGATTCATTATAAATTTATTTGCCGTTTACCAAATCATTGCAAGGGCTTATGATTTACCTTTGGCATGGATTCAATATACAAATGTCAGTTTACATGGCAGGGAAGCAGGAGTGACCGAAAATAACATACAGCAGTTAAGTCTTCAGTACGGAGATTTTTTCCGGGCAACATCAATCTTTTCTGAACCTTCAGCTTTAGCAAGTTTCAATATTTTTATGCTGATTTTTATTTTCATTCCATTCATTCAAAAGAGAAAGCAATTTTTCAATTACAAATTTGTTACGATTTCGTTTATTGTGGCATCAATCATCGCTCTTTTTCTGACGTTTTCAATGACAGGGGCAGTCGGGATTGGATTAGTTTTTGGAAGTGTTCTGTTTCTTGAAAGATTAAAAGGGTTGAAAACAATTCTAAGAACACTACTGCTCACTATAGCAATAATTATTATTGCTGATTATGGCGTTTCTACTTATGCGAATGTTAGCGTTCTCGAATTATTCCAAAAAAGAATAACAGGAATATTGAATTATGGAACCCGAGATAAGGAAAAAGACGTAACCCCCGGTGAGTCTATGGGGTCAAGACTTTTTACTGCGAATGAATCAGTTAAGGTCTGGCAGGATTATCCTGTTACAGGGATAGGTTTGGGACTAACCAGTTACAATAAAAAGCACGATATAGGATTTAGTGATTTTTCAATACTTGCCGCACTTGCTGAGATGGGTATTGTTGGGTTTCTTTCTTTTTTAACAATGTTTGTCTCACTTTTTGGAATTAGTTATTTCTTTATTCGGCAAAAGGAGCGGCAAAGTTTCCTTTTGTTTGATCAGCAAAGGCTAATGGGTATGTGCTTTTATATGATGCTGCTTCAATTTGTAATAAATTTTGTCTCAGGTAATAATCTTGTAAGTATTGGTTTATGGATTCCAGTTGCATTGATTTTTTCTATTATTAATAATTTCTATGTACAAACTAGCGATAAAGTTTATACTGTATCGTTGGTTAAAGAGCCTTTGAAATTTTCTTTTGGCAGAGCTTTAGGGCAATATGAACAAATCAAGAAAATTTAGTCGAAATAATCAAAACTAAAAAATAAATTTATTTGAATTTGTTTGGTAAGAAAAAATACTATGCAATCTTTCCTACTTCATCTCTAAAATAAGTTTTTCAAGTTTCCAGCGGGCTTTCAGCTGAATTTCCTTTGGATAAATGTAAAATCTTTCGGAGTGGCGAAAGGGGAAAGAGTTTCCAAAATCGTACTTTCCGTTTTTATTAGCATCGCATATTATTTCAACCGAATAACTCCCGGCAGGAATTCCGTCGAATTTCCATTCTCCTTTTTCATTTGCCGTGGTTGTAAATTTAGATTTACTTTCTTTAGAACTGAAAATCAGGATGTAGTCGCCTCCGCATTTTAATGAATCCTGAATAGTACCGCTGACTGAAGTATAGGAACGAATATCGTCGGTTCGGAAACGGAGTTTGACGGTTGAGTCCTTTGCAAGATATTTTGAGTAAACGTTCAGGCTGTCCATTTTGAAAATCAGTTCAAACCACGAATCGCTTTGAAGCGTTGTTTCAGGTACGATTTGCATCAAATTTTCTTCGGTCCATTTAATTTTGAATTCGGCAGGTAAATTTGCCGATACATTATTGAATGTTATTCTCTTCCTGAAATAATCATCGAGAAAAGGAATGTTGAACAAAAAGCTGATATTCTTTTTGGGATTGAAATTTTTGGTGCTATCTGCAAAAGGCAGTTTCAGCAATTGAAGTCTTGTCGAATCTTTGTCAGCCGAACCTTTGAAATAGGCAATTCTTGCAGTGTCCTGAATTGCATTGCCTGATGAATCTCTTACTGTCAGAGTAGAATCATTGCTGACAGTCAGTTTCCATTTTGAAACGATATCCAATGGTTCTCCGGTTATCAATTCAACCTTACTGCCGGATTGAAGATTCAAAAATGCATGAAGAATTGAAATTTTCTTTTTGCCCGAAGAATCTTCAATTGAAAATGCACCCGAAGTGATTGATGCAGTATCGAGGTTTTCGCTGAAGCTTGCAATGATTCTTCGTTCGGACAAAGCTTCTGCTTCAAAAAGCAACGGAGGAATTTTGTCAATGGCATGACCGATTTTAATATTTACAAAAGGAGCGGTGCTGTCCCTGACTGTCACATCTTCGTTTGCGGCAGAAAAGGCATCAATTCCCTCGTCATAAATATCATCTTTGAACTGGTCTCTGATTGCTATAATCCTGTATTTACCCGGTTTCAGGGCTTTAAATTCGAAAGTTCCGTTAGTGCCAACCTGAGTTTTGTAAAGCGGCTTCGTCTTTTGCGGATTCAGCGTATCGGGATTCATGCCTTCAATGTGATAAGCAAAGATATACACTCCCGCAGGAGTGTCGTCATAGAGTTTTCCTTTGATTGAACCGGTATCAATGTACTTTCCAGTCGAAAAGACGAGAGTAAACGCCTGAGTGGGTTTGTTCTGGCGTAAATCTGTGTAGTCCGTACCGAGAGTCAGAGCATAAGTTGTGTTCGAATCGAGAGGTTCTTCAAATTCGATGTAGTAAGTTTTACCGCTCCAGCTTAATTTCAGTTTTTTTGAAGGTGACAAAAAAGTATTTTCGATGACAGAATTTTTTGTCATGTACTTATTGAACTTAATTTTTATTTCGTCACCCTTGAAATTCAAAGTTCTATTCGACGGCTCAAATTCCCTGATTTCAGGCGGTGATTTGTCCGGAGGACCTCCCGAGGGAGGCTGAGGATTTGCACACCCCGCAAGAAATAATAAGAAAAAGAAAAATTTTATTCTATTTGACATATTTTTTTTGTTATATTATTTTTTGAAAAGCAAAATTAATCAAATAAATTGATTTGAAAATACTTATATGCGTAAAATCTTAACATTTCTGAAAGAAAAAATCATCCGATACTATAATGTAGCTGATGATTTTACAATCAGGCTTGAACATCATCACGTTTTTTTGATGTCGGCAGGTGTGGCATTTAATATTTTGCTGTATCTCATGCCGATGCTGTTGATGGCTTTGTACGTGATTAATAAGATATTCGGTGTGGAGATGATAGCTTCATTTCTAACTGCCATTGCCGAAGAAATACTTCCTCCGAATGAACTCTCAAACAACATGCTTGCTTCAACACTGAAGGAAGTCGGCATGATATTCGGAAGCAGTTCGACCGCAGGACTAATTGGACTTCTTTCGCTGATTTGGCTGTCTTCAACATTATTTGCTTCAATCAGAACAGCACTGAACAGAATATTCGACATCTCTACACCAAAAATATTCTTCATATATAGAGTGAAGGACATTTTTCTTACATTTATAATTTCAATCCTGATTCTTCTTTCTTCTTACGTAATGCCTTTGGTGTCTCTGATGGTAACAACACTTCAGCAAAACCTAAGACCTCCTTACAGCGAATTTTTTTCAGAGATGACTGTCCGTATGTTTTCAATGGGAGTTTCATTTCTGCTGTTCTTTGGGCTTTTCAGGTTTGTCCCAAACAAGAAACAACCTTGGTTCATAATACTTGCAAGTACAATCCTTTCTGTAATATTTCTTGAGTTGTCGCGAAACATATTTGCATGGTACGTCGGTAAATTCGGTACTTACGGAAAGTTCTACGGTACGTATGCCGTCATTGTGTCGGTAGCATTCTGGATATATTACAGTATATTAATCATACTTCTTTCGGGAGAAACAAGCCGCTATTTCTACGAAAAAGTAATCCATCCCCGAAAGAAAAGAAAGCTGAATCTCGAGGTTCAAGCTATAGATAATGACAAAAATGAGATACCCGAAAGTTAAAAAAAAAATAATTTTAAAAATTTTTGCAACGAAATTTCTTTTGTTGTGTAATTACTATTGAACGTGATTTGAAAATTGAAAAACTTAGCTTAGACAAAAAAATTAATTATTCGAAAAATTAATTAAACCAAATTAAGATAACGTTTGTCTAATATTCAAAACAGAAAATATTTTTTCAAAATTATAAAGGAGAGGTTACAATGAAAGTAACAAAATTAGCACTCGCAGTAGTAGCCCTTGTAGTAATGGTAGGCTTGTCGTCCTGCAGTAAAACAGATTCATCGAGCACATTGGCTCCTGTTTCTTCAAACAGTGCATTGATGATGCCCATAACTGAATCATTGGCAACACCATCAACGGTTACAGACGCAACCACAGATAATTCATTTGCTATGGTGCCTCCAATTGGTGGTGATAATCGTGGCGGAATGGGTGGAGATGATCACGGCGGAATGGGTATGATGGGAAATGACGGATTAGATCTTGGCAGAATTATCAAAGAATTAGGACTTTCAGCTGATGTCGCCGCACAGATTAAGACATTAAATCAAGCACGTATTGACTGCCAGAAACCATACATTGATGCTCTTCGTGCGTCTGAAAAAGTTATCATTGATGCCGCTAATGCCGCACGCCAGTTAATTATGGATGACTTAAAAGCCGGGACAATAACCAGAGCTGAAGCCGAAGCGAAATTAAAGACACTCAGGGACGATACTCAGGCTAAACTTGATGCAAATCCTGTTGCCGCCTCAACAACTCTTGGACTTCAAGGTTGCGAAGATACTTTCTTAGCCGCTGTTGGTTCTTTACTCACAGCCGACCAAAAAGTGAAATGGGATGCTTATCTTTTGAAACTTAAAAACCAGAAGGATAGAAAAGTCGGCGAAGGCAATGGAAGAGGCGGAATGGACAGAGGTGGATTTGAAATGGGTCACATTTTCAGACAATTAGCTTTGACTGCCGACCAAACAACACAGGTAAAAGCCGCAATGCAGGCAAAAATTGATTGCCAGAAACCATATCTTGAATCACTTCGTGCCGCTGAAAAAGTTATTCTTGATGATGCAAAAGCACAACGCCAGGTAATTTTGGATGCTTTGAAAGCAGGAACAATAACCAGAGATGAAGCCACAACACAATTAAAAGCTCTTAGAGATGCTACTCAGGTAAAACTTGATGCCGCAAGAGCCGAAGTTGCTACTTCACTTCAAGGATGCGAAGATACTTTCCTTGCAACGGTTGGCGGATTACTTACACCAGACCAAAAAGTGAAATGGGATGCTTATCTACTGATGTTAAAAAACAGACCTCACAAATAATAGATTCGAATATGTAATAAAAAATCCATCTCCCCAAAAGAGATGGATTTTTTTTTAGAGCAAGCCCTTTTGGGCAAAACTCGTGTAGCTTTCGGTTCCGATTATCAAATGGTCAATAACGGCAATTCCGATAAGTTCCCCTGCTTTGACCAGTTGCTTAGTCAGGGCAATGTCTTCTTTGGAAGGTTCGATGCTCCCGGATGGATGATTGTGTAGCAAAACTATCGAGGCGGCACTTTCGGTGATTGCGATTCTGAAAACTTCACGCGGATGCACAATTGTTGAGTTCAGCGAACCTTCGCTGACAATGACTTCACGCATTATCTGATTGCCGGAGTTAAGAAGGAGAACTCTGAAAATTTCTTTTCTTTCGCCTTTCAATCTTGAAATGTAGTATTTGGCAATATCTTCGGGAGTACGGATAACAATTTTTTCTTTAATTGGTTCGGCATCAATTCTTTTGCTGAGTTCGAAAGCCGCCGCCAATGTGATTGACCTTGCGGGTCCCAGTCCTTTTACTTTTTTATATTCGCTGAAATCGCAGGTGGCAAGCCTCGAAAGATTGTCGTGCAACCCCAAAAGTTCACGGGCAATATCAAGGGCAGTATAGCTTTTGGTTCCGCTGTTAATCAAAATTGCAAGAAGTTCTGCATCCGAAAGAAACCTTGCTCCATGCTTTGCAAGGCGTTCGCGGGGACGTTCGTCCTCACGCCAGTCCTTAATTGTTTTGTATGCCGTGGGAATTTGCTTGTTGTTGTAGTCTGAATTTTCTTCGGGCATCATGAATCTTTCAAAGTTTCTTTCATCCATGCAAGATAAGACTCAGAAGCAGAATTCATTTCGACTGCAACAATTTCAGGAACTTCATCGGTATGAATTTCTTTTATTCTGCTCTCCAATTCATTCAGCAAAAGCTCGGAAGTCTTTATTAATAATGTAAATTCATGCCTTTCGATAACCTCATCCTTCCATCCGAAAATGGACAGATTATTGGGAATTATCGTACAACATGCGGCAAGTTTTTCGTTAATCAGCACTTTTGCCAGCTGATAAGAATTGTCGTAAGAATTATTTGTTACAAAAACTATACGAAAGTTAGTTGCTTTTTCCATTCTTTTTCCAATATTTGTATTTTAGAGATATGCAAATTTCGAATAACAAAAATAAATAAAAAATGATTGAATTACTAATCTTTCACGTACACATCGTTGCCGCTCTTTATGCCTTCACAAAAAACTGGCAAAACAGAGGCTTAAAAGATGGTTTGCTTGGCGTTATCATCATAGGACTGATTTTTACAATCGGTTGGGCTTTGACCAGTCCCGTTGCTCATTTTATTATGCCTGACAAATGGGTTTCTCTTTATTTTACTAAAGATACTCTGTCGCTCTGTCTTCTTGCCGGTCCTGAATCAGTGTTTTTCTATTTGTTTTTTGTTAAAGACAGAGAATAAAAATGGGAGATTCAGGAAGTAATCTTGCAACCCTTCTTCTAAGCTGGAACCTTAATGTTGGAAAATCTCCAACCCCCGAACTTGCTTTGGCAATTCTGGATGCTTTGGAAGATAGTTCGAATTCTACCGTAACAGAATTTTTTCATGAGAAATTTTGGATGGATATTCTTAATGAAATGTCAGACCCGAGATTTCTTACAATTTTGCCCGATGATGATTCAAGAATCCGCTGGGCTGAAGTTGCATTTAAAATTATCAGACTGACTAATTTCAATCTCTTGAATTTGTTCGAATACAGAGTTGATAAAAATCATGAGAAGCCGCTATTCATTGAAATTCACGGTGAAAAGAAAATATCCCGGACTTACGGTCAGGTATTTGATTATACAAAAAGCATTGCCTCGAGTTTTTATCAACTTTCACCAACAAAACCAAAAGTTGCAATATTTTGTGACAATTCTTATAATGGTGCCTGCGTTGACCTTGCTTGTTTGTTCTATGATATATTGGTTGTTCCGCTTAATATTCATTTCAAAGAAAAAGAGCTATCGGATATTTTCTCAAGGGTTAGTTTTGATTTGGTTATAACCGATAACGAAGAGAGATTTGATACTATCAGAAAAACCATTAGTCTAATCAATTATCAACCGCAAATAATTCTTACGGACTCTTCCCTGAAAGAAAAAATTGACGATGTCCTGTTTCTGGACGACCTGACTTCAAATATTTCAAAAGATGAACAAGATTCTATTTTGAGCAAAAGAGAGATACTGAAACTGAATCAGGTGGCAACTATTATGTTTACTTCGGGAAGCACGGGTAAGCCCAAAGGTGTATGCTTTTCGCAGTATAATCTTGTCTCAAAGCGTTTTGCACGAGCCGCCGCACTTCCTGAGTTAGGGAATAACGAACTAATACTTTGCTATTTGCCTCTTTATCATACTTTCGGCAGATTTTTGGAAATGCTTGGTATGATTTTTTGGAACGGAACTTATGTTTTTGCAGGAACACAATCAATTGATTCTCTTTTTTACATATTCAGCAATTTTAATCCAAGCGGATTTGTAAGTGTTCCGATTCGTTGGGAACAGCTTTATGAATTAAGCTATAACAAAATGGCTGTTTCCGAAAACGAGCAAACCCAAAAAATGATTTTCCGTTCTATTGTCGGGACAAATTTACGTTGGGGACTTTCTGCCGCAGGTTATCTTAATCCCAAGGTTTTCAGATTCTTCCATAAATTTGGGGTTGAACTCTGCAGTGGATTCGGCATGACCGAAGGAACCGGCGGATTGACTATGACTCCTCCCCGAAGATATAAAGAAAACTCAATCGGCATTCCACTCCCCGGTACTTATGCAAAATTGAGTGAGGTTGGGGAATTAAATGTCAGTGGTCATTACATTGCAAGATATCTTGAAGATGTCGGCGTTGATGGCTTGATTGAGTATCCTTTAAATCCTGAGAGTTATTATTGGTTTCCTACAGGAGATATTTTTGAAAAGGACGAAGAAGGGTATTACGAGATAGTTGACAGAATTAAGGATATTTATAAAAACAGTAAAGGTCAAACTGTTGCTCCTCAAACAGTCGAAAAAAAATTCATCGGTGTTCCCGGCATCAAACAAACCTTTCTTGTCGGTGACGGCAAACCTTATAATGTGCTGTTTATTGTTCCTGATAATAATGAACTGATTGTATCACAATCGGCTGATAAAAACATTCTCAGACAATATTTCCGCCAAATTGTAAATTCAGCTAACCGTGAGCTTGCACCTTACGAACGGGTTATAAACTTTGATATTCTCAATCGCGATTTTTCCGAAAAGCTGAATGAGGTTACATCCAAAGGCTCGTACAACAGAAAAATAATCGAAAATAATTTTTCGGAAACAATTGAAAAGCTCTATCTTTCTAATAATATTGTTATTCATTCCGCTAAACTTACAATCTCAATTCCAAGATGGTTTTTCAGGGATTTAGGAATTCTGGAAGACGATATAATTTTGGAAGACGACCATTTGATTAACAGACAAAGCGGCAAAAAAATTGTTTTCAAAGAGCAGAGTGATGAACTCCATATTCAGATTGGAGACCTGATTTACCACATGAAGCATCATGAGATAAATCTCGGTCTTTTTGCACATCAGCCAAGGCTTTGGGTGGCTAATCCTTCATTGATTCAGTTTGCTCCATGCAAAGAAGGCTGGGACAATCTGGTTGCATTTGAGTTTACAAGGGTACATCTTCCGGAAGAGATAGTCTATGATTTCAAATCTGAACCTGCCCCGCAACCTACTAAATTCAGAGACAGGCAATTACTTCTTGTGAATTCTCTTCTATCCAATGCACTGTTTTGTGATGACGAAACTTCATGGAACTCGTTGGGAAAATTATCGGAAATCCTTGCTAAAACTGACGATAGAACTGCATCTGTTATTCGTATCCGGCTTGAAGCACTTGCTACAAATAAATCTGAAAAAATTCGCTGTCTTGCATATAAGATTCTTTTGCTCGACGAACCTACAAGTATTTACAATCGTTCTTTCCCTGCTTTCCTGTATTCAGGTTTGCCATTCCTAAATGAAGAATCCATTAAAGATATTGCTTTGACCAAACTCGAGAAACAAAGGCTTGAATCTCTCAGACAAAGACTTTTCATTTATCGCAGTGAACTCAATTTTCCATTAGAAGAAAATGTTAGAAAACAATTTGAAAATATTTTCAGACTGCTAATCAACTTTGCTGAACACCACATTGACTTTTATGGCAGTGTCCGGGCAGAGCTGACAAGCTGGATGCTACTTCAGGACGACGAAAGACTTTCTGCGGCAACTGTCAAATATCTTTTTGACCTTTCCGAAGTATATGAACAAAAACTTGCTGAAATTACTCCGATTATGTCTAATGAATTCTGGGATTCGAGAATTATCATCGAAGATGATATTGAAGAGGCAGAAAGGGATACAATCAGAAGTATTATAACTGAACAAATTTTTCTCAGGCAGTCTGTCATGCTTGCTTTTGACGATTCTGATTTTTTGCCGGATTCAGTTAATCCTAAAGGTATTTGGGTTGGAAGGATATCCGGAGCTTACCATCAGAAACGGTATCGAATATCGGTGAATACTAATAAAGGTAGTCATTATGACCTTGAACTCCAGATTTACGAAAATTTAAAAGAAGAAACAAGTATAAAAACTGCACTCTGGCACATTGCCATTGCAGGATATTCTTATGATTCGCTTATACTTCCTCAGATGGGATGCTTCAAACCCGAAATATCTACCGGTTCAATTGCCTATATAGGTGAATTGACGGCATGGGATAAAATCCGCTCACTGGCAAGCGTCAGATTGCCCGGAGGACCCAAGACAACACCGCTTGGCTGGAAAAATCTATATATCAAAGCAATGGCGGCTTTCTTTATTGCATGGAGAAACAGTTGCTATAAGATTGTGCCGGGGATTATTTCTCCGGCGAACGTGGTTGTTCCCGAAAACGATTTCTTCGAGAAAGCTACAATCCTTTCTCTAACCGGCTGGAAACTTTTTTCCGGATATGAATCATTACTTGTACCGATGATTGAGAATTTTTATGTAAAAGTTAATTCCCTTTATCCATGGATTCGGACTCTGCTCGATATCAACTGGGTTTTTGATTCGTGCATCGAGGCACTTGGATTGAATGATGGTGTTGATTTATTAAAAAAACTGCAAAATGAGGAAAAATTAAGCGACTTCAAATGCAACGACGGCATTACCATTCATGATAAACTGTTTTCTTATTTGCAAAACCTTAATAAAGATGGTTATTTGCCGCTTTCGTTATTTAACGCAGTTGAGAGATTTTCTAACTGGGAGAAAATGAATTTTGAAGCTGAACAAACTGCAAGGGAGCAATCTGTTTATGATATATTCGCTCTTTACCGTCTTGAAAAATTCGGAGAGGTTGTCCGATATGAATATTTCAGAAGAACCTATTTCAAACATCATTCTGAAATAGTTGCCACTGCTTTTGCAGTTTTACTCGCAAAAATGTCAATCTCCGGTGGGAAACCTCCGATTGAACTGCCTGAACTACCCGATTTGCAATCCGTTCTTGAAAACGAAGATGACCTTAGAGTCTTTTCGAAGATGGTATTCCCGAAATTTGAAAGCAAGAATGCTCCGGAAATATTGAAAATCAGTTATACCGAGGATGGGGTTGTACTTGTCCTCACGCATATCGTTGATAAAAACAAACAGACTTACAGCGTTCGTCCCCCAATGAATCCAATCGAAATTGGTGAACTATACAGACTATTCTACCGCGACAACTTCCCTCACGAAACTTCCGATATTGACCGTTATCTTGTTGCTGTTGATTCTAACGAAAGAGTGGTTGGAGGATTAACCTATAAACTGAATGAAAACAACGAGGCATTGATTGACGGGACTGTTGTTACAAATTCATTGAAGGGCAGGGGAATAGGTACAGCTTTGATTCATGATTTCTGTAGCCGGATGGCAAGCAATGGAGTAAAAATTATCAGAACTTATTTCCTCCTGAGAGATTTCTATATCAGTTGCGGATTCAAAACAGATAAACGATTTGGTGCCCTGGTCAAGTTTCTGAATGAAGAAAAAGAAGACACCGCCGATTAAGTCATCGGATGACTGGCAGTCATCCGATGAGTTGAATAAAGTTTGGATAGTTCCATCTGAAAGAATGATTCAACTACCTGTCAATTTTATCCTGAAATAGCCATGTTGGTTATGAAAAATAAATCATTTCGCTTTAAACAACGCATTGATTTTTGGTTTTTGTTTTGTATCCTGCTTTTTATATTAAATTAATGTTGTAAAAACATAAAAGAAGTGTTATATTTGCATATTCT
>CAZSHX010000060.1:0-30921 GCA_964606895.1 uncultured Hyphomicrobiales bacterium
GGTTTTTATCCAATTTTGACTCGGTTGTGACTGTTTGTGAATAATGTAGGATAAAATAAATAATTACCAAAAGGCAATTGTTCTAATCAAAGAATATCTTCTTCTTTAATTTTTCTAGTTGGGTACTCAAGAAATTCAATAATAAATTCGGTACCTCCATCTGAATGTAATCTAAAAGTACCTTCGAGCTGAGTGACTAAAGTTTGTACAAGTCTTAAACCCAAACTGTTCGAACTCTTAATATCGAAATTTGCAGGAATCCCAATTCCATCGTCAAAAACGGAAAGGAAGATTACGCCGTCAGAAATTCTTTTGATATTTATTCTCAGTAATCCTTCATCTCTTCCAACAAAGGCATACTTTAGTGAATTTGTAACCAACTCGTTGATTATCAAACCGAATGGAATAGATTTATCAATAGACAGAAAGATATTGTCAACATTGATTTCTTGCCTTATTTTGTTATAACCAACGTCATAAGACCTCAATAAATAATTAACCAATGAATGGATATAGTCCTGCAACTCAATGCCGGCAAGATCATTAGATTTATAAAGTTTCTCATGAACAAGTGCCATAGATTTAATCCTGTTCTGACTCTCGCTGAATATTTCTTTCTGGGCTTTTCCATCAAGTTTATTTGATTGCAGATAAAGTAAGGATGAAATAACCTGAAGATTGTTTTTAACTCTATGGTGAATCTCTTTGAGTAGTATTTCTTTATCATTAAGTGATTTTTTAATTTTTTCTTCAGCATCAATTCTTGTTTGGATTTCAGAAGTCAGTGCTGAATTCAACTCTTCCAATCGAATATTTTGTTCAAGAATAATCTTGTTTTTTTGGGTTAATATGGTATTCTTTTCCTCAATCTCCCCGAATCGAAGATACCTGTTCATAACAAGCTTTATTACAGCAAAATTAAAAATCAATGCAAAGAAAACTGTAAAAATTATATCAAAAAACCTTGAATCATTATCCTTATAATCTATTACTATTCCGGGATATAGGTACTCAATTGTACATAGGCAAACAAAAAACGAGATAGTTAAGATAAATACAACAAATGAATGAATACCCCTTGAAAGAGCCGAATAGAAAACCATGAGGATTATCAGTATATGAAAAGCACTACCCGAAAAACCGGCAAAGAAATACCATGCAAGGAATACTGAACCGAATGTAAAGCCAAGAAGGACATAAAACACAAAGTAGTAATTAATCTTCGAAAAAGTTATTCTGTAAAGAATCAGGAATATGAAAGTAGAGAGGATTCCCAAAAGATTTATCAGGTAAGTTCCTTCGTTAAAATAATTCAAAACTGTGCTTACAGATGAAAACAAGAAAACAAAAAAAGCAAATAGTCTTAATGCTTTTGTTTCGAAACTCAGGCTAATTTCTCGCCCGATAATTATATTCAAAATTCTGAATAAATATTTTCCTATACTAATTTTCATTTATTTTTTCAATTTTGGTTCTAAATTTTACAATATTTTTCTTAATGATTCAGAAAAAAAGTAATTCCAAATCATTTAAATCAATAACAAGCATACATTTTTTTTCCTGACCAGAGGTCAATTTCATTTAATCAGTTCATCCGCATCCTTAGTCTTTTCGGTTGGGTGCTCACTAAATTCGATAATAAATTCACTACCTTCATCAGATTTTAATTTGAAAGTACCTTCAAGCTGGGTAACCAATGTTTGAACAAGTCTTAAACCCAAACTATTGGAGTTTTTTATATCGAAATCATTTGGCATTCCTACTCCATCATCATAAACAGAGATTATTATTGTTCCATCCACACCCTTATTGATATTAATTCTGAATAATCCTTCGTCTCTGCCTACAAAAGCATATTTAAGAATATTGGTAACAAGTTCGTTGATTATTAATCCGAATGGTATTGATTTATCTATAGAAAGGAAGATATTATCAACATTGATTTCCTGCTTAATCTTGTGGTATCCAACGTCATAAGACCTCATAAGGTAATTTACAAGAGAGCGGATATAGTCCGATAGCTCAATACCGGCAAGGTCAACAGATTTATACAATTTTTCATGAACAAGAGCCATAGATTTAATCCTGTTTTGGCTTTCGTTGAAAATTTCTTTGTACTTCTTTTCTGCAATTTTATTTGATTGCAAATATAGCAAGGATGAAATAACCTGAAGATTGTTTTTTACCCTGTGATGAATCTCTTTCAGCAATACTTCTTTTTCCTGGAGTGAGGCTTTAATTTTTTCTTCAGCATTTATTCTAGTCTCAATTTCTGAAAGAAGTTTTGAATTTAATTTTTCCAATTCCTGCGTTCTGCTTAGAACTCGTTGCTCCAGCTCATCATGAGCCTGACGCAATGCTGTTTCGGCTTCTTTTCGTTCAGTTATATCCAATGCAATAATCACATACCCAATTGTTTCATTTTCATTAGACAATAGAACAGAACTCGAAAATAATACCGGAATTCTTTGACTTGATTTTGAGACATAATAAAGTTCGTCGTCATAAAATTTATCTTCAATGCTATCAATATTGTTCATCATGAAATTATTCTGAAACTTATCCGAACTCCAATCATCAAAAACGATATCAATAGTTTTTCCAAGCATTTCCTGCTCAGAATAACCAAGTAAATGAAGAGTTGCAAGATTAACTTTTGTTATTCTCCAGGATGTATCGCAAACAATAAGAGTGTCATTCAATGATCTGATTATATTATTAGTGAATTCATGTGCCGCAAGATTTTCATTCCTGGATTTGAATAATGCCTCAGTCATAATATTAAATGAATCACCAAGACTTTGGAGTTCATCGCCGGTTTTTAAATTAGCTCTGGCTGAAAAATCTCCTTGAGCAACTTTTTTGGTTGCAACATCAAGTATTTTTATTGGAAAAATCAACTTCTTAGTAAAATAGAATGCGGCAACGAGGCCAATAAGAATACAAATAAAAGCCAAAAAGATGCTTCTATTGGTAGTGGAATTATTATCTGAATTGAATTTTTCAAGTGACAGACCAATATGAATCCATCCCCAATTAATTCCTGAATATGAAAATGGAGTTGAATAGCTGTATATTTCCAAATTTTCAGAAAATTCATTTTTAAATATGTCGCTACTTGCCTGTTTCTGATTGGTTTGCCTCCAAAACCCTTTTAAGGTATCAATAGTCCACCCGTCTTTATGGTGGATTAAAGAGAATCCGTCATTTTTTGTAATAACAATATAAACAAGATTTTGACTTTGCTTTAAAACATTCATGCAATGGTCAACTGCAAAACTATAATCCTCAGAAATAATTGCTGTTGCCGATACCAAACTAATCGAATTGGTTATGTCCTTTGCTTCAGTATTCATTCTTTCGAGTGCCGCAGATCTTTGGAATGGTATAGTCCCTGCCAAAAAGACAAGAATGGAAAAAATAATAATTGCCCAAATTAAAACAGTAATCTTGTAATGTATTTTTTTTAAACTCAATGATTTCAACAAATCAGTTATAATTGATAAAAAATTTTTCATATAGAAATCCTCATTTTCTTAAAATACCTTTTTTGAACTTCTCATTTTCAATAAATAATGACTCTAAATAATGAAGTGCTTCTTGTGAAAACGGACATAAACCGGATATTTTAAAAATTTTAAAAATTTGATTTCCATAAATGTCGTTTTTCATTTTTAAAGAAATATCAATTAATTCCTTCTGCTCTAACTCTGTGAAACTCTTTCGCATACAAGTTAACCCAAGTGCAAAAGAACTTGACTCTGCTATAATTTTTAATCCATTCTTGAATTTTGGATTCATTTCAATCAAAGCCAAATATGAACTTTTATCAATTATACATGCATCAGCTTTTCCAAGAAAAACTGAGATTATGCCTTGTGAACTATTTTTATGTTCTGTTATTTTCGAAAAAAAACCATTACTACCAATTTTTTCTCCTATTAGTAGGTTTTCCAGCCATAACTTAGATATTTCGCCCATTGAACCGGAGACAATACACAACTCTTTATTTCTAATTTCTTTGATGCTTTTTATACTCGAATTGCTTTTTACGAGCAAATAATCTTTTTCAAGATTTGTAATTGATGAGGTTGACAGTACCAAAGGCAACAAATCAGTTTTCTTTCTGATTTTAATATAATCAAGCGACGACAGTGTCAAAATGTCAATATTCTTATCATTCAAATCCATACAGATTTCATCAATAGAGTTATAAATTTTTACATTTATTTTGTAATGCTTATTTTTTCTTTTGCTGATTGCTTTGACATTGTTTTCTGCCCATATTTTCAATGTTACCTTTGCATCATTAATATTTACTTCATTAAAGATTCCATAAATAAAACCAAAATTAATTGTTTCCTCACTCTCCTTTGAAAATACTTCAGGGATTATGGAAAATGAATAGACAACTATCAAAAAAGCAGCAATATAACTTCTTATTGTTTTCATTTTTTATTTAATTTTTTTAGATTTTGTATTTTGTTTGAAATTTTGATAATCGGATAGAAATTCTTCAACGTTATTTAAGTAGTCGAAATTAACATCCTGAACGGAAGGAAGCTGAAATAAATTTAATATCTGTTTTCCGGCAGTATAGTTCTGCAAATTTTTTGCGGTTTTTATGATAATATTTTTGTCTTCAGAACTCAATGTATTTAAAAAGCACATTAGTCCCCAAGTAACTTTTTTAGATTTTTGAAGTAATGTTACTTTGTTATTGATTTGTGGATTCAGTTTGATTATTTCTTCAAACGATGAAGATAAAGTCACGCAGGCATCATACTGGCCAAAGTAAACAGGTAGAATTGCCTGACTTTGCTTGTCGGTTCGTTTGATTTCTTTGAAAAATGCAGAACAATCTTTGAAACCACTTTTCATTAAAACTGAACCAAGCCAAGTTATTCCTAAATCTCCCCTGCCACCGGAAATGACTAATAATCTTTTATCTTTCAGGTCTTGCAAACTATTAATTTTAATTTTTTGATTTACTAATAATATGTAATATTCTTCATTAGACGAATTAATCATTAATGATGGTGTTAGGGCTACTTCTGACTTCAATTCAGAGTATTTTTTGATTGAGAGACTTAATAAATCACATTCCTTATTTTTTAGTGCCTGTACTAATTCTTTGTTGTCATTAAAAATTGTTGCACTTGCTTTATATCTGAATCTATGAGTTTTATTCATTTCTTCAATCATATTTAAAGCGTACATTTCAATCGCGGCTTTGGCATCTCTGGGATTAACTCCTGAAAATAGTTCTGAAGAGAAACCCAGCCTGATAATTTTTTCTTTTGGTTTATCACTACTGTTTCCATTACAGATAAATAGCAAACAAAAAATAAATAATATAATCTTAAAATTTGGAATTTTCGACATGATTCTTTTCTCCTCGGTTTATTTCTTTCTTGATTTTAATTTCTTTTCTCTTGAATTTTCTTTGTCTATTTTATTCTGATTGAACTGTATTAATTGCTCGATCGGTATCAGCATTTCCTTATTGAATCTGACAATTGCCGCTTTCTTAAATAATTCCATCATGCTTTTCATTGATTTGTTGTTTGTTGGATTTAATGCAACTTCAGTCAAAATATTACCATTTATAGTCTTGCAATCTTTTCTCAAACCTACCATTGAGTTAATTAATTTTTCAGAGCTTAGAAGGATTTTAATCTTTTCCTTTATCTGCGGGTTTACTTCTGAATTTGTTTTGAAATTTAGTAATGATGTAATACAAGCAGTGGCTTTACCAAAGAATAACTGCATGATTACCATACTGCTTTTCTTGCAAATTTCGATTTCCGAGAATAATATGTGATCATTAATCCCATTTTGTTTAAATATCATATTTAACCAAAAAATTGAATATAATCCATCAATAGCAGGGTCAATTGATATTTTTTTTGATTTGAGGTCATTTAAGCTCGTAATTTTACTATTTTTATTGACAAGCATTACTTTTACAACACTTTCGTCGGGTTTATCCATCATCAAAGGGTCTATAATTTCGCTAAAGTTCCACAAGGCATAATCATAAGGCGACAGAACAACAACATCAAGCATCTTTTTTATTAACAGGTCTTTCATTTCATTGATATCATCAAAGTAACTGATTTTAGGAATGATTGAAATTCCTGTCTTTTTTTTATATTCCTTTCCAATTTCATTAGCCCAACCATTCATTGCAACTTTTGCATCATTGATATTCACTTCATTAAAGTAATATTTCATTATGCCAAAATATACAACTTTGTTGTCATTATTTAGTGCAAAACAAATATTTGTTATTAATACAGGTAAGATTATTAATAGTGAGAGAAAATGTAAAATTTTAAATATTCTAATTTTTTTATTCATTATTTCTTTCCTTTCTTATTTCTGCCATTGTATAATCTTGACAATTGTTCCATCATAGTAATTAAATCTCTGGTATGAACGTCATCAAATTTGACTAACTTTTCTATATTGAATAATTTAATGATTTGCATACCTTCAGATTCTTTATGTAGATTTGAGATTACATCAATTATTTCATGGCTTAGCATTTCGCTTTCATAATTCGCTCGAAGACAAATTATTGTCCGGGGAAAACCTGGTGAAACTGCAATTATTTTTAATTTTTTCTTTAATAGTGGATTCATTTCATTATTAAGAGAATAACCTCCTTTGTCAATAACACATGCATCTGCCTGTCCGAAAAGAACCGGCAGTAGTGCTTGTGATGATTTATCAACAACCTTGCAATGGGAAAAATACTGATTAATATCCAATATATTGCTGTTGTTAATCATTGATAATATCCAGTTTTTTAAAAGGTTTTCAAACTTTGATACATGAATTATTCGTTTATCCTTTAAATCTTTAATATTAGAGAAATTGGTATTCACATTCACAACTAGATAATATCCAACTTGTAATCCAATGTTAGCATCACTTAAAAAAATTGGTTTTACTAAATTTTTATCCTTTATTTCATAGTAATCTAACGGTGAAAGAACCAAAACATCTACCTGCTTTTTTTTTATCATTTCAGAAATTGATTGATTTTCAGAGAAGAATAAAGTAGATGAATTAAGAGAACTAATCTTGTTCTTTTTCAATTCTTCTTTAATGAATTTCTCTCTCTTTTTAACTATCTGATTCAAAAGTATTTTGGTAAGTGCTTTAGCATCATTAATATTCACATCATAGAATAAGTCTGATGAATAGCCAATCTTGATTACATTCGCTTTTTCTTCCTGACTGCAAGAACTGTTATCTTGATTGATAAGAAATAACATAAAAAGTGCAAGACAAGATATTATGTGCTTTTTATACTTTATTGGTTTGATTAACACTTTGTGACTTTTATTTATTTGTAATTATTTCAAGATCAGTACCGACAAGTTCTTCCAGCTCAATTTTCGCATTCTGATAGTCAAAGAGTACAAGTTGATACCTGGCATTCATAACTGATTCCATAATTTGAGCAGTTATCATATCCTGAGCACCCACCAAATCGGTTTGATAAGCACGTTCGTTTAAATCTCTGTTTTCTGTGGCTGTTTCTAAAACTGATCTGGACATTTTCTCCTGTTCCATTGCACTTTTAAGTTTTAGAATAGAAACGTTAAGTTTAGCTAACAAACCATTGTCGAGTAATTTTTGTTGTTCACTCAATTTAGAATATCTTGCTTTTGCCTCATCAATCCTGTTTAAAGAAAGAAAACCCTCGAAAATTGGCATTTGTAAAGCTATTCCAACTCTCCAATTGTTTTTATATGCAGGACTAACAATGCCGTAATCATAGGAATTGAATATCTTGTTATAGTTCCCAAAAAGTGCTATTTTGGGATACATATCACTCCATGCTTCATCAATACGAGCATCAAGTGCTTCAAGTCCTTTATTTACCATCCCCAAATCAGGATGATTTTTATTTAAGAAAGAAACTAGTTCCGACTTATTAATGTCAATTTCTTTATACTGAATTTTATCATCAGCGATATCAATTTCTTTATCGGGGTCCAAACCAAGTGAATTCTTAAGTCCGAATAATGCCATTTTCGCATTATATTCAAGAGATTTAACAATTGAACTCACTGTTTTTGCCATCATCCTGCTTTTTAGCATATCGGTTTTCAGAACAGTTCCTGAACCTTCTTCGAACATTTTTTCGGTAACGTTATTGGTAACTTCAATTTTAATATTTGCATCATTGGCTATCTCATATAGAATTTTAGAAATCAAGACGCTATAATACATTTTTTTAACATTTGAAGTAACTTCCAAATCAGTCTTTTTTGACTCGAAATTTGCAATATCAATGCCTTTTTCTGCCTGACTGATAATTGAAGAAATTTTGCCTCCTGTGAACAATGGATAAATCAAATCAATATTACCTTCAAGCAGGTCGTTATCCATCAATTTGACATTTTGAACCGGAATATCAACACTCAAACCAAGGACATCCATTTTAGAAGGAGCATTGACCATCATCGGATCTTTATCCATGTGGACTAAATGAGTGTTAAGCGATAAATTGGGCAAATATCCTGATTTTGCTTGTCTGAATTGAGCTTCAGCTATTTTTACATTATAATCGGCGGCAGAATAAAAGTGATTATTCTTTTTTGCTAGTTCTATGCAGTCCTTTAATGATAATTTCTGAATTAGAACACTGTCCCGTTGAATGGAATCAGTATTCTCATTTTCCTGACTTATGGATTTTGTAAATGTACTTAAAATCAGAAAACAAACAAAGATAAAAGCCAATATTAGCTTCACTCAGAACCTCACTTATTTAATGATAAAGAATGTACCATACTGCAAATTTTCCCCGATATTGAGTTTATATGAATACAAACCAGAGCTTACACCATCGCATTTCAAGACAATCATGTCATTCATAACTGATTTTGAAAATTTATTTTCATCAATTATATTACCATACCTGTCAAACAAGATTAGAGAAAAGTCATTTAGATTTTCAATGTTAGGATTAATAGTTATCATTTCAGATGTAGGATTAGGATAGACTGATAAATTATTATTTTCAGAATTGTCTGCGACAATTCCCATTGTTTTGGGATCTACCACTTCTCCTGTTTGAGCATCAACAAAAAAGTAATGTTCGGTTTTATCATTCCCAAAAAGACCACTCCAGTAAGGTCTTGTTTTGTCGGGTAACGGATAATCGGAATAAATTCCTAAACCAATCATTTTAACCCTCATAGAATCGCAAGAACTTTTAAAGCTGTTGTAATTCACATCTTTATTCAACGCATTCATCATTGCATCGCTATTAATCCATTTATCGGTAGAAATAGGGGTTTTCCCGGGAACCGGAAAGTTTTTCAATTGTTCAGGAGTAATTTCGACAGCAAGAAACTTATCACCAAGGGGGAAAGGACTGGAAATAATGGCAATACCCTTAATACTATCAGGTTTATTTGTCGAAACGAACATAAAAGCCCATAGAGTAGCTTTACCTGAATCCAAATCAAATTTAAGATTAATTTTAAAGGTACCAACCTGATAATCTCCTGTTGTAGAACCAACAATTATTAAACTTGGGTTTGTAAATCCAAGCTCTTCGGCTTTTTTTACTGCAACTGAATATCCATCTTTAGCAAGGAATGGATTAAAGTTAAGCTGAGCCTCTGCCGTAAGACCAAAAAACAGAAATATTGCAGAAACAAGGATTAGAGTTTGTTTCATAAGTGAATACTTTCTTATATATATGTAACAAATTTTGGAATAATCAGAGTTATAGTGGTTCCTGTGCCGACAACGCTTTCAATACTTATTTCTCCACCAATTAGAACAACATTCTTCTGAACTATTGACAATCCCAGTCCGGTTCCGGGAATTGTTTTAACATTGGAACCTCTGAAAAATGAATCAAAAATGTTTTTCAAATCATTCTGAGGAATACCAATTCCTTGGTCTTTGATTTTTATAAGAAACTTATTTTCATCCAAATCTTCAAGTATAATTGATATTTTTGTATTGATTTCAGAATATTTTGCTGAATTGCTAATCAGATTTCCTAATATATGACAAAGCGAACTTTGGTCTTGATTTACAATGAGCTGATCTTCTTGATGTAGGAACTCATATTGATGATATTCCTTTTCTGAAGCTTGGCTTATTTCAATAATAGTGCTAATTGTAGAAATCAGGTTAAAATCTTCAGGTTTAGGAGTTGATTTTGAAGAGTTAAGTCTATTGAGTGCAAGCGTTTCATCAAGCAAGCCGGTCATCCTTTTAATTGATTGATCAATTCTATCCAAATACATTTCAATGTCAAGATGCTCCCCTTTCTTTACAAGTATATCAATAATGTTAGCAGAACTCTGAATAACAGTCAATGGTGTTCTGTATTCATGGGAAATCATCGCTATAAAATCATTTTTCATGTTATTCAGTTCTTGTTCTTTTTCAAGCGATGCCGACAGAAGTTTCTGTTTATTACTTAGCTCAATATGGATAGATTTTCTTTTTTCATTTTCAATCTTTAATTCCTGATTAATCTTGTTCACCTGCTCCGTTCGTTCTAAAACCCTTTTTTCAAGGTTAATATTAAGATTTGAGATTTCTTCTTCAGCTTGTTTTCTCTCAGTAATATCGGTAGCAATTGTACAAATACTGGTTTGATTTCCATAAGAATCAAATAAAAGAAATTTGGAAAATATATAAGTATGAAAATTATTATCGTCATGTAATAGCATCTCTTCATAATTCGTAACTGTGCCTTCTTCCTTGAGAACTTCATCATTCCTTGATAAAATTTCGGCGGTTACTGAATCAAATATGTCAAATTCTTTTTTTCCGCAAATATCTTCATTCTTGGAACTTAAAACATGTTCGAATTTTTTATTAACCAGTTGAAATTTTCCTGATAAGTCTTTTATGTAAACAATAGCCGGTGTGAAATCCAATATTGATTGCAACTGACTTTTGCTCTTATTCAACTCGTCAATATTTAACTTTTTTTCGGTGATATTTCTGATTACTGTAACTAATCTTGAGTCGTTATCATTAGAAAAAATGGGAGTCATTTTTGTTTCAGTGAAAAATTTTGTCCCGTTTGTTGAATAATCTACTTCATTGATAATGGGCTGACAAGTCTGGAATGTTCTTTTTATATCATTTATTACTCCATCACGAACAAACGGTTTGAAATCATTAATTTTTTTCCCTTCATGTTCATCATAATCAGAGTACCCTAAATCCTTTACCCAAGACTTTAAAGTACTATTCATTAAAACAATATTAAGATTTTTATCAACAACATAAATACCGTCATCCATGGATTCAAGTGTAGTCCTGTATTTTTTTTCAGATTCTTCAAGGGTGACCTGATACTTCCTTCTTTCAGTGTGGTCCTGAAAAACGAGCACACAGCCTGTAACATTCCCAAATTCATCTTTTATGGGTGAAGCAGTATCTGCTATGGGAATTTCATTGCCATTTTTATTTATTAATAGAGTATGATTAGCAAGACCTACAACTATTCCTTCACTGATAACTCTATCTACAGGATTTATACATGGAGTCCTGTTGGTTTCGCTGATAATCTTAAAAACATCTTCGAGTTTTCTTCCGTTTGCTTCCTCAAAACTCCAGCCGGTAAGTGATTCTGCCACTTCATTCATAAATTTAATGTTGGTTTGAATGTCAGTTGCAATAACTCCATCTCCAATGCTTTTGAGCGTTGTCTGAAGCCACTGTTCACTTTCAATTAGTTTCAATTCAATTTGATGTTTATAAAGTGCCATTTCAATATTTGTGAATAGCTCTCTTTCTTCAAATGGTTTGATGATATAACCGAAGGGTTCTGTGATTTTTGCTCTGTCAAGAGTTTTTTGATCTGCATAAGCAGTTAAATAGATAATGGGTTTTCTGTGCTTTGCTTTTATTATCTGTGCAGTTTGTATCCCGTCAAGACTGCCCTTTAAGTTGATATCCATTAAAATCAGGTCAACATCCAAATTTCCAATGTTTTCAACAACATCTTCACCATAGGCATAAGGACCAAGGACACCATAACCCTGTTCTTCCAGCCTTGATTGAATTTCCATTGCAATTATATTGTCGTCCTCAACAATAAGAATATTCTTATTTTTCATTTTTTATCCAAAAAAAACAATGATATAAGTATTATCGTCAATTGTAATTATAACTTTAATAATTAATTCAATTGTGATTTTAATAAAAGCAATAACTTACCATTCAATTTGCTTTTGGCAGGGTAAAATAAAATGTACTACCCTTTCCAAGTTCACTTTCTACCCAAATTTGACCACCGATTTTTTTTATGAATTCATGGCATAAAATCAGACCTAATCCAGAGCTGGGTTCATTCTCTGTTCCCGGAGTGGAAACTTTATATTCAAGTTTAAATAACTTTTCAATCATGTCTTCAGACATATCAATTCCATTGTCTCTGACGAATATACATATTTCCGATGAATTCAATAAGTCCGAAGACTGAATATCAAGCTCAATCCTACCGTTTCTTGGAGTAAATTTTATTGCGTTGGATATTAGATTCCTCAAAATAGTATTCAGCATAGGCATATCAGCAAAAACGATTGTATTCTCCGGAATTCTATTTAATAACTGAATTTGTTTCTGTTTTGCAACATCGAAGTGAATCTCAAAATTGTGATTAACAATGAAGGACAAATCGCAATGTTCAGGCTTTAACCTTATCCCTCCACTTTGTACCTGAGACCAAACCAGAAGATTGTCTAAAAGCACATACAAATTATTAGCGGAATTCTTAAGATTCAAACCCATTTCCTTCATATCCTGGATAGATATATCCTGAAATTCCTCAGCTATGATTTTGGTTAGACCCAAAAAACCACTAAATGGACCTCTTAGGTCATGGGCAATTATCGAAAAAAATTTATCTTTTGTTGCATTGAGGTTCGCAAGTTCTAAGTTTTTTTGTTGAATTTCGGATTCCGCTTTCTTTCGGTCTGTTATATCCCGGACTATTGCCCACATGCCAATTGGATTTTCAAACTTATCCCTTAATAGATAGGTTCTCAATTCGACAGGGAACACTGTACCGTCTTTTCTTATATACTCCTTTTCATATATTTCGGAGTGTCCAAAAGGAAGTATTTGTGTTTCAACAATATGTTTTTCGTATTCCCACCAAATCTGCGGTGTTATATCTGTATATTTTAACTCAAAAATTTCTTCATAAGTATATCCGAGCATATTTAGGTATGACGAATTGGCATTGATTATTTCGCCGGATATTGTAACCTGCACAAAACAGTCCGTCATACTTTCATGCAGTCGTCGGTATCTCATTTCACTTTCTTTTAATGCCTCTTCAGCTTCTTTAGATTTTGAAATATCCCTTATAATTGTAACCAATTTTGGGTCGGTTTCAATACTATATATAGGTATTCTTTTTGTTTCTGTGTATAATTTAATACTTTCAGAGGAATAATCTTCTTCGCTTATATATGGTTGACGGGCTTCAAAGGTATGTTTGATATCATTAATTATTCTTTCGTTAACAAAAGGTTCGTAATCGTTTAGGTTCTTTCCTCTATAATCCTCATAATTAGTGCATCCAAGTTCCTTCGCCCATGACTTCAGAGTATTGTTCATCAGTATAACATCAAGATTTCTATCAACAACATAAATTCCGTCATCCAAAGATTCAAGAGTGGATCTATATTTTTCTTCAGATTCCTTTAACTCATTTTGAAACTTCCTAATATTTGTTTGATCCTGAAAAATAAGTACTCCTCCCACAACTTTACCATCCGAATCAACAATCGGAGAAGCCTTATCGGCAATAGGGATTTCCCTCCCGTTTTTACTAATCAATAATGTATGATTTTCAAGACCGGTAAATATACCTTCACGAATTACTCTTTTAATAGGATTAACAGCAGGCTTTCTATTCGCCTCATTAATAATATAAAAAACTTCTTCTACTTTTTTTCCGATAGTATCTTCAGAATTCCAACCGGTTAAATTTTCAGCAACTTTATTAATGAATTTAATATTAAAATTAATATCTGTTGCAATAACTCCATCTCCAATGCTCTTCAGAGTAGTATTCAGCCATTGTTCGCTTTCAAGGAGCTTCATCTCAATTTTATGTTTGTAAAGAGCCATTTCAATGTTTGTAAATAGTTCCCTCTCGTCAAATGGTTTGATAATATATCCAAATGGCTCTGTAATTTTTGCCCTTTCAAGTGTTTTTTTATCTGCGTAAGCGGTTAGGTAGATTATTGGTTTTCTGAACTTATTTTTAATTATCAGTGCAGTTTGAATGCCATCGAGTCTACCCTTTAGATTAATATCCATTAAAATCAGGTCAACATCCAAATTGCCAATATTTTCAATCACATCTTCTCCATAAGTATAAGGACCAAGGACACCATAACCTTGTTCTTCGAGTCTGGATTGAATTTCTAAAGCTATTATACTATCATCTTCAACAATGAGAATCTTTTTATTCTTCACTTTCTTTCCTAAACATTTAATACCAACAATTTACTGTATCGGGAATTTTTCAAATTACTTTAATAGCTTTATTAATACATACAATTTTTTGTGCTTTTTTCTTTTTCATTCAATAAAACTAAATCAAATGATAGAAAATTAGAATTATAAATATAAAATTGGATACATTATTCGCTTAGATTTAGATAATATTATTCTTATTTTAAATTTCGTAATTTTGAAATATTCATACATCGCTAAAATAATTATTAGAATTCAGATAATTGTTACATGAATTTGGAAAAAATTTACATAATTCACACATTTTATGGCTGCAATATATGTCCAATCTGAATTAAATTTAACTTTGTTTAAACGATTTCCCTCCAGCTTTTCTTGATATCCAACATAGTTCATTAGTCTCAATGAGCAATTATTTACCTTATTTTCATAGCAATAAATAATTATATTTTTGTTTATTTATTGTGTACGTTCATTATAATATTAGAAACACGACTTGATGGAAAGGGGATATAGAATTGCATGATATACATCAATAATTGCATCATTCTGAGCACAACGATGCAATGCAAGATTGGACAAAAAAAAGGCAGGTAATTAACCTGCCGCAAAAATTTGATAGAATATTAAGATTATAAAAACTAAATATAACTATCCGGTAAATCCATTGCCCTTTTGCCGCCTGCAAGGTCAACTATTATATCGTCGTAATAATCGGCGATAATAGCAACCGACTCTAAAGTGCTTATAAGTTCACTTTCTTCGAGAATTGCCGTTGAAAATGAATGGGCGAAAGTAACTGTATCGTCAAACATTAATCCAAAAGCTCCATAGTGAAGCTCGGTATTTTTTCTCATTAAAAATCTGAGTAACTCATTGTTGATGTGTGCTCCGGTTACGACATAAGCAATACACTCAACGCAAGCTTCATCAGATGTAAACGGTCTGACAACTATTAAAACCTGTGATGAACCTTGACTAATCGCAAAAGTTCCGTCATCGAATTTAAGATGGTCGGGATAAGTAGCATCAAGAATGCGTCCAATTTTTTTGACAGATTCATCAATTTTTTCTTGCGGAGTATCTCCGGTATAGTATTCCTGATTACGGATTTTATCGTACATTTTCTAATTCTCCTGTAATATTATTCATTAATCATTTGGTGTCTTCTGCTTTTGGAAGCAAACCCATCTTCTCTTTGAGTGCTAAAAGGTCGCCGTCAACTGTTGAACTTGTAGATAGTCTCTTAAATTCATCGTCCAGCTGTGTGTTCTCTCCGGCAAGTTGTTCGAAAGCCTGAGCTTCGGCTTCGGTCTTTTCGATTTTGCTTTCCATTTTATCAAACTTGCTGAAAGCATCCGAACCGACACCGCTAAATGATTGGGCAATCTGTTTCTGGGCTTTTGCCGCCTGAGAGCGTGCAATTAGCGTACTTTGACGACTGCGGGCTTCATCAAGTTTGGCTTTAAGTGTATTGAGCTGTCCTCTCATTTTGTCGGAAGTTTGGCGTGCCTGTGTAAAAATTGGCTCTAAATCAGCAACATTTCGATCGGAAATGGCTTTTTTCTCGAGAGCGGCACGGGCAAGGTCTTCCCTGGAAGCAACCAAAGCTTGTGTAGCTTTTTGCTCCCAATCTTTACTTTCAAAACGAGCTTTTTCGAGTTTTCTTTCAAGGGATTTTTCGTTAGCAATGGCATTAGCAACCGCCAAGGTAGTTTTGTTGATGGATTCCTCCATTTCGAGGACCATCTGTTTTAACATTTTTTCAGGATCTTCAGCGTTGTCGAGGGCATCATTGACATTTGACTTGAAAATGTCTGTTATCCGATTGAAAATACCCATATTCTCCTCACTAAATTGATAAAAAAATTAATTCACAAAGACTCTTTTTAAAATTCTTTGACGTATTAGTGAAATAATATTCTTATAATTTAAATATTTTTTTTAACTTTCGGAAATAAATATTACATGATTCAATAATAACTTGGAGAAATGACATGAAATTCAATGTTGGGGGTATGCTCGAGCAGGTTCAAAAAATGCAGATTGAAATGGAAAAGATGAAAGGTGAACTTAGCCGGAAGATTGTTACCGCAGATTCCGGCGGTGGTATGGTGACTGCAAAAGTTACCGGAGCCAGCCGATTGGTTGAACTTAAAATTGCCAAAGAACTGATTAATTCAGAGGAAATCGTAATGCTCGAAGATTTGATTGTTGCGGCAGTTAACAAAGCTTTGAAAGAAGCAGAAGAAATGATGGCAGGCGAAATGGGAAAATTATCAGGAATGTTACCGAATATTCCCGGATTAAACCTGAATTTATAATGAGGAGAATTGATGCTTTATAGTTCAGAATCTATTGAAAAAGCAATTGAAATGCTTTCTTCATTGCCAACAATCGGCAGAAAAACTGCTCAGCGATTGTCTTTTTTTATTTTGAAGCAAAGCAACGAATTCGTTGATAAATTTGCTACTTCCATAGTTAACTTAAAAAAGAATGTTAAGTACTGCTCTGTATGCTTTAATTATACCGAAGCAGACCCATGTCCGATCTGCAACTCAAAAAAGAGAAATGAAAAAATAATCTGTGTTGTAGAGGAACCAAACGATGTGCTGGCTATTGAGAAGACAGGTGAGTTTTCAGGTATGTACCATGTTCTTCACGGTGTTATTAATCCTCTTGACGGAGTATCGCAGGAAGATTTGAAAATCAGGGAACTGCTGCTCAGATTGATGAATGTCGATGAGATTATTCTTGCATTGAACCCAAGTGTTGAAGGTGAGGTAACTATGCAATATCTGAATAAGATACTTAAAACACTTGATATAAAAGTTACACGTCTTTCACGTGGAATTCCAATTGGTTCCGACCTCGAATTCTCAGACGAAGCAACAATTTCAAAGGCATTGGAACAAAGAGTAATATTTTAAATTCAGAACAATTGAAAAATCTAATTTACATATTTTGGTTTTGCATCTTGATTTCAGGATGCGGACTATTCGAAACCAGAACTCCCGAACAGCCTGATTCAAAAAAGTCAAGTTTTGAATCGCCGTTTTCTGCATCAATAGTAATTAATAATCTTGTTAATTCAATTGCTGAAAAGAATGTCGAAGATTACACTAAATGTTTTTCTGATACTACTCAGGGAGATTCAAAGCCATTTCTATTCTTAGCATCTCAGGAAGCTACAACCCGTTATCAGAATCTTTTCAATTTCTGGAATCTGGCAAACGAAAGACGGTATTTTCTTTCTCTGATGAGTTCTGTTCTTTCTGATTCAATTCCTTCTCTGAATCTTGCCAACAAAACACGTTTCGACATGATGATGGCAGACTCGGCTATTATCACAAGCGATTATGAGCTTGCTGTGCCTCATACGAACTCTAATAACATTAAAACGGCAAAAGGAACTCTTCAACTTGTAATTTATCGTAGGCTAAGCGGTTGGTGGACAATCCACAAATGGACAGATTCAAAAAGGCAGACTGATTCTACCGAGACATGGAGTATCATGAAAGCACAGTTCAATTAGATGAAAATATTGATTAATATATTGATAATTAAAATATTTACAAGATTTAGCTTGCAAACAATATTACTGGTATCTTTAATTCTTTTAACGTCATGTACTAATCCATTTGCACCAAAGATTTCATTTGCACCACAGGATAACATCAACATTTCAGATCAGACAACCATAAAAGGTGTTTTTGATAATTTCCGATATGCCTATATGCTTAGGGACACAATAGTTTACGGGAATCTCCTCTCAAATGATTTTACATTTACTTACCACGATTATGAGCTCGGAATAATGAAATCATGGGGCAGAGATGAAGATATGATTTCAACATCAGGATTATTTCAAGCATCGCAAAGCCTTGACCTTATATGGAATGAAGTAGGTGTTTCCGTCTCAACACCCGATTCATTGATTAATGATATTTCCAGGGGATTTACTCTGACGATTGTCTTTAGTGCCACAGATGTGGTAAAAATTCAGGGAAGAGCAAACCTCAGGCTTTCAAGAAAAGCCATTGGCGAGATTTGGAAAATCATTATGTGGAAAGATGAATCAAACTATTAGAACATTTGTTCAATCTTTGAAACAATACCTTCGGTATCAAGCATCAAATCATGAAACAATTCATCCTGAGTAGCATGCTCGATGAACTTATCAGGAATACCGTGAATATTTACAGTTTTATTCTTATAATTTCTGCCTGCGATATATTCCAAAACAGCAGAACCAAAACCGCCCGATTTTTGACCATCTTCCAAAGTAATGAATTTATCAAATTTCCCAAATAAGGAATCAAGCATTTCAGTATCTAATGGCTTTATAAATCTGCAATTTACAACATGGCAGGAAATACTTTTCTCTTTTAAAATTTCAGCCGCTTTAACCGCATAGCTTACCATTTTACCGACAGCCAGAATAGCCACGTCTTCACCATTTTTTAATACTTCCCATTTACCAAGAGGAATTGCTTTAAAAGGTTTGATTTCTGTACCAGTTCCCTTGCCTCTGGGGTATCTGATAGCCGATGGACCATCTTTGTACTCAGTAACAGCTGAAAAAAGCAAATTTCTCAATTCCTGCTCGTCTTTGGGTGCCATTACAATCATGTTTGGAACTGTCCTCAGGAATGATATATCCATCACACCGTGGTGAGTCGGTCCGTCTTCCCCAACCAGCCCTGCACGGTCAATGGCAAACACAATATGAAGTTTTTGCAGAGAACAATCGTGAGTTATATGGTCAAAAGCTCTTTGCAAAAATGTTGAGTAGATAGCAACAACGGGAATCACGCCTTCAATTGCCATACCTGATGCGTAAGTAACGGCATGACCTTCGGCGATACCGACATCAAACACTCTTTCGGGCATTTGATTGCTCAGTATGTCCAGTCCTGTTCCATCAGCCATAGCCGCAGTTATCCCGACAACTTTAGAGTCAATTTTGCAAATCTCAACCATAGCATCGCCGAAAATTGTGAGATAATTCGGGATGTAAGCCGGACTTGATGTGTCAACTTTTTTAATTAACTCGCCGGTTTCCTTGTTGATTTTTCCTATTGCATGGAATTTCTGTTCGTCGTTTTCTGCAGGACCGTATCCCTTGCCCTTTTCAGTAATAATATGCAGAAGCACCGGACCATGAATATCTTTCACCAAACCAAGAATTCTGACAAGTTTTTTGATATTATGCCCGTTTATCGGACCAAAATAGTTAAATCCAAAAGCTTCGAAAAGCATGCCGGGTGTGATGAATGTTTTAACACTTCCTTCAAGCCTTGAAGCTACTTTTCTGATTCTATCGCCGAATTCATCCATTTTGCCGGTGATATTCCATATATTTTCACGGAGTTTCTGTACCTGAGAGGACGCAAACAACTCATTGAAATAATTAGATATTGCCGATACATTCGAATTTATGGATAAGTTATTATCATTTAGAATCACAGTGATGTCTCTTCCCTGAACTCCGCAATTATTCATTGCTTCGAATGCTAAACCGCCTGTCATTGCCCCATCGCCGATGACCGCAACAACTCTATTATTCTTCTTCAGAATATCGCGTGCCGTTGCAAGACCGAGAGCTGAAGAAATACTGGTACTTGCATGACCGGCTCCGAAAGCATCATATTCACTTTCAGCAGGTTTCAAAAATCCGGATAATCCGCCTTTTTGACGGATTGTGTGGAGAAGTTCTTTTCTGCCGGTTAGAATTTTATGCGGGTAACCCTGATGGCCCGTGTCAAACACAATCTTGTCGTCGGGAGTATTGAAAATATAATGAAGTGCAACAGTAAGTTCAATTACCCCCAAGCCTGCACCGAAATGACCTCCTGTTTGAGTAATGGTTTCAATCATAAACTCGCGGACTTCATCGCAAACAGCCTGCAATGCTGTTTCAGGTAATTTTTTCAAATCAGCAGGAAAGTTGATTTTACTTAGATATTTATATTTGCTATCAATACTACTCGACATTGGTTTTCCTTTTGTGTTTGCTTTTGTGGAAATATTTTTCAAAATACTATGTCACATTTTGCAAACTTAAATGATTTAAAATTAATCAAATTAATGAATTTTTATTGACGTTTTTGTGAAAATATGTTTTGAATTTATATAAAAATGCAAATACTTTGTGATTTTTTCATTTTTACAAGTTGAATTCTGAATCACGAATTTAACGGATTTGAGGATTATGAGGATTTATGATAAGATGGTATCGAAATATCCGTTTAATCTCATGAGTTTCTTCTTGGAATAAGATGAAAATTTCAAAAATACGTTTCACCCAAATTCACTACCATTGGATTAGTCAATATATTTTTGTAAGTTGCATATAATAGTTGGTAAGCATTTCGCTAAAGGACAATGTGCGACTGCTTAACCTTTTTGGGGCAACATTGTCAAAATAAAAAAAGGAGCAAAATCATGTTTACTTTAAATAGTTTCAAATTGGGATTACTTTTTATTTTGGGTTTGTTATTCACTCCCATCATAAGCAAAGCCGCAGTTGGTGAGCCTGTCCCGGGTGCCGAAATCCTGATTGAGCAGGAACCGAACGATGTTCCAATAGCACGATGCACAACAAATGATAAAGGCGAGTTTACCTTTAGTTTTCCAAAAGGAGCCAAAGTACCCAAAAGCGGTGTATTGACCCTAACCATTACCAGCATCAAAATAACTCCAAAAGATACCAATAAAACCAACAAATTAGCCTTGGTCGGAAAACAGAAAATCAAGATTAAGTTCAATACTGAAAAAGGACAAACCGAGACTTTCAATACTTCCGTTTCGAATATGGAAGAATACAGAATAAATCCTTCAAAAAGCGAACCTTTGTTCAAGTTTTACTTAAAGTGGACTCCGCCGGACCCAAAAATTAAATCAACCACACAAAACCGAGGCAGTTTTGCAGTTAGCGGTAAAAGCGATACTTAAAAATCGGATAAATGATTAATCCATACGAATTTCTCATTTAGATGGTCTCCAACTCGAAGGTTGAGCCCATCCTTTTGGATCATTGCATCTTTTCCATCTTTGGATTGCAAAAATGAAGTTTTTCTCTTGTTTTCAAGCTTATGCCTGGTAACAATGTAAACATCCTGAATATCAGATTTTTAGGATTTGAGTATGCAGAGGAATGAAGAATCTTCATTTCCCTCTTTGAAAAATGGGGTAGTGGGATTTCTTAGTCTTCTAATACCTAAGCACCTAAAAATCTAATCGCCAAACTCCTACTTGCTGATTATAACAAATTCGGTTCTGCGGTTTTTGGCTCTGCCTATGTCGGTTCAATTGTCAGCAACAAGTAAGCATATCCCTGTATTTTTCAGCTGTTTCACGTGCTTTTTCTGCAAAATCATTTGAATCGGAGGCATAAATTATTGCTCTGGAAACATTTACAATAGCAGATCCTTTCTGATTTGCAGACATTGTTGCTTTAATGTCTCCGCCTTGGGCACCTATTCCCGGGATTAAAAAACAACTCTCAGGCACTAAATCCCTGACGGATTTTAATTCTTCAGGATGAGTAGCTCCGATAACATAACCCATTTGATTGCTGTTGCCCCATGCTGATGATTTTTCAATGACAAGTTGGTAAAGCGGTTTCCCCTCAGATTTAATTTGCTGGAAATCCTGCGAACCTGAATTCGAAGTCAAAGCAAGAATGAATACCATTTTATCGGCAAAATCCAGAAATGGTTGAACTGAATCTCTTCCCATATATGGACTTATGGTGATTGAATCTGCTTTGAAGTATTCAAAAACAGACTTTGCATAAGCAGAAGACGTATTCCCGATATCTCCTCTTTTGGCATCGGCAATGGTAAAAATATTATCAGGAATTAATTCAAAAGTCTTTTTCAGAATTTCGATACCGGTAATTCCGTACTGTTCAAAAAATGCAAAATTTATTTTGTAAGCACAGGCTATGTCTTTTGTTGCTTCAATGATTGCTCTATTGAAACTTAGAATTTCTTCAGGCTCCTTCCTGAACGTCATTGGAAGTTTGTTTATGTCGGGGTCAAGCCCAACACAAAGGATTGAAGAATTAGTCTTTTGAGCAGATATTAATTTGTCGAAGCTTTTCATTTTAATTTAAATAATGGTGCAAAAATACAAAAATAAGGACTTTTGCGTTTATAAACATTTAAAGTAAGGAAAATAAATGGAGAAAATTATTATTGAGGTGCAATATTTCCACGGTTGCCCCAATGCCGACGAGATGATAGCAAATGTAAAGTCAGCAATGACATGGCTTTCAGGTGAAACTGAATACAATGAAACATTGGTGGATACAGCTAAAAAAGCACAGGAAACAGGTTTCAGAGGTTCTCCGACATTGTTGATAAATGGTAATGATTTTGAAAATATGCCAAAGAATATTTTTCCGGCTCTAACTTGCAGGTTCTATTCTAAAGGTGTGCCATCGGCAAGCGATATAAAGAAAAAACTTGAATCTCTGCTCAAATAGTCTTTTCTTCTGTTTTTTCCTGTTGGATATATACTTTTAAAGTGGCACCGACCATACCCATTTTTTCAAATCTCTGAATTTTTTGAATCAAATCGTCATCAATCGGATTGTCCTGACGCACAAGAAGAAAGCCATTCTTTGTAACTAAATTGTTAATAACAATCATACCGGGCTTTAAATGATTTACATTAATATCCTTTTCAATCAAACCTGATTTAGATACAGATACAACCTCAGCAACTTTTTCCTTTATAACTTCTTGGCTATTTTTATTAATTGAAATTACTTCCTCAACGACAGGTTTTTCGGGAGGTTTCTGAGAAACAACCAGTCTTTCCAAATCGGCATCAGATGTGATTTTCGTGAACTCTTTACGTTTAACAAATGTTTGAAATGCTTTGACTACTTCACTATCAAACCAGTTAGCCTTTTTGAAAAAATACTTAACTGCGAGATTATGTTTCTCTTCGCGGTCATGAGTAGTTTTTGCTGAAACTCCTGTGGAACCCGTTTCGGGATTTTGTATATTACTAAAACCATAAGTCATATTGTGGTATTGATTTGCAACTGAAATTATTTGGGATATTCGGCTTATCTTATCCCCGGGCAATTTATTCGGGAAACCTGTACCGTCCTTATGTTCCCAAATTTGTGATATATGCTTTGAAAAACTTTGCAAAATTGTAACCTGTTCAACAATAGAAATGTTATTTTTAAAAATACTATGAAATTCATGTTTCATAATATCAGATAAATCATTCGGGTCAATCAGGCTGAATTTTTCGGGTAAGTTTAAATAAACAACACTATGAAGGTTTGCCGAAAATTCCAATTCTTCTTTTTCAGTATTTTCTAAACCTAATTCATGAGCGATTCCAAGGCAAAGATGAGTTACAAAACTTATATGATTGTTATGATACTGGCTGTTTATAGGTGACAGCAGTTTTGAAAAACTATCGGTTAACTGCTTAATTGCTGATTTCTTATCAAAATATAGCTTTTTGATAAGCAAAGTTTTTTGAGTGATTTCCTCATCCTTTTTAGCAAGTTTTTCAAAGACTGATTTGCTGGCTTCACCCAAGTTGAAATGTTCGAAAGCAATTCTCACTGCTTGAATCAAATCCATATCCTTAATCGGTTTCTGCAAATACATAAAAGCTTGAGCCTGAGAAACATATTTGATTATTTCACCGGTATTGCCTTCAGCAGTTAGAATAATTCTTACGGCATTGGGAACTATAGAAATTGACTTTTCAAGAAATTCAGAGCCTGTCATACCGGGCATTAATTGGTCCGAAATGATTACTCCGGGTGAGTACTTGCTTTGTAACACCTTGATTGCTTCAGTACCGTCAGCGGAGGTAACGACATTAAAATGCTTCTCAAAAATTCGTGAATAAAGTTTGAGAATCATTTTATCATCATCTACCAAAAGCAAATTACCACGTTTTGGCTGAACAGTATCTTTTATTTCTTGACTCATATCTTCACATAATCGGCTGATTGTTCGAAATATTTAATAAAAAAAATGGACAAGAGCAATAAACTCTTGTCCATGTTGAGGTTTACCTAAAATAAAATCAACTATGAAACAAACTTTTTCAAGAACATTTCAAGATTAGGAGTTCCGATTTCAGATAATTCGTAATAAACTCTTGTGTTTGGTTTATCAATTTTAATGAAACGAGCAAGGTTGATAGGAGTTCCGATAACAACGGAATCGCAGACAACGGCATTGATTGTTTTTTCAAGGTCCTGCATCTGCTGTTCTCCATAACCCATTGCAGGAAGTAAAGTTCCAATGTATGGGTATTTCAGGAATGTTTCGGAAATCTTGCCAACTGTATAAGGTCTTGGGTCAACCATTTCAGCGGCACCATAGCGGCGTGCGGCAACAACGCCGGCACCGATTGTCATTTCACCGTGGGTAAGTGTCGGACCGTCTTCGACGACGAGTACACTTTTGCCAAGAATCATTTCGGGATTGTCAACGATGACAGAGGATGCGGCAAGAATAATCTGTGCTTTTGGATTATATTTTCTAATGTTTTCCATAACTTCTTCAACGTCATCAGGGTATGCTGAGTCAATTTTGTTGATAACAACAACATCAGCCATTCTTAAATTGACTTCACCGGGGTAATAACCGATTTCGTGACCGGGTCTGAGCGGGTCAACAACCACGATTGATAAATCAGGTTTGTAGAAAGGCATATCATTGTTTCCACCATCCCAAATAATAATGTCGGCTTCTTTCTCTGCTTCTCTCAAAATTGCTTCGTAATCAACACCCGAATAAATGATACTTCCCATTTCGATATGTGGTTCGTATTCTTCCATTTCTTCGATTGTACATTCATGTTTTGTTAAATCAGCGATTTCGGCAAAACGCTGTACTTTTTGTTTTTCCAGGTCGCCGTAGGGCATGGGGTGGCGAACGGAAACAACTTTTTTGCCCTGTGCAAGCAAGAATTTAACAACTGCTCTTGTTGTCTGGCTTTTTCCGCAACCAGTTCTAACGGCAGTAACCGAAATAACGGGTTTGGTTGAAGGAATCATAGTAGGATAAGAGCCGAGCATTGAGAATTTTGCTCCGGTTGCCATAACTCTTGAGCCAATGTGCATAACAGTATCATAAGGAAGGTCGCTGTAGGACAATACACATTCTTCAACACCGAATTCTGCTACTAATTTTTCGAGTTCTTTTTCTTCGAAAATCGGAATTCCTGCGGGATAAAGCTCTCCTGCTAAAGAAGCAGGATATTTTCTCCCTGCGATATCAGGAATTTGTGCGGCAGTAAATGCAACAACATCATATTTGGCATTATTGCGGTAATAAACATTGAAATTGTGAAAATCTCGCCCTGCGGCACCAATAATAAGAACTTTTGTTCTGTCGTTCATAAAAATCTCCAATAAAAATTTAAAATTATACTATTTATTAATCGAGTGATTTAACTACTTTTGAAATTCGTTCAACTGCCCAGTCAATTTCTTCTTTGGTTATAACCAAAGGTGGAGCAAAGCGAATTATATTGTCATGTGTTTCTTTGCAAAGAATTCCTTCGTCCATAAGCTTTTCGCAATATGGTCTTGCTCTCGTATCAAGAATAAATCCAATCCACAAACCGCGTCCGCGAACAAGTTTAATATGCGGGCTGTCAATCTCACGAAGTTTGTTCATGAAATATTCGCCAAGTTCATAAGAACGTTCTACGAGATTATCTTCTTCAATAACTTCAAGGGCTTTGACTGCAACAGCGGCGGCTAACGGATTGCCTCCGAATGTTGAGCCGTGCTGTCCCGGTTTGATAACAAGCATTACTTTTTTATCTGCAAGTACTGCTGAAACAGGATAGAAACCTCCGGAAAGTGCTTTGCCGATAATAACCATATCAGGTCTGACATTTTCGTAATAATGTGCGAATAGTTTTCCGCTTCTTCCCAAACCTGATTGAATTTCATCACAGATGAAAAGAACATTGTTTTCGCGGCATATTGTTTCTACAGCTTTTAGGTATCCTTCGGGAGGAATAACGATTCCGCCTTCGCCCTGAATTGGCTCAATCATAACTGCGGCTGTATTCTTTGTGATTTTTGATTTTAAATCTTCGGCATTCCCGTATTCATGGAATAAGAAACCCGGTGTATAAGGTCCAAATCCACCGAAAGAAGAAGGATCGTCAGAAAAGCCAACGATAGTGGTTGTTCTTCCATGGAAATTGCCTGTTGCAACAATTATTTCAGCTTTATTGTTTTCAATTCCTTTTACGTCGTAACCCCATCTTCTGGCAAGTTTAATTGCGGTTTCGACTGCTTCGGCTCCTGAGTTCATTGGCAATGACATTTCGTAGCCGGTCATAGCGGCAAGCTTTTTGTAAAGAACGGGTAGTTTGTCATTTCTGAAGGCACGGCTTGTTAATGTAACAAGTTTAGCCTGCTCCATGAATACTTCCATGATTTTTGGGTTACAATGTCCCTGATTAACAGCGGAGTAAGCGGCAAGACAATCGAGGTATTTTTTACCTTCAACATCATATACCCAACTGCCTTTTGCCTCGTGAACCACCACATCTAGCGGATGGTAATTGTGAGCACCGTATTGGTCTTCGATTTCAATAAATTCTTTTGAGTTCATAGTAATTCCATAATTTATTAATTTAAAACAATTATTCTTTATCTAATAACATAGTTATAATCGCCATCCTGACATATAAACCATTTTCGGTTTGTCTGAAATAAGCGGCACGCGGGTCGCTGTCAATCGAATGGTCAATTTCAACGGAGCGGGGAAGAGGATGCATTATAATTGCATCTTTCTTCATTTTTCTTAAAACGCTTTGAGTTATATTATATCTCGATAACTCTATGTCCCTTTTTTCAAGTCTGTCTTTTTGTATTCTGGTTTGGTAAACCACATCAACTTTGTTGTAGATTTTTTCAGGACTTGAAAGCAGTTCGTAGGCAACTCCTTTTTCGTCAAGATGCTCCAAAATATCGGGTTTTATCTGCAATTCATCAGGTGCAATAAAGTAGAGTTTGACTCTGTCAAATTTGCTCATGAGATAAGCAAGCGAGCGAACTGTTCGTCCTTTGTCCAAAGCACCAACGAATGCAACCGAAAGACCGTCGAGAGTTTTACTTTCATTGTATATCGTAAACAAATCGAGCAAAGCCTGTGTGGGATGCTGACCGCCCGAGCCGTCACCTGCATTTATTACAGGTACTTTCGAAACAGCCGCCGCTCTTTTAGCTCCGCCTTCTTCATGATGGCGGATAACAATCAAATCGCAGTAATTTCCCATAATTTGAATTGTATCTTCAAGCTGTTCGCCCTCAATTTCCGAAGAGAATTCACGTGCATGTTCGGTTGAAAGAACCTTACCGCCCAGCCTGTACATGGCTGATTCAAAAGAAAATCGGGTACGGGTAGAAGGAGCATAAAACAAAGAAGCCATGATTTTGTTTTCATAGTCCCTTGTGCCGCCGCGGGCAACAATTTTCTTCATCTGCCCGACACGGTCAAACAGTTCCATTATCTTTGGAACGGTAAACTGCTGTGAGACAATTATGTTGTTGTGATGCATCTTTTCACCTTTATATTAAAATTCAAATTTTATAATTTAAGGAACAATATGTGTTCCTGCTTTTTCTTCCAAAGCATCCGTAAGAAATTCATAAGAAGTAATAATCACTCTTTTGCCTCCGTTACGAATGAACCTGATTGCTGATTCAACTTTCGGACCCATACTCCCCTGTGGAAAATGCTTTTTGTCGGAATATTCCTGCATTTCATCAGCATTTGCCAATCTGATTCCTTTCTGGTCTTTCTTTTTATAATTCAGATAGACTTGATCGGTATCAGTGCTAATGATGAATAAATCAACCTTCAATCCAAGAGCAAGCAGTGCAGAGGAGCGGTCCTTATCAATCACAGCCTCAGAGCCAGTAATTTCACTATTAGAATTGAAGACAGGAATACCGCCGCCGCCCAAGGCAATAACGATTATTCCAAGGTCAATTATCTGCTTGATAATATCCAGTTCGAGAACATCAATCGGTTCGGGCGAAGCAACAACTCTTCTGTATCCTCTGGCGGCATCTTCGACAATATCCCAACCCAGTGTCCTTTTCTTTTCTGCGGCTACTGCTTTTGAATAGAATGGACCGATAGGTTTCGTCGGATTCTTAAATGCAGGGTCATTTTCGTCCACTTTCACCATTGTAGGAACTGTAGTAACCTGATTTTTCAGTCCAAGGTTTTTCAGTTCATGTTTCATGGCTCTCTGGATAATATAACCGATTTCACTTTGAGTGGTTGCCACGCACATATCGAGAGTATGAGTATATACTTCACCTGCCGCTCTTTCGGAGCGAAGAAGTGCCGCACCTACCTGAGGACCATTCCCGTGAGTAATTACAACATTCCAACCCTGACTAACCATCCTGGCAATAGCACCGGCTGTTGCATGAGCATTTGCAAGCTGTTCTTCAATTGTACCTCTTTCACCTGCTCTGATAAGCGAGTTACCACCGATTGCTATTAATGCAGTTTTGTTCATTCTGACCTCAATTGTTCCATTAAAATTATTTCATCAACTGATACATGACTGCTTTTTGTGCATGAAGTCTGTTTTCTGCTTCCTGGAAAACTACAGAATTTGATGCATCTATAACGCCGTCTGTAACTTCATCGCCACGGTGAGCAGGTAGGCAGTGCATAAATATGGCATCATGCTTTGCATTTGCCATTAAATCTTCGTTCACCTGGAATGGTTTGAAAATTCTTTTTCTTGCTTCTGTTTCGGATTCCTGTCCCATCGAAGCCCAAACATCAGTATAGACAGCATCGGCATTTTTGACACCTTCGAATGCATCATGAACAACCTGAATTTTTGCTCCTGTTTCTTTAGCATCCTCAACTGCATCCTGGAATGCAATAAGATTTGGTTCAAATCCTGCAGGACATGCGATTGTTACGTCCACACCGAGACGTGCTCCTGCAAACATAAGCGAATGTGCAACATTGTTGCCGTCACCTACGTAGCAAAGTTTTAAACCTTTCAGTTCGCCTTTGAGCTCATGGATTGTCAAAAAGTCTGCCATTGCCTGACATGGATGGGAATAATCGGTTAAACCGTTGATAATCGGAATTCTTGCGTGTTTTGCCATGTCAACTACGATTTGATGGGCAAAAGTACGAATCATAATACCCTGAACCATTCTTTCAAGGTTTTTGGCAACGTCATGAACGGATTCTCTTTTACCTAAGCTGATTTCGGCAGGAGAAAGATAAAGTGAATAACCTCCAAGTTGCTGGATACCAATATCGAATGTAGTTCTTGTTCGAAGTGATGGTTTTTCAAAAATCATGGCAAGTGCTTTGCCCTTAAGAGCTTCGGAATATTTCATTCTGTCGGCTTTCATATCAATAGCAATTTTGAATGTGTTAAGAATTTCTTCTTTGGACATATCACGGATTGTCAAAAAGTCTTTTTTCATGGTTTTCTCCTTGAGTTATATATGTATTACTGTAATAAAAAATATTCAAATTGAATAAATAATTGGTCTGATAATCAAAAAATAGTCTAAAAACGAGCTAAATGAGAACAGAAATCAAATGGGGGCATCAGTTTGGTAATGTTTGAATTGAAGGATTTTGCTTGCACGGGTTTTGGGCAAATTCAAAGGCGGAAATGAAGCAGTTTGCGACATTTCTCTGATGAAAAACCTATATGTAAAATGTTTTATCATTTTCATTTTAAATTATTATAAGTTATGCAAATTACCAAAAATTTTCGAGATAAGCTAAAAAAATCATATCTTTGTGTTTTAAATAATATTATTTTTTGCTTTTAAGGAAGATAATTTTCTGAAGACACTTATTCTTCAAATCGAATATGACGGGACTAAATATTCAGGCTGGCAGGTTCAGCCGAATGCAAATTCCATTCAGGAGGAAATCCAATCGGCAACTGAAAAGGCTTTTGGCGAAAAGCTTTCTGTTGTAGGTGCAGGCAGAACAGATGCGGGAGTGCATGCACGTAGGCAGATTGCTCATTCCAAACTTTCTGATGAGTTCAATTTCCCCCAAGAAAAAATCTTAAAGGCACTGAATTTCTATCTTCCTGATGATATTAAAATTTTTAAGTCAAATATTCTTGATAAAGCATTTCATTCTGTTAGGGATGCAATTTCAAGGGAATATAATTATTTCGTTCATAATGAAAACCATCCTTTGCTCCGCCATTTTTCTTCTTTGGTAAAATTTCCATTCGATGAGAGTATTCTTCTGAACTCAGGAGATATTTTCGTAGGTGAACACGATTTCACTACCTTTTCAAAAAACAACAAGGAAACAGAAAGCTATGTTTGCAAAGTTTCAGAATGCTATTGGAAAAAAATTGGACCTCATCAGTGGAAAATGACAATCA
>CAZSHX010000061.1:0-30019 GCA_964606895.1 uncultured Hyphomicrobiales bacterium
TAACACATTTATATTCATGTTATTATAAATATTTTCATTTTCTCCGAGGGAGAGGGTAGTAAGAATTGCATCTTTGCACCTTTTTCAGCACAAAGATGCAACGATAAAAATATTGTTATTTGAAATAATATCAATAGGTTATGCGATAATGATATTACATTTTCTGCATAAATATTTTGAAGATGCAATGCAAATTAGGAAAAATATTTGGGATTAAAAATTTTCGAATAAACAAATTGTAATGCCGTAATGTTTGAAGAGAATACCTTAGTATAACAGGCAGTAACCCATTGCCCATACCTAATTACCTTATTTTGTGGGATTAATAAGGTAAGAGGTGTGAGACTCGGTCTTCCAGGGCTACTAAGGTTGAGGATTATGAAAATAAGGTTTTAGGAATTCAAATCCTGTGAATCCTAAAGCAAGTAAATCAAGTTAAGAAATCTTCACCAAATTGCATCATTGCATCTTTTTGCATTCATAGATGCAATGGGTAAATAATCGTTATTTGAAATAATATCAATAGTTTAGGCAAAAAGTAATTGCATTTTCTGCATAATTATTTTGAAGATGCAATTCAATTTTGGGAAAATTAAATAAATTTGTTGAGATGAAAATTTTCATTCGCCTATCTATTTTTCCATAAGAATTTCAAATTTCGATTTTCTGATTAAAATTTGCATTTCATAAGGTAAAGCCTGTCGGAGATTCTGCCAAGAGTTTCGTAGTTCCCCGTCCTCCAATTGTATCTTGGGGCAATAATCTCGTCAACCATTCTTCCTGCATAAAGCATATTTTCGGAAAAAGAACGAACGACCATTGAAGAACTTGTTGAATATGCTATCGAAAGATTATTAGGTTTCATTGCATAAGTCATATCAAGAGAGAGCTGAGTGTTCGTACTGTATTTTCTGCCGCTGACGTTTATGAAGCAGTCAATATTACATCCCAGGAAAAAGAAATCAGAACCGTCGCAGGTGAAAAATGGACGGCTGTTTTGCTCACCTCCATAGAATTCCGTATTACTCATAACTATGACCTGCTGAGTATTATAGACAGCCAAAAATGCTATAATCGGACTGGTGGGGTGGAGTGCCAGACCTGATGCAAAATCATAAGACTTACCGGTTAAAGGTTCGTAATATTCATCAGAAATAATCACTCCGTGATATCTCCCGGATGAGGTTTTAGCGATATACCCGGCGGCATTTCCTTCATGGTTTAGAAAGTATTCGGGGATATCTGCATAACTTTCGGTCAATGACTGACTATTTTTGTAAACCTCCCAAAGGTTACCGTTTTTACCGGCATACATAAAACTTCCATCGTACCAGAAACCAAATGGCTTTATATCATCAAACAGGGGAGACTCTGCTCCATTAATATTGACAACCATTCTGTCGCCCCGATAACCGAGAAAAGCAATCCGTTCCCCTCCGGTGCTTAAAAAAAGTCTGCCTGTCCTTTGATAAACCTGGATTTTTCTATTCCTTAGAAAAATCACTTCCTGTTCTGCTTCTTTATATGAGAAACAAAGGACTTCTGAGTTCGGGCTGAATCTGATTTCTCCCGGGTCAGTCCCGGGGATTGGCAAAACTGTGTCATTTGTCATCAAATACCATTGCTTGTTGTCGCGGGCAAAACAAGCCCACTTTGAACCATCGTCAGAAAATGTCATATTCCCGAATTCAACATATATACCTGATTTTTTTCCGTCAACGATGAGCCTGTAACTATTTGTAAATGGGGAAGTCAATGCCCACCAGTGATTTGTTGTATCCATGCCGTAACTGTAAAGTGTTTCGGAACCATCGAGCAAAATCTCGTCCGAACATCTGTCAGCCGATAGTTTGCTTGAAACCAAAAAAAACAATACCAATAACCAAAATATATATCGTCTATCCATAGTTGCGACCTGATGCCAATGTTCAAAATAAAAATGTAGTATAATTAATTACAAAATATTTATTAATATACTACAAAAAAATCAAATTTTATTCTATAATTTTTTTGGATAAATAGAAATATCTTTGTAAGCGTTGAAAAAAAGATTTTAAAATATTAATAAAAAAAAGTTTGAAAATGAAAAAATATTTCTTGTTTGGTAAAAAAATTCTTCGTAATTTTGTCTTGGAAACAGGTGGGAGGTTAACTCTTTTTCAGAGCATTGGCTCATTAATTTTTCATAAAACACCTCATATAGAACTAATAAAACATAACAACACCGCCTCCCACCACCTTTTTCATAAGAAACTAAATCGGAACAACAATAGTTATTTACTCTTGTTGTTCTTTTTTTTTCTATTCAACCCCAAAATAGCTAATCTTTTTGTAAATTTGCAATTGAATAATCGTATAATAAAATATATTTAGGAGATATTATGAAATCCAAGATTGTAATTCTAACGTTACTTGCCATGTTCCTTCTTGATTTTCAATCAGGAATCGGGCAGGAGTTCCACTTCCTTAGGGTTGATACAACAAACTTCCCAACGGCTAAAGGTTGGTTCTTTGCAAAAACAAAAGCAGGAATGACCTATGCCGACATGCTTCCTTCAGAGTTCGTTCTAACAGAGAACAGTACTCCGGTAACTGTGACAAATGTTGAGTGCACCAAAGATACCGTATTCCCTCCTGTTTCAATAGCACTTGTTCTTGATGCTTCGTCATCAATGAGCGGCATCGCTTCAGGCAAGGAAACGAAATTGGATTGGGTTAAATTTTTGGCAAAATCTATATTGGATACTTTGAAAATGACTCCCGGTACTCAACTTCAGTACCTCCATTTTTCATCAGTAGTTTATAAAAACTCACCTTGGTTTACAGATTGGACAGATAAAACCCCATTATATACATGGATTGAGCAGAACGAAATAGTTTACGCAGGTGCAACCGATTTTGGAGTAGCATTTCTAACCGGCAACGGTGCTATTGAAGAATTGAAAAAAACTCCATACAATACTCCCCGTATTTTAATCTTTGTAACTGATGGCGATCCCGAGCGACCTTTTCCTCAGACTACAATTGACAACATTATCAATAAAGCACGAGAAAATAAAATCTTGATTTACGCAATCGGAATTAATACTCAACCCAATATTGACCTTAGAACTATCTGTCAGGAAACAGGCGGCAGAACTTTTGATGCTTACTCCAAAGATGATATTAAGTTAGCCTTGCGTCTATGCATAGGCGGCGATGTTCAAAGTAAAACTACCTGCAAGCTAACATGGCAGTCCAATTTCAGTTGCACTGAAAATACCCGCGATAGACAGATTTTCGCCAAATTTACCAAAATTCCCGACAGTACAACCACTTCCTTCAAGGCTCCGGCTGTGCCAACCATTTCTTCGTCGGCAACTCAACTCGTTTTCGGTCCCGGAAAAACCCAACAGCCGCTTATTTTAACAGCTCAGGGTGCCGATTACACGGTTTCCGAAATTACTGTCGCTCCTAACAATAAAGCATACACCATTGATTTGAACGGTAAAACCTTTCCGATGAAAATTTTGAAAGGTCAAAACCATACAATCAAAATAAATTTCGTCGAAACTCCCCCAACGTCTCAGATTTCCACACTTTCGTTCAAGGGTCTGCCTTGTCCCATTGCCGATGTTGCCCTTGTGGCTCCTTGCGGTGGTGTTGCAATCGGAAAAACCTACTGCGGGAAAGTTTTGAAAAACTCTTCGAAGGAAACAACTTTGTCTTCTGCGTTCCGCAACACCACGCCAATTCAGATATCAGGTTCTGCCGCAATATCCGGTGCCGATAAAGCTGAGTTTACACTTATTTCCGGCGGTACATTTACGCTTGGTCCCAACCAATCCGTTGATATGAAAGTCAGATTCACCCCGACAAGTGAAGGAGTGAAAAATGCAAACATCGCTATTACGCTTCCAACCGAATGCACCGGCTATTCCATTCCAATTTCCGGCGAAGGAGTATTGGTCGGCGTTGAAGATGAAAATATTAACCCGATTTTGTCGCTAAGTCAGAACCATCCTAATCCGTTTTCTGACTATACGGAAATTGATTTCTACTCTTTGGGTTCAACTCCTGTAACTTTATCGGTTTACAATACGCTTGGCGAAAAGGTTACAACACTTGTTGAGAATTATATTGCTAATGGAATCAGCCGTGCTGTCTGGAATTCCGGCGGAGTTTCCGATGGGGTCTATATGATCAAGCTTCAATCGGGCAATAATATTGCCGTCAGACAGATGATTCTTGCTCGTTAATAACTTAAATTCGGTTTAAGTGTTACTGAATGATAAATGAAAAATCCGGAGAACTAAAGAGTTTTCCGGATTTTTTTCTTTATAAATTTCAAAATTGCAGAAGCATTTTTTATTTGCTTATAACAAATGAAACCGACCGATTTTTAGTACCGGAACTGAAAACAGCGTGATAGATTCCGTTTGGAACAATTTTATTCATGTTGTCCTTCATATCCCATTCGAAATTAATTCCTTCATTTTGCTGAAATTCAATCAAAAGATTACCGGTATTGTCATAAATTAGGAGTTGTCGGCAATCATTATCCTTTGCAACAAATCGAATTTTATTAGTTGAAGGATTGGGAATGATTTGAACAGAAAAGTTTTCCGCTTGAACGTCTTCAATGCCCGTATATGGCTTTGAAACACCGCCAAGAGGGATTTTTAATTGTGTATCACTCGATGGAATCATGAGATAAGTTGATTTGCCGCCTGCTGTTTTAGGCTGAAAACGGATTCGAATGCTTAATGCATCGTCGGGAATAATATTTCTTGGAAATGCCTGCGTTAAAATCGAGAATTCAAGCGAATCCATGCCGGACATATAGGGCAGTTCAACCCTCAAGTCGGCAGTTCCTTTGTTATAAAGCATAAAAGTAGTGTCCTTGGTGAACGTATTATTGATTTGACCGAAATCAATTTCTGCAACATCAGCCTGTATTTTGGGTTTGGGAATACTATAAGCTTCTGCACTTATTTGAAGCTGGGGTTTGGAGTCATCATTTGAAGTAAATTCGATATAAGCTGATTTATCGGTACCTTCAACAATTGGAGTAAAGCGAATGTTGATGCTTCGTTGTTCATTGGCATCCAAAGAAAAGCCACCACCGCCTGAAACAAATGAAAATTCTGTTGCATTCGGACCCATTATTTTCATTCCGGTAACCTCAAGAGGAATTTCGCCGGCATTTTTGATGGTTACGGGTTTATCGGATTGTGTTCCAACAGCAGTTTTTCCAAACACAAGGGGATTGACGGAGAATTGAATCATTGGTTTAGGTCCCGGAAGAGCCTTTCCGATAAGATAAATGATTGGGTCATTCTTCGAAGTGGATGAAAAATTAAATTGAGCGGCTTTATTCCCTGTGGAAAGGGGATTGAAACGGACAAGAATCTTTGTTGAGGAGTCAGGCTTCAATAGAAAATTAGTTTGAGAGGCAAAGGAAAAGTCTTTTGCGTTTACACCAGATAAATTTGCAGAATTTATAGTAAGATCGTAATCACCGGAATTCTTTACATTAAGTTCCTGTTCATTGTAATTTGTTACTTTCACATCTCCAAAGTCCATAAGTTCGGAAGAAACTGTTATAATTGGGGTTGGCTGGGAATTGCAGTTACCCGCAAGGTAAACGACTTTTGGATTTTCTGCTGAATTATTTGTGAAATTAATGTAAGCAGTTTTGCTTCCCAACATATTTGCTGGAGTAAAACGCACCTTAATAATTCTTGTTGAATCAGGTTGAAGGTCAAAGAGTGAAGTACTGCCCGGAAGACTGAATTCAGAAGCATTGGGACCTGAAAGTTCAATTCCGGTAACAGATAATGGATTCTTTCCGGCATTTTTTACAACAATAGTTGTATCCTTATATCTTGTGTACTTGACTTCCCTAAAATCAATGCCCGATGGATTGCAAGCCAATATCGGAGGTCCTGCATCTACTATAACATCCTGGGGATACATCCAAGACCACATATCCTGAGCAGATGCAATAGCGTCCATATTCACTGCACAGGCGGCAACATTAAAGGTGTAGGTGCCTTGAGTCATAGGAGCCTGCCATGTAAAACTAAAAGTAGCGATTCCACCTTCCAGAATTTTCGGTGTTGAATGAGTTAATTCCCCGGAAACTACTTTTAAATCATTTTGAACAAAATTGAGAGTACCGGCATTTGCTCCCGAATTATCTTTAACAGAAATATTTATGCCTGCGGCAATAGCAATGTCATTTCTGACGATTATGGTATAATTGGTAATTGTGCCGGGTTTGACAACGTAATTCCCCGTTCCGCTTTCAATTGCAATTACTGTCACAGGATTGGGAGTAACAGGACCGTGGCAGTTTGTTCCGCCGCATCCCTCGGAAGTTGCTAAAGTACGTCCAACTCTTCCTGTCATATTAGAAAAGCTGTGGATGGAATTGAGAAACAATAAAGCCGTTATCAAAATTGTGAAGAAGGACAATATTGATAATTTATGATTTTTAAATATTTTCAACATAAAATTTCCATATTTTGAGAAAAAAGATTATAACCAATAACAAAATAAATTAATTATTCAATCAGTTCCAAGAAAAATAATATTTATTTTCAATTTTGTTTGTATTCGCAATTGAATCATTTGATTTCAGGAATTTCAAGATAAAATCATTTCATTTATTATCACAGCAGAAAACAAAAAAATGGATTCATGCACTTGAAGCATGAATCCATCCAAAAGTTTTTGTACTGAATTCTTAGAATGCGAAAGTAACTCCACCGCCAACTCCAAAACCGAAATAAATGTCCTGAGAATCTTTAAAATTGACTGGAGAATCATAATTAGTTGCTGTTTGCTGTGTATTCAGGTATTTCATACCAATATCAAAATTGAATGCGATATATTTGCCGGCAAGCAATTCCATACCCAAACCGCCGCCAAGATTGTAAGTATTTGATTTGGATGTCCTAAGATATGATGTACTGACCATTTTTTTATTATCATAGTAATAATCAGGGTTTTCTGAATTATCGAACCAATAACTTGCTCCGAGGAAAGGATAAATATTTACATATTTGCTTTCGAATACATTATATTTAACTTCAACCCCAAACGAACCGAATGAACCCTGTTCATTGTAATTGTAAAAAGGACCCTGAAGAATAGTAGTATTATTATTTTGTCCTGTACCATTTTTAAAATAATAATAGAAAGCAACAAATTTTACAGCGATAGGGTCAAATTGACGTTGGTATGTAAGTCCCCATCCGGAAATCATTGAGCCGGAGAAACCTATGCGGTTCTTGGGTGCATCGTATTTCGTACCGATTGGTTGTGCCTGAATGCTTGAGACGCATAATACTAAAGCCAACAAAATAATAACTTTTTTCATAGTAATTCCTTAATGAGTTAAAAAGTTTCAAATGAATAATACGAATATACTGAAAACAAATTATAATTGTGGCTGTTTTCTAATAATATTTGTCATGGTTATCAGTTATTAGTTAAGTTCAAGGAATATAATTTACAATCATTTTTTCGAATAAACAGGAATTTTTATGGATTCAGAATTAAGAACAAATATCATTGAGAATTACGGGAAAGCTTTTCTTAATATTCAAACAGCTTTGAAAAATTTCCCGGTGGAAATGTGGAAATTCAAACCCGCACCAATTCGTTGGAGTATTCACGAAATAATTATTCACTTTGCCGACAGTGAAGCTAATTCTTACCACCGGTGCCGAAGGTTTATTGCGGAGCCCGGCTCGAAAATTTTTGCTTACGACCAGGACAAATGGTCTGACAATCTCGATTACCACTCTCAAAGTGCCGAAGATGCTTTGGAACTTTTCCGACTTCTGAGAAAAATGACCTACGACCTGATAAAAGATTTGCCTGAAGAGGCATGGTCGCTTACAATCGAGCATGAGCATTTAGGCACAATCACAATGGATACATGGCTTGAAATATACGAGGAACACATAACCGGACACATCAGACAGATGGAAAAAGTATTCGAGGAATGGAAAAATCGGTAAATATAAGGGCGAACGGTAGGGGCGAACGGCCGTTCGCCCCTACAAAGGAATAACAATGAAATTCAATCCCGAAATACACAACCGCAAATCAATCCGCCTGAAAGAATATGATTATTCGCAGGCAGGATTTATTTTCTAACGATATGTTCGCATAATCGCGAAAAATTATTTGGGAAAATTCATGATGGTATTATTGAATCGAATGAATTTGGGAGAATCTTAAAAGAAGAATTATTGAAATCCGAGAAAATCCGTAATGAAATAAAAATTGATTATTATGCCATTATGCCAAATCATATTCATGTAATAATAATCATTGAAAATTCCGGAATTGAAGAAATTAAAAATATTGTCCCGATTACGTTTAATACCGAGAGGAATGTGAATAATGTAGGGGCGAACGGCCGTTCGCCCCTACGGATGCAATCAAAATCATTATCATCATTTATTTCCGGATATAAATCTGTCTGTACGAAACGCATCAATGAAATCCGTAATTCTTCCGGCGTTCCCGTTTGGCAACGCAATTATTATGAACACATTATCGAAAACGAGATAGAATTATTTGAAATTAGAAAATATATTGAATATAATCCGTTAAATTGGGATGATGATGAATATAATTAATCAAAAATTGATTGGATGAACCATTACAGAAAATTTTTTGAAAAAGGTGTCGTTTTTTCAAGTAGGAACACAGCAAATGATAATTGTAAGGGCAATTCATGAATTGCCCCTACGAATATCCAAACATCAACCCAAAGCATGTTGTAAGGAAATAAAAAATTTTAAAATTAATTGGAGAAAAAATGAAAATTCGAGCTTTAACATCATTGATAATGTTATTTTCTTTCATTCTGTTACCACTTTCCGGTATTCCACTTCACTTAATAGGCTCTATACCCATACAGGATCCGTTACGTCATGCTATTATGACAATACATAATTCAGCTTCTGTTGTTTTTATTGCATCACTTATTATTCATTTGTTCCTGAATTGGAAGGCAATAATTAATTATATGTTTTCCAAATCGAAGGAATACCTGAAATTAAAAAAAGAGATGGTGGTAGCACTTATTATCGTATTAGGAGTTGTTGGAATATTTACTTCGCATGTATTTCACGTTAATAAAAATCAAACAAATCGCTCAAATCATGAGAAACAATATGAAGATAATGGCAGGGGCAATTCATGAATTGCCCCTACGGATGAATGTTTCCTACAACATCTGCTTTGCTGTTTCAACAGTTACTTCAAGCACTCTGGTAAGAAATGAGAATTTCTCTTTCATGAAATCATATTCTTTGCCTTCGCTGATGTATTTGGCAGTGCCATCAACAAGAAATCCCGTTCCTTGATAATCTTTATACCCAAGCACATCTTTACTGCCCAATGTCAATTTTACATTACTGTTTACATCAACATTTTTCTCGGTTTTTCTAAAGCCATAAGCAGGAATCAGGATTCGTTCGTCGTCGGTTATAACAAGGTACGAATTCCATGTATTTGCAACATGGGTTTCGACACCCCATGATACTATTGATACAACACCTTCGTGCTGTAATACTTCTAAGAATTTCTCAGACAATTTTTTATTTTCACTCATTTTCGTTCTTTATTAATTTGTTAAATTCATTTGGGTTGCCAAAAACATCTTTTCGGGGATACAATCTCTCCCTCATTTTTCAGCGTATTCATTGCTTTATCTACGTCTTTACGTTCTAAATTTGCTAATTCAGCAATCTTTCCTGCATTTAAAGGAACTCCTGCTTTTTTCATGGTTTCAAGTACTTGTTCTTTGATCTCCATAACTCTCACTTAAAATAATTTTTAAAAAATATCTATATACAAATGCAAAACTACCATATTTATGCGTGACAAAAAATTAAGCTGGTTTAAGAAATTGCGATTATAAATTCTTTTTTCGGAGTTCACTCACGTATTCAGGGGTAAGACCTAAGTAGGAGGCTATCATATACTGCGGAACGCGTTGGACAAATTCGGGAAATGACGAGCAAAATTGTTTGTAGAAGTCTTCTTTTGAAAGTTCATACATTTGCTTTATTCGTAGCTGAGAGGCGGCTATGGCTCGTTGCATAATAATCCTCAGATAGCGTTCCATACAGGGCAGTTCTTTGAGCATTGCTTCAAATGAGAGTTTATCAATTGATATAATCTCGGAATTTTCTACAGTTTGTATGAAGTAAGCGGAGGGAGTGCCATCCGAAAAACTAAAATAATCGGAAATCCACCAATTCTCCATTGCAAATTGAGTTATTTGTTCATTCAATTTTTCGTTGATGAAAAACATTCTTAAACAGCCTTTCTCAACAAAATGAATTGAATTACAAATCTGCCCTTCTTCGAGAAGAAATTCCTTCTTTTTATAATTAGCCGATTTGAAATACTTATTCAGAATCTCAATCGAACTATCATCGAGTTCAATATAATTTCGGATATGCTTTATTAAGTTTGTGTGCATTTAATATTTACGATTGTCAGTATAATTAAAAGAATAAATTTGGTGAAAAAATTTGTCAATGTTTCAAGTAGGGGCGAACGGTTTGTTCGCCCTATAATTTGAATCAATTTCAAACCCTGAGCCAGCCTCGAAATCCTCTAACGGCATAGTAAGATTCGGCACCGTTGTGATATACGAAAACGTGGTCGTAGCGACGGTCACAAAAGATTGCACCGCCGAGTTTTCTAATTTCTGAAGGAGTTTTCACCCAACTGGATGTTTTTAAATCGAAATTTCCGAGATTCTGTAATTCCCGATATTGCTCTTCGGTTAAAAGTTCAATCCCCATGTCTGCCGCCATATCAACAGCGTTATTCTGCGGTTTGAATTCCTTCCTTGATTCCAGTGCTTCACGGTCGTAACAAACACTTCTGCGTCCTTTGGGACTTTCGGCTGAACAATCATAAAATATGTATTCATCCGAATTTTTATCATGACCAACCACATCGGGTTCTCCGCCTGTTCTTTCCATTTCGTTCAGCGACCACAGTTTTTCAGCAGTAGTTTCGAGCTTTGCTTGTATTGATGCCCATTCCAGACCTTGATGGCGGGTCATGTTTTTCTCGAATCTAACTTTCAGAGCTCTGTATAGTTCCTTGCGTTGTTCTTCGAACAACTCTTTTTTATTTTCTATTTTCATATATTTTATTTTGATTGGTTTATAGTTCCATGCTATTCGCAAATCTCATTTAATTATTGAATTACGAAGAAAAATAATTTTTAGTGCATCCAAAATTATTTTAGGAAAAGCTAAGTTTAATCGTATCGATTTTAGATAGCTAATCTGAAAATTTTATTATTGTTTTGTAAATATTTTGTTTGTATATTGCAAATGTAATTGAGAGTATCGTGTTATCTTATGTTAGGAGTTTTCGTCTGAAATAAGATAATACTTGAAAAGAATGCAAATTATAGAAAAACCGAAGAAGACGGCAGAAGGGAACTTCTGCAGGGAGTAGAAAAGCAATGAAAAAACTAATTTTAAGCATTTTCTTAATAATCGCAGGTACAAATATTTGTACCTGCGATTGGATACGAGTTGATAGCTTCGAAGTCACTGCCTATAGAGGGTTCCCTTCACTATCTCCACTTCAGACTGGTTATGTAGATATTAAATGTCTTGATTCGTTGAACTGTGCGGCAGTTGCATTACTCGGCATAGACAGGTATGCATGGCTTGCATGCAGAAATACACAAGACGGTGGGAAAACATGGTTTACGTCTTTATTAGATACAAGTATTTATTTTTCTTCAGATTCAGTCAAAGAGTATTGCCCTCCGGCACCTTTTGCCATTTCCTTCCCATCAAAAGACCTTTGTATTATTGTTTGTGACAGCGGATATTATTATGAAACCCGAGATAACTTCAAGAGTTGGACCAAGTATCGCATGAACACGAAGAATATTTTGGCAGAGGTTCAGTTTATCAATAAGGACATAGGTGTTATTAATGATTTTAAGGATTTTCATTTTACTAAAACCGGAGGTAAAACATGGGAGCAAATCAATATTAAAGGTACTATTACCGATAATAGTATCAATAATTTCTTTGTTTATGATACCTCATTGATTTATATGGTCTGTGCCGGTCCATACCCAGAATTTGTGAGATATGTTTTTAAAAGTGAAGATTTTGGTAAAACATGGAAAAAGCTGTTTGAAACGCCGTATTGGATTAGGGACATGCATTTTTCCGATAGGGAACATGGAGTTATGGCAGGTATGAGTTCCAACTACAAAAGCATTATTTTTTATACTTCTGATGGCGGTTCAACATGGAAAAAAGTATTGGATTCATTAACAAAGCCTATTTACGGTATTTCAAAACTTGCTTTTTATGACAATATCGGATTTGGACTTGGAAAAGAAGCATTCCTCTGGCAAACAACTGACTATGGTAAATCATGGTTTAGAGATACAACATTTCATTATCCTAATATAAGTGATGCATGCACCGGTTTAGCTTTTTTAAATAAGAGTACTATTTTGGTTACTTCAATGGGCTATGGTACAATATTCAAGAAAGACTATTCAGAAATAAACGGTGTTTTTGAAAGCAAAATTGAACAAAAATCTAAAATCTTTGTCCTCCCAAGCATAGTTAAAGAAGCAAATTCACTTGCCATTCGTGTTGCTTCTATTGATGTAAATTTAGCAAATATTGAAATATTTGATGAAAACGGTAAGCAAATGGATAAACAAATATTGCAATTGAACAGTAATAGCTTTAATGATTTCCAGTATAGGTCTAATGAAAATTTTGTTCCCGGTATGTATTTTATAAAAGCATCTTTTAATAACGGAACTTATGCTACAGATAAATTCATAATTTTAAAATGATAATAATTTTAATTGAAATTTATTATTTCTGATGCTTAATTCTATATATAATTAAAATATTTATAATTTCTGAACAATTAGAAAGATATCATGAGAATATTCTTATTATGGCTTATAATTATGGTCTTAAATGTTTCCAACCTTTTTCCACAGTGGAAGTTTTGTAATAGTGGCTTCGATGCCGTAAACGTTCGTTCAATTGCTTTTGAGGGAAATAATATATTTGCGGGGACTCTCGGTAGTGGAATTTTTTATTCTTCGGATAATGGAGATAATTGGACACTAAAAATTTCGGGCTTGGATGATTTATACATACCTTCAATTGCAAGTGCCGAAGGTACAGTTTTTGCAGGCACAACAAAAGGTATTTTTGCAACAACTAACAATGGTGAAATCTGGTTCCCAAAAAATTCAGATTTAACCGATTTGAAAATTTCAAAGATTCTTATTATTGGAAATAATATTTTAGTTTCGACTTCAACCGGAATTTTTCTTTCGTCTGATAATGGAAACTCTTGGCTGGACAAAAGCAATGGTCTGCCAAAAACTTATTTCCGCGGTATAGCAGTTGTTGGCAGTAATATCTTTGTTGGGTCACGTAGCGGTGGTGTATTTTTGTCTTCAGACAACGGTGATAGTTGGATAGAAAAAAATAATGGATTGACAAATTTACAAATTCAAAATTTATCAAATGATAATAATCGTATTTTTGCCGGTACAAGTGACAGCGGTGTTTACGTTTCTTCCGATAATGGTAATAGCTGGTCGCCAAAAAATTTTGGTTTAACCAATTTACATATAGCTACAGTAAATTCGATAGGTGAAAATGTTTTTATCGGAACTATTGGCGGCGGACTTTTTCTTTCAACGGACAAAGGTGAAACATGGTTATCAAAAAATCAAACACTTTATGACTATTTTGTTTATGAAATCGCCAACAAAGATGAATATATCTTTGCCTGCACTTTCTCAGGTGTATATAGAGCAAAAATCAATGATTTGCTTTTAAGTGTTGACGAATATATAACTATTCAACAAAGTAATATCTCCCCCAACCCCGCCACCGATTTCATAGAAATCTCTGTAGGGTCAAGGCATGCCTTGACCTTCCCCGACATCAGCATCTTCAATGTCTTTGGAGAAACAGTTTCCACCTCCGTCTGCTCTGCAGACACCTCCGCCGGCGGAGGACAAAGAATTGACGTTTCGGGTTTGCCGTCAGGAGTTTATTTTGTGAGAGTTGGGGATAAAGTTGGGAAGTTTGTAAAAATATAGAATTAAGTTTGTCCGGTTCCAACTGAAAATGATTTTACTTTCATGCTCCTTTTCTGTCGAATTTAGTCATGTTCGTTTCATTGATTATTGCTATTTTTGAAACTTAAAGAATTTGAATTTTGATTTTTTGTGAAGATTGAACATGCAGGATAAATTATTAAATGATGCACTAAGGCAGATAGAGTTTCCCGAAGTGCTGGAGCTGATTGCACGCTTTTGTTTTTCCGAGGCGGGCAAAGAGCTGATTATGGCTCACAAACCTACTGATGAGCTTTTTTGGTGCCGAAGGGAACACGATTATATTTCGGAAATGACGAACATAATCACGATTGACGACCCACTCCCTTTCGACGGGTTGTCCGATGTTCGTCCCAGACTGTTCAAATCCATGGTTGCAAATGCAGTACTCACTTCAGAAGAACTGCTTTCGGTTTCGGATTTTTTCCGTGCTTCCCGGCTTGTTAAGTCTTACTTCAGAACCCGTGAAGAAAAGTATCCTTTTCTGAGTGAATATGCATCCCTTCTTCATGAAAACAGAATAATCGAAAAGCATATCACCGATGCAATAGACGAAACGGGAAATGTTCGGGACACAGCCTCCCGCGAACTTGCAAGAATCAGACATGAAATTCATGAAAAATCTGCACGTCTGAGAATAAGGATGCAGAAAATTCTAAAGCGTGTGAGCGAGGACTCGATGCTTCAGGAAGACTTTATCTCTCTTCGCGAAGGCAGATTTGTTCTTCCTGTTAAAGTTGAAAATAAAAGGCAAATTCCCGGGATTATTCACGGCGTTTCGCAAACAGGTGCAACTGTCTTTTTGGAGCCTTCGGAAATTATTGAAATGAATAACGACCTCTCGTTACTTTCGAATGAGGAAAAACGCGAAATATTCAGGATTTTGGGCAATCTGACTCAGGAAGTCGGAACCGATGCAAGAGATTTCCTTCGTGCAGTCGAGATTTTGGCTCACGTTGATTCAATCCTTGCAAAAGCAAAATTTGCTCTTGAATTCGGCGGAATTAAGCCAGAAATTCTTGATGAAAATCTGATTTATTTACGGAATGTCAGGCATCCTCTCCTTGTTGCTTCAAAGGGAACCAAGAAAGTAATTCCCCTCAGTGTTGAATTTACGAATGAAATGCGGGGACATCTGATTTCAGGTCCAAATGCAGGAGGAAAAACGGTTGCACTCAAAAGCATCGGAGTTAATATTGCGATGGCTCTCAGCGGCATTTTCCCGCTTGGAGACTGCAAAACAAACTTCAGGAATATTTTTTCGTTAATCGGCGACCATCAGTCAATCATTAATGATTTATCTACTTTCAGTTCCCAGATTCTGAAGATGAAAGATATTATTGATAACTGCACTTCGGATTCAATCATTTTTATTGATGAAATTGGTTCAGGAACAGACCCGCAGGAAGGTGCGGCACTTTCCGCAGGGATTCTGGATACATTTCTCGAACTGAAACTCTTTTTTGTTGTCACCACTCATCAGTCGTCGCTTAAAAGCTATGCCCTGACTCATGACGAAATCAAAAATGATTCGCTCGAGTTTGACGAAAAAAATTTACACCCTACTTATAAATTTCTTGAGGGAATCCCGGGCAACAGCTATGCATTCGTTCTTGCCGAAAGCCTCGGTCTGAACAGACTTGTTATCGAACGGGCAAGGAAATATGTAGGTTCCAGGCAGACCGAAATGGAAGAAAGCATCAGGATTTTACAGCAATTCAAGTTTGAAGCTGAAAAAGCAAAATTAATCACCGACGAAGAAAAGCTCAAGGCTGAAAAACTTCGTAAAGATTACGAACAAAGACTGAGCGACATTAAAGCCAAAAAAGCAGTTTATCTGAGTGAAGCCAGAACCGAAGCCGAAGAAATTCTAAAGCGAGCTAATTCATTGATTGAAAATACAATTCGTGAAATTCGGGAAGAAAAAAGACCTATTTCCGAAATTAAAAAAGATTTTGAGGATATAAAAAAAGATATTAAAACTCAGGCTAAATCAATGGATGAAAAGGTCAGAAAAGAAACCAAGGTTAAAAAAGAAAAAATTATCCCCGGCGATGCGGTTACAACCGAACAGTCAACCGCTATCGGTGTAGTCCTTGAAGTGGATGAAAAAGGGAATAATGCGGTTGTTGATTTTAACGGCGTGAAATTCAAACTTGAAATTGAAAAATTATATAAAACTATTTCCACTCCAAAAACTTCAAAAGAATACAATGATTATATCAAATTCGATACAAAATCGAGCATTGATTTGCGTGGAATGAGGGCAGACGAAGCTCTGCGTTTGGTTGACAATTATGTTTCGGATGCTGTTCGCGGTCATTTGAACAATCTGACAATTATCCACGGAAAAGGAACAGGAGCTTTGAGACACTCAATTCATCAGTATCTGGCAAACCATCCTTCAGTTATTTCTTACCGAATAGGCGATTTAGTTGAAGGCGGTGCAGGAGTGACCATTGTTGAAATATAAATTAACAAAAAATAACAATGGATAGAATTTTCTAAAAATATAGTATTTTGGATTTTCAGATATTAACTTTTTGAAATAAGATTATGGACCAGAAAAAAACTTTTAAAACATTCATTCATGTTCTTGAAGAAAGAGCAAAGGAATTGAACTGCCTTTACAGATTGGAAGACCTGCTGAATCAATCCGAAACATCGCTCGAAGATGTTGCCTACGGCATAATCAGGGCAATTCCTCCGGGCTGGCAATATCCCGCTTACTGCACTTCGAGGATTACAATCGGTGAGGAAGTATTTTCACTTCCCGGATTTATTGAAACTGTATGGAAGCTGGAATCCATAATCAAAGTTCAGGGTGAACCCGTTGGGAAAATCGAAATTTATTACACAATTGAATTTCCTACTTCCGACGAAGGTCCATTTCTCAAAGAAGAAAGAAAACTGATTGATACTATTGCCGACAGATTTGGGCATTATCTTCTGCATCAGCGGCTGAAATCAGTCTTTGATAACTGGCAGAATTCAAAGCTTGAATTTGCCGAAAAACCAAGACCTGAGTGGAGCGTTATTCTTGACCTGCTTCGCAAAACAGACCAGCATTTGTCAAGCATTATTGCAAGAAAAATGATTAACCTGCTGTTCTACAAAGGAATTCCCGAATCAAAAATTCTTTTCAAAAAGCTTGGCAGTCTTGATGAAGATGATTCTGCTTTAACTGAAGTGAACAGACCATCGAAAAAACAACTCCTGGAAAATTCTTTCAATCTAAGTGTGGAAATATTCGATATTGCTTCGAAATATTTATCAGACGACGAAATATTAATGGCAATCCAAAAATGGATAAATGAGGAAAAACTTGGTTTTCTCGTTATGACTCTTGCCAACCGAAATACTCCTTTGGCTGAAATTGCAGATTCAATCCGCCGCTACCACCACATCAGCCCCGATTCGGAAGATGAATCGAGTCCTATTGGTGTCGGAATTCGTGTTTCATTAATCAGAAGATTTCTAACCGAACAGCTTGAATTTATAAATATTGCTAAAAATTACGGTGAAATCAATGATTTTTATATGATTCTCCAAAACATGATTTTCCCGTCGGACAGTCATGGCAAACTTGGCGGAAAGAGTGCAGGAGTTATTCTTGCCAAAAAAATCATCGAGCACAATCACGATGCATTCCCCATGCTTGCCTCAGTTAAAACACCCAAGACCTGGTACATAACTTCCGATACGGTTATGAACTTTGTTTACTATAACAGTCTCGAAGATGCAATTGAGCATAAATACAAAGAAATAGACGAAATCAGAAGAGAGTATCCATTTATTATTCAGGCTTTCAAAAATTCGCATTTTCCGCCCGAAATAATGAACGGTTTATCCAGAGCATTGGATGATTTCGGCGATAGCCCGATTATCGTCCGCAGTTCGAGTTTGCTCGAAGACAGAATGGGTTCAGCTTTTGCAGGAAAATATAAAAGCCTGTTCCTTGCCAATCAGGGCTCGAAAAAAGAAAGATTTGAAGCTTTAACGGATGCTATTGCCGAAGTTTATGCTTCAACATTCGGTCCCGACCCCATCGGATACAGAATTGAACGCGGATTGCTCGATTTTCACGAAGAAATGGGCATAATGATTCAGGAAGTGGTCGGCACAAAAGTCGGTAAATATTTCTTCCCCGCTTTTGCAGGCGTTGCTTTCAGCAATAACGAATTCCGCTGGTCTCCCAGAATTCAGCGTGAAGACGGTTTAATCAGGATTGTTCCCGGTCTTGGCACACGTGCCGTGGACCGAATCGGAGATGATTATCCTGTTATGATTGCACCGGGCAAGCCTTCATTGAGAGTGAATCTTACTTTTGATGAAATAACATGCTATTCGCCCAAAAATATTGATGTGATTAACCTTGAGACAAATTCATTCGATACTATTCCGATTCAGGAAGCTATTGACGAAGTCGGAAACAATTTCCCGATGATTAATGAAATATTTTCTATTCAGGAAGAAAGACATCTGAAAAAACCTGTCGGAATAGGCATTGACACAAAAAAACACGAATTGGTTGTTACATTTGAAAATATGTTTTTAAATACTCCTTACCTGAATCAAATTCATACGATGCTGAAAGTACTTTCCGAAGCTTTGAAGGTTCCTGTAGATATAGAATTTGCCTGCAACGGAAAGGATATTTATCTTCTGCAATGCAGGCCTCAAAGTTCAGGCTCGGAAAACATCGGAGCGATTATTCCCAAAGATGTTGCCAAAGATAAAGTTATTTTCACTGCCAATAAATTTATTTCAAATGGTAAAGTTCAGGGCATTGACTACATAGTTTACGTTGACCCCGAAAAATACGGGGAACTTGAAAATCTTGAGGATTTGAAAGCCGTTGGGTCGGCAGTCGGCAAGCTGAATAAATTACTACCCAAAAAGCGTTTTATCCTGATGGGTCCGGGTAGATGGGGTTCACGCGGAGACATACGGCTTGGAGTCAGTGTGACTTATGCCGATATAAATAATACTGCGATTCTGATTGAAATTGCACGGCAAAAGGGAAATTATGTGCCCGATTTATCTTTTGGCACTCATTTCTTCCAGGATTTGGTTGAATCGGGTATTCGCTATCTCCCGCTCTATCCTGATGAAAAAGGAATAGTTTTTAACGACGGATTTTTATTCTCATGTCCGAATAAACTTGAGGAATTGCTTCCCAATTATGAACATCTGAAGGATGTTGTCAAAGTTATTGATGTTCCCGAATCAACGGGAGGCATGATTCTTCGTGTTCTGCTTAATGCAGATGACGAAGAAGCAATAGGATTTTTGACCGACCCTTCCACCAAAGCATTTTACAATACGGCAAATATAATCAAATCCGAGTCAAGTCTTTATGAGCCGTGGCAGATGAGAACCCGTTTAGCCGAAACCATCGCCTCGAAGCTTGAAGGCAAAAAATACGGAGTGAAAGGCGTTTATTTGTTTGGAACCACGCACAACAAAACTGCTACTTTGAATGCTGACGTTGACCTTATTATTCATTTTGACGGAGACGAGGAGCAGAAAAAACTTCTGTCCGAGTGGCTGAGAGGCTGGAACGAAAGTTTGGGCGAAATGAATTACCATCAGACAGGCGTTAGAGTTGAGAAATTTGTAGATGTCTTTTTTGTTACCGAAGAAGATATTCTGGAAAAGAATTATTACGCCGAAGTGATGAATCAGGAAAACGGCAAGTCCCGACGGCTTCAAATGCTGGACGAGATAGCCGAGTAGAAAGGGGAATCATGAAAGAATTACCAAAAATGCGGTGAAAAGGTGTCAGCACATTTTTTTTTAAATATTCTCCGTAGGGGGTGGGGGCGAACGGCGTTCGCCCTTTCAACAAAACGTAATTCATAATTTGAAATTCGCAATTGATTTTCCCGTTCGCCCCTACAAAACTTATCCAAATCGTGATTTTGCTTTCTGCTATATTTTCATTAAGTTGCAGATGTAAGTTCGCAATATTTAATCTTAAAGGGATATTAGATTATGAATCAAATAATTATTGGCGACTGCCTCGATAGCAAGAGGAAAATCGAACCCATTCTATAATCCCCATCCTTTGCGGGATGGGGAAAGGAATTTATCTAATCTTAAGCAAAACTGTCAATATGATTTTTAAATAACATATATTTCAAGGATGTTTTAATGACTATTGTTAAACTTTTTATAATGATAATAATTCAAATTATTATAATTTCATTTAATTGCGAATGTCAAGCTTTATCTCCTTTTGAGAGTTTACAACGAGGATATTTACTAAAGAATTATCCAAATCTTTTTAATTATGATAAAAAACATACTGATTCTGTATCTTATTATTATGAATATTTACTTAAAACTTTAAATGAAAATGATTATAATTACGGACTTGGTATCGTCCTTGCTGCTGAATATTATTATGATATAAATGATTTAGTAAAATCTGATTCTTTATATAGGTTATTTCTTGAAATAAAAAATCCTGTAGAATATAAACCCCTTAAAGATACCATCGAAGGATATTTTAATCCTAATCTCATTTCTGAAAATTATTATCGTTTTGTTTATGAAGATTTATGTGAAATTAACATCAAATTTAAAAATTTTTCAAAAGCTTTAAATTATGTTTATCAGGCTGAAAAGAGCAAGTTTGCCCATTTCTGTGGAAATGCTTATATGGAACGTGGTCCTTTTTTAGTTGATAAAAAAGCCAGATGCTATTTAGGGCTTAACCTGCGAGATTCTGCATTAAAGATTCTTTTACCTCATATTTTCAATATTTATTTCAATGAATATGGAAGGCTTATTGATACTACTTTACAACTTTTGAAGGAGAAATATAAAGGAAACACAAGAGAATTGGTTGGAATAGCATTTAATAATATGAAAACTGAAAAAGAAAAATATAAGAATGAATTTTACGACTTATATTTCATTTATATTGATAGTATAAAAATTTATATTCCAGACCCAAAGCCCTTAGGTAAAAGTAAAGAATCAGATTACATAAAATATCTTTGGGATTCAGATTTTTATAAAAAAATAATAAAATAATAAAATAATAAAAATTAAAGAATTCCAGAAAAAGAATTATTCAATGGTAGTATTTCATTATTCACACCCCTGCCTTCAGTAGCCGTATGAATATTAAAAAAAAATGAAATTTTGTTCTTTGATTTACAATTTTTATTGATTTTTTGCTTTATGGAGGTTTCGTAAGAGTTTATGGAGGTTGCGTAAGTTCATGTGAGCTTTTCCTCTTGGGAGGAGTTCCTTCTTGTCATCTTCGATTTTTAGTTGGTCCCGAGGCAACTCCTTACCGAAGATGTAAATTATTACCTCATTACCACAGCAATAAATAATCATTATCTTCGTTAATTACTTTTGATTTCGTACATTGAAAGTAAATCAACCTCACCCCGTCACTCTCCATTCTTGGAGAGGGCGATAAGAATTTGCATCTTTGCATCATTTTGCATCCAAAGATGCAACGGCTCAAAAATCGTTATTTGAAATAATATCAATGTGTTAGATGAATATTTCATTGCTTTATGTTTTTTTAAAAAAAAGATGCAAAGATGCAATAAAGGAAATCCGATTTCGCGTAACGAAAAAATGTTTGTAACAGCGAACCAACCCGACGGATATTTATCTCGTAGAGATTATATTATAGAACGAACATTTGGAATCGTTTTTATATTTAACCCCAATGGGGTTAATGAATCTTGGGTGGGGGCGATGTGTTACAAATATTAATTCCCTCTGGGAATCAGAAGAATGAAATCAACCAAAAATTGCATCTTTTGCATCTTTTTGCATACAATGATGCAACGGCTCAATCTTCGTTATTTGAAATAATATCAATAGTTTAGATGATAATTGCATAGCATTTTACTGTAAATAAATAAAAAGATGCAAATTGGGAAACGAAGACAATCATATGCTTTACCCGAAGGAATTTGATTATTCCTGAAAAATCCGTTTAATCCGTGATTCCAATTCATAAAAGGATCCAACAAAACTATTACTCAATCCTATAAATAAATGCTGTTTGATTGACGTTGAACTTTGGATTCAGATAGTAGAATATATCGTCAACCAAACTTGGCTGAATTTCGGTTTCGGGAACTAATCTTTTCGAAAATGATTTTTTGAATTCTTCGGTACGTTTATCAATATTTTCCTTACCAAAGAAAATTATATAATTCGGCAGTTTTGATTTACCATCTGCAAACTTTCGGGAAATATTTTCCAGCGTATCTGTGGATTTGAGTAAGTAAACGGGTGTGCCGTATTTGTTCAGATAAAACAGCGGCGGCTGTATGGTCCCAAGTTTACCGCCCGACAGAAACAGCCCAGTTAAATCCTTTTTGTCAGACAAATAGTAAAGTGATTCGCATCTGGTCTTTTTGCTGTAAGTGAATGTAAATATTGCAAGAAGCAATGTATTCAATACCCAGAACCAAACCCAGAATCCTTTGAGAAGGGATTTCCTTCTTTTCCAAAACTCAGATGAGCCAACTAATTGCTCCCAGCCGATTACAGCCAAAACCATAAACATAGGAACTATTGGCAGAATGAATCGTTCCTGCTTATTCGGGAAATAGGAATGGAACAAAAAGAACATTAAAACAGGCAGAAAGATTAGAATCTGCTTTTTCCATGTTCTTACGAAACCCCACAGAAGCAGGAGACTCGTTGGAGGCAGTAATATTCCAAGGATTAGAAGCAGATAGTTGTAGAAAGCACCTGAAGTATAATCCTCTCCATGCATGGAGTTGTAAGTCAGGTAACTCCAGAATGATGCAAAAGGTTTGCCCCAAGCCAGAACATCAGCAGTTCCCTGAACCAGTAGCACAGAAATCACAAATCCGCAAAGTAAAATCAAAGAGTTCCTAAATTCCTTTTTAAAGAACAAAACCATGAAAGCAGTTCCTGCAATCAGCATAGTTTGGTAACGGAAAGCAAAAGTGAGACCGAAAAACAATCCTGCAAAGAAAAAGTTACGCCTAACATTTTCATTTTTAATCAGAAACCAGAAGCCCGCCATCATCGGAGGTATGCAAGCCATTTCAATGAGATTTCTTACGCTCATAAATGGCAGAATCCAAAGCAAAGCAAGTATTAATCCTGCTTTTTTGGCTATGGAAATACCCGAAATTTTTTCAGCGATTTTAAATCCGAAATAAACTACAAGCAAGGAATAAAAAGCATGAAGAAAGCGGACAACATACATTTTTCCCTGAGGGTCAGTTACTCCGATAGCTTCAAGAAATCTAAAAAGAAAATAATGAATGGAAGGGTAAACAATGCTATGTCCGTGTGGTTCTCCGCGACTCAGCCAAACATTGAAGTCATGCAGAATCATATATGGCTGTTCTATTGGACCAAAATGGTCGTCGTGCATACCATATCCTTTGGCAAAAATTGCGGCAAAAATTCTGGGAATCGCCGCAATGAACAGAATCATTAACAGGGGATGTTCATCCCACAACTTTTTAAATTTTTCGATTATTTTCATAGCGATAAGGCAAGTTCTCTGCCTGTTTGTTTACAAATTGAGATGTCGTTATCAGTTGGATTCCATTTTACTTTGATTCCCTCGCCAAAAATGGAAAAATTTCCTTCGGAAAGAGTGCGGTTGATAAAATCAATTGAGGTCGGACTCCATCCATAAGAACCGAAACCAAGTCCTTTTTTATTAGTCAGATTGAGATGTTTCATTTCCTGAAGCAAGCCTGCTATTGAGAATAATGTGCCGTTATTGACAGCAGGAGAACCGATGCAGACAGCTTTAGACCTGAAAATCTCGGTAATTAAATCGCTTTTGTCGCTTGTTGCCGAATTGAAAATTTTGACATCAATATTTACATTTGCCTCAGCGATTCCTTCTGCAATAGCCTCCGCCATTCTGCGAGTGCTGTTGTACATCGTATCGTAAATGATTGTAATCTGGTTTGCAGAGTATGAGTTTGCCCAATTGTAATAATCCTCAATAATACTTTTAGGATTTTCTCTCCAAATCAATCCATGAGCAGGACAAATCATCTCAACGGGCAAATTTAACCCTCTCAACTCATCAATTTTTTTCATTACTTTCGGGCTGAATGGAGCAATAATGCACGCAAAATATTTAATTGCTTCGTACATCAGAACTGTATTATCAACTTTATCGGCAAACATAGAATCCGAAGCAAAATGCTGACCGAAAACATCACTTGAAAACAGAATATTTTCGCCCGAAAGATGGCACATCATTGTGTCGGGCCAATGCAGCATTGGTGCTTCCATAAATGTAATTTCACGTTTTCCCGTATTCAGCTTTTCACCTGACTTGACAACCTGAAAATTCCAATTGGAGTGATAATATCCTTCAAGCGATTTTTTCCCATTTGCACTGCAAATTACAGGAACATTTGGAATTTTTTCAAGCAAAGCAGGTAACGCCCCGCTGTGGTCAGGTTCTCCATGTGTTGAAATCACATAGTCTATTTCATTCAGGTCAATAATCTTTTCTAACTCTGATACAAATTCCTCTGAATAAGGAGACCAAACTGAATCTATTAAAACCTTCTTTTCGTCAAGAATTAAATATGAATTATAGGAACTTCCATGGAGTGTGGAAAGTTCTTCACCATGAAATTTTCTTAGGTCGCTGTCTATTTTTCCCGTCCAGATAATATCGTCATATAATTTAAAAGCCATAAAATTCCAAAATTGAAAAAACAAATACTAACAAAAATATGAAGAATGAATTAATTATGTAGAAAAAATTCGTTCTGAAAAGCAACAGGAGGGACATGTTTTTCATTTTTATCTTAAATTTATTGCGAAAAATGCCGATTACATTTATTGATTAGTCAATTTTCGATTAAAGTTAATTTATGAATGAAAATCAATCGGTTTATCCCGAAAATGCTATTGAAATTAATAATTTCCTCAGTTTTGTTGAAGTATCAGAATTGAAAATTTTGGATATTCTGCCTGATATATTTGTAATCACAGACCTTTCAGGTAACATCCAATTTTTAAATAAGACAGGACTTAAAGAAGCAGGAATTGAAAAAATGAATGAAATCGTTGGTGAGAACATATTTTCAATGATAGATCAGGAGGACTTTGACCGAGCTTATGAAAATACAAAATTAATGTTGAATGGTCCATTAGGAACAAATATTTACAAATTATCTTTTCCCAAAAGAACTTCAATATCATTAGAAGTAAACGGGGATTTGCTTCGGCAACCTGATGGAACCCCCTATGGTTTGTTCTATGTTTGCAGAATTGTTGAAGATAGACTCGAGATGGAAAAAGCCTTGATTGAAAGCGAAAAACGAAACAAAGCAATGATTGAAGGCAATCCTGACCTGATGTTAGTTATTTCAAAAGACGGATATTTTGTTGATTATAAATCAACGAGTTTCGAAGCTCTGTATGTGCCTCCAGAAGTTTTTCTCGGTAAACATATAAGCGAGGTCTTCCCAAGTGAATTGGCGGTTTTGTGTTTGTCAAAAGTTGAAGAAGTATTTATAACAAACAATCAGACTACCTATGAATACGATTTGAATCTCGACAAACTTCGCCAGTTTGAAGCCAGGGTGGTTCCCTACGGAGAAAATCAAGTTCTTGTTATTGTCCGTGAGATGACAGAACTTAAAAATGCACTCGAAGAATCCAGGATAAATCAGGAAAGAATGAATGCTCTTTACCAATTAAGTAATATGCAGAATCATTCAGAAAAAGAAATTTTTGATTTTGCACTCGAAGAAGGTATTCGATTGACAAACAGTAAAATAGGGTACCTCCATTTTATAAATAAAGAATTCAAATCGCTTCAACTCATTACCTGGTCAAATGATAGATTTGTTAAAAGTGATACCATTGATGAAAAAAATAATTCCCTCTTTTCAACAGAAATTTGGGCAGATTGTTACCGCTTCCAACAACCGATTATTGATAATAATTATTTAAAGAATTCTAATGGAAACGAACTTGCTGAAAATCAGATTCCACTATCAAAACATTTATGCATTCCTGTAATGGATGGTGAAAATGTTGTTGGAATTGCAGGAGTCGGAAATAAAGATAAAGATTACGACAATGTTGATTCGCTTCAGCTTTCTTTGCTGATGAATGCCCTGCTCAAAATTATTAACCAGAAAAGAGTAGAAGAAAAAATCATCAGGCTTAACGAAGACCTTGAAAGAAAGGTTATTCAACGTACTTCTGAACTTAATGATGCACTAAGCCGTCTTGAGCACTCAAATGTTGAGTTAACGACCCTCAATGAGGCTATGACAAAAGAATCCACAGTCCTTCTCAAATTAAATGACAGGCTGGCACAATCCGAAGAGTTACTTAAAAATGCAAATGAAACAAAGGATAAGTTCATTTCAATAATTGCCCATGACCTTAAGAATCCGTTGCAGGGTTTATTGCTTTCTTCTGAATTACTTGTTCAGTATGGCGATGCGTTTGACAAAACCAAAACAGCTCAAAAGCATATTCAAATTAATAAACTGACAAAAGACTTGTCGTCATTATTGGAAAATCTTCTCACCTGGTCAAGGGCTCAAAGCGGAAGAATTGATTTTGAACCCGAAATGACAGACTTAAAGGTTGTTATTAATGACTGCATGAATCTATTCCATGAAACTATTTCAGCAAAAAAACTTGATTTTCGGATTGATACTTCCACCGCAAATAATGTTTTTGTTGACAGAAATCTTGTTAAAACTATCTTCAGAAATTTGATTTCAAATGCAGTTAAATTCACCGAAGAAAATGGCAAAATTGATATCAGCACTAAAGGAATTGAAGATAAAGTTCAGATTAGTATCAAAGATTCAGGTATTGGAATTAGCAAAGAGGATATTTCAAAACTTTTCAAAATTGATGTTTCAAACAAAGAAATCGGTAATTCCAAAGAAAAAGGGACAGGATTGGGGCTAATTTTATGCAAAGAATTTGTTGAAAAGCATGGCGGAGAAATCAGCGTTCAAAGTACTCTTGGCGAAGGTACAACCTTCAGGTTTACTCTTCCCCTTGTTCTTAGCTCAAAAATCAGGACAAAAAAATAATAGAGGTTTTCGACAAGATTTCTGAAGATGATTTACTTGATTTTTGGATTAACAGGATTAAGATTCTTTCTTTCCTAAATTTTACCAAATTGTATTGCATCCTCAAAAAATAATTTGTATAAAATGCAATTCAATTTTCGCCTAAACTATTGATATTATTTCAAATAACGATATATTTGTCATTGCATCTTTGAATGCAAAAAGATGCAATGATGCAATTTTTGATTGTTTTTCATTCTTCTCATTCCCAGAGGGAATGAATATTGGTAATATATCGAACCTCCCAAGATTAATTAACCCCTTTTGGGGTTAAATATGAAACAGACGGCAATTTTTCGTTTTATATGCTATCACTACGTGATAGAAAGGCATAGGGGCATTTCACAGTTACAAATATTATTTCGCTACGCGAAATCGGATTCCATTACTAAATTGCATTTCATCTTCAAAATAATTATGCAGAAAATGCAATTACTTATTGCCTAACCTATTGATATTATTCCAAATAACGTATTTATACCCGTTGCATCTATGAATGCAAAAAGATGCAAAGATGCAAATTCTTATCGCCCTCTTCCAAGAATGGAGAGGGTTGGGGTGAGGTTGACTAACTATAAAAGAACGATACAAAAGAAATTAACGAAAATAATGATTATTTATTGCTCTAAAATAAGAGTAATAATAATATTTATTTACTTATTTTTCAAGCAAGATAACCGATACGCTGAACAGAAAAATGGCAGATTCATCACACTTTTATAAAATATTTGTTACTTTTTTAAAGAATTAATATTTAATTTGGCGGTGCTACTAACAATTAATTTAAAAAGAAAGAAGCAGGTATGATTTTCTTGATGGACTTGTCACAAAATGCAATATTAAGATTTGTAGTTAATCATTAAATTCCAAAGGTTTCATTTTGAAAAAAATTCTTCATTATATTATGTTTTATATTTTCCTTCTATGAATCATCTTCAATGGATAATGGAATTCTTTGGGGAAAATTCTCACTTCCTGATATTTAAGACCTTTTGCTTTATTCCCCAAACGGTAAATATTTAGTAAGTTTTAATTATTGCAGGATATTGATTAATGACGCAAAAACAGGTGAGTTACTAAATATTATACCAGATGTTTGCTGTATATTTACTTTCCGAAAGCAGGATTCCTACTTGATTCAGACAGTCGGTAAACTGCTCGTCGCGAGTTCCGGCAACGGCAGAACAAACCGCAAAAACACGTTTCCCGGGTGCAGTATTTTTATTGATTTTCAACTTCAGCATAATTCCATTCCCATCCACAAATAAATGTCCACAAATTTAAGTGAATTTTACATTAATAAAAAATTGTTTTCAGAGATTTTCAGGTGAGCTGATTATGTTTCTACTCCCCGAAAGTTAGCTTTTTTTTGTTAGTTTATTTTCGTAAGTTGTATTTTGAATGATTAGTTTTTGAACTTTGATTAATATGATTAAAAGAAAGAAGAGCTATGAAAAAAACGTTTTTGTATTATTCAATTTTCTTTTGCTCTGCTGTGCTGTATTCGGCAGAGCCGCTGGTTAAATTCTATCTTAATGATGGAAGTACAAAGCAGTACAATCTCAGCCAGATTGACAGTTTGGGAGTAATTGACAAAAAGAATAATTATGTGATGAGAATTCATTACATGGATTCGATTATCGCATATTATCCCACTGAAATCATAGGAAGCATCAAATTTGAAAAGGGATTTTTAAATGTTTACATCTTTTCATATCCCGAACTATACTTATTAAGTTCAATTGACAGCCTCGTCTTTTATATTGACCAGTGGCAACCTCTTTCAATCGGCCGATATGTTTGGATGCTCAAAAACCTTAATGTTGACCACTACCGAAATGGAGATTCCATTCCTGAAGTAACGGATATTGATTCATGGCAAAAATTAAGAGATTCTTCAAAAGGTGCAAGGTGTTATTATAATAATTCTGATTCGCTTGGAAAAATCTATGGAAAACTTTACAACTGGTTTGCTGTTAACGATGAAAGAGGATTAGCTCCTTTAGGATGGCATGTGGCAAGTGATTATGAGTGGGACACAAGTATAGGTTATCTTTGGGGAGAAAGTGTTGCAGGAAGTAAATTAAAAGAATCGGGAACGAGGCATTGGAATAGCCCAAATAAAGGGGCAACTAACTCAAGCGGCTTTTCCGCCCTTCCAGGTGGCTATCGTGACTACTTTGGTACTTATTTCCATTTAGGACTCTTAGGTTGTTGGTGGTCTTCTGCGAATGACAATTCAGAAACCACAAGGAGCTTTGCTTTGGAAGTCAATATCCCCTCCGCCGGCAGATGCAGCAGTGGTAAGGTTGGCGGGTTTTCAGTTCGTTGTGTGAAAGATGGGAAGTAATTCTAACGTTGATTTTTATGATTTGTCCGATTTTGATGATGATTAAAGAAAGATGAGCTATGAAAAAATCGTTTTTGTATTTAGCAATTATCTTATCCTCTGCTGTGCTTTATTCGGCAGAGCCGCTGGTTAAATTCTATCTGAATGATGGAAGCACTAAGCAATATAATCTCAGTGAGATTGACAGTTTGGGAGTTATTGACAAAAAGAATAATTATGTGATGAGAATACATTACGATGATACTCTTGTTGCATATTACCCGACGGAAATTATCGGAAGTATCAAATTTGAAAAAGATGATATTCAAAGAGATATCTTAAATGTTTACATCTTTTCATATCCCAAACCTTACAAAATAAGCAGTATTGACAGCCTAATCTTTTATATTGACC
>CAZSHX010000062.1:0-29743 GCA_964606895.1 uncultured Hyphomicrobiales bacterium
ATTCAAATCCAACCAACTTTTTGAATACAGAGGAAGTAAGTAGTTATATGAACTCCAGTCTGATAAGATTCGAAGAGATCAGCACGAAGCTGAATAAACTTGATGATGTAATTTCGGCAGTCAATCGGTCAGGAGTAATTAATTTGAACGGCAGAAAAATCACCGAAGAAATTAATAGGGAAAATTATGCTGAAAGTAGTAGAAGCATCAATGTTTTTGGATAGTTTTGATAACTTAAATTTCATGTGTCCAATAAATGACCAAATTTGATTTTAAAACCATTCAATTACAGTCAAAAACGGGCAATTTGTTGGTGTTTTTCAAATGGTTTTTGGCATTAAAAAACCCTCTAAGTCATTGACATTAGAGGGTTATGTTTTTGCTGCCCCGTCAGGGGTCGAACCTGAACTCTTCTGATCCAGAGTCAGACGTGTTGCCAGTTACACTACAGGGCAATTTTTGTCAAGCTTGTGCCGTGGACTCGATGAGGGTCGAACTCACGACCTCTAGAGTGCGATTCTAGCGCTCTCCCAACTGAGCTACGAGCCCATTAGGAATTCAAAATTAAGGAATTTTTTTGAAATAACAAAAGAATTTCGTTATTTTCTTAAATATTTTTTTTCACAGCTCTCAGTTTTTTCACTTTCAAAATATTTGTTCTTTGTTCGGAAGCTTTTAATTGATAATTTTGTTACTTGGATATTTCATCATTATCATGGATAAATATTATGTATAAAAAGACTTTCAAACTTGTTGTATTTTTTATGTTTTTAGTATGCCAGACTGCTTTACCTCAAAAAGCTGAAATTAAAAATGATCCCCTTACGGAAATTCTTTCTATTCTTGGCATTAATGAATCAACTCTCGGTTTCCGTCCAAAAGGATATTGGACCCGATATCCCGACCCAAAAGATATTCCATACAAAATTCTTTCTTTCGACGACTTGTTTGCAGAGCCTTTTCGAATTTACGATTTCGTCAAAAATATGTCAGTTTCGGTGGAGGATTATCTCAATCCCGAATATTTGAAATCAAACCATAATTCACTTCTCAAACTTGGTTATTACTGCGGTTTCAGGAATGTCACAAGCCAGTTCCGTGAGTACAGTGCCTCTCTTTTTGCTGAAACAGACGAAAAAGAACCTTTGCTAAATGCAATCAAAGAAATTTACCTTCGGACAAATTCAGTCTGGAAATTCAATGCCATGGGTAAGGCTTCGGACTATCCGCTGATTGAAAAGGATTTGAGGACAGCATTAAAGAATATTGATTTGGACTTGCAGAAAGTTATTGCCAAAACCGTTATCCATCTTACAGAAGCATGGAGATTCAGGCAAATCGGAATGCGTAACGTGGACTATCAAAAAGCTTTGAGTTGCTGGAGACTGAGAAATCTTGGCGATACACAATTTGACGGACTTGAGTACTTCCCGCAAATTGATGATGTCGCAAAAACGATTGATATGAATTCAATTTATTATGCAGGAATGAAAGTATTAGAATCAGGGCAACAGCTTGCCGACACTCTTAAAATTCTAAAATCGAAATTGGATATCAATTGGAAAGACCAGAATCTTAATGTAGTTACTCCCATCGGGAGAATTGTCATTTCAGGAACTAAAGATGATACCCATGAATACAACGATTTGCTGTTACTGATTGATTTGGGCGGTGACGATACTTACAAAGGTGCAATCGGTTCCACTCCTTCGCTGGATATCCCAATTTCTTTGGCTATAGACCTTGAAGGTAACGATAAATATCTGAATACCGATGAATATGTGGCTTCGCAGGGAGCGGCAATTTTCGGAGCGGCTATGCTTCTCGACATGAGCGGTGACGATGTTTATGAGTCACGCAGACTTTCTCAGGGAGCGGCTTTCTTTGGTATTGGTGTCATTGCAGATTTCGAAGGCGATGATAAATATACGATGTGGACAATCGGACAGGGAGCGGCTTTCTTCGGAACGGGAATTGCAATAGATAATAATGGTAATGACGTTTACAGAATACATGGTGACGGACAGGGCTATGGCGGAGCTGGTGGAGTCGGAACATTAATCAACCGTACAGGCAATGATTCATATTATGCCGAACCAAATTCTTCGGTTATTTTCAGACCTGATTATCATTCAAAAGACGGCAAGAAGAACTATTCTTATGCTCAGGGCTATGGCGGAGGAAGACGCGGCGATGTGACCGACGGTCATTCATGGGCAGGTGGAATCGGTACATTAATTGACATTTCGGGCGATGATGTTTATGAATCCGGCAATTGGTCGCTTGGTTGCGGCTACTGGTATGGTATGGGATTTCTTTATGACGGCAACGGCAATGACAAATACCTCAGCTCAACATGGTCGCAGGCGGCAGGAGCACATTTCTGCATCGGCGGATTTATTGATGAGGGCGGAAACGATACTCATATACTTTGGGACGAGCAAAGCGTTGGCTGTGGCTTTGGGCATGACTATACTGTTGCTTTTTTCCTCGATAAACGCGGTGATGATTCCTATAAAGTTCAGGGCGATGGGCTTGGATTTGCAATTAACAAATCGCAGGTCTTCTTTTTTGATACTGAAGGCAATGACACTTACACAACAAGCGGAAAAGGTCATAACTACGGTTGGAACAACTTCGACGTTAGCAATCCGCCGAATGTTGACTTTTTCTATCATCTGTATTCCGACCAAGTCAGCATTTTTGCCGATTTAAAAGGTGAAGACAAATATTTTACAATTGAATATCCTGACGGCAAGAAGGCACCTGATGAAAGAATGTCTGACGGCAAAATGATATTCTTCCCCGAGAAAAAGGATACTCTGGCAAGCAAAAGATATTATGGTATTGGCAAGGATTTTGATAATTTTGGCGGACCTGAAATTGAGCATTTTAAAAATAAATTAAAAAAGAGGTTTCCATGAGAACGCTTGTTTTGTTTTTCTTTATATTAATTTTTCTTGGCAATGCTGACTTTGTTAAAGCTGAGACAGGTATAAATTTTGGATTGTTCTATCCTGTACCGCAGAATTCAACATTAAGAAATGAATATTATATTGATATTCCTTACGCATCGCCTGAATTTGGGATGTCATTCAAATTGAATGATTTCATTAATCTGGGATTTGATATTAGCTACAGGTCTATTTCAACCGATTTAACTGTTACTTCAAAATTGCCCTACGAATTGGAAATGAGAGGAAACCCAAAAATCGAAGAGGTAATTGGCAATCAGGGAAGTGGTTTTACTGCTGATAAATTATCCCTCAATATCATTCCAATAACAATTTCCGCAATGCACTTTTTCAATCAGGGTTCCGCATTTGTACCTTTTGTAGGTTTGGGAATTGAAGATTATTCGGTTTTTTATCAGAAGGAACTACCCAAAAGTTTTGAGGATGGACGATTGGAGGGAAAATATACCAAGATGTTCTATCATAATGGTCTTGGTTTTGCCGCTGAAGCAGGACTGAACATGAGGGTAGGCAATAATAAGTATCTTGGACTCAGTTTGAAATACGACTATACTTTTATGGGTGCGGCAAAAGATGGAGGTCTTGAAAATATAGGAGGAGTTTATCTCAAATTAAAATATTATTCTTTCTGGGGAGGCAAAAAATGAAAAAATTATTAATAATATTTGTTGCGGTTGTTTCGCTAATGGTATCCTGCAAAGAAAACAACATAAATCCTTCAGGGGGTCCCGTTGGTTCAATAGAGTATATATTTCCAAATCCATCAGAAAATACAGTCTTGATTTCTTTCTCAGTTATCAAATCTGCAAAAATGAAATTGACGGTCGAGAATCTTACAGGAGTAGAACTTTTTGCTTTGGATGAAAGGATTTTTGAAAACGGAAATCAGATGTGGGAAATTGATGTTTCAGGTTTTGGTTCAGGTCTTTATTTTGTTAAAATCAAGTCAGGGGATTATATTTATAAAACAATATTCGAAATTCGAAAATAAGGGTGTAGAATATATAACATCATTCTATTGTCAGTTGTCGGTTCTCTATTCAATCCTTTATCTCAGGATAAAATGAAAAGGCTGATAAACCATAGCCCGCTCTCCGAATCAGACAAAAAACGGAAGTTTGCGAAAGAGGGTGTACCAGGGGTGTTCATTTATTGCTTGAATATTTGATTCTTTACTTGCTTCTGAACATTTTGATTACGAAATAACCAATAGGAACAAAAATCAGAAGCAAAGTCACGGGCAGTAGTAAAATTCCGAATCCCACGGTTATTCCTGAAGAAGCGAGACAAATTTGTATAAATATCAAGCTGAAAACTAACGCTAAGGATAACTTCAAAATCCTTATCATCCTTGTTGCAAGTGTGTACTGCTTCAATGCGTTTTCTTCAGTTATTTCAGACGGAAAATTAAAAATTTGAGGATACTTATTCAAAATCGTAAGTCCAATGAATAATACCGAACTGATAATCGGTAAAATTAAAATTGTTGCTTTGCTTCCATAATCATCAACTTTTCCGTAAGCATTAAAATGAGTTGGTATTGTGGCGGGCAAGAGGGAAAAAAAATAAACTGTCAAGAGCCATAGTATTCCAATAAATATCCAACCCAAAATCTCAATAATTTTATCTGATTGGGTTAATTCAATTTTAATTATTGGTCGAACTCCCATTATATCCTCTAATTTATAACTTAAAAATTTTTTTGAAAATAGCTACCAAACGCAACCTTTTATATTCTCTCCTAAAACATTATTTTCGAACTCAGAAAAAATAAGAAAAACGGCATAAATTGAATTATATTATAAGAAAATATTCTCGTATAAAACTTAATAAATTACCCTTTCAGATTTGAACTTTCATTCCGAAAGGGTAATACTATTTGCGAACTGCATTTACTCTTTTATGATTCTTTGAACTGCATTTTCTCCTGCGGATGATGAAGCAACAAGCAGGTACATCCCTGTTTTAAGCTGAGATACATCGAATGAAAAGGAATTTGTTCCAAAAGATGATTTTTGATTTACAGACAAGTCCTTGATTTTCGCACCTGTAAGTTCATGGACTGCAAAGGACATCGTTCTGTTTTCTTTTAATTCAAATTTGATATTCAGTTGGTCTTTAACGGGATTTGGGAATACTCTCAGATTTTCGACCGCACCACTGCAAGCCCTCCAAATATCCATATACAACGGCTCCACAGGTGGCTTGGCACCGCAAACAGCACTCTCATTTTCAAGTAATTTGAATTCTTTTGCCAAACTGCTTTTGTATCTTTCCGGCAAAGCATCAGCCAAACCCGGGTTGGGATAGTACCAGAAAATTAATCCGTTATTGTTCGGGTCATTTTTGTATGGAATTTCGATGCCAACCATTTTATTGAACATCACAAAATTATCAATCTGAGTTCTAAATGAAGTTAACTGACTTTCCAATTCCTTGAAATTCTGTTTCAGATATTCCTGCATTGTCAGTCTGTGCTTCGCATAAACAATTTTAATTCCCATTTTTGCCATTTTGGATAAAAATTCTTTTTCAGTACTGTCAGTGATGTTCGGGATAGTCTCAGGATACAGCACAATCACAGATGATAAATTAGAATCCTCAGGGGTTAAATCAATTTTCTTCTGTTCGATGCTGTCGCTTTTGGAAAGTATTGAAAAATATTGATAAACATCTTTTAATTTCCTGTCAATCCGATTACCTGATTCGATATTGCTTTCTTTTATTGATTGATAATCTGCAGTTAATTTTTCCAGCTCGGCTAACTGCCATCTAATTTCATCAGGAATTTGCTTCGGTATATAATCCTGATTAAAATCAAGATAATAAAGAGATTTAAGACTCTGATTAAAAACCATAAATTCATCGAGTTCGGCATTATTTTGCGAACCGAACTGATTAAAAAGTCGCTTCGTACCATCAAAATTTGTTATCAGATTTGGTTTATTCTTAAGAAAAGCTATCGGCAAATCTGATGGCAATTGCACAATTTTATGGCTTGACTGTTCCTTAGCAAATATATTATAAGCGGCTGATTTTGCAGTTTGAATTTCCCAGTAACCAATCCCCGGTTTGAATTTTCCATCAATTTCTATTGAATCGTAACTAATCCCGAATTCATTCAATTCTTGCTCGGTCAGTTTAATTGAATTGATTCCATTAATACTTATATTCGGAGCTTTCTTTGTATTGCTTTCATTGGTTGCTGTTTTAACGGAGTTAGAGGCTAAGTCAGTAACTTGTTTTTTGGGTACGAATTGAACATTTGCCGTTGGCAAAACTGTATTCGTTGATATTTTCGAGTTTTTATTCATATTAGGTGTTATACTTGTTTTGGGAGAGGTATTTTCCAAAATTCCCAAATTTGTTGCTAATATTACTAAAGATGCTATAATAACTGATGTATAAGTCATAATTTTAATCCCTTTTTTTGAAAAAAATGGTTGATGAACAGAACTTTTCAAATCTTTCATTTCAATGAGACTGCGCATTTTCTCGGTTGAAACGGGTGATTTGAATTTTCTTGCAGATTCTAAGTAACTATCTATTGATTTATTATTAAACATATTTAATCCTGCTCAATTGGTAAGTTGATATTATTCACTATAACCTTTTTATAAAAATTATCTTTAAGAACCAGTATTTCCGTTAATTTTTCTCTCCCACGTTTTACCCGTGATTTCACTGCCGAAAGAGTGCCCCCCTGAATTTTCCTGATTTCTTCCATCGAAAAGCCTGATATTTCGAACAGCACAACGGCTTCTTTTTGCTTGTCGGGCAATGTATTCAGGGCTTTATACAGAATTTCGATTTCAATCGGCAAATCAGGTTGAAAGTCATATGAAATAATGCTGTTGGCTTTAACTTCATCATATTTTCCGAAAAGCCACTTCCGGCGGTACTTTTGTCTAAATTTACTTCTCGCAACTTTGAAAACATATCCCTTGAATCCTGAATAGTTTTCTATTTTTTCAAAATGCTCATAACAAGTCAGAACCGTATCGCTAACAAGGTCTTCAGCATCTTCCCTGCTTTTTTCAAGAGCAAGAGCATACATGAAAAGTTTGTCGTTGACGCTTTCGAGCAAATCAAGAAACTTATTTTGTTTTTCTTTGATATTCATTAGTTTTCAGATTCTGAATTATTTCCGTAAACAAATAGATGCACAAAACCAAAATAAGTTGCATCAACGGAAATGAAAATACTTATTACAATATTAAAAGAGTAATAAATAACATTATATTTTGTTTATTGATTATGGATTTGCAAAAATTCAGAATAAACGTTCTTTGAAAACACTGCTGAATATTCACCAAATTGCATCTTTTGCATCTTTTTGCATTCAAAGATGCAATGGCTCAATAATCGTTACTTGAAATAATATCAATGGGTTATACGAAATATACATTGCATCTTTTACAATATATATTTTTTATGAAGCATTGCAGTTTGAGAAAAATTAGAGCAATCAATATCTTAATCATGAAAATCCCAAAATCAAGTAAATCCTATTCCAGAAATCTTTGCCGAATAATATCAAAACTGCATCAGTTGCATCCTAAAAATGCAAAAGATGCAATCGGTCAAATATCGTTATTTGAAATAATATCAATAGGTTAACTGAAAATTGCATTGCATCTTTTTTGAGAAAAACAAAAAATACAATTTGAGGAAATCTTTTCCTCACTCTGGCTTTTACACGAAGGGAGTATAAGGAATTAACGTTTCGGGTTTGCCGTCTGGAGTTTTTTTTGTGAGGATAGGGGATAAAATTAGGAAATTAGTGAAACTTTGAAAAAAAGCCGGGCTACAACTTTACGAGAGGAAGTAAGGCTTCATTTTATATCAGATATGGAAATTATATTATTTTAAGCGTTCTTGCATTTTTGGTTATAACATTAGCAAAATTATTAACCCATACAAAGAAACAAGGAAATCTTTGACAAATGAATTTGATTTTAATGATAATTTAATTAAATTGCAAACAAACGGAAAACGTTTGAATGATAGATTTTTTAGCAGAAAATTTTTAAAATATTGGAGTATTATGAATTTCAGGAATAATTTTGCAGGTTCTTTTTTTTCTTTAGCATTTGTATTGTTCTTTTCAGTTTGCAGTAGCAATCTATACTCTCAGTATGGAATTGCAATGCCGTTCTTAAGAACAACTCCTTCTGCATTTTCCCAGGGTATTGGCGAATGCGGGGTTGCACTTTCGGATTATTCTCCTTTTTCAATTCATAACAATCCTGCTCATCTTGGTATATTTGCCGAAAGCAATAGTGCAACGTTAGGGTTTTATCCGGCAAAAACTTCCTTGTTCTCGAATATTCAGAACCAAAACCAGTCAAACAGTTTGGGTTTCAATGCAGGATATAATTATGGTAAAAAAGGCGATGGACTTCCCTTTGCACTTGGAGTGGGCTACCTTTACGAAAATGTTGATATGGGAGAGTTCACCCGTACAGATGCAAGCGGCAAGGTTTTGGGAAAATATAAGGGATATGAAACGGCACAATCGTTTACAATCGCGGCTTCTACGGAATATTGGATTAAAGCCGCAGTTGGCTTGACTTTCAAATCGGCTGTTTCACATCTCGAAACGGCACAGGTTACCGGAATCAGCAGTCAGGGATTGGCTTATGTTTTTGATGTCGGCTTGTTTTTGAATGCACCGTTCGTCAAATCCCTTGAACTCAACAATTCAATGAAATTCAATTTTGATATGTCTGTTGGTTTGGATTTTGCAAATTTTGGCACCCTGATGACTTACCGCTCCGAGAATATGCCGATGCCCAGAACTTCCACAATGGGTTATGCACTTTTAACATCATTGGATATGAATATTTTGAACAAAGAATTCAAGGTAATTCAATTGGATTGGACTGCTGAAGTTGAGGATTTGCTTGTTTATAAAGATGCTTTGGATGATTACTATTATTCTTCGGTTTTTCAGGATATGAATTTTACGGATAATCTGATTTTGCAGAAATCAACGGGAAACGTTATTGTTAAACATGGAATCAGGGCAGGTTTTTTTGACATTCTTCAGTTCTATTTCGGGAAAAAATATGACGAGGCACATGCACTTACTAATGCTTACGGTATTGGTCTGAAAGCAAACGGGATGTTCAAACTGATAAATGCGTTTTCTAAAACTAAATTTCATGATTTTCTGGAAAATCATATTGATTTGTCTTTTTATTATTCGAAAAATGAACTGAATTCAGTATTAATCAGTTCGTTCAGTCGGGAATTTTACAATGTGGTTTTTGGTGTCAGGAATTTGTGGTAAATTATATTATCGAAGTTCCTTCCAAAGTTCAAATATGGTGGAAGAAAATGCAGGATCAGTATCCAACTTAACGTAAATTGGACATATAATATATTTCTATAACGAATTTTCACTTTTTTGGGGTGATATATGAAACACTTAGCTTTGATTTTTATTGCGATTCTTTTGTTAGCTACTTCTTGTGGTAAAAATACCGATACTCCGGTCAACCCAACTTCGAACCAATGGGCTGAAATCACGCTTCTGATGACTCCGGGAGTTGCAGGAAACTGTGCAAGATTCAGTCCAGATGGTAATTCGATAGTTGTTTCGCTGGACGAATATTGGGTACATGACCCACAAGCCAACGCTGGAAAAGTAGTAATTTATAATTTGGTTGCTAATAAAATTGCAGGTGAACATTATTTGTCACAAAATGGCAATATTGACGAATTTTCCCATTGTGCTTTCTCCCCGAAAGGAACCAGAATAGCCGCCAGCGGAAATTGCTATAACGGCTGGTTCGGCAATGGAATAGTGATTTGGAATACGAGTTCAAACGGCTCAGATTATGTCGAATCCAAAAATGATTTCGGAGAAGGCTCAGTAACACAATTTGAATATACTTCATCGGGCGATTCCATCATTGTCAATACTACCAAGGGAATTTATCTGTGGGATGTGTACCACGACAAAATAACTTTGCTTAAAACCGATGGTTTCTCGGTTGATAAAAATTTCAGCGTTTCAAGGGATTCAAGATATCTTCTTGCGGAATCTTATCCCAAACTGCTTGATATGTCCCAGACTCCTCCCGTTTCTTCGGAAATAACTGCTATAGGAGGTGCATTAACACCTGATAGCAAATTTGTCATTACCACCCGGCAAAATTTAGTTTCACTGTTTGATATTGCCCAAAACAAGAAAACCCTGACCTATACTGAATCATCAATGAAATATCATTATCTTGTTGCTGTCAGCAAAAACGGGAAGTACTTTGCCACTTCTTATGATGTGGGTGAAGATCAGTATAGTATAACTGAATGCGGCATTCAAATCTGGGACAGAGAAGCAATGGCACCGATTGGGAAAGTTCCAACAAATTTCGAGCCTGTTTACCTTGAGTTTGGCTCAACTGAAAACCAATTATTAGCAACCTCTCAATCAGGAGTTTATATCTACAAAATTTCATATAGCAAAAAGTAAAATAACATATTAACTCCGTTTACTTTTTTTGAATACAAAATGATGCAATTTTTGTATTTTTTCTGGTCGTAGGAGGTAGGGGGTTGCTTCCTTACCTCTTTGATTTATTGAATATTACCAAAGGAACATTGAATTCATATCATATACTCATGACTTGGAGAAAAACATTAAACCGGAAAAAGTCTTTTTTTCTTCCCAAAGCTGAAATGCAGGGGCATTTTCAAGAATAAATCACTCCCTTTAATTTTAAAATGTGTGAATCATGCAACTTATTTTGAAAGTTATGTAACACAAATAAATATCCTTATCTTACTTTTGTAATGTAAATATTTATCACAAAATTCGGATATAGGATTTCTAATGAAGTACTCACTAATGCTAACAGTTACGCTAATTATTGTTTATTTTGCAAATGGTTGTTCTGATGCATCATCCCCATCAAAAGATGCCAACGTTGTTATAGTTTCCGAGATGTCGGGTTTTATGGTCAATGGAATTGACAGGAGTTTAAATGGGAGTAAAGTTCTTGCTGATGAAGTTGATTCTATAAAAGTAGTAAATATCAGAATCCTAATTTCAGAGATGAAACTGTTTACCGATACTGAAGATACTGCTAATGGCAGAATGATGAAAACCGGTCCATTTGTGTTTAATGTTGATGCTTCAGGCAAGATGATACAAATAGTCAGCGGAAGTGTGCCACCGGCAAATTATGATAAAATTAAGTTCGAATTCCATAGATTCAGTTCAAACGAATTAAACCAATATGCCAATGATGCAATATTCAAAGATTTTGCTACTTCAGACCGATATTCCGTAATCATTAATGGGATTGCTTATAAAAACAATGTTCCAACTATTTTTACTTTTAATGCTCAGACAACAGCCAATTTATTACTGAAATTTAATCCTGTTTTGAATTTGACCGAAGGCTCAAATACTACTTTGTCAATACAGGTTGACCCAAAATTATTCTTTAAAAAAGGGACTGCCATAATTGACCCAAGAGAGCCCAAAAATGCCAATGATATCGAAAATGCGATTAAAAATACTATTAAAGCCATTAAAAAATAATCAGATAGAAAACGATAAATGAAAGACTTAAACCATATTGTGATTGACTTTAAAAACAACAAGAAAATTTTCATCCATTTACCTAATGATTATATAATAAACAAAGGACAGATGGCATGAGTATTCGTCAAAAAATAATACTTCTATCTTTGGTCGTTTTGGTTGGTAATGGAATCATTGGATATGCTGTTTATAAAAGCAACGAAAAACTTCAGGAATCGGAACAATGGGTGCAACATTCAGAGCAGATTATTTACCAATCGAGTATTATACTCTCGCTTAGCAAAGACTTAGAAACTGCGTCACGTGGCTTTGTTATTACAAACGACAGCACATTTCTTGAACCATTATATTCTGCCCAAAAAATAATTTTTGCAAGTATCGGAATTCTCAGGCAACTTACTCTGGATAATCCAATTCAGAAACAACTTGTGGATTCACTTAGTTATTATATGCAGAAGCGTTTGAATTTCACATTAAAAAGTGTTGAATTAAGAAGAGATGATGGTTTAGCCTCTGCCATTGTTTTTATTTCTACTAAACAGGGCAAGTTTTATTCTGACATTTTGCGTAAGACAACCAATGCTATTCAGAAGGAAGAAAACAGCTTGCTTAATCAACGAAAGGAAACGAATAAAAGAAGTGTGGAGGCTTTTAACACATTTTCTTTAATAATGTTTACTTTAATGACTGTTTTCACTATTCTTATGGTAATCGTTACAGGAAAGTATTTATTCCAGAATAAAGAAAAGGAAAAACGTGCAGCTGAGTTAATCATAGCCGATGAAGAGCTTGTTTTTCAAAATAAAGAAAAAGAAAAGCGTGCAGAAGAACTTCTAATTGCTAACGAAGAGCTTATCTTTCAAAACGAACAGAAAGAAAGGAAAGCAGAAGAATTAATCGTCGCTAATAAGGAGCTTATCTTCCAGACAGAAGAAAAACAAAAGAGGGCAGATGAGTTGATTATTGCCAACAAAGAACTTATATTCCAAACTAAAGAAAAGCAAAATCGAGCAGATGAATTAGCTATTGCCAACAAAGAACTTATCTTTCAAAATGAAGAGAAGGAAAAACGAGCAGAAGAGCTTATCATTGCTAACAAAGAGCTAGTTTTTCAAAATGAAGAGAAAGAAAAACGAGCCGCTGAACTAATCACAGCATATAAAAAGCTTGTCTATCAAAACGAAGAAAAAGAAAAACGAGCTAATGAGTTGGTAATTGCCGACAAAGAACTTGTCTATCAAAACGAAGAAAAAGAAAAAAGGGCTGAAGAGTTAATCATTGCAGATAAAGAACTTGTCTATCAAAATGAAGAAAAAGAAAAACGAGCCGAAGAGTTAATCATTGCTAAAAATGAACGAGATTTTCAAAGTGATGAAAAAGATAAACAGGAAGCGGCTAATAAAGAACTTGAAGCTTTCAGCTATTCTGTTTCTCACGATTTGAGGGCACCCCTAAGACATATAGGCGGTTTTGTTGATTTACTCGTCAAAAATAATTCGTCACAACTTGATGAGACAGGTTTAAGATATTTGAACATCATTTCTGAATCGTCCCATGAAATGGGAAATCTTATAGATGCTTTATTAACATTTTCGAGATTAAGCAGAGTCGAACTCCAGCGAACCAATATCAATTCAAAAAAATTGGTGAATCATGTACTTGAAACATTCAGCGATGAATTAGATGGCAGGGAAGTGGAAATAAATTTATCTGACCTCCCTGATATCATGGGTGACGAAAGCCTGATAAATCAGGTGTGGATAAATCTCATATCAAATGCTCTGAAATATACCAGAAACAAAGAAAAGGCAGTTATTGATATAGGTGGCAAAACCGAGGATGGCTTTACTGCATTTTACATCAGGGATAATGGTGCAGGATTCGATATGAAATATGCCGATAAGCTATTCGGTGTTTTTCAGCGACTGCATAAAGCAAAGGATTTCGAAGGGATTGGAATCGGCCTTGCTAATGTGAATCGTATCGTAATACGTCATGGCGGCAAATGCAGAGCAGAAAGTGAAGTAGGCACCGGTGCTGCATTTTTCTTCAATATACCGAATAATAAACAAATAATTATATAAAGGTTATCATGAATTTAGAATTTAAAAGAATACTTATAGTGGACGACAGTCCTAAAGACGTTGAGTTGACTATCGCCGCCCTTGCCGAGAAAAATCTTGCAAACGAAGTTGTTGTTGCAGAGGATGGAGTAGAGGCATTGGATTATTTATACAAACGAGGTAAATTTGCCGATGTAATCGGAAATCCTGCTGTAATTTTACTGGATATTAAAATGCCGCGTATGGATGGAATAGAAGTACTCAAACACATTCGTTCCAATCGTGAATTTAAACTGATTCCGGTAATTATGGTCACATCATCATGTGAAGAACGGGATTTGGTCGAAAGTTACAAACTTGGAGCAAATTCTTATGTAGTAAAACCGGTTGATATCGCTCAATTCATTGACGCAATTAAAGTTTTGGGTCAGTACTGGGGTGTTATTAATCAACCTCCCCCACCAGTTTACCAATAAAAAACAATTTTTTCAAAGCATTAGCAAAACCATCTAAAATGAATAATAAAATAAAAATACTGCATCTTGAAGATTCTCTGAATGATTCCGAGATAATACGCTCAATCATTGACCATGGCGGAATAGAATACGAATATTTTTTGGTGGATAACGAGAAAGACTTCATCCGTACATTAGAAACTGAAAATATTGAAATTATATTATCTGACTACAGTCTTCCCGATTATAACGGTAACGAAGCATTGAAGGTTGCCAAAGAGAGGTTTTCTAACGTCTCGTTCATATACGTTTCAGGAATGATGGGGGAAGATGCCGCAATTAATGCCATGTTAAATGGAGCTACTGATTACGTACTCAAAAACAAACTTGTGCGTTTGGTACCTGCAATTAAAAGAGCTTTACATGAACAGGAACTTGAAATTAAACGCAAACAGTCCGAGATAAATCTGAGAGAAAAAAACGAGTTAATTGAAGCTCAAAATCAAAAGTATATTCAAATCAATAAAGAACTTGTTTTACAAAACGAAGAAAAGGAAAAGAGAGCCAAAGAACTTATTTTAGCCAACAACGAGTTGGCTTATCAAAATATAGAAAAAGAAAAACGTGCTGAAGAGCTAATTGTTGCCAAAGAGCATGCCGAGGAAAGCAGTCGGCTAAAGTCAGCTTTTCTGGCAAACATGTCACATGAAATACGCACACCATTAAATGGTATTATAGGATTTTCTCAAATAATCAGGAATCCTAATATTACTGAGGAAGAAAAAAAGGATTTTTTGGATGGATTAGATAAAAGCTCTCAAAGGCTTATTGATTTAATTAATAACTTAATTGATATTTCTTTGGTAGATTCCGGACAGATGGAAATTAAAAAAAGAGATTTCTTTCTTAATGATCTTTTGATGGGTTTTTATGAAATATACAATCAATCAGCGATGAATAAGAATATTAAGTTAAATGTTGATTTGGGTTTAAACGATGAAGATTCTATTTATGAATCTGATGAAACAATAATATTTAAGATAATGGATAATTTGATAAACAATGCCGTCAAATTTACTAAATCCGGCAAAATTGACTTTGGATACAGAGCTCAAAATGACGAATTCATTTTCTACGTTCGGGATACCGGTATCGGCATTTCAGAAAATGATTTATCAATAATTTTTGATAGATTCAGGCAGATTGATTACAATCTGAGTCGTTCCTATGAAGGCTCAGGAATAGGACTTTCGTTAGCTAAAGGGTTAATTAAATTATTAAACGGTGGAATATGGGTTGAAAGTGAACCTGACAAAGGAAGTACATTTTATTTTACATTACCTAAAACAAAAGCCGCATAAAACAGGAGATTTATATGCAAACTAATAATAAATTCGAAGAAGAATTAATCATCGCCAACAAAGAACTTGCCTTTCAAAATGAAGAAAAGAGCAAGCGTGCCGCTGAATTAATTATTGCGAACAAAGAATTGCTCTTCCAAAACGAAGAAAAGAGCAAGCGAGCCGGTGAATTAATCATCGCCAACAAAGAACTTGCCTTTCAAAACGAAGAAAAGAGCAAGCGTGCCGCTGAATTAATAATTGCTAACAAAGAATTGCTCTTTCAAAACGAAGAAAAAGAGAAGCGTGCGGCTGAACTATTCATCGCCAACAAAGAACTTGCCTTTCAAAACGAAGAGAAAAGCAAGCGAGCCGCTGAATTAATCATTGCTAACAATGAACTGCTCTTTCAAAATGAAGAAAAAGAGAAGCGTGCAAGGGAATTGATTATTGCTCTACAGAATGAGAAAAGAACTGCTGAGTTATTAATTTCCGATAATGCTCTTATCGCTTCTGAAACACGCTATCGGCGGCTTTTTGAAACTGCAAAAGACGGTATTCTTATACTCGATGCCGAAACGGGAAAGATCGTTGATGTAAATCCATTTTTAATTGATTTGCTGGGTTATTCCAAAGAACAATTCGTCGAAAAAGAAATCTGGGAAATTGGATTTTTCAAAGATATAGTCGCCAATCAAGATAAATTTTTGGAATTACAGCATAATGAATATGTCCGCTATGAAGATTTACCTCTTGAAACAGCTTACGGGCGGCAGATTAATGTTGAGTTCGTAAGTAATGTTTATTTAGTAAATTGTCATAAGGTAATACAGTGCAATATTCGGGATATTACCGACCGGAGAAAGGCAGAAATTGAACTTCGTGAAAAGGAAGTCCAATACAGGAATCTTGCAGACTCAGGGATGGCACTTATCTGGACTTCGGGTAAGGACAAATTATGCAATTATTTTAATAAACCCTGGTTAAATTTTACGGGAAGAACATTAGAGCAGGAACTTGGAAATGGCTGGGCAGAAGGTGTGTATTCTGAAGACCTTGATGACTGCATAGAAACCTATGTGACAGCATTCGACAAACATGAAAAATTTGATCTGGAATACCGGTTACGCCATGTTAGCGGTGAATACAGATGGATTCAGGATTTAGGAACTCCCAATTATAATAGCAAGGGGGAATTTGTTGGTTATATCGGGAACTGCTTTGATATTAGTGAGCGAAAACAAACAGAGAAAGAACTAATAATTGCAAAAGAGAAAGCCGAAGAGAGCGATAAATTAAAAACTGCATTTTTGCAAAATATGTCTCATGAGATACGGACACCGCTGAATGGTATAATCGGTTTTTCGGGGCTTTTAAATGCTGAAGATATTAGCAAGGAAGATATTCTGGAATTTACATCCATGATTAAACAAAGTGGGAAAAGGCTCATCGAAATTGTGAATAATGTTCTTGATATTTCCAAAATACAAACCGGTCAGGTTAATATTGAAAATAAAGCTATATTAATTAATTCAATATTTTTGGATTTATTTAACTTTTTCCATCCTATTGCTACCGCCAAAAATATTTCTCTGAAGTTCCATAATTCCGAAGATAAACATAGAACCATATATTCGGATGAAGCTAAACTTCATCAAATACTGACAAATTTAATGAATAATGCCGTGAAATTTACGAATTCGGGAAACATTGATTTTGGATATGAAATCAAGGATGATATTATTCAGTTGTATGTAAAAGACACCGGGATGGGAATCCCGCAGGAGTTGTTCGAAAAGATTTTTGAACGTTTCATTCAAGCCGAACATGCTGATACAAGAAATTTCGAGGGAGCCGGACTTGGACTGGCTATTTGCACCGGACTTGTTGAATTGCTCGGTGGTAAAATCTGGGTAGAATCAGAAATAAACAAAGGAACTACGTTTTTCTTTACTTTACCATATATATCTGCCTCTCTTCCTACCAAAACTGATGAAGTTTTCCTTAATAATCCGGTTAAGCTAAAAAAAGGAAAAATTCTTATAGCTGAAGATGATTGGATGAGTTACCAATACCTGAGCAGAATTTTATTATTAGCCGGTATAACTGTTATTCATGCCGAAAACGGAGAGGAAGCCGTGGAATGTGTCAGGAATATACCCGATATAGATTTAATTCTAATGGATATCAGGATGCCGATTATGGACGGTATTGAAGCGACAAAACAAATAAAGAAGCTCAGACCGGAACTTCCAATTATCGCACAGACAGCTTATGCTTTTAGTGATGAAAAAAGTAAAATATTATCTGTCGGTTGTGATGAATATTTGGCTAAACCGCTGGATAGCGACAGATTAAAAGCAATAATCAATCAATATTTAAAATAATTTTTTATTGAACCTATGAATTAGGAAATTCCAATTAGGCGTTTCAACTATTTTTTCAAATAATTCAAAAAATAACATCAATATGAACCAAATATCTTCTGCTTTTTGGAGCATTCCGACAAATGATTTACTGAAAAATCTTGAATCCGGAAAAAATGGATTGGATAGCAATGAAGCTGAAAAACGTCTCGTTATTTATGGTGCCAATCGTCTGAGACCTCAAAAACGTTCTGATGTATTAACTCTGTTGATTTCCCAATTCAAGAGTCCAATTATCTTGATTCTTCTCTTTGCCACCGGATTATCTTTTTTTCTGAGAGACCCTGTAGATGCGTTTATTATTCTGTCTATCGTTATTATTAGCGGATTGCTGGGATTTTGGCAAGAGAGGAGTGCTTCAAATGCTGTTGCTAAACTTCTCTCAATAGTTCAGATTAAAGCATCGGTTCTTCGAGATGGAAAATCTGTTGAAATTCCTGTCGAAGATATTGTCCCCGGTGATTCAGTCAAGCTGAATGCAGGGGATATTATTCCCGGCGACGGTTTGGTACTGGAATCGAATGACCTTTTCGTTGATGAAGCTATGCTGACGGGCGAAACTTTCCCTGTGGAAAAAGCGTCGGCAGTGCTCCCGGCAGAAACTCCACTAGGTCTGCGGACAAATTCACTTTGGATGGGTACTCACGTTGTAAGCGGGAGTGCTACGGCACTTATAGTTTGTACCGGCAAGGAAACAGAGTTCGGAAAGGTATCGGAGCATCTGAAACTCAGACCGCTTGAAACTGAATTTGAACGCGGCATCCGGCAATTCGGATATTTTCTAATGGAAGTTACACTTGTTTTAGTTGTAGCAATTTTTGCTGTCAATGTCTATCTGGCTCGTCCGGTGATGGACTCTTTACTTTTCTCACTGGCTTTAGCTGTGGGTTTAACTCCGCAGTTGCTACCGGCGATTATCAGCATCAATCTTTCTCATGGTGCAAAACGTATGGCACAGAAAAAAGTCATTGTTAAACGACTTTCTTCTATCGAAAATTTCGGCAGTATGAATATCATCTGCTCAGATAAGACCGGAACATTAACCGAAGGAACCGTACAGCTCCAATCTGCACTTGATTTGGAAGGCATTGCAAGCGACAATGTCCTTCTTCAAGCTTATATAAATGCTTTTTATGAAACCGGCTTTACAAACCCGATAGATGAAGCAATCCGAAATCACAAGAAATTTGACCTAAGCAGTTACAAAAAAATTAATGAAATTCCTTACGATTTCCTTCGCAAGAGATTGAGTATTTTGGTTTCCCATGATGATTCCCTCCTTATGGTAACTAAAGGTGCACTAAAGAATGTTCTTGATGTATGCACAAAAACAGAAACCAAAGACGGAAAGGTTGTTGAAATAGCCAAATCCATGAAAAAAATTCTTCAGCACTTTGAGGAATTCAGCAATCAGGGATTTCGAACTCTGGGAGTTGCGTATAAAAATATTGGCACAGATTCAAAAATTGACAAAGACAGTGAATCGGAAATGACATTTTCAGGATTTCTTGTCCTTTTTGACCCGCCAAAACCCAACATTATCGAAACAATAACAAATCTAAAAAACCTTGGTGTTTCCCTCAAAATCATTACAGGTGATAATCATCTGGTTGCCGCTAACGTAAGCCGACAAATGGGTTTGACAAATACTAAAATTCTTACAGGACCTGAATTAAGTAATCTAAGTGATACCGCACTCCTGAAAAAAGCCGGAAGTGTGGATGTTTTTGCCGAAATTGAACCAAATCAGAAGGAGCGAATAATAATAGCTCTTAAAAAAGCCGGAAATGTTGTCGGATATATGGGCGATGGTATTAATGATGCCTCTGCTATTCATGCCGCAGATGTAGGCATTTCAGTTGATAGTGCAGTGGATGTAGCAAAAGATGCGGCTGATATTGTTCTTCTGGAAAAAGATTTGGGCGTTTTAGTTGAGGGTGTTCGCGAAGGCAGGGCAACTTTTTCCAACACGCTTAAATATGTGTTCATGGCTACCAGTGCTAATTTCGGTAATATGTTCAGCATGGCCGGTGTTTCGTTATTAATACCTTTTCTTCCATTACTGCCAAAGCAGATTTTGCTAACTAATCTCATGACCGATTTCCCCGAGATGACAATTGCAACTGACAACGTCGATAAAGAATTGATAGAATATCCGCGTCGGTGGGACATAAAAGCAATTCGTAAGTTTATGATAACATTCGGCATTGTCAGCTCTGTATTCGATTATCTTACTTTTGCGGCTCTACTGCTTGTACTGGATGCCACTCAGATTCAATTCCGAACAGGTTGGTTCCTGGAATCTGTTATTTCAGCTTCCATGATTGTTCTTGTAATACGAAGCAGACAACCCTTCTTCAAAAGCCGCCCGGGGAAATACCTGCTAATTGCCACTTTGTCAATTGTTGTGATAACATTGGTTCTACCATTTACTCCACTGGCAGGTATCTTCGGATTAAGTCCGCTCCCCATTTCTTTCCTACTTGTGATAGGATTAATCGTTTTGCTGTATATAGTGACTGCCGAGTTAGTTAAAAGAATTTTTTACAAAAGAGTGAAATTGTGAAATAAGACAGTATTTTGAAGAACTTAAAACATTCATAGAATCTTACAATTTATTTGATTATTGATGTGTGAATCTTGCAATTCTTTTCAGTAATTATGTAACGCTTTTTGAAGCCAAAAACTCTATTTTTGCATATTGATTATTTGATTACAACTTAGCAAAGATAATACAATGAAAACCAAGAAAATTTCTAAGCCAATTTCTCAAAAGAACAATGAGGCACTTGCATCACGGATTTATCTTGCTTATGCCGCTTGGGCAAAAAGTCTGGGATTTGCAGGTATTGCTAATTTTCTATTCAGGCATAAATCTGATGAGCAATACAATATAACCAAAATATTTGGGAAAGAAACAGATGGCACCAAAGCTGTTTACAAACTTGTAAAATTAGATTATGACAAAGATGACTGGGCTTCCTCGAACTTTATGAATTGGTTTATGAAAGAACAAATGGAAGAAGAAAAACTGGCGATGAATTTATTGAATAAAATAAAATTGGCTGATTTAGAAAAGAAAATGACAAATGCCAAGTTTATCGGTTAGAAACTTATAAGACAAATGATAATTCAAAATCTGAAAATTATTCAACAAAGGCAAATAAAATGAATATTAAAAGAATCTTCGGAGCTTTACTGAGCATACTCGGAATAGGAGGTCTCATCTACACTGCCGTACTATTTGAGGGCACTAACGGAGGCATGCGGGATATTAAAGGAATAGTGATTTACGGGGTTCTCGGTCTTATATTCTTTATTGCAGGTATCAGTCTGGTACGAACAACAAAAGATGAATCGTAAAAAAGATTAGAAAATGTGCCGGTTTTGACAATCTGCGAATTCAAAAAATGCCTAATTAATAGGCGATTGTTTTATTTTTTAAAAAAAGCAAATTATGGGAAATTTATTCTGGGGCTTTAGCCTCTATGGATGGGGCATTTTATCCGTACTTATTATCATTGTCGGATTGTATGCAATGCTTCGCAGAAAATGGAAAGACAATAGGACAAATGAAGCTATTAGAAAAGAACATGCCACGCATGAAGGAAAATAGGAGTCTTTGAACTCCAATTCTACTTTCACTAATTAACCAAAAAAAATCACTAAAACAAATAAATAAAGGAAATACAATGACAGCTCCTAAGAATTTAGGCATTTGGATGGACCATTCAAAAGCTAATTTAATGGAATATTCAACAGATTCCATCGAATCAATAACAATTGATTCAGGTTTCAATCATCAGGACAAGGAATTAAGCCTGAGTAAAAGCGAAAGTCTGATGCACAACAAGGAAAATCATCATTTAAAGGAATATTACAGAAAAATCGGTGAGGTCATTAGAAATTACGACGAGGTAGTCCTTTTTGGTCCAACCGATGCAAAGGTTGAGTTATTTAATTCTTTAAAAGACGACCATCATTTTGCAAAAATCAAAATTGAAATAATGCAAACAGATAAAATGCCGGACTACAAACAGCATGCCTTCGTTAGAAAACACTTTACGGTGGATTAAACAATGTGCTGTTATTTCGTAATCAGATAGAAAAGGAACGAGATTTGGAATTTGACATTAATTTTGGCAAATTCAAGGGATTGACATCCATTGAGGCAAAAGAGAAGTTGCGTACGGAAGGTTTTAACAATCTTCCGTCTTCCAAACCAAAAAACTTCATCTCAATTGCACTTGGTGTTGTCAAAGAACCGATGTTTATTCTTCTTGTTGCTTGCGGCACACTGTATTTGGTGATGGGTGACCTGCAGGAAGTTGTTACAGGCGATGCTCAGAAATGTCTTTTGTCGGTTGTTGATATTTCGACCTTGAAAAAGCACAGCAAGCATTAAACTATATTTGACGTGGTTTCGTTATCGTTTGTTGAGGTTTCATAATCGTTCAATGAAGTTTTGTTATCGTTGGTGGAGGTAGCGTAATCGTTGGTGGAGGTTTTGATATTTTACAATTATCCTTCCAACCCTTACGAAAGTACTTTGAAGGCATACGAAAGTGTATCGAAGGCTTACGAAAGTGCTTTAAGACTTTACGAGAGCCTAAAAAGATGATAATTATCAATTATTTATGTATTATTTTAAATTATCAGGGGTTATATTATGAGAAAACTAACTGAAGAGGATGCAAACAACATTCCTTACAAGCCATCGGGCAAAATGAGTATAGCGAGGTTACTTCTTACGAATATGAAAATCCGTGATATTATTTTACTTGAAAAATCCGAATGGAAAAACAAATCAAATTCACCTACGGAATTGATTCGTCGAATGCGGAAGGAAGATAAAAGGGATTATACATGCCAAACTGCGTTGGATGGCAGTGGGTGGATAATCAAAAGAATCAAATAAATTTTAATTCTTTGAAGTTTAGCTGAAAATATTGTCCTGTCAATACAAACATCTCACACATAAATCACGCCTACCCCTTAAAAATGTGTGAATTGTGTAAATCATTTCTTCTTTTATGTAACATTCATAACATGGTATTTCTTTAACTTGATATTATAATTAATTGAAAAAATATATTTCATCAAGAAAGAAAGCATATTATGTCCTCAGAAAATTTTTACTTTAGCGGTGCAGACTCCGATTCCCACGGTGCAGATACCGATATCGGTGAAGCAAGTGTTTATTTTAGTGGTGCCGACAACGATTCGAGCGAAGCAGATGCAGATTATAGCAGTGCCGATAACGATTAGAATTATCTAAATAGAATGAATACCCCGCTCAGACTCCCTTTCTATGCAAAGGTATCAATTGTACTGATTGGTCTGTATGTCCTGTTTGATATGCTTTACATAGCTCAGGATTTAATCATTCCTCTGATTTATGCAACAATCATCGCCGTCCTTATCAGCCCCTTGGTCAATCTTTTTGTAAGGTGGAGAATTAATAGGGTCGTAGCTATTTCAGTTACTCTATTGCTTTCTTTTATTGTCATAGGTGCATTAGGTGTTTTCGTGTATTCGCAGGCAAGCATGTTTAGCGAATCATGGCCCCAGCTTGTTGAAAAATTTACCGTTATGTTCAACCAAAGCATAACCTGGGCATCAGCATATTTCAATATTAACCCGAAAAACATTCATGAATGGATTCTTAAAACAAAGACTGAACTTTTAAATTCGGGCAGTTCTGCTATTGGCACAACACTCTTAATGGTTGGCAACGGCATAATCGTATTTTTATTAGTTCCTGTTTACATTTTTATAATATTATTCTACCAATCACTTTTAATTGAATTTATTCATAAGTTATTTGCAAAGAGCAAACAAAGTCAGATTACCGAAATTGTTACCCAGACCAAAACTCTCATTCAGGGCTATCTGAAAGGTCTTGTTGTTGAAGGAATTCTGGTGGCAATACTCAATTCCTCAGCACTATTAATCCTCGGAATAGATTATGCTATCCTGCTGGGTATTATTGGTGCCTTTCTCAACGTTATACCCTATGTCGGCGGCTTAGTGGCAGTTGCTTTGCCAATGATGGTTGCAATTGCAACCAAATCGTCGCCATGGTACGCTTTTTACGTTATGGCGATATATTATATCATTCAGTTGATTGACAATAACTTCATCGTTCCAAAAATTGTTGCATCCAAAGTAAAAATCAATGCTCTTTTCTCAATAATAGTAGTTATTGCAGGCAATGCACTTTGGGGAATTCATGGAATGTTTCTCTCCATACCGCTCCTTGCCATTGTTAAACTCATTTTTGACCATATCGAACCATTGAAACCATGGGGTTTATTGCTGGGAGTTACCGTACACCCAAAAGCAAAAAAGGAAATTAAAAATTCAATAAATTTTTGATTTCAAAATATTTTCTTGTTTTAATAATGAAATATTTTGTAAATTGATTTATTATTTTCAACATTTTTTTGTTGAAAACAACTTGACATAAGAATTTAGTAGAAGAATATAAGTTTAAATTATAATATATTTCGAAATTACAAATAAATTTTAGGATATTTATGAAAAACAAGAATTTTTCATGGAAATTTCGAGTGAACTTTTTATTCTGCATTCTAGTAATTACTTTATTGTGTCAAGTTTCTTTATTTTCTCAAGGATGGTTACCTTTATTAAAGAACAGCAGAGGTGATACCCTTAATTACACTTGGCCTCCGGCGGACTCAACCTACATTCGCAATGAATTAATAATTTATTTTAGACCTAAAGCACTGCACTTGGAAAAATTGTGTTTCGATATAGAACCGCCTACAATTACTCAAAAAGAAAAGGAACCGAATATCCAAACAAATTATGTAAGTCATTTCCAAAGGTCATTTTTGTTCAATCAGAGATTTTCGGTTGATTCATTAATTGCGGATTCTCTGCTACTGGCTGTTATCAAATTTTACGGAGGCGACTCTCTGCGGCGAATGTCAATCACAAGTCCTTGTAGAGATACGTTTGCCATTGCGCATGTGTATGGAGACACATTGAAATGCTATGATTATTTATACATGGTTTTACATTTTAACAATGACACAAGTGTTGTGAATGCAGGAATAAATTTAAATATTTTTCAACAGGGCATGATTAATTGGGCTTCATTTAATCTTATCTATAAATTAGCAAGAGAACCTCAATACGATTATAGTTATGCCAATCAAACAAGCTTTCACGATAACACTTGGGATTTTCCAATGTGTAGATTTAGCACAGCGTGGGACTATCAAATAGGAAATGGTGTTAAAGTAGCTGTTATTGATAATGGGATTGATTACTTTCATTGCGACCTGGGCGGAGGGAATTATGGTACAAATGAAAAAGTTCTTAACGGCTGGAACTATTTAGATGGAAATGCTATTGACTTTTATTCTTGCTCCAATCACGGAACGTCTGTTGCCGGGATAATTGGTGCTTATACAAATTATTCAAAATGTGCTACAAACACAAGCGGTGTTGCAGGTATAGCAGGCGGGTGGGAAGGACCAATAAATGAAGGAGGGGAGGGTATAGGATGCCAATTAATCGGGTTAGACATTCATGTTCCGGTTGGGTGGGAATGCACTAATGAAGTTGGAGATAAAGCATGGACAGCTTTTAAGGAAGTTAGCACATGGACACCGAGTGGGGGTGATGAATTCAACGCAGAAATAATAAATTTTAGTGTATATACAGAAGACTTACCTGATATAGCAATGCGAGATGCTGTTAATATGGCATACCAGTGTGGTATTAGTGTTGTTGCTTCTGCTGGAAATCATGGAGAAGAAGATATTCCTGCATATCCTGCCTCTTATGACCAAGCGTGGATAACAAGTGTTGGTGCAAGCAATATTTATAAAGCAAGGGTTGGGTATTCAAATAAAGGAAATAACCTGGACTTTATAGCACCCGGAGGGCAGAGTCAGAATGGGGTAACTACACCGGACCGTTATATTGAACAAAGTTTAGAACAACATGATAAAATAGATTTTACTTCATATTACAACCGACTAACCCCAAACTCACATAATTTATATCAAGCGTTCGGGGGTACTTCGGCAGCCGCACCGCATGTATCTGGATTGATTGCCTTAATTAGAGCCGATATTGCCAATAACTGGAATGCAGTCGGCGAGCCTTTAGAGCCTGAAGATTATGAAGGAATGTTAAAGGCAAGTTGTGAAGATATTACAGAAGACTATAATCAAAGGTCTGATGGAGATTTTTACCAAAATTACTATGACCCTGAATCTGGCTGGGGTTTTGTTCGGGCTGATAAAGTTTTCCAAATGATACGTGACCGCGGGTATAAGCTCATTCATTTGAAAAATGACAATTATTCAAGTTTCACTCCAGAGAATTATAAGGAGAATCAAAATATTTACTTTCAAAATAGCGGCTACCCAACTAATAAAACATGGCTGATTCCTCCTAATTTATATACAGGCATCAAGATATGGAAACTACAAGGAACAATTACTATTCCAGGAATGTGGCTTCACAATGATAATAACCCGTTATTTGTCTGGGGAAGAAGCGGGCAGGCTAATAAATCGGGTTTGGCAAATTCATATAATATGGTGGATAATGGAAGTCAATTGACTACTTACCAGTCCGGTTATACCCAAATAACTGACGGTCAAAACGGTAACTCTTATGTAGATGGTATTTATCATAACCAGGATTTAGTCGTCAATGTTTTAACTTATCAGTATGAAGGAAATTTTGACGGGATTTACAGAAAAATTCCACCAGATAACCAGATTGGTGCGAATATTTCTGTTTTCGGCGTTAGGCTACCGGATGATGTTGATGAGAGTGAAATTTCCTCAGTCCAAATGTCAGCTTTTATTTCACCAAATCCAGTCAAAGATAATTTCCAGTTAGAATTATATATGAACCATCCGGCTAAACTTTTTTTCGAGATTTATAATTGCCTTGGTGCTAAGTTATTTAAGTTAGACGAGAATAGAATTTACACCGGTTATTCGTCTGTTAGTTTTAATGTTGAAGAATTTCCTGCCGGTATATATATTCTTAAAATTAGTTCCTACCCTGATGTTAAAATACTGAAATTTATTGTTGGAGGAAAATAAAATGAAAAATCATATTTATATTTTACTGATTTTACTTTTCTTTTCTTGCAGGGAAAATCCGCCTCAACCGATTGTAACACCAAAAAGTTGTCCTTTACCGATACAATTTACAGACCCAAATGCAATGCCGATAGGTATGCATTATGCAAGCAAGATGTCGCCAGACGGAACAAAACTATTCTATTCAGTAGGCGGTGCTGGTGCAAATATTCTTGACTTGAAATCACTAAATATTTCTCAATTTGATATAAGACCCCTTCTCCCAAAAAACACAAAATTGGGCAGTGTAATACCAGTTATTGAATGGTGTCCTTATGATAATACGAAATTCGTTGTTTTAGTCAGATTTGGTGTTGACACTGTTGGAGATGGTAAAAAATTTCCTGGTGGAGAACATTTAATTCTTTGCTCTATTGATGGTTCATATTATAAAGAGATAACTCCAAAAATTTTTGGTCCTCTCGGTTCGCAAATTCCTATCACTCTAAATGCTTGGTTAGCAATATCGTCTGATGGCGATGACTGGTTTTTAATTGGTTATAGATTGGATGAACATGGCAAGAAATATTACGGGTATTTTAATCCATTAACTCAAGAATTGCAGGAACAAGAATACAAAGGTCTAACATCACATACCTTTGACTTAAAATACAATTATTATGCAAACTTTGATTCTTTGCATAAGCTTAGATATTATATCAATGATATTGAAATGATTTTCAAAGATACCGAAACAGCAGATATGAGCTATGCAAGTTTCAGCCCAGATGGAAAGTATTTTGCAATTGCTGCTTACGTTAATGACAAAAATAAGGCATTGGACTCAACAAGCCGCCTCGCCGAAGTTTGGATTATTGATGTAGAAGGATTCATGAAAAATCCTGTTCAGCCCGTTCCGGTAAAAATAATAAATATCAGAGAAAAGCTTTGTATGTTTTCCTATGGTTTACATCCTGTTTTTACAAGCAACAATACTTTAGCTGTTTCAATGTTCAAAAATGGTGATACATTTTCTTATTTGTATGAAATAGACTTGGAGGGAAATTTAATAAGACAACTGACATCGGTTCCGTAAAAATTATAAAAGCAGATATTAACCTTGTCAAGGCAGGAATTTCCATTCTGCCGTTTTTAACATTCGGCTAAACTGCTTCCAAAGCAAAAAAGGGGAACTTAAAAACTTAATAAAATAACTACGTAAATGTGTGAAATATATAATATTTTTCCAAAATTATGTAACTTTAAAAGATTTGCTATTATTATTTTTGTATTGTAGTTTTTTCGTAAATAAGGAGTAATCAAAATGATAGTATGAATGGAGCACCTCAAAAAAATCTGCAACACATCATTAGAACTTGAAAGAATTATTGCGAACAGTGTGATACTTAATGATGGTAGAATTCATGAGATATTTCCCGGGTTATCATATTAATGCCCTCGAACTGAAATTACTTTGTATGCAGGCAAAGTGACTATAGAATTATAAAATATATACCATTCTCCGATTTCTAAGCCGTGATTTGAAATCATTTTGAACTCCTAAAAGCACCGAGCATAAGCTTGGTGCTTTTTTTTGAGTAACATACTTTGCTGATCTGATTTAATAATCTCCGGATTGCATTCCAAAGATGCAAAAATTAGTATGCTAAGCAACCTGATAATTCAAATTTTGCAATATAATTGGTGGAATTTTCCCGTTGCCGATATTTTCCTTTGCATCAAGAATCTCAATTCCCGCAAGTATTTCGCCTTTGCCGAAGTCTAAAGAAACAGATTCAGACAATCTGACAGTCTTGACTTGTTCGATGTCCTGAATCAATTCGATATATATAGCATCAGCTTCTTCATCATAAATTATTTTCATTTTGTTTTCCTTAAAAATAAAAAGTATAAACCGTAATAACAATTATTTCTGTATCTTCTTCAACGATAACAGGTGCAACTTGTTTTATTGAATAAATAGTATCTATCCAGATTTTATTAAATGGAACATTCAAGCGGCAGATTAATTTATTTCCTTTAGCCGGTTCCCTCAAACCGGTTAAAATGGCATCAATAACTTCTTCTTTTGAAGTACCTCTTTTTGCAATTCTTTGCAAAGAGTGGTCAGTAAATTTAATATGTTTTTCCATTTCTTATAATTATTATTTATAGAATGAATATCAAATGCAAATTGCAAATAAAGCAACAAAATTCAAAGAAAATTTTTCATCATTTCAAATATTTAAAAAATATTAACTTATATTACCTTATTATCGTAGCAATATATAATCATTATTTTCGTTTATTTCTTTTGTTTCGTTCATTGATAGTTTGTCAACCTCACACAGACCATCTCCCTTCATGGTTAAGGCGGTAAAAATTGCATCTTTGCATCATTTTGCATCCAATGATGCAATGGTTAAAATTTCGTTATTTGGTATAATATCAATAGATTAGCTGGTAGACAATTGCATTTTCTGCATAATTATTTTGAAGATGCAATGCAAATTGGGAAAAATATGGCTTCAGGAATCTTTATCCTCTTAATCCCATAAATCCCAGTTCAAGACTTTGCCGAATATTTACCAAATTGCATCTTTGCATCTTTTTGCATCCAATGATGCAATGAGAAAAATTTTGTTATTTGAAATAATATCAATAGGTTAGATGATAGAAGCATTGCATTTTTTACATTAAATTTTTTGAAGATGCAATGCAAATTGGGAATATTTTGGAAAGAAAGAATCATAATCATGTTAATCCTAAAATCGAGTAAATCAAGGTTCAGAAATCTTTGCCGAATATTCACCAAAAATTGCATCTTTGCATCATTTTGCATCCAATGAT
>CAZSHX010000063.1:0-28619 GCA_964606895.1 uncultured Hyphomicrobiales bacterium
TAATACGAAATATTTGAGCCAGCTATTTTATCATAACTTCATAAACTTCCCAACTCTATCCCCCATCCTCACAAAATAAACTCCCGACGGCAAACCCGAAACGTCAATTCTTAATTGTGAATTGAAAATTGTGAATTGTGAATTAGTTAGGAATTCGGAAGACTTCAAAACCGTTTCCCCAAAAACATTGAAAATTTTAACAGCATTTAGAAAACCTTCCGAAGGTTCCCAACCTTCCGTAGGTTTAGTTATTTCTATGAAATCGGAAGCAGGGTTGGGGGAAATTAAAAAATTATCAGGAACAGGATATTGTTCTTCCACACTTACCGAACCTAACAGAGCTTGATTATTAATCCTGTATAATTGACCTGATTCATCTTTAAAGAACACATATTCACCATCAGTGGAATTCTTGAAATTTTTGATGGATTTAACAACATTTGCAACAAATGTTGTATTATATTTTAAATTTTTGATGTTATGAATATTTATGTTGTTTCCGGTAACCGCATAAAAATAGTTATTATCGGCAGAATTGTAAATCATTAAATCAACTGACGCAGAATACCGGTTTAAAATCTGAGTTAGCTCAAGTTTATTAGTACCCAAATTATAAGTAAAGATTGTATCCTTTATTGCAAGATAGAGATTTTTGTCATTGTTATCAAAAAATGCAGAATTGAAAGGATAAATTTTACCAGATAACGTATCATAATTTTCATATTGAAAATTACCATACGATTGATAATTATAAAAATTTGCAACATTGGCTGATGATTCTTTCTCTAAATTAAAGACTGTGTTTCCATTCTCAATAGATTTCCAAGTGTGGCTACCATGAGTACCTACATCCAGATACTCATAATAATGATATTTGTGTTGAAAATATAAGATGTTGCTTTTTATATTCTTGCAAACCAAAGAATCTCTTCCAATGATATTTAATTTTGAAACCCATCCGGTATCTGATCTACTTGAAATGTTAAAGAAACCAGAGTCTTCAGTTTTATATCCCATACCAGTATGATATAACGAATAATGGATAATGTTAAAAAGTGTTTTGTCAGAGCTAATGTAATCACAATAATAATAATGGAAACTTGGATTATCATAATAAGTTTTTAGGTAAAATTTCATTGGAATACTTGCTGAATCAATGAAATTACCTGTTTCGATATCATATATATCTACGTGAATTTTTGCAAGAGGATAGGCTATAATGAGAGAAAAAAGTCCAGTTATACAATAGGTTTTTCCATCGGCAGAAATTCGTAAATAATCAATTTTTGGTTTGACATTTGAATAGTTTGTGATTGTCTTACTCCAAATGTTATTCCCCGAATAATAGTCCCATTTTTCCAAAACAGAATTCGAATCCAGAGTATAAATGAATTTACAATCTTCCGAAATCACATAGTCAAAAAATCCGGAATTTTTTCCGGAAAGTTTTTCAACATTTCCAACTTTTTCCCATTGGCAGTATGCCGATGAAAATGTTATCAACAATAAAATCAATATATTTGAATATTTTTTCATTTCAATATATGGTTTGTTTAATAATGAATTAATTTAATTAGCAGATAACAATTGTCATTAAAACCTGAAAATTTTGAATAATTGTGAGAACTTGAATTAATCACACCTCCATGCATATCCCTAACCACGACCTCGTAGTTTTCATAGGCATTGAGAACCTTGACTTGATTTCTTAAATTATCTCCTGTCAAATTAACCAAAATACTCCCATTAGGTTCGACATTATACGGTATATCAGTTAATTCTATTTCGGATGATTCATTAGATGTAGATTCATATCCAGAAAATGTATAAGAATACCAACCTTTTTGAAAACCAATTCTCAACCATTTAATAATTTTATTCAGGGTGTCAATTTTTATAGTTGAGTTTTTTTGATTACACTCATAAGTAAATCCGTTAGAACTACCTTCATGTGATTTGCTATGAGATTCTTGATAACAAAATGAAAGAGAATCTAAGTTAGATTTCAAATTACTGCATAAATAACATTCAAGTGACCATATCTTGTCATTAAAGTCCTTTACGATAAGATTATTATATGATTGAACTTTAAGTGAACAAATATTTAAATCAATTTCAATTCCTCCAATCTCAAATTCGATACTGCTAAAACTATAAGAAGAAGTATCAAATTGAAATTTAAATCGAATATCCCTATCCTCAGTCAGTTTAAATATTGAAATAGTGTCACTCATACCTTTGTAGTAACCACAAAAATAATAGTCATCCCCTGGTTTTTGGATAAGCTGGAAAGATGGATTTTTGCTGTCGGTCTGTGCAGTAATTGTTATGACACTATTGCTTGATTTACCATTAAAAACCTTAATGAGTTTTATAGTTCTGTTAAAATTTTGAGTTTTAATGTTCAATAAATAAAATCCGGATGAAAAATTTATTTCACTCATTTCCAAATTGTTCAATCCTTGTGTGCAATTCAAATTTCCTGATTTAATTATCCTACCTTCAATATTGCTTAGACTAAAGGAGATGTTCGCTTCTTCTTCAAAGATAAGTACTATTTTGTTTTCGTCATTTAGATAAATTGTGTTTTGGGATATAGATAAATCAGGCTCGTTAACAGATGTTGATATTTTCGATAAGTCAACAAAATCTATATCTCGTTTCATGATGTTGATATTTTGAGTTTTATTTCTGATAAAAACACTATCAAGCTTAAAAGTTTTCAAACTCAAAGTGTTTTGTCCAATAAAATGAACAATCTGCGAAGAACAAATCTCTGCTGATGTAAGCATGATGATTATGGCTAAAATAACATACATATGTTTTCTCATACGACACTTCCCAAAATAACTTTTTTAAAATTTGTCACTCTACAATATACTAAGACACATGAAACGCAAAAACGTCTCACACAAATTTGAAAATAGTTGAAATTATTTTTCGGTTATTTCATATTATTTTGAAATTTTCTTGATGCACACACATTATCAAGCAGATTGTCGTGGATGAAAATATTTTCTGTTTTTTGAGAAAAATGGACAGTCAAAACAAAAAAACTGTTAATTCCTTTTTTTTATTCTCTATTTCTTCACTTCTTTCTTAATTTCATATAGAATTTGAAAATCTTAAACCTCCGGATACTTTTCCCATATCTCACTCATTTTCCTCTTTTCCGTTTTTGTTTATATTTACTTGGAAATACGAAACTTTTTGGGTATTTTTGATTTGATTATTCGAGATTTCTCAATTATTATGCAATTTATTAATTTGAATTATAAAAAGGATAGAAAATGAAAAGATGTTTGACTTTGTTTGTGCTTTTTCTGATGTTTTGCGGAGCTTTTTCCGCTAAAGTATTCAGTCAGGATTCTGTTTGGGTAAAAACCTTAACATTCGACGATATAACCAAAAGACGCGGAACTTATGATTTCCCATCGGGCAATGATACTTACAGAAAAATTTTGATGTATTATACGCTGAAATGCGACCCCAAAACTGCACAGGACCAATATGACTGCGGAGAATGGGACTACCTCAATTATGCGTTTGTTTATGTGCCAACAGGCAAACAGGATTCCACGCCAAATACATATCCCCATTACAAAATCGGCAGTCTCTCGCCCGATACGATTTACTACACAACAAATCCGACATCCACTACTTATCAGAAGTATTTATACAACACAGTTCTGGAAAGTACAACAACCGAAACTGAATTTAAAATAAATTCGGGTACAGGCAAAAATGTTCTCGATAAAACTCTGCACCACTTCCAGTTTATAATTGAAAAATCAAAGATGCTTCAGATGGGAATGAAAAGCGGCGATATAGCCAAAATGAAATTCGAAACAGGTACATCGGGCGAATTCGATTATAAGAATCTGACAATTAAAATGAGGAACACAAGCCAGACTTCACTTACAGACTTCATTTCTGACAATCTGAACACAGTCTATAACTATAATCCAACAAACGGCAAGAAAGGCTTCAATGAAATCTTTTTTGATACTCCTCATAAATGGCAGAAATTGCTCAATTTATTGGTTGACGTGAGTTATGAAAAAACAGCCGCTCCGAAAACTCCCGATGAATTAATCGGCAAAGATACAACAAACGGCATACAGTCTTCGGGCAAAGAGTATTATCTGAAATTCGACGGCACGAACGATTACATATATTCCGATAATATTAAAGAACTTAATGCAGTAACAAAATTCACATACGAAACATGGTTCAGGGTTGACAAGTGGAAATCATGGGCAAAGCTTATGGGCAAAGGCTCAAGTTTTCATATTGAACTTGGAGGAAATTCAGGCGAGGTTTATTTGATTAACCGCAATCCCGACAATACTTACGGTATGATTGCAGGCGTGATTCCTCTGGAAACCTGGGTTCACATCGCAATGGTTTATGATGGTACAAAAGCAGAAAATCAGGACAAACTGAAACTATACATAAACGGCGACCCTCTCACTTTGTCTTACAACGGTGTTATCCCTTCGCAAACTGTTTCTAACGATATGCCATTCACACTAACCGAGCTTTACCATGCAACTGCGACACTGAACGGTGCAATGCGTGATTCAAGGGTTTGGCTGTCTGCTTTGGATGGTGCTGTTATTGCCGAATGGAAAAATAAAACTGTGGACAGCAAGCACCCGAATTATTCCGACCTGCTTGTTTACTATCCGATGACCGAAGGTAGCGGACTCACTCTGAAAGACCATTCGGGCAAGAACAATGACGGAAAATTTATCGGCACACCCGAATGGAAATCCCTGGCAAGTGACGAACTTATCACCAATCCACAGCCATTTAATTTCATCCCGAATGTTAGCCTGTTCAACGGAGATTATAAAAGCCATAAAGATTCGGTCATGATTTCTGAAACTATTGAAAATCCGCAGGTATCAATTCAGAAATATGAAATAGTTAATTTCAATCCGAGAATTGCCGAAATTAAATACGGCTGGGAATCAGGCTGGAATTATACTTATTCGCCGGCAGGGCTGAAAGTTGATTCCGTTTTTGCTCCATTCACCACAACAATTATAAACGACACTCTGAAATATCACGGCAAGCCGTTTGATGTGGTCAAAGCCTACGAAATCGGCAGATACATCACGCCTTACGGAAAAGGCGGGCTTGACCTTGGTCCCAAAGGATTCACATGGATTTACGACGTTACGGATTATGTTTCGCTTTTGAAAGGTAAGGTTGATTTGGAAGCCGGCGGACAAAGCGAGCTGATTGACCTCAAATTCTTGTTTATCAAAGGCACACCCCCAAGAAATCTTCTCACTTTTGATAATCTTTGGGGAGACGGAGCAATGAGCAAATCCTATGCAAGTTTGTCCGACAATTCTCAAATCAGCGAGATTACTGTTCCTTTGTTGTCCGAAACAAAACAGGTTATGATTAAAACAAGGTTAACAGGACACGGGCACAACAGCAACGACGGCAAATATCCTCATTGCTGTGAATGGAAAGACAACACCCACTCCATTTTTGCCAACAAACAAAAAGTTGCCGACTGGCACGTCTGGCAGGAACTCGATTGTGCTTCCAATCCTGTTTATCCGCAGGGCGGAACGTGGCCCGGTTCCCGCGAAGGCTGGTGCCCGGGAGATTTGGTTAAAGACCACGATTTTGAACTGACTAAATATCTTTCGGGAAATACACTTTCTTTGGATTATGATATTACAAAAGTACCTGCAAATAATCTCGGAATGGGCGGAGGAAACTATGTTGTGGCGTTCCAGCTTTTCCAGTATTCTGCCGCTAATTATCAGAATGATGTTGAAATTATGGATATTGTCGCTCCGAACGATTTTCTTTATTATTCCAGAAGAAATCCTGTTTGCACCGACCCGACAATCATCGTCAGGAACAACGGCTCGGCACCCGTAACCTCTCTGAAAATTGAATATGGTGTTTCGGGCGGCACTCAGGCTTCCTACACATGGACGGGCAGTATTGAGCCAAACGTAAAGCAGGAAATTACTTTACCGACTCCTGCCACTACTTTCTGGTTTGGCGATACAAAAAGGATTTTCACGGCGAAAGTCAGCCTTCCGAACAATAAACCGGATGAATATGCCGTGAACGACACATACTCGACTCATTTTAATCTGCCTGATTTTTACAAAGATAAAATTGTACTGCGATATACTACTAACGTTCGTCCGCAGTACTACTCCTACGCAGTTTACGACCTTCAGAATAAAGTTGTTTTCGAAAGAACGAACACCACGCCGCAAACAACTTATTCCGATACTTTGAATCTTCCTGCGGGTTGCTACACTTTCCGCCTGCTGGACCAAGGGCTGATGGGACTTTCCTATTGGGCTTATCCCGAGCAGGGGAACGGTTCGTTTGGGATTTATTCGCCCGAAGGCAATCCATTGAAAGGATTCAATCCTGATTTCGGATATATGATAAATTACAGTTTCTTCCTTGGTGATGTGAACTTTGTGCAGGATAGAAGTCTGGATTATTTGATAAATGTTTATCCAATACCTGCAAAAGATGAATTGCGGCTGAATTCGAGTTACAATTTCGACAATTCGGAAGTAACCATTATTGACGAAAGCGGAAGGGAATACCTGAGATTTACGGGGAATATCGGAGAAAATGCAACTCAAAAATTTGATATTCAAGGCTTGCCTTCGGGTACATATTTCCTTAATCTGAAATCCAAAGAAATGTCACTCGTCAGAAAGTTTATAAAAGCAGAATAGAATATGCTGAATCCGAACGGCAGGAGGGAACTCCTGCTGTTCGGGGAGAGTGAGGAAAACTTAAAACAAATCCTTTAATTCTGACCAGTTAGAACATAAATTTCTGTTAATCCTTTTCTATTGAACAAGTCATCCTGTTTCCTAGAAGATACCAATAGACTGTCAATTTCACCCTCTGGTTCATCCCATAGAGGGTGAGTAAACAGACGTTGCAAACAGACCTTAATGCGATCCTTTTGTCCAATATCCATAGTTGCACGATAAAGTAGTTTTTCTCTATCATCATTTGTTATAAAATTATAAGCTATACCTAATATGCTCTTTAAATAAGGAGCCCAAGTTAAGACAGAACCTTTGTGCCAAATCCTTCTTGCCTTAAGTTCAATATCCGTCAATGATTTACCGCGGATATTTTGCACCCATTCTTTTAAATATCCATATTCAACAAGTAAAGTTGCTAGCTCCCTGAAATTTTCAAGTTCGGAATCTCTAAAGTCTCCATTTGATTTAAAATTAGCAGTGGAAGGCTCTAAAAATAAAGTATTTGGGAATACTGCAGTTTTAAGCAAATCTATTGATAAAGCATAACCTGAATCGCGAGAAGCTTTTGCTGTGAAAGTTTTAAGATCAGATAACTCAACTGCATTTGTTATAATTGCACTTCTGAGCATCTCTTTGGCATCAGCTCTAGAGTGCTTTTTGTCTGAAACTAAAAAATTAATAAAATTATCTTCGGAATGCTTATCAACAGATTTTATTGCAGTAAATTCATCAAGTATTTCTTTATAAATAACTGATAATCGGTCTAAAAGAGTTGATGTATAAAATGGAATTTGCTTATGCTTTGAATGTGCATCAAGATTTGTTATCATCAAATCATCGAATAATTTTTTTGCCTTTTCCACATCAACTGGTGAAATATAAGCTTTAATATCAACTTCCGTTATGTTATTTAATACCTGACCAGCAAGTTTATGTTGACCATCAAATAGTTTAATTTTACTATCAATCAACCTGGCTATTGAAGGAGCAAGTTGTGAATGATCTTTTAAATGGTCACGAAGTGAAATAAGTCTTTTATAGTCGATAACTCGAGGTTGTAATCCTTCTTGGTCATCGTTTTCAAGCCATTTGATAGGTATCCTCCCGTAAAAATACTGTACGTTTAAGATACTATCAAATAAAACGCCAAATGATCTTTTGTCTAACCCATCATCAATAGAGACAATCTCATCTTGAATTTGAAAAGTAAAAGCTTTTTGGTCAATTTCTTTAAGATGGAATATATCTTGTAGTTTAATGTTTTTTTTCTTTGCATTGAAAAGCCTTTCCAATTTAAGATTGTCCCTAACCTCATAAAGAGTTTGGTCAGATTTTCTTCTATTGTATTCTTTTTTAACTATTCTAATATTCGAAAGTTCAGTTTCACCTTGTTTTGAAAATGGTAAGATATGATCATACTCGATAGCATCTGTATTCCCTATTACTTCACCAGAAATAAAACACTTTAAAGAACCATCCTTGTCTTGTTGCTGTTTTTTAACAATATTTTTATCTGATTCAGAAATTATTCGATTCATATTTACCTCATGTTAAGTGATCGGTCATAAAAATATATGCAACTCGTTTATCAATATATTTTCAATAAAGCAATACAAAAATAGTAAAAAAATAATAGATTTTGATCACAATTATAAATAAGTTTATTAGTTAGATGATTTATTGATGTTTCTTATGAATAGGTATTACTTCATTTCCATAGCAATAAATAATCATTATTTACGTTCTTGTTTTTTGAATTCGTTCTTTGAAAGTTAGTCAACCTCACCCCAATCCTCTCCATTCTTGGAGATGGCAGTAAGAATTGCATCTTTTGCATCATTTTGCATCCAATGATGCAATGACAACAATATCGCTATTTGAAATAATATTAATGGGTTAGATGATACAACATTGCATATTCTGCATAATATTTTGAAGATGCAATGCAAATTGGGAGAAATGAAGTGAGAATTGCTCCAGCGGAGCAGACTGTTTGTAGAAAAGCAGACCATATATTTTCAAAGCTCCGTAGGAGCGACCTGATTTATCAAACTAAAATTTTTACAGACCGCTCCTACGGAGCTTGATGTTTAAAAAGAATTCTGATTTTCTACAAATAGGTTGTTCCTACGGAACACAAGAAATCATGATTTGAAATACAACCAAAAATTGCATCAATTGCATTCCAATGATGCAAAAGATGCAATGATTCAAAAATCGTTATTTTGAATAATATCAATAGGTTATGCGAAAAAAAATTACATCTTCTGCATTATTATTTTGAGGATGCAATGCAATTTGGGTTATGATTTAGTTTTATTATATAGCTCTTCGATTCTTTGCTTCAGTTCATAATAAATTTCGGGAGTAAGGGCATTTCTAAGGTTATCAAGAAATTGGTTAAGAGTAGTATATTCTTTCGAATCGAGAACTCCGTCTTCCATGAATTGTTCAAAAGTTGCCATAAACTCTTTGGAGACCAAATTTGTTCGATTGATTTCCTCTACCTTTTTTAGCTGGTCGTTGATAAACAGAATCAGAAAGGAAGTTTCTTCGTAGTTAACCTTTCGTTTTAGAATCAGTTGCTCAAGGTTGATTTTGTATTTTATAATCAAATTTAAAGCTTCATCGTGGCTTATTTCAAAGCTCCTGAACTTTTCTATGACATTCAAAATATCAATCTCAAGATTTGAAATAAATCTTCGTTTCTTCATAACAAAAAGCCAGCCACCCAAACCTGATACAAAGGCAAAGATAAGTGCAACAGTGATTTCGCTGAACATTCCGGTACTGACCATAGCTAAATAGCCATTGTAGAAGAAACTCGTTTTGGGTTCGATACCCTCGTTTTCGGCGGCTGAAACCAAATCGTCAAAATCATGTCTGGAAAATGGTTTTGCAGGTTTGTAGGAATTAACGTGCAAAACAAAGGAACCGATATATTTTTCAAAATCAGAAGGTTTAAGTTGTTTATTGATGGTTGACCATTGTCCCAGAGTGAAACCGATGTCATAATTTTTAGCAATTAATTCATTGGCATCATTGAAAAAGTAAATAAGCTTTTTAATGTGTTCGGGCGGAAGTTTCAGCTTATCTCTTTTCTTTTTAATGTAGAGCATAAATTCCTTGAAATCGGGATTCAAAGCGAATCTTTCGCCCAATCTGCGGATATGCTCATTATTGAAATCAATTGTGTTGCCTACGCCGGTGTGGGTAACGGAAATGAGATAGAAGTTGTTAGGAATTTTAATTTCACGGTCATAACCTTCGATAAAATTCTTATAGTCGGGATTATCCATCTCGTTCCAAACAGCAGAGCCAAAGAACGTTTCGGGATATATTTTGTCAACGTCGTCAATAATGAAAACGAAGTTCTTATCGGGATTGGCAAAACATTCTTCATAGAATTTCAGCAGTCGTCCTTTGATAAATTTAGTTTCTGTGTTATAGCCAATCCATTCTTTATGGAATTCAACTTCCATTTTCTGGACGCAAAGCAGTGAAAGAATTCGGTTCGGATTTCCGGCAATAATTTTAGATACGCGATCAACCAAAGTTGATTTGCCGGAACCTGTAACTCCGGCGATAATTATTGAGTGCTTTGAGATTAACGGAGACAAAAAGCGGAATAGCTTTTCTTCTTCCCAGTCCGGTAGAAAAGGGTCAGAAAGCAACTGCCATACGGGAAGAGTATCATTGTCATGCTTGTGAATTACTTTGTAAATACTATCAACTCCGTAAAATTTCTTTTCAAGGGTGACGAATTTATGCTTCTCTAAAATATCTGATGGAAAATCCAGCCCCTTGGATTTTATTATGCTGTCCGGAAAAAAGCCGTTAGCCACAAGCAAGGTGTCAAGTTCGTACCAGAATGGGTCAACTTGGTTTTTTAATCCTTCCTTGAAAGCAAAAAGCAATATTAGTGCAGAAAGCAAAAATACCGGAACCATATAAGAAAGTTTTTTCCAATTTATATTAATTTTTCTCATGAGACTGTCCTTATTTGAAAAATTGCCCTATTCATCTTTTTTTAATAATGAAGATTTAAGCAGGTCAATGAAAGGTCCGATATGTTTGAGGAAAATGAGCAAACAAACAGCACCGCTTGCTAAAATGATATTAAGCTTTGAAGCAGGAATCATGTTGAAGATTGCAACAAATTTCTCGGGAGTGTAATAAATCAAAAGAGTTGTAAAAATTGTCGCCACAATATTTCCAACATGAATATCTTTTTTAATCATATACATACCCGCAACCCAGAGCAATCCCCAAAAAATGATTACAATTGGATTAATCATGATGAAAGCTCCGGCAGTTGAAGCCAAACCTCTGCCACCTTTGAATTTTAGAAAAGGATTGAAATTATGTCCCATTACAACAAAGAAAGCCGCTGAGGATGCCCAGAAAATATCGTTATTTGACATAAGCCGTGTAATTAAAACGGCGGCTACTCCCTTTAAAAAATCTCCAAGAAACACGTAAATACCGATTGATTTTTTATTGGTGATTTCGTAGCTGTTCATTGCTCCGATATTTCCTGTTCCGCTAACCCTCACATCTAATCCGCTTGCTTTCCTGACGAAGATTAAAGCAAAAGGGATACATCCCAAAAAGAAGCTGATTGGTATTATCAAATAATTTATCATAAAGTATTCCTTATAAATGATTTTAAACTTGTGTAGAGCAGTTCCAAAGGTAAGCCGACAATATTGTAGTAACATCCTTTAATATTTGAAATGAAAACAGCACCGAAATCATCCTGAATACCGTAAGCTCCGGCTTTGTCCAGCGGTGAACCGGTTTCGACATAAGCATAAATCTCTTTGTCGTCAAGTTCACGGAAAGTAACATCGGTTTCCTGAACAGCAGAAAACGAACGCATGGTTTGAGATTCTACCAAAGCGATTCCGGTAAATACAATATGTGTTCTGCCGCTCAATGTTTTGAGCATTCGAAAGGCATCATCTTTGTCAGTCGGTTTATTCAGAATATTACTGTCAAGAACGACAATTGTGTCTGCTCCGATAACTATTGAATTTTGTTCTTGGTTTTCGGCAACTTCCACGGCTTTTAATAATGCAAGCTTGCCGGCATATTTTTCGGCATTATTTCCCACTTCAATCGTTTTCTCGTCAAGTGTAGGAGGAAAAATGGTGAAATCAAATCCTAATTGCCGGAGAAGTAGATTTCTTCTTGGCGATTTGGACGCAAGAATCAGAGGGAGCTTGAGCTCTATTAAATTCGTAATATCAAACATGTTTTTTATATTTTAATGAAGTATCATATTTCTAAACTATGAAATTAACAATATTTGCATTAAAATAATAGAAAAAATATAAGTTTATATAATATTTTGTAACATTTATATTAATCTATTCGTATTTGCTTTTGTAGTCAACCTTAAAATTATCGAAAAAAAAAATCCCCGTTTGCAAAAAACAATCGGGGATTTTTGTTTATTTCCTTTATTCGGGAAAACTATACTATTCTTTTAGGTCTTCCTGCTTTTCTTTTTACCGGGGTCTCGTCAACATCAATCGGATAGTTTGATGCATTGGGTAATTCATCACTTTCAATTGGACGGATAACCTTTTCTTCAACAACAGGTGAAGTAAATTGCTCTTCTACTATATCATTTGACATAGTTTCTGCTTCTAAAGCCGCCTCGGCAGATGCTTCGGCAAGCATTAAGCGTTTTTCTTCAAGTTTTTGTCTTTGTCTTTCTTTAAGTCTTGCAATCGCAATTTCTTTATAAGTTAATTCTCGTGGTTCGTTGCTGATACCGTCTTTTCGGTTTTGTGCACTTTTTGCATTATCAGATGGGAGTGCATAAGCTACCACAGATTTCTTCTGTCTTCCTCTTTTTTTCGGTCCGGCAAGTAATTTTGCCGCATTATCTGCTTCAATCTGCTCGCGAGTTCTTCTGATTCTTTTTGGCGGAGCTAAAGTTTCAACGACTTTTTTCTGTCTTCCTCTTTTTTTTGGTCCTGCAAGTAATTTTGCCGCATTATCTGCTTCAATCTGCTCGCGGGTTCTTCTCACTCGTTTATTCGGAGCAGGTGTTATTTCAACTTTTGGGGCAGATGCACTTTGAGATTTTCTGCCTCTTTTTTTCGGTCCGGCTAAAAGTGCCGCCGCTTTGTCTGCTTCAATCTGTTCGACAGTACGTCTGACTCTTCTGTGAACCATCCCCTGTTCATCAATTATCGGTTTTGATGGTGGAGAAATAACACTCTGTTCATCAGTTGCGGGTTTTGATGGTGGAGAAATAATACCTTGTCTCATCAAACCTCTCAATTTAGCACCTTCCAGAAGAATAGCCATTTTTTCAGCTTCTATTTGTGCTCTGGTTTTGATGATTCTTTTTACTTCATTATTATTATCTGATGCACTTTGAGGTTTTCTTCCTCTTTTTTTCGGTCCTGCTAAGAGTGCCGCCGCTTTGTCTGCTTCAATCTGCTCATAGGTTCTTCTCACTCGTTTTTTTTGGGTGGCTTTTACTTTTACTTTTGAAACTGATGCATTTTTAGGTTTTCTTCCTCTTTTTTTCGGTCCGGCAAGTAATTTAGCGGCGTTATCAGCTATAATCTGTTCACGGGTTCTTCTCGCTCGTTTATTTGGAGCGGCTGTAACTTCATTTTTGGGAGCAGGTGTAACTTCAACTTTGGGAGCAGGTGCAGTAAACTGAGGTTTTGTTTCCGTGATTATAGGTCTAACCGACCTGAATCCGGCTTTTGCCTCTGCCATCATTTCTTTTGTTCTTCTGAATCTTTTACCCGGAGAGCTGAATTCTTGCTGAGCAGGAGTTTGCTCAACAGGTGCAGGAACAACGGGATTTTTTACTTCAGGTTGAACTGTCTTAGGAATTTCTTTTTTAACTTCAACTACTTTAACTGGTTCTTTATGTGCCTCATCATGAGCATCTCTTTTGCGTTCTCTTTTAGTCGGTTCGTCTGCCAATGAGGCGATACCGTCCAGAACTAAATTTTTATAAGGCTGAATGTCATCCCTCCAGTTTTTCATCAGGTCATAAACTATTTTTGCATAACCACCGGTAAAAAGAATAGGTAACTCATTTCCATTGAAAATATCTCGTTCGAAAGTAGTTATCAGTTCTTTCAATCCGCCAACCACAGATGCAAGTATTCCCGATTTAATAGAATCGGTTGAATTTTTACCAATCTGAATTTCGTACTGATTATTGAAAGTAACAAGCTCAAGGCTGGAAGTATAATCAAAAAGTGACCTCGCCATTGTGTAAAGCCCGGGGAAAATTCCTCCGCCCTTAACAACAGAAGCTCTATCAATAACATTTACAGTTATTGCAGTTCCGCAGTCTATAGTAATGAAAGGAGGATGATTGTAAATTTTGCCGCCAATCAAACCGAGAAGCCTGTCCGCACCGATACCTTTAACGAAAGAAGTATTAATTCTGTTTGTACTGCGAATCATAAACTCGATGTTTTTGACCTCGTACCTGTCGTGTTTGTTGTTGTAAGCAATGAATTCTTCGGATTGTTCTTCGTTTACACTTGAGTAAAAAATTACATCGGGATATTCATTTTTCATATCTCTGATTTTTTTGACTATTTGTTCAATCCATGGGTCGTTATAATCATAGTTGAGATATTTGTTTTGAATAAGCATTTTGACTCTTGAATTTCCAAAATCAAGAGCAATGATATTTCTACGAATCGTGTTGCTATAATTCGTATCTGATTGAGTTTCCATCATCAATTACCTTTTGTTGTTGGTTGTTTATATTTATTAATAATAATCTTCCGTCGTCAAGCATTTTTTCTACTATCCAGATTCCTGTCTCTCCAACAATAGTAACTTCTTTTCCTTCGATGTGGAGTTCATCTTTCCAGAAATTAAACAATGCCTGAGTGTTTAATTTCAATAGATCCTGAAGATAATAGACCATTAAATCAATTAATGTTTCTTTCTTTATATTATAACCAAGAAGTTTCAGCGAAGTTGCCAGTTCAGCAATTTCAGGTTGAAAAACCGTTTGGTTTACATTTATTCCTATACCTATAATTGTATAATTGCAGTGACTGCCAATAAAACCATTTTCAGCCAGAACGCCGCAAATCTTTTTAACCGTGCCGTCATCCGATTTCACCATTATATCGTTTGGATATTTCAGGTGAAAAATATTCTTTCCGATTGCTTCGCTCATTGCATGCCTTGCCGCGATAGAGCCTATTGCCTGAAATGATACAATGTTTTCGATTGAAACAATTTCTTGATGGGAAATACCAAGCGAGCAATAAATATTCTCTTTTGGTTCGCCTAACCAATTCTTGTTGTTTCGTCCTCTGCCGTCTGTTTGAAAATCGGCAGTAACAAAAACATGGTTTTCCTTATTAAGCAAATCCTTTGCAATATCGTTGGTTGAAGTAATGCTTTTGAAATGATAGTGTTTCATAAATTATTACCTTATAATAAAGCTGATAAATTATTCAATCCAACAGGTTCAACCGAATAGAACGGTTCTGCAAATCTTACACCGATTAAAGTACCGAAATAAATTGCCCTCGCTTCAAGCTCTTCCAAAAACTCAGGTCTGGAAAGTCTTGTAACTGGTCCTTCGGGATCGGACTCTCCCGGAACAAAGACCTGAGATGCATAAGCTTTGATTGATTTCATCTTGGTTTCAAAATGTTCGGAAACATCAACGAAAAAGTTTGGCTTTGCCTTAAATTCATAAGACTGAAGATAGGCAAACATCTTCCTGATTCTCAATCTTTCCTGCTTTTGTCCCTCAAATTCAGTTTCGTATTTTATTAATCCGCTTTTAAACATCGCATTTCTAACTATCTGATGTGCGGCTTCATGGTCGGGATGTCTTTCGAAAGGAGGATTCATCAGAATAGCCGAAGGTCTGTATTTCCTAATGGCAACTATTGTCTTTTGAATAACTTCTTCATTCAGCTCCAGCCTTGTATCGGGAAAACGGAAATTTTCACGGTAACTGACTCCCAATATTTTTGCCGCTTTGTCTGCTTCTTTCAATCTTTGTTCGGGTGTTCCCCTTGAACCTGATTCACCGCGGGTGAAATCAACAATTGCAACCGTTTTGCCGCCTTTGACAAGTCCTGCAACAGTTCCTCCTGCCGAAAGCTCAACATCATCGGGATGTGCTCCGAAAGCAAGAACATCAACTTTATATTTATCTATATTATTCATTATTTATTTCTTTGTCAAAGTATGTATTTTATCAACCCGAATCTGATGCCTGCTTGCTTCAAAATCGGTATTCAGAAAAACTGTTACAATTTCTTTTGCTGTTTCGACATCAATCAGCCTTGCACCAAAATTCAAAACATTGGCATTATTATGCTCCCTGGCAAGTCTTGCCATTTCCACCGAACAGCAATTTGCGGCTCTGATGCCGTCCACTTTATTTGCCGTTATGTTTACTCCGATTCCTGTTCCGCAAATTATTATTCCGTAGTCAGCCTTGTGTTCGGCAACTGCAACAGCGGCAGAAAAAGCAAAATCAGGATAATCAACAGACTCGGCTGACCAGCATCCGTAATCTGTTATATCATAGTTATTTTCTTTCAGCCATTGGGCAATGATTTGTTTATGTTCAAAACCAGCATGGTCAGAGGCAATTGCTATCTTCATAATTTATATATATTTACGAAAAAATTCGTTTCTATTGAAAAAGTTTTCAACAAAGTATCGAAAATTATCCTTTTTGAATGTTAGTTATTTTCGAATTTAGTTGATAAATAAATTTGCATTGCTCGTTTTTCTACTTATCAACAATTGTTCACCGCTGTTAATAATTTTCCCTATACTTTTCAACATCATTCCACAAATGGTAAAAGTATTATTTTTTATTCACTTAAGCTGTCAATACAGTCGTTATCAACATTTCCACATGCTCTATATATAATCTTATATTATATTTAAAACAAAAATTATTTATGATGATATAGAATCAAATCTGCAATATTCACGCAAAACTTCAGGAACAATTATGCTTCCGTCTTCCTGAACATAGTTTTCGATTAACGCAACCATTAGTCTGGATGTTGCCAAACCGCTTCCGTTTAAAGTATGAACAAATTCAGGTTTGTCGTTTGGCGTTCTCTTGAATCTGATGTTTGCCCTTCGTGCCTGAAAATCTTCAAAATTTGAACAGCTTGATGCTTCGAGCCATTTATTTTCTGCAGGTGACCAAACTTCTATATCATAGGTTTTAGCACTTGTAAAGCTTGTGTCGCCCGAACAAAGGCTAATTACTCTGTAATGTATATTCAAAGCCTGAAGAATGCTTTCTGCGTCTTTTAGCAACAGTTCAAGTTCGTTGTAGGAATCCTCAGGTTTTGTGAATTTCACCAATTCAACTTTATTGAACTGATGAACCCGCAGAAAACCTCTTGTTTCCTTGCCGTAACTTCCTGCTTCACGACGGAAGCATGGAGTATAGCCGCAAAGTTTAATAGGCAAATCTTCGACTTTCAGTAACTCACCTGCATAAAAATTCGTAATCGGAACTTCTGCAGTTGGGATTAAATACAAATTATCTTTTTCAACGTAATACATATCATCAGGGAATTTAGGCAGTTGCCCTGTTCCCAAAGTTGACTGAGAGTTTACAAGCAAAGGCGGAATGAGTTCGGTATATCCGTTTTTGCTGATATGGTGGTCCAGCATGAAATTAATAAGACCTCTTTCGAGAGCCGCACCTTTACCGTAATAGAAAGCAAAACCCGAACCTGTAACTTTTGCACCGCGTTCAAAATCAATTATTCCAAGCTGAGAAGAAATCTCGACATGGTTTTTAATATTTCCGCTTTCCCTTTTCACTCCCCATCGGCGTATTTCTACGTTTTCTTCAGCAGTTTTGCCAATTGGCACTGAAGAATGGAGCATATTAGGAATTCTCAAAACCTGATTGTTAAGATTTTCTTCAATCTCTCTTAATTCATCGTCGAATTTTTTAATATTATCGGAAACCTGTTTCATCGAATCAATTTTCTCGGATGCATCAAGTTTATTTTTCTTGAGCTGAGCAATTTCGCCTGTAACAGTATTTCTCAAATTTTTAAGCTGTTCAACTTCTTTTATTATTTGTCTTCGAGTTTCATCAAGCTCTAAAATAAAATCAAGTTTAGCAGATTCATTTTTATTTTCGATGTTTTTTCTAACCGCTTCGAGGTTTTCTCTAATTAGTTTAATATCAAGCATGTATTTTGTGTTTTTATTAAATTTAACAATTACAAATTTAAGAAATTATTTAATTGTATTCAAAAAAAGGTTATTATAAATCCTTTTTTTTATCAATTAAATGAAAAACAGCGAGAACAGGATGATAAAATATCATTTTTGGTCCTGAAAATCTCATTATTTCTCTTATTCTATCTCTTTCAACCTTTTGATAACAATGAATTTTACAGTAAATGCAAGTTGGTTTATTTTCCTCATAAGGGCATTTATCCAGCTTTTTAGCTACATATTCCAACAGCTCATTGCAACTACTGCATAATTCTACTTTTTGATGATTTTTTCTGCAATAAAGACGCACCATTGCCTGTACAGTTTTTCTTTCACGTTCGAGTCTGCCAAGCAATAAAGTTCTTATCATTTATTAATTATTAAAATAGTCATTACCAAAATATTACAAACGATAAGAATTATTAAGTATTTGATATTATTTGAAATAAATTATCATATTGCGAAATTATATATTTATTAAAATCACTTTGAAATTCATTTATTAATAATTTTATAAAGAAATATACAAACCATTTTTATAAAATATAATTATTACAAATAATTATGTTTGTTTTAGAATAATAATTTTGTAAATTATATAATATTTTGTGATATATTTAATTTTAGTATTTTAATAGGATATTTAAAATGAAAACTATAATTTTATTCTTTTTCCTGATTTTATTTTCGCAGTTGTCTTTTTCGTTCACAGGCAAAGGAACCGGAACTGAGAACGACCCTTATCAGATAACAAATATTAACGAACTTCAACAATTAAAAGATATCCATAAGTTGGGCATATTTATTGTTTTGATGAATGATATAGATGCAACAGAAACAAGAAATTGGAATATTGGAGACCATGATGGCAACCCTAATACACCAGACGAACCACAGGGATTTTATCCGATTGAAATTCATGATGCGAATTTTGATGGGAAAGGTTTTATTATTACAAATTTGTATATTAACATACCAACTTACCCTGGTGTGAGTCTTTTTGGGAATTCAAGTACATCAGAAATTAGGAGATTGGGACTTGAAAATTGCGATATAACAGGGGGGGGGATGTGGCTAGCTTTATAAGTGTTGCGGAAGCCGTTATATTTTCTGAATGTTATTCAACCGGAAAAGTTACAGCATTAGCCGCTCAGCAGGGAGATCATGTTGCAGGATTTTGTAGCACGCTTAATCAATGGGATATAAATAATTGTTATTCTACTTGTACAGTAACAAATAAATACGCTATAAAAGATTATTATGCTGCAGCTTTCTGCGGAAGTGCAACAATTGGGGTAGATGTCGAGCATTGCTATACAACCGGGAAAGTAATCTCACCCGGCAAAGTGTGTGCTTATAGTTCTACTGAAGGCGGCTATAGCAATTTTTGGGATATTGAAACAACAGGCATTCCCGAGAGAGGGTTTGATGACTCAAAGGGTAAAACTACTTCGGAGATGATGAAACGTTCAACTTAGGAGAATGCAGGGTGGGATTTTCAAAATATTTGGTGCATTGATGATGGAAAAGATTATCCTAAGCTACGTGTTTTTGGAAATTGCCCGACGGCTGTTGAGGATATCTGTATCGTAGAAGATAATTATATTATCTTTCCCAATCCATCCTCCGATTTCATAGAAATTTCTGTAGGGGCACTGGGCTCTGTGCCCAACTTGGTCATACGCATCTTCAATGTCTTTGGTGAAACCGTCATGAACCCAACCCCAACCCTCCACGAAGGAGAGGGCTTAAGAATTGACGTTTCGGGTTTGCCGTCTGGAGTTTATTTTATAAGGGTGGGGGGAAAAGTTAGAAAATTTGTGAAGATTTGAAAAATAGTATTGAGAACATATAAAATAAACTTATGAGTAATATCAAATTATTTGAATCAAAGAAAATCCGTTCTGTATGGAACGAAGAAGAACAGAAGTGGTATTTATCCGTTATTGATGTTGTTGAAGCATTGACGGATAGCGATAACGCACGAGATTACTGGTATAGGATGAAAAAACGTGAAAAAATCACAGGAATTGAGTTGTCGACATTTTGTCGACAACTGAAATTAGAATCCTCTGATGGTAAATTGTATCAAACAGATTGTTCCGATGTCGAAGGGATTTTGCGTATAATTCAGTCAATCCCATCACCTAAAGCAGAACCATTCAAGCGATGGCTGGCAAAAACAGGTTATGAAAGATTAGAAGAAATCGAAAACCCCGAATTAGCACAAATACGAATACGTAAGATTTATCAGGCAAAAGGGTATAGCGATGAATGGATTGAAAAAAGAATTCGGGGAATCTCTGTTCGGGATGAATTGACAAATGAATGGAAAAAGCGTGGCGTAAAAGAGCAAATTGAATTTGCTATACTCACCTCAGAAATCAGTAAAGCAACCTTTGGAATGACTCCCTCGGAATACAAAGAATTCAAAAGTCTTGAAAAACCAAATGAGAACCTTCGCGACCACATGACTGACTTAGAATTGATATTTACAATGCTTGGGGAAGCTTCGACTACTGAAATTGCAAAAAACAAAGATGCTCAAGGATTCACTGATAATAAAATTGCGGCTCGTCAGGGTGGAAACATTGCTGGAAATGCAAGAAAGGAATTGGAGAAAAAATCAGGTAATAAAGTTTCAACAAATATAAATTTCAAAGTTCTACCTGAAAAAGAAATCAGGAAAAAATTGAAAAACTGATTTTTACTTCTTTCGGGAGTGTACTTTGTGAGAGTGGGGGATAAATTTGGGAAATGTATGAACCGGGATTTCAGGGATTTTGGGGATAAAGAGGATTGAAGAATCTTGTTTCCACATTTGAAAAAGGAGGTTATGGGGATTTCTTCATTTCATCTCTTCAAACGTCTATACAACTAACCAAATAAGCACCTAAACTTTTTTGGGATGGGGGATATAGTCGGGAAATTTTTAAATATATAATATATATACTATTATTACATAGCAATAAATAACATGTATTTGCGTTTATTTCTTGTGAATCGTTCTTTGATAGTTAGTCAACCTCACCCCGACATTCAAGAAGAGGGCGGCAAGAATTGCATCTTTTGCATCATTTTGGGTTCAAAGATGCAATGGCACAAAATTCGTTATTTGAAATAATATCAATGAGTAAGGGAAAATTGCATTGCATTTTCTGCATAATTATTTTGAAGATGAAATGCAATTGGGAAAGAGTATTTTGGATTTCTGCAATTATGGTAAAACGAATAGAAATGCTGCAATGTGTGGAGAGAAAACCTTAGTATAACAGAAAGTAACCCACAGCCCCAAACCTTATTACCTTATTTGCAGGAATCAATAAGGTAAGAGGTGAGGTCTTTTAGTATTCTCGGGCTACTAAGATGTGGAATTGGGAAAAATAAGGTTTTTAGGAAATCAAATCCTCTTAATCCCTTAAATCCCAGTTCAAGACTTTTGCTGATTATTCACCAAACTGCATCAATTGCATTCCTAAGATGCAAAAGATGCAATGGCTCAAAAATCGTTATTTGAAATAATATCAATAGGTTAGATGAAAATTGATTGCATCTATTCTGAAAATAAATATAAATATGCAATTTGGGGAAAGTCATACCCCACCCTAACCATACCCAAAGGTAGGTAGTACGAATTGACGTTTCCTTATTGCCGTATGGTTTGTATTTTGTGAAAGTGGGGGATAAAGTTGGGAAGTTTGTAAAGATTTGAAAATCATGGAGTTAATTATTTCATTATATAACTAAATCCCAATCCGTTGAGAGTGGGATAAATCAGCAATTGGCTCGTTTCTTTTTTGCCGGCGACCATTTCCGCATTGCAGACAGCTAAACCGCTTGCAGTACCTATTGCCGCACCAACAATGACATCCGAAAGGTTATGCTTGTCGAAATAAATTCTTGCAATTCCGGTTAATCCTGCACAAGAGTAAAGCCCGATATATGCCCACCACTTATCAATCCTTGTGGCTAATACGCTCGCAACCGAGAAAGCCGCCGTTGTATGCCCCGATGGAAACGAAGAAAAACCATCGTCAAACGTGAATGGTTTGAATTTTAATTGCCCATTGTTCATATAAGGTCGGCTTCTTCCTACTAATGCCTTTGTTACGGTAGTTGTCAGCCCGGCTAATGCCATTGATTCAAAAATAAGCCTGCCTGTTGTTCTCAATTCCTTTTCTCCGGCAAACAGACCGGTAAGATAAATTCCTCCTGCCAAAGCAACGGGATATTGAACGGCACCAAAAGAATTTGGTATGCTGAAAAAGTCGGATAATTGTTTTGTACTTTTTGCAAGAACCTCTTTTCTTATGGCATTATCTGCAAAAGCGGAAAGACACGTAAAACCACCGACACCCGCAATAATTGCGGCATTGTTTCTGTCAAAATTCTGAAATGAACTAAAAATATAGATATAGTCCCTACCGGCTCGGAGAAAATCGTCGCCGATAATTTCATAAAATTGCTTTTTGGTTGAGTCCGTTTTAGCAAATGAATCATTCAAATTGAACGTCAAAAAAAGCAATGATATATTCAGAAATAATACAAATTTGCACTTCATATCAAAAATAATTTTATCTTTAGTGAAATATTCTTAATTTTATTTTTTCTAAAATACACAATACAGATGAATTATGAAAAATTTAAATATTTTACTTGAAAAAGTTGATACTCTGAAACTAACCGGAAATCCCGAAATTGAAATTTCCTCAATTCAGTATGACTCCCGAAAATGTACCGAAGGATCGTTATTCATTGCATTGCGAGGCACAAAGTCCGATGGGCATGATTTCATCGGAAAGGCGATTCAAAACGGAGCAATAGCGATTGTTTGCGAGAAATTTCCGGAAACATTATCAAGTGAAAATCTGACAATCATTCAAGTTGCCAATACTCGTGAAACACTTGCCGTCATTTCTCATACATGGTTTGACGAACCCACAAAAAACATGAGGGTAATTGGCGTAACCGGTACTAACGGCAAAACAACGATTACTTTCATAATGAAATCACTCTTTGAAGCATTTGGCGAAATGACCGGAATAATAGGCACTACGGGAATTTTCTTCGCTAAAACCAAAATTGAAGCAACTCACACTACTCCTGAATCCCTGGAACTTGCAGGAATTTTCAGGCTAATGAAAGATGCGGGAGTCAGGAATGTTATAATGGAAGTATCGTCCCATGCATTGCATCAGCATCGGGCTGACTGCATAAACTTCGACTCTGCATTATTCACTAACCTGACTCACGACCATCTGGACTACCATCAGACAATGGAAGAATACGCAAAGTCAAAGAAAATCCTGTTCGATATGCTTACTCAAAATAGTACAGCAATGGTTTTTGACAACAGCCCATTTTCTGATTTCATGATTTCCGACACAAAGGCTACTCATAAATACCTGATAGGCAGAACTGAAAGAAGCGATATTAAAATTACCCGTGAAAATCTCGATTTGTTTTTCAGTTCTTACAATCTTACTTTTTCAAAAAACACACTTGTTGATGCAGTGCTAACCGATTTGAAAACAAAACTTGTCGGCAGGTTTAATATTGACAATTCTGCAATCTGTCTTGCATGGTTTCTTCTCAAGGGATACAGCCCCGAGATGACGAGAGCCTTCATTGGAAAAGCAAATGGAGCACCCGGCAGAATGCAGAGAATTAAAATGAAGAATGGTGCTGTAGCTCTTGTGGACTATGCCCACACTCCCGATGCTCTTGAAAAAGCTTTGCTTTCGTGCAGGGATATTTTAATAACTGCAGGGAAAAAAGATTCCAAACTTATATCAGTTTTTGGTTGCGGAGGCGATCGCGACAAAACAAAGCGTCCGATTATGGGGCAAATTTCATCGCAAATTTCTGATATTTCAATTGTAACGAGTGACAATCCCCGAACCGAAAATCCGGAAGCTATTATTGATGATATTTATTCGGGCATCAGTTCCGGCTTGCTGAACAAGACACATCGCATACCTAACAGGCATAAAGCGATTGAATTTGCTGTACGAGCAGCTAATTCGGGGGATATTATCCTTGTTGCAGGCAAGGGTCACGAAAACTATCAAATCATCGGCATAGAAAAGACTCACTTTGACGACTGTGAAGAATTAGAAAAACTTGCCGGGTAATGGAAATGAAAAGAAAATTCTCTCGTTCTCAACCCGGAATTTGCGAATGAGATTCAATAATTATATAATCCTTATGCCATGCTCAAGAATTTCTTTGACGAATGGATTTTCGTCATTAAAATCTTCCGGTCGGTATGGGTGGGTTTCCAAGTCAATGCTTGTTCTGAGTGCGGCATCAACAAGTTTAATATTATCAGAAAGTCTTATTCCATCAAAGTCATTTGAGACAATTGCAAGGTCAATGTCGCTAAATTCACTGTTCGTTCCTTTTGCATAACTGCCAAATAATACTGCATCGGTTATGGTTATATTATCTTTCATGGCTTCAAACACAAACTTGCGAACAATGTCTTTTATTTTATCAGAGATTACAACCATAGATAATGCTCCTTGATTTGTTTCATATTAAAAATCGCAAATCATTTTCAGCACTGTCGAGCCAATAAGCAATATGTTCTTCAAGAGTTAACATAGATTTTTTAACGAATCGGCAAAGGAATTATTTTTTTATTCAAAAAAACTTCCTCACAGTATTTCCCTGCGGACAGGATAGCATTTTCGTTGTAAATCGAATAATTCCATACTTTTCTCATCCGAAAGTTTCAATGATTCAATAAATAATTCATGGTCATATTCGAATTCTCGGGTTTTCTTCAATTTAGCAAGCAACACTTTGTGTTTCTTAAAATCAATAGCAGGCAAAGGATTATAACCCGAAAGCACATCTTTAATATTCTTCGCGTCAGGCTTTATCCCAAAGAAAGTTTCGAAATCCTTTGCAATCATCAAAGCACCTTTCAATTTGCCGTTCATTGAATATCCCGCAATATGGGGTGTTGCAATCAAACTCAGAAAAGCAAGACTCCTGTTTGCAAAAGGCTCACCTAACCACACATCAACAACGGCAGTCAAACTTCCCTCTTCAAGTTTTTCCAAAAGTGGTTTTTCCTCAACAACACCCCCTCGGGAAGCATGAATGAAAAGCGACTCACACTGAATTTGATTGATTAGCGTTTGGTTCAGCAGATTCTGCGTTGGATACTTTCCGGCAGTTGTCAGCGGAACATGATTTGTGATTATTGATGACCGCTTAATCAATTCTTCAAGTTGCAGATGCCTGACATAATCCGGAAAAATTTCTCCGCCTTCGAATAATGGCGGGTCGTTGATGAGAACCTGCAAACCCATATAATTAGCATATTTTGCAACCAATTTGCCAATATTACCGTAACCGATTATCCCTAATGATTTTGAAGCAAGCGAAATATCCTTTTCATCTGCCCATTTCAAAATTGAGTAAACAACATATTCGGCAACGGAGTTTGCGTTTGAACCAAGTGCATGAGAAAAAAATATGTTTTGCTTTTTCAGGTAATCAGAATCAATATGGTCAATACCTGATGTTGCTGTTCCTAAGAATTTTACGTTAGTACCGTCAAGTAATTTTCCATTAGCAAAAGTTGTTGAACGAACAATTAATGCATCACAACCCGAATCAATCAAATCCTGCCGTTTTAAATCCCTGCCTTTAAAGCTGATAATTTGTCCGCAATTTGCCAAACTTTGAGTGAGAAAGGGAATATTTTCTTCAATATAAATTATCATTTCTTTGCTCTTTTCTCTGCTTCTGCAATCAGCATCACGTATTTGGCTTTATCCGCCTGATTCGTTTTGTAATAAGCTTTGATTAACATTCCATAAATATCATTTTTCAGGGAATCTCTCATTTTTGTATTCGAAATCTGAAACCATGTTTTTTGCTTAAACGGCTGGTCGAGATTTTTAATCACAGATTGAGGATTCTTTTCAAAATCGTGTTTGGCATTTTTAACTATTGATTGAAGTTTATAAATAACTCGCTTTGAAATATTATCGGTGTTGTAAACCTTTGTGTCGGTTATTTCCGAATCACCTAAAGCCGAGCTTGAAATTTTCCTGTAAAGTGAATCAATCTCTTTTTCACTTGTGAAGTTAAAATCAGATAACTTTGCATTGAATTTAGGAACCAGCCGAATTATAACATCACTGGGAGATTTCGGGAAATTCTTCTTTTTCAGTTCCTTAATAATACTGTTTACTGCATCGAAGGAAAGATTATTGTCCACAAGATAAAGTCCTGCTCTAATCATCATCTCTCCAAGAAAGCCATTGTATTTGCTGAACTGAGTAAGCAGTATCTGCCTGATGAATTGACCCTGATTGTATGACCTTTGGTAATCGCCGATACCGAAAGCCTTTCTGCTTCTTAGAACTCTGAGCATTTGAACTGCATTTTCTTTGTAGCCCAAAAGCTCGAGCAAACCGATTGCCTGAGAAAAGCCAAACTCAACAAAATGGTGAATTGAATCAATCCCTGCTATTTCCTTAACTGCCTGCTGATATTTCTCTCTGCCCCTGAGCGAACGAACATTAGCAAGATAATTTATATTACATGAATCAGCATAGCCCAAATCAACAAAAGTACCACGTGGAATTGAAAGAATCTCGATTTTGCCGCTGTCCAGCCAGAAATTCAAGAGATGGTTAGCATCTGCATGAACGGATGTACTCCCCAAACGGGCATCAACTCCTGTGATTAGAATGGAAATTCTTCTGCCTGAGAGATTTTGCGAAAGAGCCTCGGCTGATTGCATAGCAGAGTCGAGAAGAAAGGCAACGGCACTATCGGACTTCTGTTCCGATCTGACAGTATCTTTCTTTGCTTGGTATGGTACTTGAGGTGTACTACGGTAGTCTTTAAAAATAAAAAAAAGACAAAACAAGCAAAAAGCAATTATTTCAATAATCAGAAGATTTCTTCTTCTTGAATTCATATTTTTCAATTCAACATGTATTAAAAAAACAAAATTATCAAAAAGAATTGATAAATATACTAAAAGAGCCGGGATTTTTATGATTTTTGGGATTCCGATGATTAAGATTTTTTCTTTCCTTCATTTTCCAAAATTGCATTGCATCATCAAAAAATAATTTGTAAAAAATGCAATCATTTACCATCTAACCCATTGATATTATTTCAAATAACGAGATTTTACCAATTGCTTCTTTGAATGCAAAAAGATGCAAAAGATGCAATTTTTGGTTGATTTTCATTCTTCTGATTCCCGTTAGGGAATCAATATTTTTAACACATCGAACCCCCCAAGATTTCTTAACCCCATCGGGGTTAAATTTAAAAACGGCAATTTTTCATTTTATATGCTATCACTACGTGATAGAAAAGCAGAGGGGCAATTTCCAGTTACAAACATTATTTCGCTACGCGAAACAGTATTTCTCTTCTTTCCCCAAATTTGCATTGCATCTTCAAAAAATATTTATGCAGAAAATGCAATTATTTATTGTCTAACCTATTGATATTATTTCAAATAGCGATTTTTGACTCATTGCATCTTTTGCATCATTGGAATGCAATTGATACAATTTTATTCTTAGATGGACTCCACCTGTCAGGTGGAGCCCATCTTTTTTTTCCGCAAGAAATTCGCAGGATGATATCTTTTCCCAAATTACATCCTTTTTTTTTTTCAGCAAAATGAAATGCAAATATCGCCTAACATCTTGATATTACTTCAAATAACGATTATTATGCCATTGCATAATTGATTGCAAAATGATGCAAAAGATGCAATTTTGACCTCCCTCTCCATGAATTTCGGGTTGAGGTTGACTAACTTTCAAAGAACGAATTCAAAAGGAATAAACGAAAATAAAGATTATTTATTGCTATGAAAATGAGGTAAATAAGGCGATTATCTTTTTCATTTTGCACCTCAGTCTATTTTTTAATAATTACTTTGTAAGTCTTGGATAGTTTGTCATTTGACATGTTAAGGAAATATATTCCTTGAGGTAAATTACCGGAATCGAGTTTAATCGTATTCTCGTTGTCATATAAACCCTCAGAAATATAATTTCGTATAATTCTACCGCTTTCATCAGTTATCATTATTTTAAATGACCCTTGTTTGAAATTATCGTCAATTATATTTATTTTGCCATCAGTAGGATTTGGATAAACAATCGAAGATTTATTACCATCTCCTCCTAAGTTCACCCCTGTAGTTGTCCAATCAATTCCTCTTAATTGTAAATATATTGAATTCACACTTAAAACATGTATGTTATCCGGCGATATTTCAAGACTTATTCCACCTGCTTGTAATTTATATGCATCATCTTTATATTTACTTTTAATGATATTTGAATCTAATTTTCTAAAAATAACAAATATTGAATCATAATCACCTCCAGCAATCATCATATAATCTGAATTCCAAGAAAATGTTAAATCACTATTTGAAATTTTTTTGTACGGATAGCTTGGTTGGAAAGACCATTGGCGGATAAAGTATTTTTCAATTTTATCATAAATCTTGGTTGAGTCTACATTATCAAGAAATGCAATATACCTTCCACTCGGAGAAACATTTAACTTCCCAAAACCGCCGTATGGGTGCAATTG
>CAZSHX010000064.1:0-28214 GCA_964606895.1 uncultured Hyphomicrobiales bacterium
AAGGTATAACTGATGAATTTTCCATAGTGCCAAATCCGGCGGAAGATTTCATAGAAATTTCTGAAGGGACACAGCATGCTGTGTCCGAAATTTGCATCTTCAATGTCTTTGGTGAAGAACTTCTGAAATCTTCTGTTTCGAATAATTCACAATTTTCAATTCCCAATTCACAATTAAGAATTAACGTTTCGGATTTGCCTTCTGGAGTGTATTTTGTGAGAGTGGGAAGTAAAGTTCGAAAGTTTGTAAAGATATAGTATTTTTACTCTTATTTCATAGCAATAAATAATCATTATTTTCGTTTATATCTTGTGTTCGTTATTTGATAATTGGTCAACCTCACCCCAACCCTCTCCATTCTTGTAGTGGGCGGTAAAAATTGCATCTTTGCATCTTGTTCAGCACAAAGATGCAACTGAAAAATGTTCGTTAATTGAAATAATATCAATAGGTTAGAGGAAAAAAATTTACAATTTTTAAATTGATATTTTTGAGGATGCAATGCAATAAGGGAAAAATAAGGCTTTGAGATCTTGAATTCTCTTAATCCCTTAAATCCCAGAAATCCCAGTTCAAGACTTTTGCCTAATAATCGCCAAATTTGCATCTTTTTCAGCACAAAGATGCAACGGCTAAAATTTCGTTATTTGAAATAATATCAATGGGTTAGGTGGATATTAATTGCATATTCTACATAATTATATTGAAGATGTCAATTTATAATTTTTGACTATTTTCTAAAATATGGAACTTCAGTTTTCAACCACTCGCTTAATGGCAAAGCATTGGCATCTTTTTCAGAAAGAATCGGATTTTCGAAATTCCAGTTAATACCAATTTCAGGGTCATTCCAAAGCAGGCTTCCCTCCCCCGCTTTGTTCCAATAAGATGTACACTTATACTGCATTTCACATATATCAGACAGAACAAGAAAACCATTTGCAAACCCCGGAGGTACCCAAAGAATTTGCTTGTTTTCAGCAGAAATTTCACCAGTCCAAAACTTTCCAAATGTTGGTGAATTCCTACGGATATCAACTTCCGTAACCAAAGCACGTCCGATAGTTACACGAATCAGTTTGCCTTGGGGCGGATCCCACTGAAAGTGCATACCTCGGAGCACACCTAAAGTTGAACGAGAATGGTTTTCCTGAATAAAATTCGAATCAATTCCAAGTTCTTTGAAAGCATTCTCCCTGAATGATTCCATAAAAAAGCCTCTTTCATCCTGAAATACATCAGGCTCGAGAAGAAGCAACCCATTCAGCTGTTTTTCGATAGCTTTAAATCCCAATTCAATATCCGAAAATTAGTAATACATAAATCTGCCAAATGCAAAATAAACAAATAAATACAAACTTAAAAATCAATTTCTAAGAATAAATATTGAAGTTTTTATTTAATTTTGAATTTACTAATTTGAAAAAAATAAAAAAATACGTAAATTGATTGTTTTTTAATCATAGAATAGAACAAACTTAATTATAAATTTTTTCGAAGGGGTTATAATGTTTTTGAATAGAATCTTAAAGCAAGTGCTTTTCATGTTCATATTATCAATAATGGTTTTCGGATGTTCCGAAAATTCAACAAACAGCGACACATCTCCATCAATAATTTCTATATCTCCAAACTCATCTGCGATTGGATATGTAGTGACGATTAAAGGCAATAAATTCGGAGATTCTCCCGGTAATTCAGTTGTTAATTTTACCGGTGCCACGGCATCAATTACTGATATCATTTCCTGGTCGAATACTTCAATAAAGCTGTTTGTTCCATTAAAAACTCAAAGCGGAAAAGTATTTATTTCCAATGGCGATAAAAAAAGCAATGAAGTTGATTTTTCCATCGTAGGAATTGGAACCGGAGACCCATGGCTTCAATATTTGGATGTTGTAATAGCTCAGGTTACCCAAAAAATTGGGATTTACGGAAAGAATTTCGGTGCAACCCAGGGAACAAGTTATGCAGAATTTAATGGAACAAGGGCAACTTCATTTACAAGTTGGACTGATACCAAAATCATTGCTGTTGTACCCGAAGGTGCAACAACAGGCAAAGTTGTGGTTTATGTAAATGGAAAATCAAGCAATGGTCTTGATTTCACTGTTCAATCTTCAAATCAGATTGTTACCATGGTTACAATCCCGGCTGGCAGTTTTATTATGGGAACAGATGATCAAACTGAAATTGATAATCATCCCACCCATAAAGTAACAATTTCTCAACCATTTTTAATGGGAAAAACCGAAGTAACCCAAAAAATGTGGAAAGTTGTTATGGACAATTCAAATCCAAGCAACCCAACTGAGCTTGGTGACGACAAACCGGTTCAGCAGGTAACTTTCATCAGAGCAATAGATTTTTGCAACAGACTCTCAAAAATGGAGCAAAGGACACCTTGTTATACTGTAAATGGTGAAAATGTAACAATTGACTGGACAGCCGACGGATATCGCCTTCCAACAGAAGCCGAATGGGAATATGCGGCTCGTGCCGGTAAAATCGGTGAGTTTTCATTGGATGAAATAATCAAAATGAGTTGGAACTCAGATAATGCAAGCAAGCATATATCTTCTGTTGCTCAAAAAACCGCAAATAGTTTTGGTCTTTACGATATGTTCGGAAATGTTTACGAAATGTGCTGGGATTTTTACGATGCAGACTATTATCATCTTGGTGCTGTAACCGACCCCAGAGGTCCTTCGCCATCAACAACCGACAGAGTTATGCGAGGCGGTTCTTATATTAATTCTCCCGAACTTTGCGGGGTAACAATCAGAAGAACATATCTTTCGACAAACGATAATTACAATTTCAACCTTGGGTTTCGTGTAGTTAGAAAAAAATAGTTAGTTTAAAATAAATTTGGAGAAAAAATGAAAAAAATAATTTTTCTTTTAAGTCTGATTTCGATTGTTGGAATTTTAGGAATTAATTCTTGCAAGGATACTCCTACAAATCCTGTTACAGATACTACTCCGACAATTGAAAAAATAACTCCTTCCCATGCTTTGGAAGCTCAGTCAGTTACTATTGTCGGAAAGAATTTTGGAGATTCAAGAGGTTCGGGATATGTTCAGTTTAACGGAGTTCAAGCCGCAACTACTGACTATACTTCATGGACTAACACAACTATTAATGTTGCTGTTCCCAAAGGGGCAAAATCCGGATTAGTCAAAGTTTTTGCTAATTCAAAAGAAAGCAATGGCGTAAATTTCATAGTGGATACAGTATTTATTGACGATACCCCAATAATAACCTCAATTGATTCTGCACAAGCGAGTGTAGGTTCGAGCATCAGTATTCGAGGCAAGAATTTCAGAAATCCAACACCCTCAAGCTATGTTTTATTTAATGGTGTTAAAGCACTCAGCTACCCTAACTGGACTGATTCATTGTTAAAAGTTACAGTTCCGGCAACTGCAACAAGCGGGAAAATTACAGTTTTTGTAAATGGTAAAACTACAAATGGTGTTGATTTTATTGTTAGAGGCACAGCTCCTCCGGGTGACCCGAAGATAGACAGTATAAGTCCTACAGCGACAAATCCCGGGATTAAAATTACGATTAAAGGAAATAATTTTGGTGCAAACCAGGGTAGCAGTACTGTTCAGTTCAGCGGAGCTTTGAATACAAGTAATTACTACCAATCATGGTCTGACACAAAAATTGTTGTTGAAGTTCCTCAGGATGCAAAAACAGGTAAACTTTATGTGGTTGTTGCCGGAAAATTCAGCAATGGTGTGGATTTTACTGTTAATACAACTCAATCGGCTCCACAGATTACTTATCTTGATGTAACAACAGGTCAGGTAGGTGCAACAGTAGGAGTATATGGCAAGAATTTTGGTCCAACTCAAGGAACGGGGTTTGTGGAGTTCAACGGCTCGAAGGTTACTACTTACAAATCATGGACGGATACTAAAATTACAGTAATTGTTCCTGATGCGGCAACAACCGGTATGGTTTATGTTTATGTAAACAGCAAGCAGAGCAATGGGATTAGTTTTCAAGTAACCCAGCCAAACAATATCATTCCAATGGTTCTGATTCCTTCAGGTAGTTTCAAAATGGGTTCTGACGAAGGAGATGGATTTGATTACAAACCAATACATACTGTAACCATATCAAAAGCCTTATACATGAGTGCCACAGAAATTTCTCAAAAGCAATGGAAAACTGTGATGAACCAGTCTAATCCCAGTAAAGTAAAAAATGACAATAATCCTGTAGAACAAGTAACATTCCTTCGAGCAATTGAGTTCTGCAATGACCTTTCTTCACTTGAAGGCAGAACCGCATGTTATACTGTAAATGGTGAAAATGTTACCTGCAATTTTTCTGCAAATGGTTACAGACTGCCTACAGAAGCTGAATGGGAATATGCCGCCAGAGCCGGAAAAACTGCTGAATATACATTAGCCGAAATTCAAAATTTAGGTTTTGTTTCTGAGAATGCCGCCGGAAATATTCATGAAGTAAAGAGTAAACCGGCAAATTCTTTTGGACTATATGATATGTTCGGGAATGTTTATGAAATGGTTTGGGATTTGTATGATGCCGAGTATTACGGGAAATCTTCTTCATCTGACCCAACAGGTCCATCAAGCGGAACAACCGACAGAGTGATGCGTGGCGGTTCTTACATCAATGGTGCTGATCAGTCTAATCCATACAAAAGAGATACGTATTCAGCAACAAATGATAATAACAATTACAATCTTGGATTCAGAATAGTCAGGAATAAATAATAAAGTCGCTTTTTTTTAATAAAAATTGGTCTTGGACGTTATTATAATGGCTGTCTTAAAAGTAGTTAGATACATTGCAGACAGCCATCTTTTTTTGATTAATTATGATATTGGACCAATTAAATGGACAAGCTAAAAAATGACAGAGTTGTCAGCGTTTTAACCAAAGACGGAAAATTCAGAATTGCCGCAATAAATAATACAAAAGCCGCACAAACAGCGGCTGAGAAGCATGAACTCGATTTTCTTCCTGCTTTCTTTCTTTCTCGTCAGCTTGCCGCCGCATCAATGCTTGCTGTATTTTTGAAAGGCGAAGAAAGAATGACACTCGAAACTGATAGTGCCGGACCAATTAAAAAAGTTTTTGCCGAAGCAATTCAAGTTGGAGAAGTTCGCGGATTTGTTGATATGGAGCCTATTATTGATGTATCCAAAATGAAAAATATTTCCGAAGCTTTAGGTTTGGGGCTATTTAAAATAAGCAAAACATTGTATAATATGGAAAAACCTTACAATGGAGTCGTAGAATTGCAAACTGGGAATATAACAAGCGACCTGGCATATTATTTTACACAATCGGAACAAATTCCTACAGCAGTTATTTTGGAAGTAATGTTTGATGACAAAGAAAAGATTACTGCTTCAGGCGGTATAATAATCCAGGCAATGCCCGGGGCATCTCATACTGAGATACTTGAAACTCAGTTGAAGCTCCTTCAGGTTGAAAAAATCAGGGAGTTGATTGCAAACTTTACAAAACCTGAAATAATGCTTAAAGAAATCTTAGGTGTTGAATTCGATATTTTGAAGAATGACCGTGTGGATTTTTTCTGTCGTTGCTCGAAAGACAATTTTATGGATAAGCTTGTTACATTAAAACTTAAAGAAATTGTTGAAATGAAATCTTCGGGTGATAACGAACTCGTTTGCAGATATTGTAATGCTCATTACTATCTTGATGACAAAGATTTCGATAAACTGATAACCATCATGCAGACAAAGCAAAATTGACAAAGATAAATAAAGATGACCTAAAAAACAAACGAATTGTTTCGATTGATTACGGATTGAAAAGAATCGGAATTGCAGTTTGCGACCAAATGCACATTACCACCACACCTTTGAAAGTAATTGATAAAACAAAAGATGACTTTTTAGAAGAGATTCTCGAGATTCTTAAAAAAGAAAATGCCGGAGCAGTTGTTGTTGGAGTTCCATATCGGCATGATGATGTCGAAACAGATTTCATTAAGGAAATCAAAAAATTTATTGATAATCTAAAATCACAAATACTTATGAACGTATTTGAATTTGACGAATCTTTTTCTACTGTTAGAGCAACTGAAACAATGATTTCCATTGGCTCAAGAAAGAAAAAGCGTGCTCAAAAAGGAGAGAAGGATAAAATCGCAGCCGCAATCATTCTGCGGGATTTTTTGAACGAGTTGGAGTATTAATTTTTTATTTGAGAAGTGTTATGAAGAAGATATTAATATTGATGTTTTTTGGGCTTACGGTTATTCTTACTGCACAGGAAAACAAGGACAGGAGTCTTTATTACGACTTCGGCAAAAAGTTTTACTGTGATGCTTATGCGTTGCCTCATGCTGTTAAGGATTCCGTTAAAGTCCTTGTTCTCTTCAGATATCCGAACAGTCTTCTTTCTTTTGTTAAAGCTACAGGGACTTCAAATAATTCAGGATTCATTGCTCTCCCCTATATTCAGGTTCAGTTTCGCGACAGCAACGGTATTATTAAGAAAAGAGAGATTTTCAAAGATACAATTACTACCTACGAATATAATGATACTAAAACTAAAAGTACTTTTAATTATGGCTGGATGCAAATTGATTTACCAGTTGGAAAATATTCTATACTTGCCGAAATTTCAGATAATGACAAAAATAAGATAAAAGAGCTTAACCTTCCCGAACTGAAGAAAATCGAGTATTTTAATGGAAACAAACTCGGTGAGCCATTCTTCTGTAATTCTTTCAATGGTCAGGAAACTATTTTGAAAGCATCGGTTTTGAATCATGGAACAAACTTTTCTTCAAATTCAACCAAAATAATATTTCCCGCTGTTTTCAAAGGTCTATCAGCAGTATATAAATATCGGATTGAATACGAGGAACAAAAACTTGGTAATGTTGACTGGAGCGACTCTATTGTAATTTCGGGAACTGTAGCAACTGAGAAAAATAGTATTCTGCACCTTTCAAATCAATCATCCCGAAATAATATTTTATTCGAATACAAGACCGATACAACGCTGAATAAAGTGAAAACAGGATACAGTATAGGGTTGATTGAACTGGAACTTTCACCTGACAAGAATGTACCGGGTGCTTTTCAGGTAAAACTTTGGGAAGATAGAAGCAAAGATACAACTATTACCAATTTTATAATTGAATGGGAAGATATGCCCGTTTCCTTGAAAAAGGTTGAAACCGCAATGGAATCTATGTATTACATTCTAACCGATGAAGAGTTTTCAGTTATGAACAAGGGCAATGACCGTAAAGTTTTCAGGAAATTGCTGGACTACTGGCGTGCCAAAGACCCAACTCCTTTCACAGTTTACAACGAAGCGATGGTTGAATATTTCCGCCGTGTTGATTATGCCCTGTTCAACTTCAAAACTATTACCGAAGTAAACGGCTCAAAAACTGAAAGAGGCAAGATTTACATTCTTAACGGTAAACCAACAAATATTAAAAGAAATATGAGCAAAGAAAGTAAGATTTTCGAAATATGGACTTACACAAATCTAAAAAAGGAATTCACTTTCGAAACTAATTCAAAAGGTTCTTTTTCACTAACTAAGATTATTGATTTGAAGTAGATTTACTGAATCTTATATCTCAGTAACTCCCTTTTCCAACCGCCAAATTTTTCTATGGTTGGTTTGTCCTTATAAATGCAAAAAGTACTATCTGAACGGGTAGTTATATTAAAGGGTTCAAACTGCCATTGAACAATGCCGACGTTGTCAGCAAGCCAAAAATATTCCTTGTGAAGCTCGATTATTTCTACATTTGCCTTTGCGGGATAGCCTGCTTCAAAATATTTGAAAGAAAATCTTCTATCAGCCAGATAATTTGCGAAATATGCGGAAACGCTTTTTCCATCAATTGTAGAAGGATTTGCATCTGTATTTCTATTACCGTTTATAGCCCAATGCTTGATAACCGTCGTCTGGTAATTATTAAATTCAAAAGGAACATCGGAAATATAATTTCCGTAAATATTCCAGGTTTTTTGAAGATAATCGAATATCTTGAACCAAGTTGGTTTTAAATCCGGGATTGATTCAGAGAGAGAATCTGAAATTCGATAGAGACCATAAATATCTGACGAAAAAAGATAATCCTTTGCCAATGAATTATTCTTGAAATAACTTAAAACAAAGGCAGTTCTGTTTTCGTATAATTTGCTGGAAGTAACAACCATCGAATCAATGGTGATTGTTGAATCAATAATCGTTGCAGAAGCATCTACGTTGTAAGATTTATAAATCCAGTAATTCCCGATTTTCATTGGGAAAAATTCATTTTTATCCACATGAGTAGTCTTTGTGGGATTATCATTGCATGAAATAAATATTACCGAAAACAGTACCAGAAATAAAATGTTTCTCATCTTTATATGTCTTTAAATATTGATAAAAAACAATTAACGTTCAAAACATGACAGTATTATTATTAAAATATATTAAACTGATAATATTTTTTTCTTTACTGGTTTCGTGCTCAACTATCAGCAGTAAAGATGAAAAAGTTATAATCGGAGAAACCAGTTGGGAAAACTGGAAAGCAGAATCTGGATGGAACTTGATAGACTATTATTCCTATCAGCCTGATACTGCATTGCTGACCAAATTAGCAAATGTTGTTGAAAAACATAATTTGACTTTTCTTGTATTTGCCTCTTCTATTTGTGAAGATTGCAAGGAAGAAGTTCCGAAAATATTCAAATTATTCGATAATGCGAACATTCCGTTAGAAAAAATTCGTTTAATTGGTCTTGACCGCGACGTTAAGGAACCTTCTGGTGAGTATGAACATTACAATTTGAAAAAACTTCCCCTGCTGATTATTTTCAGCAATGATAACAAATTTGCCGAAATTTCGTCAAACGGCAAAGATTGGCTTAAATCAATCTTGACTTACTTTAATAATTAATGTCCCGACATAAATTATTATTATTAAAATACTCAAAATTTAAATTGAATATGAAAATATTACTTATAATCGCAATTAACTTTATGCTGATATATCAGTCCTATGCTCAATGCGGATGCAGTGGTGCACCCATCGCGGGAGCTACTCCTTACGGCGGAGCAGTGAACCTGCGAAATCAACGCCCCGGAAGTATATTTGCATCAGCTTTTTATCGCTATACTTACGGCGATTCCTATCAGACAGGAAGTAAAAATATAGGCAAAGGTTATATTCAGTTTATGAAATCGAGCTATATGGGTGTATTTTTATCCTATGGTTTGATGAGTGATCTATCTCTTGATGGTGACTTTGGTTATTACTTTGATAAAACTCAGGATTTTAGTCTTTATCAGCTTAATGCAAGCGGACCTTCGCATTTTTCTCTATCAGCAAAATACAATGTTTACAGTCATTTGTCGCAGAAATTTGATTTCTCAATCAGTGCAGGAGGCAGACTTCCGTTGAATAATTTTTCAGAAAGTACGGACAACACTCTTCCTCAGCATCTGAAAACATCAACGGGTGCATTCGGTGGTTTTATTACTTCCAATTTGAGAAAAGGATTTTCTGGAACTGACTTTTTTCTATACCTTATTAACCGATTCGATTTTAACGGCAGAAACAGACTGGAGTACCAATACGGCAAATCACTGTATTCTTCACTACTCGCATCAAAACAAATTATCGGTGGTTTATCCGGAAGTCTTGAAATCAGAAATGAACTGAGAGGAAGAGATTTTCTTCAGGGAAGTTCCCTTGATTCCACAGGGAGCAATGTATTTACATTTTCACCTGCATTAAGCTACTCTCTTGGTAAATGGAATATAACGGGAATGTACGACATACCTTTTTACAAGAACTTCAATGGAAGCCAGCTTGCGACTGCTTATTCGCTTTCGGTATTTCTATCAATCGGCTTATAGAAAAATTTCGATGCAGATGAGTATTTTCTGAGTACTCTGAGCATCGCCTGAAAATCCTTAGGATATGGTGCTTCATAAGTTACCTTTTCATTTGTAACAGGATGTAAAAAGGAAATTTTGCTTGAGTGCATAGATACTCTGCTAATCACCGGTAATTCAACAGAATCTTTTTTAAGATTGAATTTTCTTTTTATTGAAGAAAGGAAAAATTCCTTGGTTTCGCTGTAAAGTGCATCTACGAGCAATGGGTGGCCTATGGCTTTGCAATGTACACGGATTTGATGATGTCTGCCTGTTATCAGATTACATTCAACCAAAGTAGCAATGCGATAATGCTCGAGGACTTTTAAAATCGTAAGGGATTGTTTTCCACGGGATGACGGTTTCGTTTGACCAAGTTTGAACGAATCTGCAACTAAAGGAATATCAATACTGATTTCATCTTTGGGTACAATACCCGAAACAACAACATGGTAAAGCTTTTCAACCTGATTATCCTGAAACTGCTGATTCAAAATTCTATGAGATTCAGCATCCTTTGCAAAAATCATAACACCGCTTGTGTCGCGGTCGAGACGATGTACAACAAAGATTTTTCCGTATTTGGTTTCAAGAAGCTTCCGAAGGTTCACTGCTTCCTTGTCATACCTGTCGGGGATAGTAAGCACTCCGGCAGGTTTGGATAAAATTACAATTGAATCATCTTCGAAAATGATATCTAAATTATTATTATTTTTCATATATTTCTTTTAAACTTTCTGCAAAGCAGATTTGAATGTATTTGACAAAAGCATTGCCCTTGTCATAAGTCCAACACCACCGGGAACAGGAGTGATAGCTGATGCTTTGGCTGAAACATTTTCGAAATCAACATCGCCTACAAGCCTTGAACCTTTTGGTGAATTAAAGTCCTCAATTCTGTTAATCCCTACATCAATAACCACAACACCGTCTTTGACATCATCGGCTTTAATTGCATTTGGAACTCCGATTGCCGCAATTAAAATGTCTGCTTGTCTGGTAAAGTTGGCGATATCTTTTGTTCCGGTATGGCAGATTGTAACTGTTGCATTTGCAAATTGATTTTTCTGATACATTAGATTTAGCATTGGTTTACCGACGATATTACTTCTGCCGACAACAACAACATGCTTGCCTTTTGTTTCAATTTCGTAATGCTTTAAAAGCTCCATAACTCCTGCCGGAGTACAAGGCACAAACCCATCAAGTCCAATAACAATTCTACCCATATTTTCGGGATGAAATCCATCAACATCTTTGTCCGGTCTGATTGCCAAAATAACTTTATTCTCGTCAATATGCTTTGGCAATGGAAGCTGAACTAAAATCCCGTGAATATCATTATCATCATTCCATTTGGATACTATATCCAAAACTTCTTGCTCTGATGTATTTTCAGGCAATCTTTTTAATATGGAATTGAATCCGATTTCCTGACAATCTTTCTCTTTGGAATTTACGTAAACTTTGGAAGCCGGGTCGTCACCGACTATAATCAAAGCAAGACCGGGACGAATACCTTTCGTTTTGAAAAGTTCGTCTGTTTTTATCTTTAGTTCTGATTTTATTTTTGCTGATACTAATTTGCCATCAATAATCAGTGCCATTTGTCAACTCTTTCTGAATTCATTTTTTAAAATCTATTCTTTTTCAATATAATTCCCATCATTGAAAAAATTTCCTGTTGAAAAAGCATTATAAATCTTATTAATGTTAAATTCAAGCCCGGCTGAAAATATATTGAATCTGCTGATGCTATAATCGAAGTAGAGTCCAAAAGGTCCGATATTACCTCTTGCACCGATTGTCCATTTAATATTTACATCATTAAGAATGAATGATGCATTCTGTGGTTTTGTGTCTCCCGGGTAACCACGTGCAGGGTCGGGTGGTAATATTTTTACAACACCGTCAACAACAGCTCGCTCAAGCAAACCTAACTGCATCTGAGTTTCTACAGGTAAATAATATTTATAATCAGTTTGAATCTTTAGCGTTTCATAGGAAAGTCCCGTATAAATATCAATAACATTCCATAAGTTTTTTGAGGCTTGGATATTGAAATCCCAGATTGTTGCCGAAGCTTCAAGCTCAGCACCTGACTGGGGTACAGTGTTTTTCAAATAAGTTCCCTGGTAAACAGCCTGAACTGCCATATCAAAATACCTTGTTTCACCAAAGTACTGAGAAATACTATGCTTCAGACCGAATCCCCAGAATGAAAAATTGCCGATTTTTGCTCCCATATTAACAAGCGGGATATATCTAATCAAAGCTTCGGTTCCAAAAAGAGAACCAATCTCGAGCTGAGGAATACCGGCTATCAATGTAGTAAAATCGCCACCTGTTGGCAAAGTAAAAATCTGAGGAAACATTAAAACGGTAGAATCAAGTTTTTTCCTTACGTTTGAATCAAGTAAAGAATAAATTGGAAACTGATAGGGACCTATTCCAACTGAGGGCCAGATTCTTACAACACTATCAAGTAGAAGCTGTTTCTTAATATCAATAAGTTGACTGCCTGCACCTAAAATTGTTGGTGCAAATTCAGGAACATCAATAATATGCCTTCTGAGTGCTTCGCCGGTATAAACCTTGAAGATATAAGCCAATAGCTGAGCAGTATCGCCCGTTATTGTATATTTGGGTTTGAAATTGGCATCAAGTCCAAATGTACCATATTCACTTAGTTTAGCAATAACTTTTGCTGTATCAAAAGGTTCAAAAGGAATACTTGGTTTGTAGGTTTTCTGGTCGTCACGTACAAAACCCATCATACCATTAACGCTTAATTTGAAATATGGTCCTTTTGCTTTTCTTGGAACATAAGCCTGATTGAAAAATCTTGAATTAGAAGTAGAATTAAGGGCATTTGCCAAAGGTTGCATATATTTCATACCATTAGCCTCAAAAACTTCTTTACTGAAGCTTCTTGTCAGTTCGACAGTTGTCGGGTCCCATGCTGAAAAGCAATTTGCTGAAAATATCAGAAAAATGCTCAAACCGAGTATTTTAAATTTCATTAATTGTCCTTTTTGATTCAGAATTTACTTAGAATTTTCTTTTTAATAATAACATATATAGGTAATGCGATAACGAACAGAATTACTACAAAAGTAAAACTAAAAATTACACTTATTGCGGCTTTGAATATTGACAGCATTATAGACACCACTATTACCGCAACTATCAATGCTAAAACCCAGCCAAGTACTGTTTTAAAAATTTCCATTATTTCCTCCAAAAATTTGAATAATTATTAGAAACGTTCAACTCCTATAATAATTGAACTGCCTTTAGGCAATTTTTAATTCGCTCAAAAGAAACTGAGATATCATCATCTAACCCGATTGACAATCTGACTAATCCGGGGGACATTCCCATTGATTCCTGCTCTTCGGGAGGAATCTCGGAAGAAGTACTTGTTCCGGGCGAGCTGAACAAAGTTTTATAAAACCCAAGGCTTACTGCAAAATATCCAACCATACTTTCCTGCATTTTTATCATCAAAGAATTTGCAGTTTCTGCATCCTTTGCATCGAGAGTCATCATACCGCTGTAGCCGTAATCTGAATTCATCATCGAAGTCATAAGCTCATGCTGGGGATGAGATTTCAATCCGGGATAGAATATTCTCAATCCAAGTTTTTCGAGGTTTTCCGAAACGTACATTGCATTTTTGGAATGTTGTTTCATTCTCACATGTAAAGTATGAAAATTCTTGAGTATGCTCGACGAACGAATACTGTCCATTGTTGGACCGAGAAGCATTGTTGCACCTGAATGAACATCTTTCAAGCTTGCAATGAATTCATTCGTACCGCAGATTGCACCTGCTACGCAGTCACTTGAGCCGTTAATGTATTTTGTAATGCTGTAAACAACAATATGGGCTCCCAAGTCCATTGGCGTTATGACCAGCGGAGAAAAAGTATTATCAACAATCAAAGTTAAACCATGTTCATCAGCAATTTTTCTCAGTGCTTTCAAATCGGCAATTTCGAGTAATGGGTTACTGATTGTTTCGCAGTAAATGATTTTTGTTTTGGAAGTTATTTTACTTTTAACATTGTCCAAATCGGTGATATTAACAAAATGGGTTTTAATATTGAACTTCGGTAGGAACTCTTTCATCAATGCATAAGTTCCACCGTAAATTGTTCTGCTTGAAATGATTTCATCGCCCGCATTACAAATTTGCAGTATCGAACAACTTATTGCCGCCATACCAGAAGAAGTTATCTGAACAGCTTCGGTCTTTTCCATACGTGCTATAGCATTTGCCAGATAATGATTCATCGGGTTAGTATGTCTGGAATAAAGGTAACAACCTTCAATTTCATGTTCAAAAAGCTCAGCCATTTTTTCAGCTGATAAAAAAGTAAAAGTAGATGAATCTTCAATAGATGGATTAACCCCGCCAAACTCTCCGAATGCGAGGAAATCCTGAATTCTCATTGCCGGATTTTCTTTCATAATTTTTTCTCCTTAATCCTAAGATTATTATTTTTATTTAAACAGATATTCCAGCTTGGATTTATCGTTAACAATCGGGAAATACTCCATTTGAACCAATGGTCTTCCCATTTTGCCTGCGGCAAGCATCACAAGTGAATAACTTGAATATCTGAAAAGTCTGCGGAATTGCTCTGCATCCTTAATATCTTTGCAATATATTATTGTCATAAATTTCTTTTTGTCATTTGAAACATCGGGATGCCTCGTATTCATTAGAAGGATATTCCCCTGAATTGAAGTCGGTTTGTTGTCAACTAAAACTGATTCCTTGTCAAGTTTGATATTATCTGGTACTAACGATGTTAAATTTTTAAAGAATGGATTAGATACTTCAGTGCCAACAACAATGATTGTTCTGTCTTTCCAGTCAGCATCCTTAACTTCATCAACTGATTTAATATCGCAGGCAAAATCACTTTCCTTCATCATTTCGGCAAGTTTCATGGTAACGGAATAGTCTGCATGAGCTTTTGAAGGCAGAACCACGAGAGGACTGTCTGCCAAAGTCTGGCTGAAACTATATGGAATTTCCCATTTGTTACATCTTCTGAGAACCTGATAGTTAGGGTCAACAGTTACAGATTTAATTTTTTCTTTGAAATAGAACGATAACCTTTTGACTCCGCCTGATAGTATGCAATTCTTCCATACTGTATCCTTTTCGGTAATAATACGAACAGGTACCGACATATAATTCATCATGTCCTGCGAAACAGCAAAATTCAATGTATCGTTTTCATGTTTTACATCTTTTAAAGTCAAATTAGGTACTTTTACATCCATGAGCCATTGACTGAAAACTTTTTTTATTGGAATGTTCAAACTGTCCTTTTTTACTAAATCGTTAAAAGCATCAGATAAGCGTGACCACGAGGCTCTTTTACCCTTGAATTTTTCGGCAAAATTTCTTAATCCAAGGAAAAATCTGTCTTCTCCCAATAGTTTGAGTGCTTCATAGAATAAAAACCCGCCTTTTGAATAGCCAACTGTTGCATCGTCGCCAGTGTTCTGATATTTGAATTTCGAAAGAGGATAGTTTTTCCTTTCGGGCAAAGCTTCCATTGACATTAGTGCTTTTTTACGCCAGTCAACTGCATCCTTTTCTTTATTAAATAAAATATTATAATAATAGTTACTGCAAAATGTAGTCAAACCTTCGCACCAGTTTCCAAGATTTTTATCAATATAAACGCTGTTTCCCCACCAGTTGTGAACAAATTCGTGTGCAAGCGAACCGGGAGTTAACGTTATCCAGGGCATGGACATAAGCTTGTTTGAAAGTAAAGTGTAACCGGGCATCCCGAATCCTGTTGCAAAAAAGTTTTCGACCACAGCAAATCCCGAATATGGGTACGGACCAAGAATTTTCGTGTAAAGCTTATAATAATCAACAATTGCATTCAGATAAGTCTTTGCTACAGAACCATTATCAATCGTATAAACCGAAAACCGTTTGCCTTCATACATCGAGTCAATTATATTGAATCTTCCACCGATAATAGTCATATCGTCAGTAGCAAGCTCGGTTTTTATCTTATAATTTGCCAAAGCGACAGCTTCTTTAATTTCGATTTTGCCGGAAGTGATTATTTTAAATTCTTTCGGAATCGTTATTTCTACTTCAAAATCAGCCAGACCACTTTCTGTTCCGGGATAAAAACTTCCTGCCGGAAGATAAATACCTTCACCTTTTTCGGCAGAAATCATGCCTGATGAATACGCATGCCTTTGATTTAGATTTCTTTCGTTAGGTTTATGATATACTTTTCCCGAATAGTAAACTTCAAGTTCAGTCAGGTCATTTCCTTTTCCTTCAAAAATAATTTCCTGATATTCGGTTGTATCTTGTTTTAATTCAAATATTATCGGTTTTCCTTCTACAAGAACTTTTTCAATTCTGAAATCTTTCAAAATACTCAGACTTCCCTTTTTCAAAACAGGACTTTTAAATTTTACTTTATCCATACCAACCAAAGAGCCTTCAGCGGGGTTTATATCAATATTTATTTTATGCGATGCAACAGTGTTTTCTGCAAGGTGACCGCCCATCATCATTTGTGGAGTTGGAGGTTTTGATTTATCTTCCATTGCAATAACAAAATCAGCCTGTGCTTTATATTCCTTTTCAAATTTTATTTCGTCGCCTTTTTTAACATAAGCCGGAGAAATTATGCATAGTTTGAGGTCTTTATTTCTGGAAAGAACCTTTTGAGGTGTGCCAAGGTAGTTGTTTGAATGGAAGTCTCCATTAAAGTGAATAACCTTATAACCTTTATTATTAGCAAGAAAATCGGCAATGCTCTCACCCATTGTTTCATCTTTTACGCATTGGGCTCCATAATAAAGAAAAAGCATATTTTCTTCGTTGGGATTTGGAACATAACCTGAATCCATTCCCATATTTGCTATCATCACATCATAGAAATTTTTCTGATAGGCATCGTCAACAACATCAATTTTCCTTGCAATACACTTTCTGTCTTCCGGTGCAAGCTTTTCGATTCCTTTTATACCGTCATTTGAATAAATTGAAGCAAATTTTCTTGGTACGTTTGCGGCTATAACCGGAGATTTGTTATCTTTGGCAAGTTCGAGCAGAACACGATAAAATTCTTTGTATTCGGGCCAGGGACGGCTGTTTTTCAAAAATTCTTCTTCGTTGATTTTTCCCGACAGATAATCATTTATAACATTTTGCACATCACGTTCGAACATTTCGAATGAAACTGCAATTTTTTTGTCTGATTTCAGAATTTCCGAGAGAACTTCTTTTTGCATTGCATGATTTACGCTATCGTCGTGAAACTCTCCGAAGAAAATCACATCAGCCTGCAAGGCTTTATTGCTTATTTCTTTGATATTTACGGTGTTACCTGAATGTGAGTCGAAGAGAACAAATTTACGCTCTTCGGAATGAAGAAAAACTGTTGAAAAAACAAATAATATCCCAATTACCAAAACCTTAAACATTCTCTGCTCCAATTAAAAAAAAGAAAGCAATATATCTAAAATCAGCAAGATTTCAAAGAAATTCATAAAATATTGTTTCGTTTTGAACTAATATTCGGAATTTTGCAGGCAAAGTGAAATAAATAATTTTATCCTTTTGATATTTAATAAATAAGTTGTAAATTCACGTAATTCTTTTATCATTATTGAATAATATTGTTATGAATAAGATTTGTTTTCTGATTTTGCTCGCAACTCTGAGTTTTTCAAATCTCATTGCCCAATGGGAACCATTTTCCAATGGCTTAAATAGTCAGGTTGTTGGAGCAATTGCAATCAGCGATTCCAATATCTGGGCAGGAACAAATAACCGAGGAGTATTTCACTCAACCGACAACGGTAACTCTTGGGAACCAAAAAATGAAGGTTTAACAAATTCAGACATCAAAACCATTGTAATCAACGGCGATGATATTTTCATCGGCACTAATGGCAGCGGTGTTTTTCTAAGTACTGACAAGGGGAATTCATGGACCCCAAAAAGTAACGGTTTAACCAATCTACAAGTTTATACTATTGCCTTCAAAGATAATTTCATCTTTGCCGGAACAGCCGAGGGAAAAATATTTTCATCATCAGATAATGGCAATACCTGGTCTCCTAAAAATCCCGGTTTGCCTAATATTTCTGTTTTAACTATAACCATCAGTGGTAATTTAATTTTTGCAGGTACTGCCGGCAGTGGGATAATAATATCCTCTGACAATGGCAATACATGGACTCTTAAAAATAATGGTTTAGAATATAATTATATAAACACGCTAACAAAAAGCAACACTAATCTTATTGCCGGAACTATTGACGGTGGAATATTTTTCTCTTCAGATAATGGAGACAACTGGCTTTCAAAAAATTTCGGATTAACAAATTTAGATATTCTTACCGTAACCTCTGTCAACAATAACCTTTTTGCAGGTACTTTAGGCGGAGGAGTATTTATTTCCACTGATGATGGTGATTCATGGACGGAGAAAAGCAATGGTTTATCAAAATATGTGGTTCTTTCGATATCGTTTAGCGGAAGCAATATTTTTGCAGGAACCGGAGGCGAAGGACTTTTTCTATCTATTGACAATGGCGAAAGTTGGACTGAGAAAAATGCGGGAATGAATAATTTAACTGTTCGAAATATTTGCCTAAATGATAATAATATTTTTACGACTACTTATCCTAGCAAATTATATTTATCAACCAACAATGGAAATAGTTGGATAAAAAAAAATACAGATTTATTTCAATATGAGATTAGTACTCTTGCTGTTAACGGTAATAATCTATACGCCGGAACATGTAATGGTAAAATTTTTCTCTCGACCGACAATGGAAATAGTTGGACAAAACTCGATTCAATTTTTTCGTACTCATGTGTTACGTCTATTGCTATCAGTAATAATAATTTTTTTGCTGGCAACGAGAATTGTGGTATTTATCTTTCAACTGATTATGGTAAAAACTGGACAAAAAAGGATTCTTGCTTAGCTGGAATGGGAGAACACATTCATTCAATCACAATTTACAAGAATAGTATTTTTGCATCTTCAGATAATGGACTTTTTTTATCAACGGACAATGGAGATACCTGGATTGATAGAAATTCCGGGTTGCCAAAGTATGGTATTCGATCAATAGCTATTATGGGAAATAAAATCTTTGCAAGCACTTCCAGTCGAGGTATATATCTCTCAACAAATAATGGTAGTAGCTGGATAGAAAAATATGTTGGATCTCCTGCATATTATAATGGAAGGATTGAAATAGCTGGGAACTTGATTTTTGTTTGTTATTATGGCTATGGTGTATTTCTTTCTGCTGATAATGGAAATTCATGGACAAAGAAAAACGATGGTTTATCGGATTTTAAAATAAATGCTATAGCTACCACCGATGAAATGGTTTATTTGGCAACTGATGGTAGTGGCGTCTTCCGTGCAAAACTGAGCGATTTCACTGTTTCGGTTGAGGATATTTTACCTTCTTCTAAAAACGACTTTAACATTTACCCTAATCCTGCAGAGGAATTTATCAAGATAACCAAACCTTCCGAAGGTTTGGAACCTTCGGAAGGTTCTACAAATATAATTCGCATCTTCAATGTCTTTGTTGAAACGGTATCCACCTCCATCTGCTCCGCAGACACCTCCGCCGGCGGAGGACAAAGAATTGACGTGTCGGGTTTGCCGCCGGGAGTGTATTTTGTAAGACTTGGGGATAAAGTGAAGAAATTTGTAAAAATTTAAGGAATGAAATGTCCCCCGCTGGCGGGGGATAAAGGGGGTGGACTTATGCCTAAAGATAGCAACTTATTTTATAATAGGAATTTACAGGTAAATGCAAATAAGCTGAGAAAGTCTATGACAAAAGCTGAAGCCTGTTTATGGAAATATGTACTAAAAGCCAGTAGTATGGATGGTTATAAATTCACCCGACAAAGACCTGTTCTTCATTACATTGCTGATTTTATGTGAAAGGAATTAATGCTGATTATTGAAGTTGATGGAATAACTCATCATTTCGAGACTCAAATTTCGAAAGATAAAAAGAGACAATTCGACTTAGAAACAAATGGCTTTACTGTTTTGAGATTTCAAGATGATGAAATTTTAAAAAATATTGAGGGCGTTAGAATGCAAATTTCTATGACAATTCAAAAGATTAAGCATCCACCCCCTTAATCCCCCGCCAGCGGGGGACAGAACTTGGATTAACAGTTTAATATAGAAATCAATGACTTTACCGTTTTGAAATTTCAAGATGATGAAGTTTTAAAAAATATTGAGGGTGTGAGAATGAAAATTTCTATGGCAATTCAAAAGATTAAGCATCCACCCCCTTAATCCCCTGCCAGCGGGGAACAGAAATTTGATTTATTTAAGAAATTGATGAAATTCGTAAAAATTCAAAAATATATTGAGGATTGTATCATGAAAAAATGTTTCTATTTGTTTGCGTTTATTTTAACCATTTATGCAACTTCTGCAGAATGGACTCAAAGGGTTTCAGTTAGAGGCCCTGGAAATTGCATTAGCTTTGGTAAAACTGCCTATTTCGGTTCGATAAATGGAATTTTAAAATATGATGTTTTGAGTCATGAAAGGGAATACTATTCATCTGTAAACTCGGATTTATGTGGAAATTACATTAACGATATGTATTTGATGGAAGACGGTAATATCCTTGTCAGTACGGACAAAGGACTATCAATGATTGTAAATGGTTCAATAACATCTAAGGAACCAATATGTTCAGACTATCCCGACTACGATAGCAGATTCATTTACAAAGATTCACTTGGACATTTCTGGACTTTTTCTTCACAAAAAGTTCATCAATATAAAGATGGGAAATGGAACAGTATTGACCTATCCACAAAAGTAAATCATAAATTCGATATTATGTTTTTGTTTGTTGACCATGACAAAATCTGGGCGGCTTATGAAGATAACAGAAAAACATCAACAACTTTTTATGGAAGTATGCGAGATGATTATCTTCATTTGGTAGTTATTGCGGACACCGGAATCGTCAGGCTTTTCGATTCAATTAGTGAATTTCCATATCGTCAGGGGGATTATCATCTTTTGAGTTTAAATAATCATGTTGTTCTGAAAAATTATGACGGAACTTATATATACAATGATACAACTTGGTCAAATCCAGACTTTTTATATCCAAGTTCCGAATTTAAATCCAGTAATTATCAGGGTTTTGTAATTGACCAAAAAGGTAATATTTGGTATAATGTCTTTAATAATGATGGTTCCATTTCGTACCCTGTCAGCTACAATATTAAAGATGGGAAATTGACCGAGTATCTGAAAGACAAGAAATTAGATAATGTTGCTATTTTATCGGATAGTACAATAGTTTCATATAGTCCAACTATGCTTTATGTTAAGAACGATACCGGATGGGTAGAAATATCATTTTCTAAAAGCCTTTCAATAAATGACCCGCTTTATTACATCCCAATTAAAATTGATGGTAAAATATATATTAAAATCACTTATGCTTATAAAAGTAAAATTCCTGAAGGTACATTCATTTGTCTGGAGAATACAAACTTAAATTTCTTTTTCGGAGGTGATTTTCCGTTCTTTTCACTCAAACAGTTGGCTATTAATAAAAAACAACAAGGTTTTTTTAACGGAGAAAATCCCGGCTCCCCATATATGATGGAAAAGGACTCTGGATTTTATAAACTCGATATGACTTCTAACGTTTTTTATGCAAAACCTTGTGGAGACGGAAAAGTATATTTCTCTTATGAAAGAAACAAAGACACTTCATTAAGTAATAATTATCTTTCTACTTGGGAAGGTAATGACAGCAAGAAAATTGATTTGGGATATGGAAAAATGAAAGGTTCCAGTATAAATATGTTTGATGTTTCCGGTACTTATATTGCCGCACTTGCCTCATACTATCTGCCGGGTACAGATTCACTCGAAAGTTACATTGCACTCATGAATACTTCGAACCAGAAAATAGAAATTTTCGATAAATCAAATTCTCAAATGCCCGACTATTATTTATATAAAAGTGGTTTGTCATGGTACTATTTAGATACAGTACCGCGATCTATCTCCATAGATAAATATATGAATATTTGGGTTTCAACCTCTGAATCACTGATTAAAGTAGGTAAAGACGAATCGAAGATATATGAAATCCCTAATAATTCCTATGGATATAAACTGTATATTTCAAGTATGGCTTATGATGAAAAATCGGAAGAACTTCTTTGCAGTTCTGTTACTCCAATAATAAGCACCTACAAAAGTTCTGATGTTCTCCATTTTTTCAATATTCCTGATGAAAAATGGGATAGCATCAAAGTTTCAAATGCCGGATTACACGGCAATATGATTATATTCAAAAAACTGCTCGACAACCGAATCTGGGCAAGTGACGACATGGGTTATCTTTACAGGTATGCAGGAAATGGCAAATTCGAGGAATTCGACTTAGAAATAAATGGGAAAAAGAGTATTGGCATTAAAATTAATGATTTCTCCATTGATGTCAACAATTATCTACATCTTGGTACAGACATCGGACTATTCACTAACAAAACTTTACTGACCGCCATTCCCGAGGAAACTCAATTGACTAATGGTTTTGAAATTTACCCTAATCCTGCTTTTGAATATATCGAAATTTCTGTAGGGTCAAGGCATGCCTTGACCAACCCCGACATCCGCATCTTTAATGTCTTTGGTGAAACGGTTGTGAATTCCTCTGATTTAAATAATTCACAATTTTCAATTCTCAATTCTCAATTAAGAATTGACGTTTCAGGTTTGCCGTCGGGAGTATATTTTGTGAGGGTGGGAGATAAAGTCGGGAAGTTTGTGAAGATTTAGTTGGAGAAAATTTAATAAGATTTCTAATTTTTTGAACTAATGAAGATAGAAGACTATGAAAACATTAATTATTATGCTTTTGGTTAATTTCGCCATTGGAACATCCAATGCGGCGTGGGAAAAAGTAAATGGTCCTTTTGGAATGCGTGTGGCATGCATCGAAACCGATTCATTCGGGAATATTTTTGCCGGCTCATTCGATGGTGCGATTCTTGTCAGCAGAGATAAAGGCATAAGCTGGTCCCAAACATCTTTTATCGGTAATAATAAAATAACAGGAATAGTTAGCAACCAAAAAGGCTTAATCTATGCGGCTTCATTGTCTGGTGGGCTGTTTTTCAGTACAGATCAAGGATATTCATGGAATAATATCACAAAAATTGGTCAATCTTATTATAAAATTGCTTTATGTGCCGATGGTGAATTAATTATGTTAGCAAATTCTTCGCTTTATTCAAGTTTAGATACCGGGAAAACTTGGCAAGTTAATAAAATTAGTAGCGATGGTCTAAACATTAATGATGTAAAGACTAACAATTCTGGTGATGTATATGTATCTTGCGGAAATGGATGTGTATACAAAAGAAAGCATAATGAGATTTCATGGGACAAACTTTCCGTTGATAAGATCTATACTTCAAATGATTGGATAATAGTTGGAAAAAATGGTAATTTACTAACATTCAGTACTTATTGGAAGATGATAAATAGCAATACAAGTAAAGGTTATAGTTCCTTGTTTTATAGTAAAAATGATGGAATTTCATGGAACAAAATTTCATCATTTGATGATTCAACTAATTATTTTACTGTGGGTGGTTTTGACAGTAATGGAGATCTGTACCTTTGCTCCGAAAATGGAATTAACAAAGGCAACATATTGGATTCGATATTTATACAGAAGTCCTTTACCGATTTGAAAAGCCATTATTATGCTATTTCTTTTCCAAATGATGATGTTTGTTTATTAGGCTCCAATGGTCTTGGAATCTTCATCTCGGAAGACAAAGGAAATTCATGGAAATTAAGCAATAATGGAATGGACCTAAATGAAATTAAATCAATCGTTTTCAATTCGAAAAACGATATTTTTACTTCGCTTAATAGTGGTGGAATTTTTAAGTCTGACGATAACGGGAATTCATGGTCAAAAGTCAATAAACAGAGTAATCTATATGCCACGACTGCTCTACTTTGTGATGATTTAGATATTTTATATGCCGGTACTTTTAGTGACGGTTTTTTCAAAAGTCAAGACAACGGTAATAATTGGAATGAAATTAATAGTGGAATTTTTTCTGATTTCTGGCAGAGGTCAGTTATTGATATCAAAAAAGATAAAAGGGGTATTCTATGGGGTGGATGCCAAAAGAATTTATATTATAGCTATAACAATGGTGAAACATGGGACTATCTTTATATTTATTCCTTATCCTGCTTCAATATTCTCGATACAACATTGTTTTATTGTGCTTCAAATGGAACCAATTTTAGTAGTTTCAGGAGTACAGATGTTTTTTTAAAGTTTGATAAATTATATTACTTTGAAAGAATGGAGTTAGGTGCTTTTACAACTAACTCAAAAGGTGAAATGTTTGCCATTAATTCTCAAAATGTTTATAAGAGCCTCGATAGTGGGAAGGTTTGGACTCAAGTCAACAATGGTTTAAAGAATTTATATATCAATACAATTTTTTCTTGATAGGAATGATATTATGTATGTTGCTTCATCCAATGGGGTATATAAAAGTACCGATTCCGGCAATTCATGGTTACCATTTAATGAATCATTTCCGGTTAATATTAAAGTCAACATGTTCAATGAAGACAGAAACGGTATTCTTTATGCCGCCACCAAAGCAAATGGATTATACAGGTTCAACCCAATTGTTGATGTAAAAGAAGAGTCAACAAATCAGAATTTCTGCTTTGATATTTTCCCAAATCCTGCTTTTGAATATATCGAAATTTCTGTAGGGTCAAGGCATGCCTTGACCAACCCCGACATCCGCATCTTTAATGTCTTTGGTGAAACGGTTGTGAATTCCTCTGATTTAAATAATTCACAATTTTCAATTCTCAATTCTCAATTAAGAATTGACGTTTCAGGTTTGCCGTCGGGAGTATATTTTGTGAGGGTGGGAGATAAAGTCGGGAAGTTTGTGAAGATTTAGAATATTTCCTCTTTATACCAATCATACCAAGAATCGGCAGGTGGAGTTCCTGCCGATTTGGTAAATGTAGTTTATAAATCCATCTACGTCTTTACTAATTTTATTACGTGGACATAACCCATTGAAGAGAGTTTGACAACATAAACTCCTAACGGTAATGCCGAAATATTATAGTTGAACTCTGATGTGGAGCCATTATTGTTGTCGTTTGCATACGCAGATAAATCCATGACTTCGTCACCGAAAATATCTAATATTTTGAAACTAAGCGGGCTGTCATTAACTGAATAAAGACCGTATATTTTGAATTTAACTATATTTGAAACAGGATTGGGAGCTATACTAATAAAAAAGTAAGGATTAAACCTTGTGACAGTTTCTTTAACAATATTAAGCGAATCGGGCATTTTCACACCCCTGATTAAGCGATTGAAGCCATAGAGAAAAACAGTATCTTTATTCTTGATTGTAATTCCTGAATAATCATTAGTAGTAGACCATCCCGACTTTACAGGAATTAGTTCCCCTATCCAATTTTTACCTCCGTCGGTTGTTATAAAAACGGTGTCATTAATTGCACCTGCAATGCCATTTTCAGAATCGAAAAATTTCATTGATGTTATTCTAATTCCGCGGTAATTTGAGTCTAACTTCTGCCAATTCCAGTTTTGACCTCCATCCTTTGTTACCAGCATATCATAGCCCGAACCAAAAAGAAATCCGTTATTTTCATCTTTAAAGTAAGCATTTTTAATATAGAGCCTGGCAGTGCCAACTGTTGCAATTGTATCGAATGAATCTCCTCCGTTCGTTGTTTTCAGAACTCTGTACGCATTTCCATAAGGAAAGTTTATTGGGTCGTCTGTAGAATAGGCGCCCTGCATGCCATGAATGAAGCCGACATCCTTTGTTTTGAAATCAACCCCCCAAAAATTCATTCTTTTTTTCGGTGTAAATATTGCTTTTGTGAACCAAGACTCTCCTCCATCAGTAGTTTTGCTGAAATTCGAATCTGCAACAGCAAAGCCGATTTCATCTTCGGGAAAACTCATTGAACGAGCTGTAATTTTATCATTTGCTGTCCAAGCTAAACCACCGTCATTTGTAAATATTGTAAATTTTGTTAGATAATCAGGTGGTTGGTCTTGCCTCCTGCCAGCAAGGAAACCATCTTTTTCTGATTTGAAGTGGTGAGCAAAAAGAGTTGACTTAGCAAATAGTGGAAAATAATTTGCAGAATCTGCAGGATAAACATGGTTCCACACTGTACCGCCATCCACAGACCTGAATATATGCCCAGTCTCTCCGTAAAATAAACATTCGCGTTCGTTAAGACATACAAGTCCTGCCATATAAAGCATACTTGGTTGTATTGTCAAATCAAACCAGTTTACAAATTTAAAGTTATTGCCGTAATCATCTGATTTTACTATACTATGGTTAAATCCAAGATAATAAATTGTGCCGTTATCTAATGCAGATATTGATTTAATTAAGACCGGCTGGGGATGCCAATTCAGATAATCCTTAGTTGTATATTCAGTATTAGTATAAGTTTTAAAAAAATCATCTGTTTTTAATACTCCCGTCCAACCGAATAATAATACCTTTTGGGGTCCATACATTTTAGCACCAACCCAATATTCCCATAAATCCAATTTAACTGTGTCCCATGTCTGCCCGCCGTCGGTTGTTGTGTAAGTCAGTGCAAGCTGTGAAAGACTGTCCATACCGCCGATAACTCCATGATTTATATCAAAAAAATCAACTGCACAAAGCTGAAAATACTTATTATGGCTTTGAAATATGCTTGTCCAATTATTCCCACCATCAACGGTTTTGAAGGCAAAATTATGCTCACCTACTGTATAGCCGGTCTTGTCGTCTATGAATTTTATTCTTTTCAGGCAGGTACTGTCATTCTCAAATTTCAGATTCCAATTTTTTCCACCGTCTGTTGTTTTGTAGATAACACCTCTATCTCCGACAACGAAAATGTTATTATTATCAATCATTTTAACGGCAAAGAATCTTTTGTTCCCAACTTTTTGTGTCGCCCATGTTTTTCCGGAATTCTGAGTGGAAAGAACGTAACCGCTGTCACCCACCGCAAAACCGTTATTCAAATCTGTAAAGCTAACAGACATTAAATTTGCCCGGATGTATGATTCCTGCCATTCCCACTTCACTCCGCCGTCGTAAGACCTTAGAATTTTTCCGTCATCACCGACAAGATAGAAATTCAGCGAATCAATTAATAAAATTTCTGTTTCATTTGCAGTGATATTCTGCCAAATAAATTTAGCATGACTTTGACAGGGAGCAATGAATAGAATTACAAGAAAAATGTAAATTGTTATCTTTATTTTTTTCATTTGATTTTCAGAATTATTGGTAAATGTTCATTTTTTTTAAACCAAGAATCTCAAACGACAGACAAAAACTTTTTTTGGGTTCTAATCTGCCGTTTGATTAGCATTTTAATATAATTATGGACAGCCGCCTGTACATGGAGATACACAATTATTACCTAACATATTGTTACTTATCCAACTCAATGTTCGTACTCCTGCGGTACAGCAAATATGATAAATTCCCTGACAATAGGAATTCCCTCCGATGCAAGGTAAGTTGTTGTTCCAACATCTGTCATAATAAGCCCTGTATTCCATAAAATAGTCAGGACATGGCGGGCAGGGCCAGGATAACTCATGAGGATTCTGTTTTAAAACAGCTTCAGCAACAAGTTTCCTTAATAAACCTGGAGTCACCGTTGGAGGACAACCGGGATCAACCGGACTGCAGGTTTTGATATATACTTCAATTTCAGGTAATGAAGCAGTTAAGCCCCTCCAGCAATAACAAACATTATAGGCACATATCGTCCCATCGGGAAAAGTTACATTGACCACAACGCTTTGCATAGAATTCCATGGTACATCGAGGGGAGGAATATCCGTCGGACATGGGTCTTCGCATAATGCAAAAGACTTCAGTGAAGTTAAAGTAAAAAATAATGCAATTATTGAAATGTAATAAAAGTAGCGTTTTATGAAGAGTTTAAACATATAAGTACCTTAATATTATAATAATAAAATGAAATTAATTGTGTATTTTTGCAATTGACAAATCACTTGGGTCCTGAACTTTCAGTGATTTTTCGACGAGTAGTCTGGAATTTTCTTCCGGATTTTGTTATTGGTCAAGACTGTCGTTCCAGTCTTGA
>CAZSHX010000065.1:0-28196 GCA_964606895.1 uncultured Hyphomicrobiales bacterium
TGAGATTATATTGCTTAGTGCTTCCATCATTCAGATAGAATTTAACCAGCGGCTCCGCCGAATAAAGCGAAGAGAAGCAAAAGAAAATTGCAAAATACAAAAATGTTTTTTTCATAGCTCATCTTTCTTTAATCATATAAATCAAAGTTCAAAAACTAATCTTTCCATATACAACTTACGAAAAAGAACTAACAAAACAAAAGAACAAAATGAATAGTTTAGGAAGATTTTGATTCGAATGTGTGAATTGTGTAAGTATTTTTAAAATTTATGTAACTTTATTGGTTTGTATAAATCTAACTTTGTTTCCTAAGACATTGCATTTGCGACAGGAAGTATGAAATAGCTATTTCTGTCACTTGAAAATCAGGAATGATTTTTTTGTTTTGATTTAAAATTGAATAATATATATCTTTTCAAATAAATAGAAGCTTATTATGCGTAAATTTAAATATGTTTTACTAATTGCTGTATTTCTTGTTTTATCAGTTCCACAGCTTAAATCCTTTGCACCAAGGAACAAAAGTTTCGGCTTTGGGATAATGGTTGGCGAACCAACTGCATTGACAATTAAAATTTGGACATCAAAAGAAAATGCTTTAGTTTTTAGTCTGGGAAATTCATATTTCGGCAGTTTGAGAATTGGAGCCGACTATCTTTGGCACTTTAATTCATTCAATTCGAATATTGTTAATCTTTATGCCGGACCGGGTGTAGCAATTGGCATAGGCGAAAGCGGCGGCTGGTGGTACCACGATAAAAACAGATATTGGTATAAAGGCAGAGACGAAATCTCCGGCGGTGTTCGTGGTGTTTTTGGAATCAACATAGTCCCCAAAAGATCCCCGATTGAAATCTTTGGAGAAATCGGTGTTATGGTTGGTATGCTTCCATCAACACATGCAAACCTTGAAGGAGCAATCGGCATCAGATTTTATCCATAAACCAATCAAGGTTTTCTCAATCTACCTCCAGTTTAATTATAAGGGACTGAAATTTTCAATCCAACATCGGCAGAAATGTCGTAATGATAACAGTAGGATTTACCCAACTATAGCCGAATTGGAATAACAAACCAAAAATAGCATCAATTGCTTTTCAAAGATGCAATGAGTAAATTCTTGTTAATTAGAATGATATCAATTGTACAGCTAAAAATGGCATTGAATTTTATACAGCATTTTTTTTATGTATGCAATGCAATTTAGAGAAATGGAGTAAAAATATTAATCATGCTAATCTCTAAATCCGTGTAAACTGTCATTTGCTTGCCCCAACACTAAAGCCGAGATAGATGTCATATATCTGACGGAGGCAGAGCTTCTGATAAAAATTAACTCATCCACAAAAAAGCCCGTTTGTCAATTGCTGACAAACGGGCTTTTTTTAACTTCTGTTGTTTCTTTAGTTAACGGCTTTCAGAGCCGCTTCGGTTGCATCAATGGAAGGAGTAATTGAAATTTTACTTCCGACGGCATTTTTCATCCAAAGTTCGGGAATCAGTTTGCCCTGAGTCAGGATTCTGTATAGTTCATTCGAAAAACTCTTGCCTGCGATGAAGCTCTCCACCTGAAATTCAATCAGATGCCCTATCGGATAAGCTGAAAGATAGAGAGGATTGTCAATCATGTGCGAATAAATTGCAAGCAGTGGCTGGTCTTTTCCGCCAAGAATATCGGCATAGTACAAATTCCAGATTTCTTTTGCAATTTTAATGGTCTCAATTTTCAGTTCTTCGGCTGTTGCTGTCGGATGCTCATAAAGCCATTTCCAAACTTTCATGTCAACCAGCGAAACACCCATAATTTCGTAAGACGACCAGAAATTATCAAGTGCCATCAGGTGTTCTTTGTTCAAGTCTGAATTTTTTATTCCGAGAAGTTCCAAATCGCGTTTCTGGAAAACGAAAGCCATTGCTTCGGTGAAAGCTGTGTTTGGCACACCGTTCATTATGTAGTGGTCCACATCATACAAAGTAAGTGTCTGCTCAACGTTATGACCGAACTCGTGAACCGCAATGTTGTAGCCTTTGTAATTCATACCGTCTTTGCCGATGCGTGTTCTGAGGTGAGCTTTTTCGCCTTTCATCTGGGCACCCCATGCGTGGCCTGAGCCGCGGGCGGCATCAACGTCAATCTTGGAAGCTATGTAAGAGGCTTTTTCAGCTGTGAATCCGAGTTTGGTAAGCATGTTTGCCATATCCTTGCCGAATGCTTCGGGATTTGGATATTTTGCCCGTGTCATCGAAGTCAGATTGTCTTCGTTAATTGTGCTTCTGGCTTTGAAGCCGTCGTACCAAATATCAAAAGGCTGAAGGTCTCTGCCGAGACGTTTCTTAATCAAAGCGGCAACTTTTTTAACAGTAGGCGAAGAAACAAATTTGGTGAACAATTCTTCTACTTCTTTCTGAGGAATTTCAAATTCCTGGTCAAATTTTCTTGAAATAAAAGTTTTATAGTAAGGATTGTATTTGTCTATTGCAGTTCTTGCAAGGAAATTGTCTAAAAGATGCTGATAGCGTGTATTGGGCTCGGGTTTGAAAGAAACTTCTTTTCCGCCCTGAAAAACTTTGTCAGTATAAGGATTCCACTGAAGTTTGTTGTTGTTAATCACATTTTCGGGAATTTGCTGAGTAATGATTTTTTCCATTACTTTATAAATCATTTTCTGGCGGACAAGTCCGTCGGGATTGGCATACTGCGATTTCAATTCGTCCCTCAGGTTCCAATGGCTCAAAAGCTTCAAATCTTTCGGGAAATAAGTTGCACCTTTGTCGTCAACAAGATTTCCTGCAAAAATGTTATATTCGGAAATATAATTATCAGATTTGGTTGTTGTTTCAGCAATTTTCTGAAGATATTCGGCAGGAATTCTGGAAGTGAACATATCGCCCATGCGAGCATAAGCCCATTCAAGACGAGACCATTTTTCTCCTTTTTCAGTTTTTTCTTCAAGCGAATAATAGGGGAAGTTCAAAATCACATAGAAAGCGATTTTATTTTTGAAAAAGTCGTTCATCAGGTTCGAAGAAACATCGTATCCGCCGAACATAACATCTACGGGTTCGATTGGGTCTAAGTCCAGATGAAGCTGTCTGTTCAAATCGAGAGATATTTTGTTGAAATGTCCGAATAACGATTCGAAATTGTTCGAGATTTTTTTGAAGGCAGATTCTTTAGCGGTTGGATTACCGACGAAGTTATCGGTACAAAACACGATAAAATCCTTCTTCGAGCCATCTGCTTCTGTCCAGAAAGCCGCGGCTTGGGTAATGCCTCTTTCAATACTGATACGGGCATTTTCGCCGTACTTTTTGATTAAAGTATCGGAGATTTTGTTAATTGTGATTTTGTCAATAAAATTCATTTTTTCGTCTTCATTTTTGTAACATGCAGATAAAAGAAAAACTGCGACTAAGGAAAATACTAATAGCTTTTGCATTATAACTCCTATGAAAAATAAATTACTTTTTTTGCTTTTTTATCAATGATCTAACCAAGAAAAAGATTCCAACAAGAATAAATGGGATGCTCAGATACTGACCCATATCAAAAGACATAGTTTTTTCGAAATCAACCTGAGTTTCCTTGAAGAACTCGAGGATGAATCTCATTCCGAATAAAAGAGTGAGGAACGTTCCCATTATCATTCCTGGAGGAAGTGCGGCTTTATACTTTTTATAGATAAAAAATAGTATTATGAATATTGCGATATACGAGATAGCTTCGTAAAGCTGAGATGGATGACGCGGAATAAGGTCAATCCTTGAGAAAACGACAGACCATGCAACATCAGCAGGCTTGCCGATTATCTCGGAATTGAAGAAATTCCCAATACGAACAAAAGCGGCGGCAAGAGCCACACCGATTAAAACCCTGTCAATTGTCCAAAGCAGGGAAATATTTTTTCGTGTTCGGGAATATATAATCAGTGCAATGGCAATTCCGAAAGCGGCTCCGTGGCTTGCAAGTCCGCCCTTCCAAACCATAAGGATTTCCAAAGGATTAGCAAGGTAATGAGCAGGTTCGTAGAAAAAGCAATGCCCGAGTCTTGCACCGACAACTGTTCCGATAATCATCGTAAGAGTCAGAGCTTCCAAATCTTTTTGAGGTTTTTTTTCGGCAATGAAGATTCTTTGCAGAATTTGGTAGCCGACGATAAAGCCCAATGCAAAAAGAAGACCATACCAGCGAACTGAAACAGGTCCGAGTTTGAATATTTCGGGAGAAATATTCCAGGTGATATAAGCCAATAAATTCATTTTATCCAAAGATTTTATAAAAAAAACAAATTTACAAAATTATTTGAGAATAAAACAAAAAAACCATTCCACGAAACAGCAGAATGGTTTTTTTAACATCTTGAAAGAAAATATTAAGCTACGTCCAGAGCAACAAAAGGCAAAATTGCCAGATGGCGTGCATACTTAATGGCTTTTGCAACTTGTCTCTGCTGATAAGCATTAGCACCTGTGATTCTTTTAGGAAGAATCTTACCCTGATCGTTGATAAATCTATTAAGAAACTTTGGATCCATATAATCTATAACTCTGGATTTCTTAAGAGGATTAATTTTCTTTTTATGTACAGTTCTCTTGTTGGGCTTAATTGTATTTCCGCCCTGCATGGGATGAATTGGATTCATTTACTTACTCCTTATGTCATCAATGATTTGTTTCGACCTCTCAAAGCGTTTGTGGAAGCGTTCAACGCGACCGGCTGTATCGACGAGCACCTGCTTGCCGGTGAAGAACGGGTGCGATTTTGAATCAATATCAAGCACCATTCTGTCAGCTTTATAGCATGAGCGGGTTTTGAATGTAGAACCATCAGTCATAGCGATTTCGACAGTTCTGTAAAATGGATGAATTCCCTTTTTCATAGTAAACCTATTTATTAATATCTATTTTTGCAATTTCGTTAACGTCATTTACCTTGACAAACTTTTCAACAAAGCGCATGTTACCTTCGTCAGTACGGTAACCTTTGATAACTTTGACGTTAATGCCTGTATCGGCAAGCTTTTTCTTTTTAAGCTTATCACCGAAAGTTTGTGTTTTTGCCATTTTTCTTCTACTTTAGATTAATTGGAAAATTTTCGAACTACAAATTTACGAGAGTTATTTGTTTTATCAAAATTTTTTTATTAAACTTGGAAAATTTTTCATAATTTTACGTTTTTTCGTTGTCAATTATTGCAAAAATATGATAAAAATGGCTAAGAGAAGGCATATATTATTTTTCTTATGTTTTTTGGTATTCGATTTTTCTTTCGTTTTGGCAAATGAGAGTGTATTGCTCGATTCTTCTGCACTTGCCGGAAAGAAACTTTTTCTCGGCATGCAGGAAACTTTGCAAAATGAAGATGCTGTTTACAAGCTTTGCCTTGGGGGACAGGAATTGAAAGAATTTCCCGATGAGGCAACTCATCTTGGCAATCTTCAGGAACTGAATATTTCTCAGAATTTCATTGAAACACTACCGGAATCTTTTTGTATGCTGAAGAATCTGACTGAACTTAAAATGTCAACAAACAGTTTTTCTATGCTTCCGGAATGCTTCAATACCCTGACTAATCTAAGGCATCTTGAAATTGCTACAAATTCAAAACTAAATTGGTCGGAAGTCCTTCCAATGATTTGCCGTCTTAAAAGTCTTCAGTATCTTGATTTAAGCGATAATGAAATAAGTTATATACCCGAATGTCTTTTTGATTTGATAAACTTGAAACAGCTTTATATAGGCGGGAACAAAATTTCGAAAGAAACAACTGACCATATTAAAAATATGATGTCAAAAACTATTGTTTATACAGATTAGATTTTTTAATTAATTTTTCAAAGGAGTTTTTAAATGAAAAAAACTATTTCTTTTGCAGTCATTTTTATGTTTTTAATGATTGCTTGCAACAAAGGCGGGACAGCAAATGTTCCTAATCTTCCCAAACCTAAAGATTTCACCGACAAAGTCAGCTATATGATTGGTAATGACGTTGGAACCGGAATGTCAAGAGATTCAATTAAAATTAATTTTGATTACTTTCTTATGGGTATGCAAACTGCTATGGCAGGGGATTCTTCACTTTTGTCTAAAAGTGAGATTGATTCTTTAAGGGCAAAATTCCAGGAATCTATGATGAAAAATCAAGAAGCCAGACGTAAACTGGAAGATGCTCAATGGAAAGAAGCAGGAATAAAGAATAAAATTGAATCCGAAAAATTTCTTGCTGAAAACAAGAAAAAACCTGGTGTTATAACTACAGCCTCCGGGTTGCAATACCAAATCATTAAAGAAGGAAACGGTCCTATTCCAAAAGAAACCGATAGAATTAAATTCCACATCAAGGGTTCCTATATGGACGGCAAGGAATTTGACAATTCTTACAGCAGACAGCCAATCATTCTTGATGTATCATCCCAAATTCCAGGTTGGAGAGAAGCATGGACAATGATGAAAGTCGGTTCAATTTGGAGAGTTTGGGTCCCATCTTCACTCGGTTGGGGAGAAAACGGTATGCGTCCGACAATACCTGCCGCCGCCGCTTTGATTTTTGAATTCGAACTTCTATCTATTGAAGATAAAAGTTTAAATCCAGCACCGCCACAACCACCAAAACAGTTTCGTTAATCAAGTAAATTAAAAATTATTCGAATTGAGTATAGGAGGAGGAGTTACCTCCTCCTTCCTCTCACACCAGCCGCCACTTTCACCAATGCCGACAGCCACACCTGGTCCGGCATAAAGATTAACGATATTGGAATTGAATGAATTGAAGTGCCAAAGATAGTCGGCTCCAATTCTCAAACTGCCGAAATATGAATTTCCCAGACTAAAAACTAAAGCATTTTCTTTTGAAGTCCAAATTTTAATTGTCAATGCTGTTGGTTCGCCTACCATTATCCCAAAACCGAAACTTTTGTTCCTTGGTGCAAAAGATAAAAGCTGTGGAACCGATAAAATTAAAAATACAGCAATTAGTAAAACATATTTAAATATACGCATAATAATTTTCTATTTAATTGAAAAAATATTTATTTAATTCTTAGCCTAAGCAAAAAATTATTCCTGATTTTCAAGTGACAGCAATAGCACTTTAATGCTTCCTGTCGCAAGGGCAATTGTCATATCTGCCGCTCCATAATACATATTGAGCGTATCCCCGTCAGCTCCTATTGTATAACCGCAGGGAAAGACGACCTTATTGACATCCCCTTCCATTTCATAAAATTCTTCCGGTCCAAATATCCATTCGTTGCTTCGTTTAAGGCACAGTTCGGGTTTGTTCAGGTCAAATAACGCAAGCCCAAGCCTGTAAATGCATCCGGCGGAATTTTGTTTCACTCCGTGATAAATCATCAGCCAGCCTTCCGGTGTTTCGATTAAAGGTGAGGATAAACCAATTTTATTGGCATCCCACCAACCGCCACGGCGTGCTTCCATGATAAGTTTGTGACTTCCCCAGTGACGCAGATCGGGCGAAAAGGATAACCAAATATGTGCCCGGGGAGAACTTACCGGACGATGAATCAAAGCCCAATAGTCTCCGATTCGATGCGGAAGTAATGCGGCATCCTTATCTTCGGGTGACATAATAATTCCGTACCGTTCAAAGGTATGGAAATCCTCAGTAAATGCCAAGGCAACTCCCGGTCCGTCTCGGGTGTAAGCAGTATAAACAACTGCATACTTGTTCATTTCGGGAATGTGGGTGATTCGGGGATCTTCGATTCCCCAGATTTCTTCGGGATAATGCTCGGGGTCAGGCATTAAAGTTGGTTCCTCGTCAATAATCCATCCATCTACTCCATTGACAGAGCGTGCGGCACAGAGATGTGACTGCCCGTTTCTGTTTTCAACGCGGCACAACAGCAAGGTCGTGCCATCCTGCAGAAGAGTTGCTCCGGGGTTGAATACGCTGTTGATAGGATAGGGCCAGTCTGCGGCAGTAAGTATCGGATTCAGTTTATGCCGTTTAAACAGTTCAGGATATTGGTTGTTCATTTTGTTTCTCTTAGCTTATAATATTTGTACAAGGTATTAGGAAACAAAGTTAGATTTATACAAACCAATATAGTTACATAAATTTTAAAAATACTTACACAATTCACACATTCGAATCAAAATCCCCTTTAAACTATTCATTTTGTTCTTTTGTTTTGTTAGTTCTTTTTCGTAAGTTGTATTTGGAAAGAAAAGTAATCTGAACTTTGATATATATGTTTATGAAATGATTAAAAAAGATGAGTTATGAAAAAGACATTTTTTTATTTTGCAATTTTCTTTTGCTTTTCTTCGCTGTATTCGGCGGAGCCGTTGGTTAAATTCTATCTGAATGATGGAAGTACAAAGCAATATAATCTCAGCGAGATTGACAGTTTGGGTGTTATTGACAAAAAGAATAATTATGTGATGAGAATTCATTACGACGATACTCATGTTGCATATTATCCGACTGAAATCATCGGAAGCATCAAATTTGAAAAAGATTATTTAAATGTTTACATCTTTTCGTATCCCAAACCTTACAAAATAAGCAGTATTGACAGCCTAATCTTTTATATTGACCAATGGCAACCGCTTACAATCGGCTCTCAGGTTTGGATGCTCAAAAACCTTAACGTTGACCACTACCGAAATGGAGATTCAATTCCGGAAGTTAGAGATAGTGTCGCATGGGTAAATCTTAAAACCACAATAACTGGAGCATGGTGTAATTATAATAATTCTGATTCACTTGGTAAAATTTACGGCAAGATATATAATTGGTATGCTGTTGACGATCAAAGAGGATTAGCTCCTGATGGTTGGCATCTTCCATCAGATTCAGAATGGAAAACATTAGAAATGTACATGGGAATGACTCAAGTTCAGGCTGATTCATCTGGTTGGCGAGGAAACGATGAAGGAGGTAAGCTAAAAGAAACAGGAACGAGTCACTGGCTCAGTCCAAACACAGGAGCGACAAATTCAAGCGGTTTTTCAGCCCTTCCAGGTGGTTTTCGGAGCATCAATGGACGCTGCTACAAAATTGGAAACGACGGTGTTTGGTGGACTTCTTCTGACGTGGTTGCAAGAGGCGCGTGGTACAGGGTGATTCAATACTACGCCACTTTCTATAGGGACTTAAGCTATGAATATTACGGTTATTCCGTTCGATGTTTAAAAGATAAGTAAACGTCTTTTTGATTCTATCACAAATTTGATTTTGGAAGTCCTGCGTCTGAACGATGCAGGACTTTTGTTTAATAAATCTCGTGCCTCTTTTTTCATTTCAAAATAAATTCTTTCTGTTTCCGACTTAATTTTTGTGTATTTTTGTATAAGGGTTATTATTTCTTTTATACGGATAAGTATTATAGTATTACGGGTGATTATTTCCTTATGAAAATGTTCACCCGTAAAACAGAATTTATTACACGTATAAATGCAAAAATAATCCGTATAAGTTCTTTGATTACTTGTAGAGCTTCAAAGAGAAGGTGAAGTTCTTCGTTGTTTGGTTTTAATTAATTTTTAAAAATAAATTATAGAGATTTGGTTATGTTAAAAGATGCAGTGAAAATTATTAATATGTCTTATGCTGAATTGATTGTTACTTGCACATCAATCAGCAGTTTTATGACAAGAGATTTGGCGGAATTCAGCAGTTTCGGAATTGATGCGGGCGTTATCAATGTTTTTAAAACAAAAATTTCTGATTTCGAAGCTCTGCCAACGGATACGGAGTTTGTTGCGATGAAGACGGACGCAACTAACATGAAAAATACTGTCGCCACCGAGCTGAAAACGATGATCCGCAGTTTCATTGAAAGGGCTCGTTTGGCTTTTGGTGCCGATGACCCCAGATTTTCTTTGTTCTACACTAAGGATTTGTCAAAACTGACGGACAGCGAGCTTTTGGTTTTTGGGCGGATGGTGAAACGCTCGGCGGATTCGTATGCGGCGGAACTGCTTGCAACCGGTTTGACGCCGATTATGATTGCGGCTTTGGATACGAAGAATAATGATTTCGAAGATGCGATTTATGCGCAGCGTACGGCGATTGTGGCGAGGGATGCGGCGACGAATAACAGGGCGGAAAAGGCTTTGGAACTTTATGATTTGCTAATGAGTTACTGCGAAACGGGCAAAGTTATTTGGAGGGAAGTTAATGAGGCATTATATAATGATTATATCATATTTGGAAGTCCTGCGGGAAGTGCTGAAGAGGGTTGAAAGATGATGATGTTACTAAGCAGGAACTTAGTAACAAGAGATAATATAAAAAACGTTCCCAAGCGGGAGCTTGGGAACGAGAGATTCATAGTTGCTTATTTATTTAACTTATGCTTTTATTTCAGTTGAAGATGATAATACAGTATTCTCGGTTAATCTAAGCTCAAGCAGAGATTGGAGGAAAGCGAGAGTAGATTCGGCTCCCTGATTTTCATTTAATCTGTCGGGATGCAGACCGTCGCGGCAACCGCCCGAAACGGGGTCGTAAATAGAAAGATTCAAATCGTTTCGTCCAAGAAACCATTCGAAGGCACGACGTGCTTCCTTACGCCAGCGTTCATCGCCAGTAATCCTGAAAGCTTCGAGGCAGGCAGTAACCATAGTTTGAGCCTCGACGGGCTGTTGGTCAAACCTTGCACGTTCTTCGCCTTTTTTATAAAATCCATTGGAACCGATAGGGACAAAATGCCCGCCGACAGAATCTGCTTTCTGCAAATCGGCTAACCAACTTAAGGATTCAAGCCCTGCAGTTAGCATTGCAGGATTAGGAATAGAATTTCCGCAAATAATTAGTGCATGAGACAAAGCGGCATTACAATACGTCAAACTGCCTTCGAACCAACGCCAATCATCAGTACGGTTATTTTTATATAATTTCATTAATCTTTTTGCCAGTTCAAGACGGACGTAACTCGCTTTGCTGTCGCCGTTAAAACGCAGTGAATAATCCTGAATACCCATTAAGGCAAAAGCCCATGCACGCGGGCTGGACATATCTACAATAGCGGGCAGAGCCTGTTCGAAAAGTTTTCCTGCGATACTTTTAAGGGAATTAGTTTTGGATTTGCCCAAAACAGTACCTAAAGCCCAGATTGTTCTGCCATGACTATCGTCGGAACCTCTATCTTCTAACCAATTTCTTCTATAATCCAAGAAGTTTCTGAAACGTCCGTTTACATTATTGAATGCATACATGATAAAGGCAAGATAACGGGAAGCAAGCTTGGTAGCTTCCCCGTCAAATATAGCTTCCATAAGGATACTGACAATCAGAGCACGGGAATTATCATCAGTAGTGTATCCTTCTTCATAATTAGGCACGGTGAAGATGGCATGCTGAAGCATACCTGTATCATCAGACATTCTCAGAAGATGGTCAAGTTTCAGCGGAGGAAGTTCACCGGGTCTTTCGTCAAGCGGTTTAATAATTCGAACAGGAAGTTTTGTGGAATTCATGCGTTCAATTCTTGCTTTCTGAAAACTATCCATGTAATGCTGAGCCGCTTTAGACCAAATCATCTCACGACCAAATAAATAAGCACGTTTACGCATGGCGTGGCGGCTTTGTTCATCGTCGAGCAATCTGACAATCTGTTCGGACATTGCTACGGGGTCACTGAAAGGAACAAGCACGCCTCTTTCTTCGGCAAGCATTTCGACGGCATACCAATAAGGCGTGGAAATCACGGCTTTACCTGCACCGACTGTATAAGCTAATGTGCCGGAAGTGATTTGAGCCTCGTTGAGATACGGCGTAATGTAAATATCTGCGGCTCCAATGAATTGGATAAGCTCTTCAAGGCTGACAAAACGATTATAGAAAATCAACTGACTTTCTACACCTTTTTCCTGAGCTAATCTTTGGAGGGACAAGCGGTAAGATTCACCTTCGTGACGCTTAACATTGGGATGTGTTTCGCCAAGAATGATATAAACAACATTCGGATAATGTTTCAGAACTTCAGGCAGTGCGGAAATAACATTTTCAAAGCCTTTACTTGGAGAAAGCAATCCGAAACTGAGAAGTACAATTTTACCTTCCACGCCAAACAGGTCTTTATGAAAACTCGGGTCAACAAAAGGAACGTCGGGAATGCCATGGTGAATTAAATCAATTTTATCCGGAGAAATATTATATATATCCTGAAGAAATTCAGCACCGCGTTCACTCATAACAACAATTCTATCGGAAAGATCAGCAACTTTTTCCAAAACTAATCGCTGGTCGGGATTAGGGTCACGCAAGATTGTATGTAAAGTAGTAACGATTGGCATTCTTAATTCACGCAGGAGAGCAATAATATGACTTCCCGCCCTACCGCCGAATATGCCGTACTCGAATTGAAGACAGGCAATATCAACACTATTGATATTCAGAAAATCCGAAGCCCTTCGGTAGGACTCAATATCCTTTTCGGTCAATTCAAATCTGACACGGGCAGGATAATCATAGCCTTCGTCAATATCATTAACCGGAAGAGCAATACAAGTAGTATCGGGAAATTCCCCGGCAATAGCTTCACTTAAATCAGTAGTAAAAGTAGCAATACCGCATTGGCGGGGCTGATAGTTGCCAATGAAGGCAATACGATTGATATCATTTTTTAATGTTTGGTTTTTCATATCAGAAATCTCCATATTTTTTCTTTCTTATTTGTATATGCTTTTCACTGATTAACCTGAAATGGTAACCATAGATTGAGAATGTGCCGGACAAATGTTATTTTTTATTTGCCGGTTTGTGCCATTTCAACTCTTGCCCTGTCAATAGCAGACTGAGCATTTTTAATTGCATATTTCAGATTGTCGCCGTCAACAACAACTTTGCGGGAAATCGGAACAATAGCGTCAATTCCCTTTGGCGTAAGGTCGTTCGAAAGATAAATCTGAATTTCTTTAACGTCCGAAACATAAGCTTTAAAAGCTGATTTAACACCGATACTGTTTTGTGCTATGCCTGAATATATTTCACTCAGATTCATGCGTCTTTGTTCACTGAGTTGCTGAATCTGCGAATTTTTGTATTCACTTCCTTCTTTTTTCCATTCTTCGAAATATTCCTTACCGCGAGACTTCATTTCATCGGCATGTTTGGAAAAGTCTTTTTCCATTGTCACCATTTTTGAAACGTTGTCAGTATATAAATCGAATGCTTTTCTAATATCCGACTGACCGGGTTTGGTAAGTTCATTCAGCGATGCTCCTGTGGCATCCAACTGAACGACAATTAATTTTATATCGCTGTCCACAGTCTGCATTGTTGTTGTTGCTTTTTCGGAACGCTCGATACCTGTCGAGGTACATCCCTTAATCATTCCCATTAGGATGAACATTATTCCCAAAAGGGAAGCAATAGATTGAATTCTGTATTTCATTTTAGTATTCCATTATATAATTTAAAACATTTTTTATGCAAATTATTTATTTGCTATTTACATTGACATGAAGCAAAACATCAAAGATTTAATCCTTCTTTTTAACAAAAATCACCCAAGCGAGAATTATACTGAGTGTAAAAAACAAGAGACTCGGTATCCACATCCAACTAATTCCGGCAGTCCAACTACTCCCTGTTATACCGTTCATTGTGTTGCTTCTCATCATACCGCCATCTGCAATAGTAACTGACAATGCTCCTCCGCAAAAAAGCAGGAAAAGCACGACCATAGAAATAAAGACAATGATTAAAAGTCTGTTGTATTTTGTTGTTGATTCCATGATTTTATCTTTCTTCAAGTTTTTATGATTTCTAAGTTATTTTTCAACTAACTCTGCGTCCCTGTATTATTCTTACCAAAATAGCCATTATTGCAATAACAAGAAGAACATGAATGAAGCCGCTCATGGTGAATGATGTCATCATTCCGAGGAACCATAATAATATTAGAACACCAGCGATACTGAACAACATAGCATTTTCCTTTATTTTTAATTTTGTTTGATTGGAGTAAGGTTATTTTGACTTTTTAGCTCTAATAGCAATTTTCTTTAGAATAACCAGGACAAACCTATATAACCGGAATAAGTAATTAATTTTGTCTTGTCAAGTATGTAGTATGAATCAGTTAATTCATTATTGCTATTGTCGCTTATGTCTATTAAACCATAAACACCACGGAAACCCACACCTATGCGTATAGTTTTTGCGGAATTTACTCCAAAATCAACTCCGGCACCATAAGCAAGACCGAGGTCACCTGCCTTGACAGTCATCTTGGCATTTTTAACAGTCGGACCGGTATTGTTTACCTTTAAATTGCTACCGGTACTTATACCAATCTGAGGTCCAAATACAGCATTGAAATTAATTGTTTCATTTTTTCCTGTATTATATGATAGAAGCAATGGGATATTGATGTAACCCAAATTGATTTGGCGTTCAACATCAATTTCCGTATATTTTTGTGCAAGAGAACTGTAGATAATTTCGCCTTGAACACCAAAATGCTTAGAGAAGTTGTAACCAAGGAATCCACCAATTCCTAAACCTAATACGACATTTCCTGAAACTGTTCCACCTGATGAGTTTTTCAAACCGAATGAAGAAAAAGTGGGCATAAAACGTGCCCCAATTTCAAAATCCTGAGCATTTGCATTAAATACGAATACTAATATTAGTGCTCCGATTGAGATGCTTTTTGTAATTTTGTTTTTTAACTTGTTCATTTAGATTTTCTTTGTAAATTGTAAAAATTAATCATTGTAAAATTAAGCCATTATATGCTCTAAAGTGTTACATGACTTTGAGAAAAAGTTATATAATTCACACTTTTTAAAAACCAACAATATTTGCTATTCCACTGCGAAGAGCAAACCATGCAAACTGAATAAAAGTATCGTCCCGCTTACGCGAATAGTTTACTTTGCCTAACTTCAAATTACCCGATTTGTCGGGCATATTTGTTCCATGAATTTTAATCGTGTTTGCAAAAAAAGATTTCAATTTATTGAAGATACCATTTTCGCTGCCTGATTTCGGGTCAAGAAGTGCAAATTTTAAATCCTCATATACAGCACGAACATTACCTGTTGCTTTTCCATTTTTCACTTGCACGTTGCAAGTTGAATGATGAACAATTCCTGATTTTATCCGATAGTGTTCGCCAATTTCAAGAAATGTATTTAGTTTATTCAGTTCCATTTTGCTAACCGAGCCCGTGTATCTCAAAGAGAATTTTGGAGATGAAAGCGGAATATACATTAACATTTTCATTACGCCTCCCTTCGCAAAAATCGTACTCGCCATGATAACTATTGTATCGCCAAGTTCATTGTTATTGGAGACACCCTTAATTAGAGCATGAATGTTATCAAATGTAAGGAAAGCAGGATTTGCTCTTGCAGAATATCTTTCTTTATAAGTTAAATGACTGCTAGAGATACTTAGACTATCCACATTTATTATCTTCTTAATTGAATTGTGCAATTCATTTATCATCAGTGTTTTTGATGAACTTCTTTTGTATGGTTTGTACATACTGACCATCACGTCAAGTGAAGCATCGCTGATTTGAATGAAACGTGAATTGTATGTTTCACCTTTGAGCAATTCATTAAAGTTAAGTCCATTTGCTTTTAGCTGAGGTAAAGTCAATCGGAATCCTGTTTTTCGGTATTTGCTTTCTTCAAAGAACTGATTATCTTCCAATAAAGGATGTACTTCCAAATCGTTAACCACTATTTCTGAATCACCCAACGATACATTTAATCGTCCACAATGAGCTGAATACTCAAATTCTCCTGATTTTACGGCAATACCCTGCACATCAATTACTGAAACAGCAAGCGAATCAGAAGCAATAATCCCTTTCTTAACAAGCCGTAACCAATCTATTTTGTTCAGGGAAGATTTTGCAATACTACACAAAAAAGTTGAATCGTTAGAATTAATATCTAATGAACTTAATTTGATTCGATTCTCGGGTATACTGGAATTCAAATTTGATAGTTTTATACAGTATCCCGGATATAAACCGGTATAATCTCTGTCTGAACAGGCAGAATCAATCTCTGCATACTTGATTTGAATGTTTGAGATATTCAGACTGTCAACATGGATAATATCTTTTATTGAAGCAAGACTTTCGCTTGTCTTCAGAATTTTCGAAGTGTCTTGTTTAACAGGTTTGCATATATTTACCAGAACATCAAGTGACACAGCTCCCATTTGAACTAATTCTGCATGATATATCTGCTTATGCAATAATCCAAGATAAGTCAGTCCGCTGATTTTAAGCTGTGGTAAAGTCATACTTAACCTTGTTTTTCGGAACTTGCTCTCATCAAAAAATTGGTCATTGTCCACCAAAGGATATATCCTCAAATCATTTGCAATAATCTCTGAGTCATATAATGATACACGCAGTCGTCCGCAACGCACTTCATACTGTGACTTCCTGAATTTCAATACTATACTTTTAACTTCAGTTATTGAATTGGAAAGGACATCAGCACCAAGCACACCATTCCAAATCAATGGTATCCAACCAATTCCTCTGATGGATGGCTTTTCAATACTGCACGAAATATTTGAATCACCTGAATTTACTTCTATAGAACCAAACTCGATGCAATTTTGTTTTGGATTGAACTGCAGGTTAGAAATATTAATCGAATAACCCGGGTAAGCACTTGTAAACTCTTTGATTATCCTGCTTTTAAAGTACTTATTGATGTATAAATCAGGATAGAAATATATCACCAACATAAAAGTAATCGCAATGACACCTAAAGCAATGCCTATATAAGCCGAAACTTTCTTCATTGACAATTTTGGCTCATGTGCAATTTCAGAGCACACGTCTCCCCCTGATGATTCTTACCAGAATAACCACAACTGCAATTACCAAAAGAATGTGTATGAAACCACTAATTGTATATGAACTTATCATTCCGAGAAGCCATAACAGCAATAAAATAACAGCAACAATGTATAACATAACGTTTTTCCTTGTTTTATTTTTGAAGTTTATTTTTATATAAAATTCCCCGCTGATGTCAGCGGGGATTCATTGAAATTTAATTATTATTTATCGCCGTAAGTGCCGGGAATAGTTTCGATAAATACATTCCTGTTGTACATCCTGCCTTCGGGATATTTATTATCAAATGTATATTGTGAACTTGTTTGACCTGTTCCTATAGCCTGAACATTAATCTTTTTATTTTCTTTACCAAGTTGATCATCAACGATTGATTTCGCTTCATCTGCTCTTTCCTGAGAAAGCTTTTGATTGCCTTCTTCATTACCAATAATATCTGTATGACCGTGAATGATGACTGAATTGGTCACATTCATTCCGGGAGTAATTTCTTTTCTGATTTTATTTTCGTAGGATTTAACTGCATCGGATTTATTATAATCGAAAATCATGAGATATCTTGTTGCGTTCTTTAATTCTTTTTCTTTAAACAAAGTTATGTCAAAGTTTTCCGTAACTTGCTTACCGTCCTGCATTGTTATCATAACTTTAGCATTAAATTTACCATTATCAATTCCTCTCATGAGGGGAGTTGGATTAATTCTTTCTCTGTTGTATTTGAACGGACCGAAATCCATATTTTTATTTTCTCCGGTTATTGAAATATTCCAACTTTTAAATCTAACATCATCATTAATTGAAAATATCATATCGTTATCAATCGAAGATTCATCCCTGATTGTATAGGGTAATGGTTTGTACATATCCTGATTACTGAAAACAAAGACAACTCTGCGATTCTCTTCATCAATAAGATTGGCAAACGAAGGGTCAGTCAAAGCACTTCCTGAAAGTTTTTTGGGTGGTTCGACAATAATACTTATTCTATTGGCATCAATTCCGTAGTTGTTTACCAAATAATTCTTTACTTGCTGAGCACAAGCTTCTCCATCTTTTTCCTGAGGGTCACAGCCACGTAAGGATAGTTTCTCGTTTGGATTCTTTCTCATTCTGTCACCGAAAATATTTAGAACGTTATAATAGGTAACCATCAACTGATTAATATTTGTTTCTTTCACTGTCATATCGCCTTTTCTGAAATTTTCAAGGTCAGATTCCTGAAAACTCGTTGCACTTTCTTTTGTAAGAATTGTATATCTTGAAGGAATATCATTGCTTCCTTTGTCAAAAAACACATAAGGATGAACAGGGAAATATCCATTAACATTCTTTGTTGTAACTGTATTATTGTAAGGTGTTATCATAGAAACTTTCTTACCTTCTTTTACTATTACAACCGGTTTTGGAGATTCGCGATAAATAATAACTTCGGTAACTTTTTGTTCAGTCGGATATCTTGATTCAAATGAGAGTCTTAGACCAACTCGGAATGTGTTAGTTGACCAAACATCATTGGCTGAATTTTGTATCTTGTTTGGAGCTTTTCTTTGGCTGGCAATCCATGAATAATCAGCAAAAGGAGAAAGATAGATAGAGTTATTGCCACTTCTTGATAATTCGATATCATAAGCCAAGCCACCTGTAATTCCTAATGAAGCAACATTTCGGTCGGATATCTTAACATTATTATCTACAGCCAAGTTGGACCCGTCCTTAGATATGGATCCGTCAGTAGTCTTCCAATCATAAGTTCCATGCATATTAACTGCAATAAGTCCACCTGCAGTTATGCTCAAATTTGGAATTAAATGCTGGTCAATTCTCAAAGCAGGTTCAAATGACAAATAGCTCATTTTTGTATTAAATTCGGTGTTGGGAGTTGGATAAATATCCTTAACAAGTGCATCCCTCGTATCCCAGGAACCACGAACCTGAATACCCCACCAACTTGTGGACAGATACTCGATAAATAGTCCGCCATAGGGTCCGAAACCTTTACCATTTGACATGTCTCTATTGTCTGTTCCTTTATCAAAATCTGCTTTAATACCTAACGCATCTACAGCATGCAAATATTGATATCCAAGGGAGGCTGAATTATAGTTCAATCCAAGATTGACACCATATCGCCATGCTTGATCGCGGAATTTTGTTTCTTGTGCATTTAATGAACTGAAAATCAGAACAGTGAAAAATGCAAATAATAAACTTACTGTAATTTTTTTTGTAAGATTCTTCATACTATTACCTTAAAAATAATTTATTAGATTTAAACTGCTCTCATTCTGAAAGTTCAGTTTGTTCGACTAATGTCAGGAGTAATCTCCTGATTCCATTCGTTTTGCGTTTTTTTTACCGAGATAAAATTTTTCCGTAATATTATTAAGCTGATTCTAAATAAAATCAGTTTTAACAACAGTTTGGATCATTTTAAATCTACCGTTAGCTTTTACTATGTTTGTTTTATGTGCAGGAATAACAATTGAATGACCGGTATCCAATAAATGTGATTTACCTTCAATCATTATCTCGGCACTTCCATCAATCATTTGAGCAAATGTATTGAATGGTGATTGTTTTTGCTTTAATCCTTCTTCATTGGAAAATGTCTTGACACTGATATTTCCTGATATTTTATTAATGATTGTTTTACTTACAACCGCATGAGGTTCGTATTCAATAATTTCTACCATAATGTCCGTTGGCGATTTCTCAATTTTCACAGTATTCATAATTTATATTTTTCCTTTAAATGACTATCAATCTTTTATTCGATGTGTTATTAAATAACTTCTTTAAATGTTATTTTTTCTCATTGGTAAAGAAATTCGAAATTGATTTCCCCAAATCATCCATATTATTATTGAAATCAACTTTGAAGAGTTCCCACTTATCCTTACCTTCTTCTTTGTATTCTTTAAGATTCTTCTTCAAGTCGGCAGTTTTTTGTTCTAAATTGGCAACCATTTTCTGATATTGAGTTTTGCCGGATTTTTTTTCCTTGGCAATTTTTACTTTTAATTCAGCAATATTTTTCTCGTAATCGCTGATTCTGGTTTCGGATTCTTTTTGGAATTTTTGAAATTCCATTGCAGAATCCTGAACAGCTGTGCTTAAATCCTGTTTTGCTGTTGCAACTTTTTCAGTTGATGCCTGTCCATTCTCTCTTGCGACTTCAACTTTTTTTTCTGAAGAGTCGCAGGATATCAAAATTGTAGTCATCAGAAAAGCTGATAATACAATGATAATAATCTTATTTTTCATACGGAAATTCCTTTGTTGGTGTTGAAAATTCTAATTTTAAATACAACAGCTATTCCTTCAGAAATTTTGCTGAAGGAATAGCTTGTTAATAATTCCTAAAGCGCATCTATAAACTTGTGCAATCCTTCTTTGGTTTTTCCTATGGTCGTTCCAATTTTGGAATGAAGTTTTTCTAACATTTCTTCAACCTTTCCTTCTTCAATATCGAGATCAGGATCTGTAAGATGAGGAAATTTCTCTTTTAACTTGCTTTTTTTCTCTTGCCAGGTCTCCTTGTTGAATGGAGATGCTTTTATAAGTTTGTGCTCTGTGGTTGTCATTCTGATGACTCCTGAATTAATTTTAAAAAAAATTTTACAATACAAGCTGTTGTTTACTGCTTATTGTGTTGATTTACTTAAGAAGAATCATTTGCTTAGTAGAAACGAATGTTCCAACCTCTAAGCGATAGAAGTAAATACCTGTGCCTGAAGAAAGAGTATTCTCAGTTAGCATGAAGTCAGCAGTGTGAATACCGGCTGTTTGGAAGCCATTAACCAAAGTTACAATCTCTTTACCCAGTACGTCAAATACTTTGAGTGAAACAAAATCATCATTTCCAAGGAAATATTGAATTGTTGTAGAATTACTAAACGGATTCGGATAGTTTACTGATAATGAATATTGCTCTGCGATGTTAGGTTCTGTGATTCCTGATGGTTCAGAAATCAAATCAGTTGGAAGAATAGGTGTTAATTGATATCCTCCTAAAGGATTTGTTGCACTTGACTGGCTCAGCACACCTACAAATGTTACTGAATTATAGAGGTAAGGCATACCGTCCATATCTGTATCCGGATGATTGCCAATACGAATTACAACAGCATTTGTCAAATCGCTTTTATCAGTTACCTGATATGTTGTTGCTTCAATAAAGTTTGAACTTTTAACTGATGGTAGAGTAAGACCGACAAGCGTAATAAGACAACTTTCATATTTCTCTCCATTAGCGGCAAGTTCTGAAAGTGTAACTTTCTTAGGTGCAGGTAGTTCATTCAAGCGTGAGAATCTTTGGTATCCTGTCAGGTCATTACCACTAACAACTTTAAGGAAACTTTTTTCGGAAATACGTCCTTGAATACGCATCCGGTCACCCATTTGAATATCGGATATCTTGACTTCTTCGAAAAAGGCGCCAGATTCCTGAACGATTGTCAAACCGGCTGTTTGATCCTGAATACGAGTATAGCTACCCATTGTTCTTGTTACGATACCTTCAATTGCGAACTCGGTTCCATTTGGAAGTTTACGAGCTGAATCAATTGTGATAACAGGAATGTTGCCGATTCCTATGCCTGTAGCATTGATTGTATCTCTGCCGACATTGTGGATGAATATAATTTTTGAATTCACTTTTCCTAATACGATAGGAGTAAAAGTGATAAAAAATTCCTTTGATGCTCCCGGAGCGATGGTTTCGATAATCGGTGTGATGTCGTAATGACTATCTGTTGAGACAATATTCGAAATTACAAGGTTGGAACTGCCTGTGTTTGTTACTATGACACTCTTCATTTTAGAAGTTGTTAAAAACACTGAACCGAAATCCAGGTCATATTTAACAGTAAACTTAGGTGCAAGATCATTTCCTACTGCTAATCCTGTTACACGGATTGAATCCATAGCATTGATTGCATTATGATAAAAATAAATAAAACCATTTTGAACTCCTGAGACTAATGGAGAAAAATTGATATAGAATTTCTGAGATGTTCCAGGGGCAATTATGGATGTACCAAGAATGAAATAATAATAAACATTGGTTGATGTCATACCGTAAATAATTAGGTTAGCACTTCCGGTATTTGTTACTGTAACGCTATCCATTTTCTGTGAACCGCTGTTTACTGTCCCAAAATCCAGACTCGAAGGATTCACTGTAAACTTAGGAAATACTTCGGCTCCAACACCAGTACCTGTGACATAGATTGAGTCCTTTGCATTAGTTGCATTGAAATTAAATCGGATATATCCATCCTGAAATCCTGATGTAAGTGGAGTAAAAGCAACATAAAATTTTCTGGATGAACCGGGTAATATTATTGCATTGAGAACTGTAGTGACAAAGCGAATATTCCCTGTAACAATAGAGGAAATAACCAGATTGGCTGTTCCTGTGTTTGTAACGGTAACGCTGTCCATTTTTGTGGTGCCGTTAATGACATTACCGAAATTCAAAGTTTTTGGGAACATAGAGAAGCCGGCAGAAACGCCTACTCCGCTAACTCCGATTGAATCCCTACCATTTATGGCATTATGATTGAAATAGATGTTTCCATACTTCAAACCATCAGTTAAAGGAGCAAAAGTAACAAAGAATCTTTGTGAAGCTCCGGGCAGAATTGTTCCTATGATTGGATTTACTGTAAATGATGCACCTGAACTTGTTATGCTACTTATGATAAGGTTTGCAGTTCCGTTATTTGTAACAGTTACTGAATCTCTTTTTGTCAATCCATTGTTTACATTGCCGAAATTAAGCATAGATGGTGTTACCGTGAACTTAGGCGAAACACCTGTACCACTGACGCTGATAGAATCTTTTGGTTTATCCGCATTATGATTAAAATAGATAAAACCATTCTGCAACCCGTCAACCATCGGCGAGAAAGTAAAATAAAATACCATCGCCGAACCCGCAGTAATTGTTCCGTTTGCCGGTGTAAAAGTAAATCTTGGGTTTGAACTTGTTAAACTGCTGATAATAAGATCCATTGTTCCACTATTTGTGACAGTAACCGAATCCCTCTTGGTTGACCTGATGTTGACATTTCCAAAGTCCAGAATCACAGGGTTTGCCGAGAACAAAGGTGATACACCTGTTCCGGTAACTGTGATTGAATCTTTTGGATTACCCGCATTATGATTAAAATAGATAAAACCACTCTGTAATCCATCAATAATTGGTGCGAAAGTAATATAGTATTTCTGGGAAGAACCCGGAGTGATTGTTCCGTTTGCCGGGGTAAAAGTAAATTTTGTGTTTGAACTTGTTAAACTACTGATAATAAGATCCGCTGTTCCGCTATTTGTTACGGTTACTGAATCTCTTTTGGTTAAACCATCTCGCACATTTCCGAAATTCAAACTCAACGGAGAAACCGAGAATCTCGAAGAGACACCTGTTCCGCTAACTGTGATTGAATCTTTTGGATTTGAAGCATTGTGGTTAAAAAAGATAAAACCATTCTGCAATCCATCAATAATTGGTGCGAAAGTAACATAGTATTTCTGGGAAGAACCCGGAGTAATTGTTCCGTTAGCAGGTGTAAAAGTAAATTTTGTGTTTGAACTTGTTAAACTACTTATAATTAGGTCAGCTGTTCCGCTATTTGTTACGGTTACTGAATCTCTTTTAGTCAAGCCGTCGCGAACATTTCCGAAATTCAAACTCAACGGAGAAACCGAGAATCTCGACGAGACACCTGTTCCACTAACTGTGATTGAATCTTTTGCATTAGAAGCATTATGGTTAAAATAAACAAACCCACTTTTCAAACCATCAGTTAATGGTGCAAAAGTAACATAGAATTTTCGGGTTGAACTTGGTGTAATTGTCCCGTTTGTTGGAGTTATTGTATATGATGTGTTTGAACTTGTTATAGTGCTAATAATAAGATCTGCAGTCCCTGTATTAGTAACAGTTAATGAATCTCTTTTGGTTAATCCGTTTCGTAAATTTCCGAAGTTCAGACTCAAGGGGCTAACCGAAAATGTTGGAGAAACTCCTGTGCCCGAAACCCTGAGCGAATCCCTTGCATTTGTTGCGTTATGATTAAAATAGATATAACCACTCTGTGCACCGTTTGCAACAGGGGCATAGGTTATAAAGAATCTTTGGGTTGAACCCGGTGTAATTGTCCCGTTTGTTGGAGTTACAGTAAATAATGTGTTTGAACTTGTTACTGTACTGATAATAAGATTTGCTGTTCCTGTATTGGTAACCGTCACTGTATCTCTCTTACTTGTAGAGTTATTGACATTTCCAAATCTTACCTGCGTTGAATCAACTGCGAAGAAAGGACCGGAAATTAATACAGCTCTGGTTGAAGTAACACCTGATGCAAAAGTAACTGCGGCAGAAAATGCTAAAGCTCTGCCCTCTATTGATGCTCCTGTACCCAATGAGACTGATTGATCTGCTAAGATGGTTCCTTTGAAGACTGAATAAGTTCCCAAAGTAGCGGATGTACCCACCTGCCAAAAAATATTTGCCGCCTGAGCACCACCTGCAAGAATGATATGAATTCCACTACCCAAATTGAGTGAGGATGCTATCTGGAAAATCCACACATCAGTTGAATTACCGGTGAGTGTTAAGTCCGATCCGGTGATAGCCGCATCAGATGTAAATTTATAAAGACCGGCGACCAGGTTAAGTCCGCCCATATTTCCACTTCCTGGGTTTAGAAACGTACCTGTTGGGACAGGAGTTCTTCCTGCCGCATCATTATATGCTGTAGTTAAATCGCTTTTGGCAGTCTGCAGAAGAGTGGCATTTACCACCGAACCGGCAGGACCGGAAGCATCAACCACATATAAAGTGCCAACAACATTCGACCCGTCGAATCCTACTATATAACTTCCTGCGGCAGGACTCAAGCCTACATTACCTGTTATTGATACAGGCGGTATGCCTGTTATTGTTGAACCGGCAAGAATAACAAAATTATCCATTGATCTGAGGTTTAACGCCGGAATCGCCATAGCAAATGAAGCCGCTGTTAAAGCGACCATAAACATCATGCCAAGTAAGCGAATGTATCTGTTGTACATGCTTGCTGTGTATGTTGTAAAAGTATTCATACAATTACCTTTTTTAATAATAAATTTAAACTGCTTTCTTCCTGAAAGTTCAGTTCGAGCAACAGATATTTGAAATCTGTAAATTAGGAAACCATTCATTCAGCTTGCATATTTCAATTGTCAGTTCTATTAGCAAGTATAGAAGAGGCAGTTACTGTTTTGTGAGAGTTTTTGATGTCATTTTGATGACTCCAAAATTTGTGATTAATATTTATTGTACAAAAGTAAGCTAATGCAAACCGTTAGTGTTACATAACTTCCAAAATAAGTTACATGATTCACACATTTATCATTTCTTCGCCTTTTTTTCTTTGAGAGCTTTTTTTGCTTTTAATGCCTTTTGAATCTTTTCTTCCTTCATATCTTTTTTATCATTAAAAAACCCTTTAAGAAGAAAATTCTGACTTGCGGCATCCATGTTTTGTTTGAAACCTCCGGCACCCTGCTTAATATTTACTAGGGCTTTATTCATATTGGTTGCGAACGAGCTGTCCATAAACAGTTTTCCAATAGTTCCTTTTCCTTCGCGAATACCCTTCATCACTATAGAAAGGTCTCCGGTTATATATGCGGCGTTTTCACTGGTTTCTTTTAAATTGAATAATATATCATCCATATTAACAGGCTGAACAGTTTGGACTACATCATCATCTGATATTTCATATTTACTGTTTGGTCCTCTTATGATTGACACAATTTTATTACCCATCAACCCTTCGGTTCCAACAATAGCTTTTGCATTTTTTTTGATGAATTTTCTTGATTTTTCATTAATCTGCATATCAACTCTAACAGTTGAATCCGTGATTTGTTGAATGTTTTCTACTACCCCAATATTGATCCCTGAAAAACGAACATTATTTCCCACCTGAAGTCCGTTGATATCTTTAAAAATTCCACTGATATGAAACGTACTGCTGAATAATTGCTGTCTTTTACCAATAAAATAAATTCCGGCTATTAGCAGTGCTATTCCGACAACAACAAAAATTCCAAGTCTTAGTTTATTTCCTATTGCTTTTTGCATAATTTCATCTTTACTGATTAATTGAAGAATGAATGAACCCATTCATCACCGGATTCGGCTAATTCCTTAAAAGTTCCTTCGGCAACCGATACCCCGTCTTTAATTATTATCATGCGATTTGCTGTTATCCGGGCACACTCAACATCATGAGTAATAATTATTGAAGCGGTATTGTATTTTTTTTGTATGTCTAATATCAGATGACTGATTTCTTTTGATGTGATAGGATCCAAACCTGTTGTTGGTTCATCATAAAGTATGATTTCCGGTTTTAAAATTAATGTACGGGCAAGTCCAACCCTTTTTCTCATACCTCCCGAAAGTTCGGATGGCATTTTGTCAATCGTATCTTCAAGTCCTACATTTTTCAATGCTTCCTGAACAAGTCCATCAATTTCTTCTTTTGACAGGGGCTTCGAATCACGTAGCGGGAATTCAAGATTTTCTCTAACAGTCATTGAATCATACAGAGCGGCACTTTGGAATAAAAATCCTACTTTCTTTCTCAAAATGTTTAATTCTTTATTCTTCAATTCAGAAATATTTTCGCCTAAGATAGTTATTCTGCCACCATCAGGCGACAGCAAACCAACCATACATTTAATAAGTACCGACTTGCCGCTTCCTGACTTGCCGAAAACAACAAAATTCTCACCTTTTGCAATTTTAAAATTAATATCTTTCAGAACATTATTCGAGCCGAATGATATTTTTAAATGTTCTATTTCTGCAACTATTTCCATATCAACCTAAAAAAATATGCTTGTTAGTTGAACGGCAATCAGGTCAATAACAAATACAGATAATGAACCAAGCACAACGGCATAGTTAGCTGATTCGCCGACACCTTCAGTCCCTTTGTTTGAATTAAAACCTTTGTAGCAGGCAATCAGACCAATTGCAAAACCGAAGAAAAATGTTTTGGTTACCGCAGATATTACGTCCGGGTAGGTTAGCATTTCAAACACTTGCAAAATGAATAAATGAAAACTGACATCTCCTTTTAAATTGACTCCAACATAAGCACCATACAAGGAAATAGCATCAGCAATTACCACTAAAACAGGAAGCATTAAGGTTGAGGACACGACACGAGTTACTACGAGAAATTTGAATGGATTTATCCCTGAAACCTCCATTGCATCAATCTGTTCGGTTACTTTCATCGAAGCTAATTCTGCTCCGATACCTGAGCCTACTTTTCCTGCAAATATTAATGCTGTAATCACTGGTCCAATTTCCCTGATAATAGAAATTGATACCATTGAAGACAACCACGATTCCGCTCCAAAAACTGCGAGAGTTGGTCGGGATTGGATTGTTAATACTAAACCCATAATCAACCCCGTTATTCCAACAAGTGGCAATGTTTTATAGCCTATCAGATAGGATTGCTTAATAAATTCGTTTATCTCATACCTTGGTTTAACCAATTCTTTGAAAAACCGCAAAGTGAACATCGCTAATTGTGCAAATTCTTCGAAAAACCTTTTTAATAATAATATAAAAGGATTTTCTGAAGAATTTCTCAACTTTTCAAATGTTGTTTTATCTGATATTTTTAATTTGATTGCCATCTGTAAGTCAATGAGTAATTGGTTAAAGCAGATTTAATTTCAGCTAATGATATAAAAAATTGGGCTAAGTGTTATTTAGCATATCTATTTTATATGCAGATTACTAAGACTGCCAATGATACCAAACGTCTGGAGAAGCCAGATTACAACAGCAATAACTATAATTATATTTATTATAGATCTGATTTTTTTATCCATCGGAATATAGTTATTAAGAAGATACAAAAGCACACCAATAATAACTAATACCACAATAACTGTTAATAATGACATTTTTTACTCCTATTCAATAATTAATTAAAAATAAATATTTATTTACCTTTTCCATGACCGCCGCCTTTACCATTCCCACCACCTTTGCCGTTTCCTCTTCCATTGCCATTATTACCATTCCCTTTATTTTCTCTTTTTTGCTCTTTCCTAAATTCCTTGCCTTCATTCCCCCTCTTCATTCCTTGTTCTTTGTAATGCTTCGGAGACCAGGAGTTGTTTTCGGGACGATAATTATTTTTTGGAAATTGGGTTCTATGTGTATTATAGAATTGGTATGGGCGGTTTCCGCGATAATTGTTGATAATCACTTTGTGACCATGATCGAAATCGTAATTACCATAAGTGATTATGTTTGTAAAATAAAAAGAACTCCTAACGTAATATGAATTAAGAA
>CAZSHX010000066.1:0-28073 GCA_964606895.1 uncultured Hyphomicrobiales bacterium
CAATTCTATGTCCTCCGCTGGCGGAGGTGTCTGCGGAGCAGACGGAGGTGGATACGATTTCACCAAAGACATTGAAGATTCGAATGGCAGAGTTGGTCAAGGCATGCCTTGACCCTACAGAAATTTCAATAAAATCATTTGCAGGATTGGGTGAAATTGAAAAGTCGGATGTTTCAATTTCTGATTCCACATCGGAAATAATTCCGTATTTCAATAATGTTCGATTATTGCCTGTAATATAAACTTCATTTGGTCCGGCTACATGGATTCCATATAGCATTTCATTTGTTAACCCTTTTGCTTCCTGAATCCAGTTAATTCCTCCATCGGTAGTGTGCAAAACAACACCAGATGTGCCGCAAGTCCATGCATCATTTTTATTAACTGCTTTTATTGCCATTAGAGTACCATTTTTACCCTTTACGGGGTTTTCCTGGTCTAACCATTCATGTCCATCTACAGTACGAATAATCATGCAACCCGAACTGTAAAAAGCGCCGGCGGCTGTTGGCGACCCAACGCACCATCCATACAAGGTATCAACCATATCAATTGCATAAATCCCATTTGTTCCGGGATAAGATTGGTCTATTTGCAAAACTCCATTGGTAATGGGTCCGATTATTTCCTCGCCTGCAACAAAGGCATGATTTTTATCAATACAGGATACAGAATAAATATTTGAAACATAGCCGCTCATATCCACAGTGACAACTCCGCCCGGAGTAATCAATTTTACTCCGCCTGTGAAACCGCTACACATTCCTGTATCGCTATCCGGAGGGAAATCTATAGACATCAGCGTTCTGCCAATCGAAGTCCATCTAATCCAGTTTTCCCCGCCATCGCTTGTTTTATAAATCTGCCCTTCCACTCCGCCGCAATAGCCGCGTTTGGAATCAATCATGTGAATTGCATGAGTTCCAAATTTCGTGGATTGAATTTTGAAAGTTTTTCCTCTATCTGAAGAGAAATAGATTTCACCCGGTACTTGATTCAAGTATGTTCCATAACCGGATAATATCCACATAGAATCTCCTATCATAGAAATTCCTGAGATTGTTACGGTTGAAGGTGTATTAGGCAGACGGTCTCCAATATTTGTCCAGCCGTATTTTTCGGCGTAAGAATTGACAATTAACAATTGACAATTAATAATTAATAGAAGAATTAGTTTTTTCATATTATTCCTATATTTTAATAAATTTGCTTACCTTATTCCCCGCTCTCACAAAATAAACCCCTTGCGGAAGGTACGAAACGTCAATTCTTAATTGAGAATTGGTAATTGTGAATTGTGAATGATTTAAGACTTCCGGAGACTTAACAACCATTTCACCAAAAACATTGAAGATTTTAACAGAATTTAGAAAACCTTCCGAAGGTTCCCAACCTTCGGAAGGTTTAGTAACTTCTATAAAATCGGCGGAGGGATTGGGGGAGATAACAATATTAGATGAAAATTCAGGTTTTTCTTCAATATCTGTTAATGATAAAATTTTTCTCTTCCATACACCATTTAATGAAGAGGCAAAGATGTAATCATCTTTATAAGCTAAACCAAATATTCCTTTAAGATTGTCTTTCTTTTGAACCCATGTATCTCCATTATTCGTAGAAACATAAATACCGTTATTTGTTGTACCTGCAAATAATGAGCTGTTGTTTACCAAAATGTCGTTTACAACGTTGTTTTCTAATCCGGAAATAGCCCAAGAATTGCCGTCATCAGAACTTTTATAGATTCCATAATCAGCAGTACCGGCAAATAGATTTCCATTCAAAAAAGAAATACATAAAACCTGATTATCTTTCAAATTTGTTTGTTTCCAAGTAGTCCCATTATCTGTTGACTTATAAATACCCTGAGTCATTGATCCAACAAATAGTTTTCCATTACAAGAACTTATCGAAAACAATTCTTCTCCTGTTAATACATTATTCCTTTTCCAAGTAATGCCATCATCGCTAGATTTATAAATTCCATAACCTTCGCTTCCAAGAAAAAAATTATTATTATGATAACAAACTGAATAAGCTCCCATTGGACCGTTTAGATTTACTCCTGTCCAGGTTTTACCATAGTCAGTTGAGCGATTTACTGAATAACTTGAACTGCCTATTGTCGCAATCACAAAGTTTTTATTACAAGCAAATGAATTTACATCTTCAACAGATGATAATAGATTTACTTGTTCCCAAGATTCACCATTATTTACGGACATATACATTCCATTACCCCAAGTGCCGCAGATTAAAGAGGAATCATTAGAAACTATAGATTTTACTTTTGGAATTTGAAACGGAGTTTGATATATTTCCTTTCCGGTTGCATTGATTTTAAAAACTCCTGTCTGATCGGAACCAAAAAAAACAGACCCGTTTAAGGAAGTTAAAGAAAGAGCAGTTCTATTATTTAAATCGGTTTGTGTCCAGTTTTTCCCTTCGTCTGTTGATAAATACAAACCGAATAAATATGTCCCTGCATATAAATTATTTCCGGCACTTGTTATTGCTCTAACACTTTTTTGGGGAAATGTTGATTTGAGCCAAGTGGCACCATTATCAGATGAAAAAAATATTCCACTATAATAATCGCCTGCATAAACCTTATTTTTAAAAGAATATAAGGAATAAATTGTTGTGCTGTCTATCTGTGTCTGTTTCCATGAATCTCCATTATCTGATGAAATCATTATACCATCCAAATTAGTTCCCGCATAGATGTAATTTCCTAATGAAGTTATAGCCATAATTGTCTTGTTGTTGAGTGCTGTCTGAGTCCAGGTCTTTCCGTTATCTGATGACTTATAAACTCCATCTCCATATATTGATTGAGGTCTCCATGAACCTGCAAAAATATTATCTCCAACTTTAGTGAAACCACTAATCAATTTATCCGTAAGTGATGATTGAATAAATGTTTTTCCGACATCAACAGAATAATAAATCCCATTACCGGAAGTTCCTGCAAGAATTAAATTATTTTCAGCAAATAAAGCTCTTACATCCTGAGGAATTTTAGTTATTTGCTCCCAGCTATTTCCTTCGTTTGTTGAAGCCATAATGCCGGACATGGAAGTGGAAGCATAAATAGTTTTACCGTTTGTTGCTATTGCACTTACGTTTCCGCAATAAGGTCCGTTTGTTAAAGTCCATTGTGCGTATGAATTGACAATTAATAATTGACAATTAATAATTAATAGAAGTAATATTTTTTTCATAAGTTTGATATTTTATTGTTATAACATATTAATTTTCTAATTCTTGTACTCATATTCAATCTAGTTTGAAGTTAGAAACAACTCCGGAAAAATAGCATAATGATACCCATAATTACATTTGCAACATAACATTAAATAATTTACAAAACAAAAAATTATTGCCTTTTTATTAAAAATACCAAATTCTACGTAGAAAGTTGTTTTCCTTCTTGATATTAGTTTTAGGAAAACCGGAGTCAAAACAAAAAAAGCGAAGAGCTTTTTGAAAAACTCTTCGCTTGAAAGAACAAAATTTATAACAAATTATTTGTTGTTGAGGTAAAACTCTTCCATGAAATTCGCCAATGCCTGACATGATTCCACAGGGCATGCATTGTAAACAGAAGACCTTACTCCGCCAACCGAACGGTGACCTTTCAGTCCTATCATGTTTGCTTTTTTAGCTTCGTTCACAAATTTATCTTCGAGTTCAGGTGTTGGAAGATTCCAGGTAATATTCATCAAAGAGCGGTCTTCTTTGTGAATGACACTACCTTTGTAGAAATCGGGATGTGCATCAATAGCTCCGTAAATCAAACCGGCTTTCATAATATTTGTTTTTTCGATTTCGGCAAGTCCCCCAACGCCTTTAATCCATTTCAGAACACGGCTGACGACAAATATCGGAAGTACGGGAGGAGTGTTGTACATGGATTTATTGTCAATGTGAGTTTTGTATTTCATCATGGTCGGCATCGTTGTTGTTTTGGCATTTTTTTCTGCCCATGCTTTTTTAATGACAACCACAACCACTCCTGCAGGACCCATATTTTTCTGAGCTCCGGCATAAATCATGCTGAATTTGGAAAAATCCATCGGACGGCTGAACATATCGGAGGACATATCTGCAATCAGAGGAACATCGCCGGCATCGGGAATTTCTTTGAATTCTGTTCCGAAAATAGTATTGTTGGTTGTGTAATGTACATAGTCGGCATCCCCGGAAAACTTGATATCTTTTGGCAGATGGTTAAAATTGAATTCTTCGGTTGAAGCGGCAACGTTAACCTGTCCGAACAATTTGGCTTCTTTGATTGCTTTTTGTGACCACATGCCGGTATTCACGTAGTCGGCTTTTGTGTGGAGGAAGTTCATGGGAACCATTGCAAACTGAGTGCTTGCTCCGCCGCCAACAAATAAAACTGCATATTCGTCAGGGTTCAAGCCCATGATATCGAGTGCATCTTTCTCGGCTTCGAGGCAAATCACATCGAAATCTTTAGCTCTGTGGCTGATTTCCAGAATGGACATTCCGCTGTTGTTGAAATTTTCAACTGCATCGCGGGTCTCCTGTACAACTGACCATGGTAGAACGGCCGGTCCGGCATTAAAATTATGTGCTCTTGTCATAAATAAACTCCTAAAAATAATTTTTAAATACTATATCTTCGCAGAGATTACAAAATTAACACAATATATTCTGATTTTGCAAAACTATTTTGTCATTTTGGGAATACCGACATAATATAAATCAAAACCGCCTTTTCCTCCCGTGCGATTTGAGGAGAAAATCAACATGTCATTTGTGAATCTGCCGTCTGTCATAACCACCGGACGGTACTCATCAGACTGGGAGTTGATACCTGCTCCGAAATTTTTGGGTTCGCTCCAGACTCCGTTTTCAAGAATGGAGTACCACAAATCGAAACCGCCGTAACCGCCTGCCCTGTTTGAGGAAAACACCATTAGTCTGCCATTGATGTATGGGCATTTATCGTCGCTTTGGGTACTCAGTTCGGTAACTTTTTGAACCGAGCTTGAAGAAGTCGTCAACAGCCATTGCTTGAAAGACAAATTTGCAGGGTAGGTTCTTTTGAAAATATCGAAATTTCCGTCGCGGTTCGACATGAAATATATTGTACGGTTCGTACTGTCAATTGTCAGATATCCGTCTTCAGCCTGATTGACCTGTGAATTCAGTATATTTACCGGGAATGGTCCTTCGTTTTTGAAGGTTCCTCCTGTAGAATCGTGCTCATGAATCAGGCAGTAAATATGCTGTTTCCCGATGGTATCCGATGAATAGAACAGGAAGTTGGTTTTCTGTTCGGAAATACTGAAATTCGGACCAAATTCATTAGCCTTAGTATTAATAAATTTCAGCTGGTCGAAAAATAAGTATTCATAATTTCCATAAGGGTCTGGTTCGTAAGCAGTCATTGTAAAATCGCCGTCTTCCTGGTCGAAATGATAAAATATTGTTGCACCCAAAATATCGAATTGCTTTCCTTCGGAATTTTTATTGGAAGAATAATAAAAATTGAAATCCCCTTCGATTGTTGGCGGTGGACCTGAATTATAATCATCGTATATGCTGTTCAAAGAGCTAAAATTAACGGGTGTTTCGGGGAAATTACCATTAATGAAATTAATTTTCTTTGTCTCCATGCAATACCCGAAGAAATTCGACAAACCAAGCAGTAGAACGAAGCCGAGCAAGATTTTTGCTTTTGGATTTTTTACTTTTAATCTCATATTATCTCCAAAAAAGATTATAACTTAACAAATTTACTAAACTTATCTCCAATCTTCACAAAATAAATTCCAAACGGCAAGGTTGAAATGTCAACTCCAATATCACCTCGCCATGAAGATTTATGTTTTGGGATAAGATTCTCAATATTTAATGATAATTTTATATTCCCATAAACATCCAATACTTTTAAGTCCGAAATATGACAGGGCAAAATATATTCGAAGTAAATGCCGTAAACAACTAATTGTTCAAATTCACGATTCATATTAATTTTCATTTCAACATTACTATAATCATATTTCCCATTAAAAATATCCGAAGTAGAATTACAAGTATTTGAAATTGAAGTATTTGAATCAATTCCAGAAAGAGTAAAAATATTTTTGAAGTAATTAGAATTCTTAGCATTCTCAAATAAAACAGGCTGAGGAATAGCAAGACTCTGCTTCTCCAAATACTCCTTTTGTGCTATCAGGGGGAATGAAAAAACAATTATCAGAAGTACCAATATTTTGCTTCTGTATTTTGTCATAATTATCAATATATCTGATAACCCTTTTGAATAACTTCCTTCCGGACGAAGTAACTGTTCAATGATTCCTGATTTAGAGGAAGAACTGATATTCTGTTATCAACTTTTCGGGTTAATCCGATAAATTTATCAATATCGGTTAATATATTCCCATCGAACATATCAGAAACAATTGCCATATCAATATCACTTAATTCAGAAGCGGTTTGATTGGCATAAGAGCCGTAAATATATGCGGCACTTACTGAAATTCCTCTTTCAGCCAGCAATTTTAAGAATATATTTGCTATATTCAATATTTCAGATTTGATTTCAGCCATTCGTATTATTCTCTTATTTTATTGAATTGTATCAAGGTATAATCGAGGGTACAGGTTTTATAAAAATTTAATTTTTCATCGGGATATCTGGCTGAAATGCAGAAGTAATTTGCTCTTTCAAGAAAATACATCATTTCTTCATCAGGTGTCATATTTGTTTTTTCGATTAATCTTAGTAAATCATGAATCTTCGGCGGTATATCATCATTATCATTGACGAAATGAGCTTTAATCATTTTTTCAAGAACAAGATGTCCTATAAACAAACACCAGTCATAATGAGCAGAATCAAACAGACTCTGTGCAGTTGAAAAATCATTTTCGGCTGTTTTCACCCAATATTCAATATGTTCCTTTTTTGTCATAAAATTATCCACGAAATATAATTAAATATATTATATCTTCAAAAACTTCCTTACTTTTTCCCCCACTCTCAAAAAATACACTCCCGACGGCAAACCCGAAACGTCAATTCTTAAGCCCTCTCCTTCGGGGAGGGTTTGGGTGGGGTTCTTCACGGTTTCACCAAAGACATTGAAGATGCGGATGTCGGACACTGTGCCCTGTGCCCCTACGGAAATTTCTATGTAATCGGCGGCGGGATTGGGGGAAAGGAAGAGAACCGGTTCAATCTTTCCTACCTCCCGAATATTTGTCATTTTGGTATTCCTGTACACCACATCATAAGCAAAACCGGCATATAGAGTGTTGTCAGCCGTTTTACCGAGACTATAGCAATCATAAGTTCTTAACCCATCATTATTGTTATACCAATTGTTACCATAGTCATCTGTCGTTAGAATACCTTTAATCGTAGCTAAATGAATCGAATTGTTCACCGAAATAAAATCTCTTATTGCCATGTTCTGCTTTGTGCCGTCAAAAATAACTTTCCAATTCATACCTTCGTCTGTACTTCGATAGAGCACACTGTCCGACCTGGCGTAGTAATAATTATTCGGAGTAATCAAAGCCTGAACGAATTTATGAATTTGAGTAGTATAGATTTGAGATACAACATGATAATCCGAAGAATCCATTTTAATTATTCCAACGGAATCTCTATAAATTGAGCTATTGCATATCATTGAGAAAATCATCAATTTTTCAGAACTATCAAGCAATATCTGACTATAACCGAGACGTTCAATAAATACTGTTCTCCAATTGAGCTGGTCGTAAGAAACAAAAAAGCTCGCACTATTTACAAAAAGGGCATATAATTTGTTATTTTTGCCTTCTACCATAGAACAAGGCATTCTCAGAGTATCAGGTGTTCTGAGAGTTATTCCGCCATCTGTTGAAAACCAACCATTTGAATTTATTGACGGGTGATGCGTACTCCAAAAATAATCTTTATTTGAAACAAAAAGAAAATAAGAAGCCCAAACTTTATCAATAAATTTATTAGCTGTAAGTTTATAGTCATCTTCAGCACGAGCTATCAATAAATGTTTACCACCTTGCAAATTATAAACTATTTGTAAAGCTAATTTGATTTCATGGTAATTATTCAAATAAATATCATCAGCCAAGTAAAAAGTTTTGTTGGTACTAACAACAAATTTATTTCCGAACTGTAATATTTTTTTTATATCGAGCGATGAAATTTTAGTCCAGATATAAGTAACCTGATTCGATTTTTCTTTTTCAAAAAGATAAATTGAATAGTCCCTGTAATCCTTACAAAAGATATGATTGGTATCAATTGCATAAAATATTCCAAAAATATCATACGATTTTTTAAATAACTCCCATGTATCGCCTTTATCCGTTGAATAATACACAAAAAAACCGGAAAGATCGAGGTCGGTATAATACAACACATTATTCTTATCCAACTTGAAATCGAAATCGTAGTATTTTGACTTTCCTATAACAGAAAAGTCTTTTCCAAGGTTTGTTGTTCTTTGGATAAGGCTATCAGTATGAAAGAACAATACATCATCAAAGTCTATTGCATATTTGTCGTATTTAAAAGGGATTGGAATAACAATTAAACTATCAGGATTATTTAAAGTGCAATAACTGATTTTTTGATATTCAATCAAATAGATGTTCTTCAGAGTAATATTGACATCTATTATGTTGCTAAAATTATTGAAAGTTTTTAAAAAAGTCCAGGTACTTCCAAAGTCAATAGAAGTATAGACCTCAATTTCACCGTTACGGCTATTGGATGATATTCCGTAAGTCACTTTATTCTGCTGATTAAACAATACCCTTAAAATCTTTTGTTCTCCAACTACTGTAAGAGAAATACTCCATGAATTGCCCTCATCGGTGCTCACAAATATCTTATTGTTTTTGTAAACAATTAAGTTATTCTGTGCTGAAGCAATATCAAAATAAAATCCTCCGTAAGGACCCTCCAAAGCCTCCCACTGCCCGAAGCAAATTTGAGCACCATAAAGCAAGATAAAAAGTACAATTTTTTTCATTTTAAAATCCTCATAACTTCACAAACTTCCTTACTTTATCTCCAATTCTCACAAAATACACTCCCGACGGCAAGCCGGAAACGTCAATTCTTAATTGTGAATTGTGAATTGAAAATTGTGAATTATTTAAGATTTCCGAAGACTTCACAACCGTTTCACCAAAGACATTAAAGATACTGATAGAACCTTCGGAAGGTTTGGTTATATCGATGAAATCGGAGGATGGATTCGGATAGACATTGAGTTCATTTACATGAGATTGGCTTTCCGTAACGTCCAGTTCCCGATTTGAGAATTTAATCATAATTTCATTATATGTAACTGCAATTGCCGTTTCTTTTGTCGGATATACTACTTTAATAATTGGAACATCTTCACCAAGAAAAGTAGGTTTCTCATCAATCCATGTTTCTCCACCGTCGGTAGTACGGAGAAGAACGCAAGGTCTGCCGACAGCAATTCCGTTTAGCCTGTCGGCAAATTGAAAATCATACATAAAGGTTGGCCTCAGTTTTAATTCAGTAAAATGTTTGTAAAACCATGTTTCTCCACCATCATCAGTTTTAGCTATAAAATTTCTGTAATTTCTTACTCCATTAATATAAATTGAATCAAGACGACCAATTGCTAAACCCGAAAGCTTATCGAAAAATTTGATTCTGAATGTTCTGCCAAACATAGGATTATCAATTCTCGTCCATGTATTTCCATTGTCGTAAGTACGAAGAAGATATGCAAGCGAATTGTACGACCTTTTTAAAAAGAAAACACCGGGTTCGGGTGAATCCGCCCATATATTCATGCCGGGGTGTTCAGCGGGATATATTTCCTGCCAGCATATACCACCGTCAGTTGTATATTTTGCAGAACTATCCCATGAACTTAGTATTCCAAAGTTTTTATCTCTCATAGTAACGCTTTCGAAGAAATGTTCCTCCGAATTCAAATATAGCGAGAAAGATTCTCCTCTGTCTGCAGTTCTTCTGATATTTCCGCGGGGTAACCATGTCGTTTTACTCCCATTTTCATATATATTATAATGATTCATAACAAATAATAGTACATCTTGGGAGAAATACAAAACATCATTAATTTCACCACTTGTTGTATCCTTAGGAAAATTAAAATATTCTTTCTCCCATGTTTCTCCTCTATCGTTTGAAAACCAAAGTTCGTTTTCCGGAGAGCTGCACACTGCAACAAAGTGATTTTCATCATAAGCGGCAATTGTTTGGAACATTATACCCGAATATGAAGAAATTGGTGAATATTTATAAAAACCGGTTGAATCAATTTTAACGAATTTCATCTCACTTAATCCCATTCCAAAACCAAAATCCTTGTTCAACATTTTTACATTCATTAAGTAACTGCCATCTTCTTCAAATTTCACTTGTCCCGATGACAAATTTTTTGCTGACCAAGTTCTGCAGTCGTCCTTCGAAATGAATTCATAATAGTTTGGAGCACATGTATAGGAATCATAAACTTTTACAATGCTTTCTTGCTCTGAATACACAAAAAAGCTGACAATTGTTGGTCTGATAAAAGTTTTTTTGAAATTTGCAACCAAAGCACTTATTCTCCATGTTTTTCCTCCATCAGCGGTTGTTGCAGTTTTTAAACTGTCAGAAAGAACTACATAGTGCTGATTTGTAGTAAATTGTATTCTCATTATATTGATTGATTCACCCAAATTCAATTTTTCCCAGGTTTCACCGCCATTTGTTGTTTTGATTATATTTCCCTTTTTGCCTGCAAGGAGAATTGTATCATTTGAAATAACAGCAACATCATTCCATGTGTCATAAATCTGTGTGTTTAAAGTTAGCCACGATTTTCCGCCGTCGGTACTTTTGAGTACTCCGGTATCTTTGCAAAGGATTATACCACAACCATTCGGCTTGAATTTTACATTTCGAATCTGATTAATATCCCATAAATCCTGTTCTACCCAGTTTTTACCTGAATTTGTGCTTCGGTAAATTTTTCCTTCATTGCTGACGGCAAATGCAGTTTGTTGGTCAACACAAGAGACAGATATTAAATTCCTGTTCCCATCAATTGTGTAAAAATTCCAAGAAGTACCACCGTTCACCGTAGTTCTGACGCAACCATATTCACCGACAGCAATTGCAAATTTTTCATTTAGAATTGAAACATCGTTCATCGTCACGGCATCCGGCTGATAGTTAACAAACTTCCATTCCGCATTTACAAAATCGGAAGTAAAAACAATCAGAATCAATAATATGAGCTTTTTCATAACATTTCCATTTATATTTTTACAAATTTCCTTACTTTATCTCCAATTCTCACAAAATACACTCCCGACGGCAAACCCGAAACGTCAATCTTCTGTCCTCCGCTGGCGGAGGTGTCTGCGTAGCAGACGGAGGTGGATACAATTTCACCAAAGACATTGAAGATGCGGATGTCTGAGTTGGTCAAGGCATGCCTTGCCCCTACGGAGATTTCTATGAAATCGGTAGCGGGATTCGGCTGAATAAAAAAGTCTGATTGAATTTCGGTTCGGGGATTTTCATCAACTTTTGTAGCTATTGTACTTCGATAGACCACGTCTGAATTGAGTCCTACATACAATGAATTATCTGCAAGTTTAGCAAGGGTAAGGCAATCAAAGCTTTTCAGCCCGCTGTTATTGTCGTACCAAGTGTTGCCAAAGTCTTCACTTGTCAATACTCCGGAGTTTGTTGCTATGAAAATTGTATTTTTAACGGTTATTAAATCCCTGAATCGTTTTCCTGTTTGTCCACCGTCGAGTACTTGGCTGATGGTACTGCCTTCATCGTTACTTCGGTAAAGGAGAGTATCGGTAAGAAAATACAAGTATCCATTTTCAGAAATTATTGACTTTATAAACTTACCATTTAAAGGTAAATATTTTGTAAACAGCTCAGAATAATCAGACATTTCTAATTTAAAAATTCTAAGTGTATCTTTAATATATTTATGTCCCATATAGTTACTTACAATAATCAATTCATCGTTGTTATTGAAGTACATATTATCTCCGGGATAATAAATGTCAGGTATCTTTTTAAAATATAGACTGTCATTCAATTTGGCTAAGCTATTCCCATTCCAAACCAAAGCAAATACTTCATTTTTACTGTTATCGGCAATAACATGTGGACAATAGGGCCAATAATGAATGAATGTTGTATCGCCGTAATTAGGTGAAAAATTTGCATCCGGAGCAGCAAGCCCTACAAATGTAACCCAAAAATAATCTCTTTTCGAAATAAAAATATTATCATAGTATTCTGCATGAAATTTGGAATTAAGATTGATAAATCCATTATCCTTAAGGTAACTTATATTACTTTTTCCTGTGAGTAAAAGCTTAGTACCTCCGAGTAAAACATCTAATTTCCCAAAATTTATTTTTAATACTTCAAGGTTTTGCAAATATTTATCAGAAGTAATTGAATTTTGATTATATCTTGCCTGAGTTATGATTTTTGTTCTCGTTGTCAGGATATTTTCAAAGTAGCTTGTATCTTTTTTGGGATCGGTAATTATTGTTATTTTTGTAGGGTTAAAATCCTCTAAAAGATAGGACATATTTGCTCTTCGCAGATAGATTACATCATGATTCATAGGGGTAAATGAATTAATTTCGAAATTAATATTAATCGTCTGCCAGTTTTTGCCCATGTCGTTGCTGTAAGATATTGATGATTTTCCTGAATCATTTGATGAATAATACAGATTACCCGAATCATCAATCTTAAAGCAATTAGCAACATCAATAATTTTTGTAAAACTTTTGCATTGATTTGTTGAAATTAGAACTGAATTACTGCCGACAAGGTAAACATTTTCGTTTTTATCAACTAAAAATTTTGTGGGAGACATAGCATTAGTACGATATGTGAAAACTGTTGTGTCGTTTATTGCCTTCACACGAATATCAATAAAATCAAAAGAGTACTGATAATTGTCTGTAAAATACTGAAAAACACCATCATTTTGAATCATATTCCAACTTTGTCCTTCATCTTCTGATGAATAGACTGTATAAGTACGGGAAGTATCCATGGCTTTGGAATATAAGTACAATTTCTTCCCTCCGGTAAACTCAAGACGTTCAACAATGTTCAGGCTTTTCTCAGGAAGAACAGGCTCCCACGTCTTGCCATCATCAGGCGACCTTTTAACGGCATAAGAATTATAAACAAACAGATAATTATCGGTTTGAACCGCACCGCTGATTTCTCCCCCATAAGGGCCATCGAGCGGTTCCCAGAAGTCTGCCGAAAAAGCAGGCAGGCATCCGGCTAACAAAATGAAAAAAGTAATAAATAGCTTCATAATAAAATCCTCACGATATTTAAATTATTTCAGTATTAATTTACCACAATTTCGGACATAATTCATAAGTTATTTTGAATAAAATTGAAAAATTCAAATGTTGAAAGGTTTAGATTGAAAATATATTTGCAAAAATGTACAATAATTGATACAGTGTCAATAACTATATACAAAGAGGAGTTTTATTCCGATTTGAGATTGAAGGAATGTCAATTGAAATCTTTAATTTTCTATCCTTATTCCAAAAAAAAAGGCAGGTTTTGAGCCTGCCTTAAAAAAAGTTGAGATAAAATTATTATTAATCTCAGCCCATTTTTATCCATTTGATAATGTCTTTGAAATTGGGTTTCTTGCCGTACATCAAAATTCCGACTCTGTAAATTCTTGATGCCATCCAGAGACAGCCGAAGAATGTACCGATTGTCAGAACAATTGATAGAGCAATCTGCCATATAGGCACCTGAGTTGCGGCTATTCTGACTATCATCAGTATCGGAGTGAAAAGCGGAATTAGCGATAGAATAATCGCCAGGTTACCGTCGGGATTTGCGATTACGGCTCCAATAAACAGTATCGGAATCACAATCGGCAAAGTAACGGGAAGCATCAACTGCTGGGCATCCTGCTCCTGGTCAACTGCCGAGCCGACTGCCGCAAAAAGAGTTGAGTAGATAAAATAGCCGATTAGGAAAAAGAAAACAAAAGCTACCATCAGCATTAAAGGTATTTTGGGGATTTCTAATCCTACAGGTATCGGAGTTTGCGAGCCTTTCATTGCCACTTGCTGTGCAGTTGCAATCGTATTCGGGCTGATTGAATTGATAATTGGTCCTGCTACAGCCATAAGAATTGCTCCGATAACTATCCAGAACAGCACCTGCGTCAGACCAACAGCACCAATCCCGACAACCTTTCCGAACATGATTTCGAAAGGTCTGGCAGAGGAGGCAAGCACTTCAACAATCCGGTTTGCTTTTTCTTCAATAACGCCACGCATAACAAAGCTACCGTACATAAACATCATAATGTAAATCATGAACCCGAGAATATAGCCCAAAACTGCATAAGCTTCAGTAAAGTCTTTCTCTGTGCCTTCCTTGGTGATTTTCTGAGTCTGGATTGAAACACCTTTCTCGACAAGAGCAATTACGCTTGTGTCGGTGCCGGCACGGATAAGTCTTTCTTTTCGGACAGCTTTGGTAACCACATCATCAAGAGATGCGATGAAACCGATTCCGCCGCCGCCTCTTGTAAAGACGGTTGCTTTGCTTGTTTCAACAATGTTTTCGGGAATAATCAGGAAACCATCAAGCTCCTGGGAAAGAACATCTTTTTTAAGTTCTTCTTCGCTTTTGTCAGCAAGGTAATATTTGATATTGTCAGCTTTAACGATATTTTTCCCGATTCCTTTATCTGTCCTGTCTATAATAGCAATTTTCTTCTCGGTACTGTTTCCGGTAAGCAGAGTAATTGCAACAGGAACCGCAATGACAAGAAGCATGAGAATAGGTCCAATCAAAGTCGAGATTATAAAACCCTTGGAAGTTACTTTGGTAATATATTCATGACTTATAATCGTTTTGATTTTTGAGGTTGAAAAAGTATTATTCATGGTTAGCCTCCACTCCGGATACAACATCAATAAAGATTTCATTCAGGCTCGGTACGATAAATTCAAAGCGGGTAAGTTCAACCGCTTCATTTGCTTTTCTAAGAATATCTTTGGCTCCGAGACTTCCGTCAACTATGCGGAATTCGGCTCTGTTCATTGTTCTGCTGATGAATCTGATGTTTTTGAATTCGTTTAAAAATGAATCGTCGCCTTCGAATTCCATAAGAATTGTATCTTTGCCGCTTCGGGATTTAATTTCATGGATTTCGCCGCTCAGAACGATTTGTCCTTTGTTGATAAGACATATATCGTCGCAAAGCTGTTCAGCCTGCTCCATTATATGAGTAGAAAGAATAATTGTTCTTCCCTGTTTTTTCAGGTCGAGAATAATATTTTTCAGTACTTCGGTATTAATCGGGTCGAATCCCGAGAACGGCTCATCCAAAATAAGAACTTCGGGTTCGTGCAGAATTGTTCCGATGAACTGAACCTTCTGCTGCATACCTTTCGAAAGCTCCTGAATCTTTTTTGATTCCCAGTCCGCAGCATCAAGCTTTTTGAGCCATGTTCTTGCTTTGAGCTGGGCATCGGCTCTGGATAGTCCTTTGAGCTGACCGAAATAAGTAAGCTGGTCAATCACCTTGACTTTTTTGTACAGCCCGCGTTCTTCGGGAAGATATCCGATGCGGTTCTGATGAGCCGGTCCGACCTTTTCGCCAAACATTGTGATTGAGCCTTCGTCAGGCATTAGAATGTTGGTAATCATTCTAATCATGGTAGTTTTTCCGGCACCGTTAGGACCCAACAGACCAAAAACCCTGCCGGAAGAAACATTAAAAGTAACGTTGTTAGTGGCGGCATAATCACCAAACCGCTTCGTAACATTTTTAATCTGAATAATTTCCATAGACCATTTCAAATTGTTGAACAGACTAGTAAAAAACGAAAATATCAAAAATTAGTTTCAAAAAAAAATAATTGGAAATATTATTTTGTAATCGCCTCCAATTCTTTTATTTTTATTGTTTTTAAAATTACCTTGGATTGAAAAATGAATTTAAGAAAAAACAAGTTCCAAATTTTAAATATAGTTTTGGTTACAGCATTACTGATTATTATTTCTTCGGTTCATGCTGAAGAAAGCAATCCTGACTGGAAAAAGGATTACAATTTCGACCAAAACGCTTTGAATCAGCTATCAAAAGATGCTTCGAATTTTACGATTTTTGAACCCAACACCAACAATCCTGCAAAAAAGAATTCAATCAATTCGGGAGTTTCTCAGTTGCAGAGCAGAATTAAACATATTCCTGACATAAATCAGCTTATAAGTAAATCCAAAAACGGAATGCTCGGAAATGACACTCTGATAATCGGTGCACCGCCTTTAGATTCGCTGATTATTGATAAGGACTACACTTATAACGGCACAATTCTTATTGCTCTGAATGGGATTTTGAGATTCAAAAACTGTAAGGCAACAATCAAAGGTGATATAATTCTATTTAATAATGCCCGTCTTGAAGTTGAAAACTCGCAAATCTACTTTCCTCAGCAATACTTTTATCAACGAATGTTGTTTGCAACCGGCAACAGCGTTATCATCGTAAAAAATTCTTCGTTCGATTACAGCGGTCTTTCGCACACACTTGCGGTGGCAAACAAATCAAAAGCAGAAATTACAAATATCACCAATAATGGTTTTACCACAACAGGACTTTACGGTACAGCTTCAATATCTATTGACGGGTCGAACGAAGCAGGAGAGTTTGTTATAACCGACAGCACAAATCTCTCGATTAAAAATGCAAAGACTGCATTGCTTTGGCATCACACAGGAAAAAATCAGAAACTTGACCTGACTTTTCCAAATGGAGATTCTGTTGGGCTATATGAATGCCGCGACGGTATCGCGGGAGTTTCGGGTGTGGGCTACAAAGTGAAAATCGAAAAGTGCAAGGAAGTGATGTGGGCTCTGATGCCGGCTAATGGTACTGAAGTAAAAATTTCTGATTCAAAATTACGTGCTATCGGGCTATGGATAAGGGAGTTTTCAAACGGGGAAGTCAGCGGACTTGTTAATAATTCGACTTATAAGGATTTCACTCCGAATCTCAGTGAAATCAAACTGAATCTTCTTAACACTTCGGTTATGACTTGGAGTGTTTATACTATGGATGATGCAAATATAACTCTAAAAGGCAGTATTGTCGGCGAAATCGGTGCTCAAAACCGTTCGATTGTGACAGCAAATAAAATTTTCTGCGACGGTTCAGGTGGGTATGTGTGGGGAACGGATACAACCTTTACAATCGTGGGTTTTTGTTCTGCTACGACTGCTGTCCGCTCCCAAGGGAATGGAATTGTAGTGCTGGCTTATTCCGCATTAACTATGGGTCAGGCAACCGCAACACAGAATTCCATTTTAATGGTACTCCAAAGTACTGTTCCCGACGAACCGAAACCTTACGACAAAGCCTGCGTTTGGTATGCGAATACCGAAAAGCCGACAATAGCAAATGTGAATTCAAATGTTGCTCTAATCGGGTCTGTCTGGATTACAAAAACTGCCGAGAGTCAATTGATGAATTTCGGCAAATACAAAATGTTCTACCGCCAAAAACCGACGGATGAATGGATTCAAATCCCCGGAGAATTCAAAAAACAAGTAAGGCACGACACTCTTGCCGTTTGGAATACAAACGGATTAGCTCCGAATAATTACAGCATTAAAATACTTATTTTTGATGATTTGGCTGATTCGATGGAAGCAATCTCAAGCATTAATCTATTACCGAAAGATATGGCTGTGGAAATAAGTGCAACGTCAGAACCTGTAAACATCTATCCAAATCCTGCCGATAATTTTATTATTCTGTCATCAGCTCAAAATTTAAGTAATAAATGTATTAAAATTTATGATATTTTTGGAAAAGAAATTCCTGTAGAACCTGAATTTATTTCAGATGGTTCGATTAAAATCAGGACATCGGACTTGACTACGGGACTTTATTTTTTACGGCTTGACACAGGTAATAATTCATGTGTCAGGGAATTCAGGATAATACAGGAATAACAATGGATTTAATTGAGAATTTATCTGATATACGGCATGATTATACACGTGGAAGTTTTACCGAAAAAAATGCACTGAAGGATCCCTTCGAGCAATTTAAATCTTGGTTTCAGGATGCAATTGCAGTTAAAATGCTTGACCCTAACGCTCTTGTTCTATCAACTGCAACGAAAGAAGGCAAACCTTCATCAAGGGTGCTTCTGCTTAAAAATGTTGACGAGCGTGGTTTTGTTTTCTTTACTAACTACGAAGGTCGCAAAGGAAAAGAAATTGATGAAAATCCTAATGTTTCAATGCTGTTTTACTGGGATAAGCTCGAAAGACAAATAAGAATTGAAGGTAAACTCGAAAAAATAACTCCCGAAGAATCCGATGCTTACTTCCAAACACGACCATACTCTAGCAGGCTTGGAGCCTGGGCATCGAAGCAAAGCGAAGTTCTGAAAAGCCGTTTCACTTTGATAAGACAAGTAGCGGAATATATGTTTAAATTTAAAAATGACGTTCCGTTGCCGCCTTTCTGGGGCGGATACAGATTAATCCCCGAAGTGTTCGAGTTCTGGCAGGGGCGGTCAAGCCGACTGCACGACAGAATACGGTATTTCAAAGAAGGTGATTCATGGAAAACCGAAAGACTTTATCCGTAAGAGGGAACAGACACGCCTGTTCCCCACGGATGCAATGAACTAATTGAAATGAAGATGAATATGATAAATTGTAGGGAACAGGCATGCCTGTTCCCTACGGATACTATTAATAAAAACAATGGACTTCAATCCTGAAATACAAAATCGTAAATCAATCCGCCTGAAAGAATATGATTATTCACAGGCAGGTTATTATTTTGTAACGATTTGTACGCGTAACCGCGAACATCTATTTGGGGAAATTGTTGATGGCAATACTGAACTGAATGATTTTGGGAAAATTGTTGATGATTGCATCAAAAATATACTTCAGCATTTCGAATTTTCAGATATTGATTATTATTGCATAATGCCAAATCACGTTCATCTGATTCTAATTATCAGCGATACCGTAGGGAACAGGCATGCCTGTTCCCTACAATCCAATGTTCAGAATCGAAATCATCAGGCATTACCTGTTATTATCGGTTCTTTAAAATCTGCAATATCAAAAATGATTCATAGAATTGATTCAAATATTAATTTTGTTTGGCAGAAATCGTATTACGAACACATAATCCGAAATGAAAACGAATTGTTTGAAATTAGAAAATATATTGAATATAATCCGTTAAATTGGAATGAAGATGAATATTATAAATTGTTGTGAACAGTCGGTATGGAACAGATGGATGTTTGAAATCTACCTAAAAGTATTATTTTTTATATGAATAAATCAGGAAACCTTTCAGAATCCAAAATATTCGTTATTATTCGATAATTGTAGGGAACAGGCATGCCTGTTCCCTACAGATGCAAAAAGAATGACCAAACATCAGACCCAATTATTGGGGTGATGGTGTTGGCAGATATTATATAAATTATAATTTTGATTTACTATTTTCGTTACTTAACTTTTTTACAGGCAATCAGATTAACGATTTTTAAGGTTAATATAAGGAGTATAATATGGGAATGTTCAAGAAAAAAGTAAAAATCTCAAATGTCTATGATAACTCAAAATATTTTGAAGCTGACTTTTGGATAGACACTGGTGCCCTATACTCATTTGTACCTGAGGACTATTTAGAGACAATTGATTTTGAAATGATTGAAACCAGATCAATGGTTTTTGCAGATGGCAGAATTGGACGATGTCCATTCGGAATTGTTAATTTTGAAATAGAAGGTTTCGAAAATAAAATAGCTTGTCCGATTGTTGCCGGAACAAAAGGTTCTATGTTTCTTTTAGGAGCAACTGCTTTGGAAAATTTTGGAGTAGAGGCAGATCCTGTTAATAAAAAACTAAATCCAATTATGGCAATCATTGGCGGATTTATGGCTTCGAAGTGAATAATTTTGATGGCATATTGTCGGGTTCGGGCAAAAAAGAATGACCAAACAACTGACTAAAGTAAACTGGTGATGGTGTTAAATGAAATTTGCTTAAAATACAATGGAGAATACAAAATGAATAGGATTTTATTACTTTTTATTGCATTATTATATAGTTGTTCTCCAACAACTGAAAAAATAACTATTCATAAGTATTTTAAATGTCAAGGTATGGATAATGAAGATTCAACCATTTTTATTCATTTGGAAGTTAATACTTATAAAGATTTTTTTAAAGGAAGAGAATCTATTTTCTCATTTAAACGTGATTATTACTATATTAATTTACCAAGAATTGATTCAAATTTCAATGAAAGTGAAATTAAGATATCAAGATATTCTGGATATTTCAAGGATACAATATTTTACCCCAAATATGGTAGAATAAAAATAAATGAATTGGAAAAAAATTGTATTAATTTAACAATAGAATTTAAAGATGCATTATTGCCCGAAATATTAAACGGTAAATATAAATTATTTTATCAAGGAATAGATTCTGGGAGAAGTAAATGGCAAATTTGGAATTGTGTAATTTATAATACAAAATGATTAACATGCTTTTCCTAATCCGAAGTTGTATTGAATAGGCATACCTGTTCAATACGGATGCAAAAAAAATGACCTAGCATCTGACCCAAGTAAAGTGGTGATGATTTTAGGAAGTAATTAACAAATAAAGGAACATATCTATGAAATCAGTATTAATTTCAATCTTTTTATTGTGCTTTTTGATAGGTTGCGATAATATTACTTATTATGAAAAAGAAATAAATAACCTAACGAATGATACAATTTCGATATTTTTCAAAGGCAAAACCAGAACAACGAATGAAGCAGATTCAATAATTGTATTACCCATGAAAAAAAATTTGTATTTTAACAATCAGGGAAGTTGGGTTGGTACTAACTTTGATTGTGAACCTCAGATTATTGCCGATGAAGTAACAATAAAGATAAGTGGTGGAAAAAAATTATTAAAAGATTTATCAAAAAAAGAGAATTGGAGTTGTGTAGGCGATAAAGATAATAATTCAAATTGGAAAAACTCATATTGGAAAATGACTTTTACAATAACATCAGATGATTTAAAATGAGTGGCTTAAAGTGATTTTATATAGGAAAAATCATATAAGTTAGCCTTCCTTTTGTTTCTTATTGTTCTTTTATTGCCATCGTGTATTGTATATTTTAAGACCGTAAATAAATTTCCTCAAGGGATAGGTGGAAATTTGGAGTATGATGTGTTATCAAAATTTATCCCCAACAGGAAATAAAAGATGAAGAAATGTTCTGCCGAATAATCGCCATACTGTATCAATAGCATACCAAATATGAAAAAGATATTTTTTGAAATTCCTCAAAGGAATGTCTAATCATTATAAGTCGAATTGGTTGGATTTTCAAACAATGTTTTAGGGTGTAAGCATTTTCCAGAACCAAAAAACAAAATATTGTGAAATATTGACATGAAGTAAAATATTTTTCTTTGAAATGATAAATAAATTTTGTAAGTTTAATTGTCTAAGTTTGAATAAACGTGACTAAATCTTTATTAATAGCTTTGGAGGAATATGACTGATTTGCTACTTCTTTTCTTTGTTTAGATTTCACAAAATATTGCCCGATTTTTCTGAATAGGTTTTTCCTTGGATTGGACTATTTATTTTAGTGTTTTGTTCTTGATTGAGCAAAATGCCAATATTGAGTATGCCTGATTTTGGAAGATATTTGCTGTTTATCTATGTGAAACCCCTCAAGTTAGCAAATCGTTGAATTCTTCGCTTCATATTCGATAAGTACTAAATTTATCATAAATGTACCTTGGAGGGTATATGAAAAGACTTCTACTAATAATGCTCGGCTTTGCCCAGCTTTTCTCGGTTGTTTCTTTCAGGGCTGAGGGCAATGGACTGCTGATTCCCACCGATTCAGGTCAGGTTGATTTTTTAAAGGCATATAAATTTGCTCTTTATTATTCTTATGTGGATATGAGGTTCACGTCCACCACCATTGACAGCACCTTATTCCCTAAATTCGGCGAGTTCTCACTTTATTGGGCGAAAAGCGGACCTGCCAAAGGTTCCTTTGTTTACCCCGACAAAGCCATGCCCGGAGAAAATTCAGCAATCTCAAAAACTGAATATACAGATTACGACTGGAAATCCTCGGATAATTACTCACTTCAGTTTAAGCTGAATACAAAGAATGTTGCGATTTTCCGTAGTCTTTTCAAATCAAACAACAATACAATATCCTGGGCTTCGCTATATTTCAAGAATTTGTTTGATGCCTACCTTTTCAATAATATGTATTATTTAACCGATGAAAAGGATTTGGATACTGCGGGAGTTAATTCATCAGCACAAATACTAATCATCCCTGCTTTCAACGTCAAGGATGAAGACAATAAAATTTATATTGACAGTATTTTCAAAAAATTCCCGAATATCAAGACAAAAATCAATGCATTTCTTGCCGCCGGAGGAATGATATATGCCGAAGGAAATGCTTCTTACTTTATCGAAAAACTCGGTTATCTTGCTCCGGGAGCAATTGACTACTCAAAAAAAACGGATGCCGACCATATAACTAACTTATTGAAAATAAAATTTACAGGTTCGGACAATCCCGTTTCATTTACTGAAAATGCAACTGGAGATTATCTTTTCGCAAGTTCAGTTCCAAAGGTTACAGCTCCCACAGCAGATATAATAGCAACTTTGTCTGACGGCAATCCTGTTGTTTTTGTTCTGAAAGGAACTCAGGCAAACGGGGGTAAGATTGTTATTAATACGGGAATGCCTACAGTCGGCGGTGTAAATGACCTGAAAAAAGGAAGTCGTCAGCTTATGTGGATGCTGAACGCCCTGATGTATGGATTTGCTAAAAATCTTGATGTAACCCGTTCTATTTATAATGATATACCTGATTCATTAACAGCAGGGAAAAATGCAATAGCTTACGATGCTATTGATACATTCGAAGTTCGGATTAAAATCAGGAACCTTTCTTCAACAGATATAACGAACCTTCAAATCACAGAATATTTCCAAACATATTTCAAGTTTGTTGATGTGCCTACTCAGGGAGTGCAGTTTACAATAAACGGTTCTACTCTTTCTTTATCCAAAATCAATGTACCTGCAAAATCCGAAATTGTTATTACCTACAGACTCAGAACACCGAATCCAACCGACCCGATACATGAACAAATTGATAAATATATTTCATGGTCGAACTATATTTATACATCGTACATGGTTGCCAATTATATGGATGGTGACGGAACAAATGTTTTTGTGAAGTACCGTGATTATGTTGATGTTATGTTCAGTGCCAATCTGGTTGCCGATACTGATTTGAACTGGAAAAATTTCCTGTATCTGAACTATCAGCCGTTTAAGGTTTTCATGATTATGGAAAACAAAGAGCGTACTCCGGCAATGGCAACAAAATATGTTCAGTACATTCCGAAGGATGTTCCATTTTACTGGACTGACGGTACAATTAACATTCCGATTCTCCGAACTCCAGGAGGGAAATATGTTGATGTTCTGAAAGGGAGTAATGACGAAAAGAATCCTGAATTTGACCAAGATGGCGACGGGCATCCCGATGTATGGCTCGATACAGCATCTATTTATCCCAAAGGATATACTATAGTTGAAGATTCGGTTTACTGGCTGAACCCGTGGGAGCATTTCAGAAGCGGCGATTCTTTGTTCTACGAGGATATTGACCACGACGGAAAAAGAGCAATGGATTTGAATGGCGATGGTATTGTTGATGTGGAAGAACCGGGCGATAAAATCCGCGTTTGGAAAGTTACCTGGAACATTGGAAAAGTGAATGGCTATGATTACTTCGACCCATACTGCTCTTATGAAATCTGGGTTGACCCTCCCGATTTGGTGCCGCTTTCAGCGGGTGTCGGAAATGCCTATAAACGATGTGACCCTGTCGGAGGTATGTTCTATCCTTATGCAAAGGATATTAGTCAGGCAAATCTTCAGGATACGAGCTGGACTCATTGGATGGAACGGGATAAGGACGGGAATATCATCTGGAAACAATTGATTAACCAGTCAATTCATAATTACGAAGGCTTTACTTTTATTGATACTTTGAAAGAAAACTATCATCTGATGGGAACAGATAAATGCGTAGGAACCGTTCCACAGCCGCACAGAGAGTTTATTGCGGTGCTTTCTCTGGGCGGTGAAGAAATTGATATGACCAAACCGACTCCGAATCGTTCAAACTATTCCAACATAGAATACAAAACGATTTTCAATGAAAAGAAAACAACTCCTATAAGGACAACTTACACTTATTATGCTCCTCTGCCTAATCCTTTGCAGTTTGAGTACTTAAGTAATAATTTTACTATTACCGACCCGGCAAAAGGCGACACTTTACGCTATCTCCCTGCATGGGGCAAGGCTAACCTCACGTTCGATATGGATGCTTCTACCGAATATTCTTATTACTGGATTCGTAATGTCGGGCATGATGTTATGTACAACGACCCTTCTGAAAAAATTGAAGGAATAGAGAGCCTTGGCGACGGCGTTTTCGGATATATGATTTATGATATTCCAAAGGGAATGGGTGGATATAAAATTACTTTGCCCAAAAAAGCAGACGGCTCCTACGATATGGATGCAATTGTTAAAATTGACGGCAAGAAATACGAAAAATGGTTAGAGAATCCAAATACCAAAAACGACATCGAAATCTGGGAAGACCAATTCCAGTATCATGTATATATACCTCAAATCCTGATTCCACCGGCACTTGATGATGATAATTTCGACGGAATAGATGACTGGATTGATGACCGCGGCGATAGATTCTGTTCTTCAACGGGATTTTTGCACGATGTGTTCATGCTCGGAAATGGCGAACAATATACCGATTGGCCCAAAGTTCCTTTCAAGGATGATATTTACGGTATGGTTACAAAAGGCTGGTTCCCGGGAGCAGATAATACTTACGGAGATGATTTCTTTGAAAATCTTGGCAAGACTCATGTTCAGATTAAAGCACTTTATGAAGGTAAAGGAAAAGAAGGTCCCATTGATATCAGCAAAGGCGGCTGGCTTGTTGTTGAAGAGATTTTCGGCGGCTCGCCATGGGTGATATTCTCGCATGTTATGTCGGGATATGCCAAGGGAGTTGATTACAGAATTACTTCCAAACCAATTCCTACTATGGTTAAATATGGATTGGATACAACTTATATAAAGCATACAATTGACGATGCAAACGAGCCTCACAGCTTCAACAGTGATTTTGACCCATATCATGTTTCATTCGGTTACGGTGAATCAACCGTTACCACCACTGTTGGCGGAAAAGACCCATGCAGTTTGATTGAGCCCGCAATCAATACTACAACTATTATTGACCCGAATTCGAATCATTACAATATCACTCTTGTTCCAATGGCTGACAAGTCTAATCCCGATTTGGCTGATTATCCCAAAAACATTAGCGGCACTTTCGTTGAAGTTAAAATTGAAGTAATGAACGGAACTGACGACAACTGGATTAATACCACGGTCAAGCCGATTTTGCCTCCCGAACTGAAAAACTCTCAACTTGTTATGAGCTACGTTGCCTATCCAAGACCGCTGGTTCCTGCACAGGCTGACCCTACAAAGGGCGAAGTGATTCACGTCGGCGACCAGATTGGGTCATTCAAAGCAGGGTGGAGATTTAACCAGCCCGAGGGCGAAGTGCTTGTGAAAATGGGAAACACATTAAACTTGATGCAACCATCCCGAAGAGGCTATTTTGTCTATCTTTTCAGCGTTGATGAATCGCTTGCAAAAGGTGTCTATAAAATTGATTTCACGATGAGTGGCGAAAGAAAGCATTATGACGGCAAAGCAAAGGGTACTAATAATTTCGAAGTGCCGTCGGCTTACTTCAGTATTTCTTCAAGAGATTCAAGAGGAAATGTAGCTGAATATCAGAAAATTGTGATTGGTACTGCCGATTTAACAAATATTAAAACTAATGCTACAGCTAACTTCAAAGGTTTGGAAAATGTGAAATGGTCCAAGCAGGACGTTACTAATCTTGATTTTGACAAGATGACCGATAAATTACCTGCAAAACTCGACGACCAAACATTAGCCGAAACTATTGATTTGTCTCAGTTTAAGAACTTTCCTTCTGTTAGTTTGCCAAAGATATTCATTCTTGAGCAAGGCGAAGTTAGAACCTCAAATGCTGAAGACCTGATTGATTTAAGCATTAAGGAAGAATTAAACTATACTAATCAGCCTTATGGTGATTTCACAAAATCATCTGCTAAAGTTTCGGTGAATACTGTTGGACCAAAGCTCAAATCATATAAATTTATTTACAGCATAAACGGAAAAATTCTGAAAGACAAAGATACAATTGTCTTTGACGAAGGCAGGAAAGATATTGCTATCGGCATTTATATCTCTAATTATGGAAACGATATTGCTGAAAATACAAATATGGCAGTCAATTCGGGTGCATTATTTGTGCCGATTAAGGACAGCCTGCCGAAATTCTGCACAATGCTGAATGGTTCTGTCAATGCAGATATCGGTTCGTTTGTCCCTGGTGAATCCAAAGCATTTTTGCTTCACTATACAACTGCCGAAAATTGCTGTAATGATGTATATTCACTTACTAAGCTTGTTACTTCGATGGATGCGAACTATCTTGGAAACTCTCGTAGCGGAAAAGGCAAGGAACTGTTCAGCATACCAGATCCATACGCTTTGAGTTGTCCTTCTGCAGATTTGTATCTGGCATCAGTCTCAACCTCTGTTCCTGAGCTTGACCATGGCGTTACAACAACTCTGACGGTAGATTTTCAGAATGGCGTTCTGCCAACAAAGGATGTTTTGGTTAGATTGTATTCAATTCAGAATACAATTGATACAATTATAGTTGGCGAAAAGCTTGTCGGAGCAATGGAAGGAATGGAAAAAGGAAAATTTGAAATGCCTTTTACTGTTCCCGATTCTGCTAATTTCATCGAATTTTTCGCAACCATTGACGAGAATAAAACCATCAAAGAGTTTTGCGAAACTAATAATTCAAAATTAATAACAGTTCCTTTCAAGGACCCCGAATGGATTGTCAATATTCGCAATGCACCGAATCCATTCGATTTCACTACTGATTTCTCGTATATTCTTCCAAAAGAAATGAGCAGGATTGATATAACAATCTACACACTCGATTCAAAAGAAGTCGGCAAGATAGAAAACTGCGGAGTTCAGGTGGGTATAAATAAGCAGACATGGCTTGTACCTGATTTGCCCAAAGGGACATATATGTATCATATTCGAGGAATCAAACCCGACGGTTCAGTAGCTCATTACTACGGAAAAATAGTCAAGGACAAATAGAATATATTCCAGATTTTTTTAAATATTAAAATCCCCTTTCTGTTTAGGAAGGGGATTTAATTTTGTTCATTCATCAAACTAAAATAAATATCCCAGAACCAAACGGTTTAATTCAAAATCTACATTCAAGATGTTATTTGAACCCGTAATAGGATTCTTTACAGTTTTGTTATAAGTTTTTATTGCACTTTGAAACTTAGAATTACTTGCCGTGAGCGAACCAATACTTACTATTCCTGATACTATAGCAAGACCTACCTCAATTAAAGTTAATGTCGAAAGTGTAGTTTTGTTGCCGTACTCTTTTCGATCCAAAACTACTGAATGAATTATTCCTGCAACCAAGAACATTGCTTGTGTTCCGGCAATATAACACCAAGCCTTATTAATGCTTGCCGAAGTTATCATTTTATCAGTTTTTTCATTTGATTTAAGTAATTTTACGACATCACCTCTGCCAATCTCTTTTCCATTCATAAAATAATTATTCCCCCAAAAAGAATAATCAACCCTTACTGTGTCCTGTGCATTCAAACGGAAGTTCCACCGTTAAAAACACATAAATAGTTATATAGTAATAATTTAGCC
>CAZSHX010000067.1:0-27815 GCA_964606895.1 uncultured Hyphomicrobiales bacterium
CTTATGATCCTTATAAATTATATAGTAAGGTTTATAATGAATCATAACACTAGAAGTATACAATCGGTTCTCAATCAGACATATACTAATTTTGAATTAATTATTATTGATGATGATTCTAAAGATAACACATTAGATATTGCTGATTCATTTAAAGACACAAGATTGAAGATAATCAAAAATGATAATAACCTCGGGCTACAAGGTAACTGGGACAAAGCACTTAGGCTTTGCAATGGCGAATATGTGAAGTTATTGCCGGCCGATGATACAATTTATTCGACATGCATCCAAAAACAATTCAACATATTTTGTTCTTTAGCAGATGAAAATTTACAGTTAGTGTGCTGCAATAGAGCTGTAATTGACAATAATGATAAAATAGTATTAAATCGAAAATCGGGATTTAAAGGAATAATCAAGTCAGAAAACGTTTTAAAATGGACAATAAGAAAAGGTACGAATTTATTCGGTGAACCAGGAGCTGTTTTACTTAAAAAATCGCATTGCATCAATGCAGGTGGCTTTTTATCAAATTATCAATTTTTAGCAGACTTGGATTGTTGGACTAGGATGCTTATTCTTGGTACAAGTAAAGTATATTTCATTGATGAAATTTTATGCACTTTTAGGGTTCACAAAAATTCTGCAAGTATTTTTTCCAAAAACAATCATCATATTGAATTTTCAAATTATATCAGAGAATACAAACAAAATATTAATTTATCATGGTTTGATGAAACAATAGGCAAAACTAATGCAAGAATTAATGAATCAAAAAGAGCATTATTTTATAAATATTTTCTAAAATAAATTTGAGTAGGACCTATGAGAACAAAAAATTTAAAAAAAACATCTGCAAAAATCCCCAAAAGTGTTCCAATAAACAAAAATTCAAAATACAACTTAAATGATTTTTCCCAAAAGGTATTTTTCGGTCTGTTTTTAACCATTATGGCTTTTTCCTTGATTGCTATTTTTTTTGAATTTTTGATTTTCGATAAGGTTTATCTTTTTAAAGATATTGGAAGCGATACAATAACTGGCTTCTGGCCTTTTTTTACAAACCATATTAAGTTAATTTTTTCAGAATTAATCCCGAAATGGTCATTCAATTCCGGGATGGGTGGCAACACATATCAGTTAATAAACATTGGGGAACCTTTTAATCTTCTCTTGTTGATTGGAATCGGTATAATGCCCTATATGTTTGTAATTGTGGAAGTCCTCAAATTTTTTGTTATTGGACTGTTATTTTACAAGTTACTTGATTTGAATTTAGAATCTGGTTATGTAGCTCTTTTTGGGGGTTTGACTTTTGCATTATCCGGTTACTTAATAATAGGCAGTGGATGGTACATGTTCACTTCTGATGCTTTTTTATTTGTATTGCTGTTGTTTTCGTTAGAACTTTACAACAAAAAAGGTAAGTGGTCTCTTATTCCTGTTCCTTTCCTCTTTGCCGCAACTTTTCAACCCTTTTACCTATATCTATTAACAATTATAACGATAATCTACCTAATCATCATTTTTTCAAAAAAAGATGGTTTTTCGTTCAAAGAATTCTTTTTAACACTTATCAAAGTAGGGGGTTTAGCATTGTTGGGAGTTGGGATTGGTGGTTTCATATTTTTCGGCAATCTCAACGTTTTACTTAATAGCCCGAGGGTTGGAGGTCAGGCCTCCTATTCTGCCATACTTACATCATTACCAATTTTTGCTTTTGGGGACTTGTCTCATAATTGCACTGCCGTATTGAGATTGTTTTCAAACGATATTTTAGGGAATGGTATATATTTCCAAGGTTGGCAAAACTATCTCGAAGCACCGGCATTTTATTGCGGCATTCTTGTTCTCTTGCTGGTTCCTCAATTTTTCGTTCTTATCAAAGGTAGAGTAAGATTTGTTCTTGGTGCAATTTTAGGAATATATATTCTAGGTGTAATTTTCCCTTACATTCGGCATTCTTTTTGGTTATTTGCAGGAGATTATTATAGGACTTACTCACTTCACCTTATTTTTCTTTTGGTGTTTTGTGCGGCAAATTCTCTTGCATTTCTCAGCAAGAAAAGAACGAAACCTAACTTTAGTATATTGATTTCGACTGTTTTAGCCTTGTTCCTACTATTATTCTTTCTACCCATACCTCCAAATGTTTCTGTAAATTCAACTTTACAATATAGAATAGCTTTCATGATAATATTATATGCTATATTATTATTTTTTATGCAATTTGACAAGTATAAATTTTTCATTCAGATTATTTTAATAATTTTGACAGTTAGTGAATTAATATATTTCGACCGTATATCACTAAATGATAGAAAAGTAGTTTCTTCTGAAGAACTCACTCAAAAAATCGGCTACAACGATTATACTGTTGATGCAGTTGAATATCTGAAAATGAAGGATAACACTTTTTATCGCATTGAGAAGGATTATACTTCTGGTTTAGCAATACATGGCAGTATGAATGATGGTATGATGCAAGATTATTACGGAACATCATCATATAATTCTTTCAACCAAAAGTACTATATAAGATTTTTGGGTGGAGTTAAAGTTTTAGACCCGCAGAACGAAGCTCAGACCAGATGGGCACAGGGACTCCGCGGAAGACCAATTCTATTTTCTGTTATGAACGGGAAATATTTCTTTTCGAAAAATCCGCAATTGGATCTAACTCCTTACGGCTTTGATTCAATTGCACAATTTTCTGATGTTAAAGTTCTTGGAAACAGGTATTTCCTTCCTTTTGGTTATAGTTATTCATCTTATATATCAAAAAGTGAATTCGAAAAACTTTCAACTTCACAAATGGATATTATCCTTCTCAGGAGTTTTGTTGCCGAAGATGAAGACCTTGCTAAGTTTGATGGTTTAATCGGATTAACTGCAAAGGATACTACGAGAGAAATATCTTATGTTGAAATTGATTCAATTACAAACTTGAAAAGAAAAGAATCATTGGCGATTTCCCATTTTGGTCAAAGTAAAATCAGCGGCATAATTAAGCTTGAAAGCAAAAAAATGATATTTTTCTCAATTCCTTACGACAAAGGCTGGACAGCGAAAGTGAATGGCGAAGAAAAAAAGCCGGAACTTGTTAATCTTGGTTTCATGGGTTTGGTTCTTGATAAGGGAGTATATAATATCGAATTGGAGTACAACCCACCTTATATGATTCATGGGATTCTCCTATCGCTGGTGTCGGTTTGCATCTTTATCGGGCTGGTTTTTTGGGATGTGAGGAAGAAGAAAAATATTCAAATCACTCCATAATCAAGTTTCTTTAATCCATTTGCCTGAATTATTCAAAAAAGATGTTTTGATTAGTTCGGGTAAATGATTAATTTATTTTTTTTAAAAACCAAAAATTGATATTATTATGTATGCTAATTTTGTAAATCAAAGAAATAATTACAAACTTGTCGAAAAGCTTATTACAGGCGACGAAAAGGACGAGAAATCACTCCTTCGTTCGCTTGTAACGGATATTGTTAACGAGCCTGCTTTCGAAATCACGGGCGGAAGAATCTGGGAAATAACTCCCGAACATGATTCCTACACTCTGCTTTACCAGTATGGTAATCTGGATAAAATTCCGGAAAATTATAAAATTCTGATTGACGAACAGCCGATACTTGCCAAACTTCCGAAACAAAAAGTGCTGTTGAACAAAGAAACCGATGCTTTGCTGGTGGCAAAGGGAATTCAGCTCTATTCGGTAATAGGTGTAGGAGATATGCTCACAGTTGATAAGCAAAAATATTACCAGTATGTTCTTGGCTTCAATGCACCGGAAATCCTCCAGAGTTTTTACGAAACGCTTTCAATCATTAGCAGTGTGGCAAGTGCCGCTATCCGGAACTTGAAAACACGAGTAGAATCCGAAAGAATCAGAAAAGATTTGATAAGTGCTTCCGAGATTCAGCGGAATCTTCTGCCGGAACATCAAATCCGTTTCCACGATTACGATATTTTCGGGGCTTGTCTGCCCGACAGCGACGTGGGCGGCGATTATTTCGACTATATAAAAAGCTCGGAAAACGAAGATGAACGGCTCGGTATTGTCATCAGTGATGCCGCAAGCAAAGGACTCCCCGCGGCGATTCAATCCCTTTTTGTTTCGGGAGCAATCAGGATGGGACTGAGCTACTCAATTCGAATTTCGGATTTGCTGAGCAGGATGAACTCGCTTATCTTTGATACTTTTCTTTATGAACGCTTTGTAACTTTGTTCTACTGCGAGCTTACAGTTTCGTCGAACAGACTCGTGCTTTATGCAAATGCCGGGCATTGTGCCCCGATTCATTATCATCCCGATATTGACCAGTTCAAACTGCTCGGACCGACAGGCGGATTTTTGGGAATCATGCCGATGCAGAAATTTGGGGTGGAAAATATCCGTATGCACGTCGGGGATATACTTTTGCTTTATACGGATGGAATATCCGAAGCTATGAACAAGAAAAACGAGCTTTTCGGCGAGCAGAGGATGTTTGACATAATTAAGAAAAACAAAGACAAGTCAGCCAAAGAAATTTGCTATGCTTTGCTTGAAGAAGTCCAGAAATTTACAGTTGACTCCACTTATAATGACGACCGAACCCTTGTTGTCGTCAAAAGGGACAGGAATGAATGTTAAAGATTATGTGAAAAGGAATTATTGAATTATCCCCAACTACCAAACGACAATTTTACGGCAGGAAAAAATATCCTACCGAGAAAATAAAGGTTGAATTCATCCCTTTTCCAAAACCGGGGACATCGCGTTTGAAGAAATTGGAATAACCCGATTTTCCCATGTAGGAAATATGAAAATTGAAGATATAAAATCCGAAACCGTACTGAAGTCCATAATCGGTTTTGCTGAAATTCTGCTTTTCCCAATCAATTTTTTTGCCGTCAAGCGTTCCTGATAATGCATAATTGAAGTATCCGCCAAATTGCAAATAGGCTCCCCCCATATCCTCATTTGTTGAAAGGACAAGACTTAAAGGAATATCTATGGTACTCAAGCGGATATTTCCACCTGAGCTTTTTGTTCCGTAATATGAATAATTCACTTCGGGCTTGATTCCAAATGATTTATAAACTTTAATAACTGAGAACAAACCGCCGCCAAATCCATAAAGAGACTTTGCAAGGAAAGGTCCGTCAGAAAAATTATGAAAGTTAGTGTTAAAGTTCAACGAAACTCCCAGCCTTACAGGACCTTGTATTACCCGTACAGCTTCATGAGTTTTGGAAAATTCAAAATCCTTTTTAGCGGAAAGCTCAACTGTAGCATTGTAAATTTGTTCGCATGCAAGAACCATTCCTTTGAAATCTATCGAATCGGCATCGTCTTCCGGTTTGTGATAAGGCGATTCCAGCCCGGTTGAAACATACATACAGCATATAGTACTGTCGTAAAAAGGACTTGTATCTGTTCTGTCCTTCCACAAAAAAGAGGATGGGATGAATTCAACAGGAAGACTGTCAATTTTCTTGATGTTATTCATGAATTCTGTGCCGCCATTAAAAGAACTGCATCCGCTGAAAGTAAGTTTTTTGCCTTTGTTCAAAGCACCAATCATATCAATACTAAGCATTGTCTTAACTTTTTTCAAATCAAGGGGAGGATGCTTAATAAAGTACTTACTGCCGATTAATCCTTGTTCTTCGGCATCGAAAGCAATAATCAGGATGCTTCGTTTGAGAAGATTTCTATTTTTAGCGAGTTTTCTGCCGATTTCGATAATTCCGCCTGTACCCGATGCATTATCGTCAGCCCCGTTATATACAATCTTTGTGCTGTCGTCCTTCATATACCAGCCGATATGGTCATAGTGGGCACCTAAAATTATATACTCATTTTTAAGAACTGAGTCGCTTCCCTCGATGACACCAATAATATTCTTACCATAATAGGGCGATTTAGGGAAAATTTGGAAAAATTCTTTTCCGAAAGGTTTGATTCCTGTATTTCTAAAATTTTCGGCAATATATTCGGAAACCCTCTCCATAACTTTCGTTCCGCCATACCTGCCTTCGTTTGAATCAGCCGCCATGAAATAAACGTGCTTTTTCAGTGAATCTTCTGATATTTGGGAAAAAGAATCAGCTGCAACAAGGATGAAAACTATTGCTATTAAACTTAGAAATTTTGTCATATAAATCTTTTACAATAAATGATACTCGTAAAAAAACAATTTACTGATAATTCTCATTTTTTTCAATTCATTTTATGGGAATATAAATTTTATGTAATTTTTAAAAAGAATTTGCATAATAATTTCTTGACTAACGTCTTTTGATTCATATATTCAGTACACAAACAAAGGGGAAAAATATGCTCAAAATATCGCTAAAATCCGACCACTCGATGGAAGAAGTGTTTAAACACATTTTAGGCAGAATTAATGCAACAGGTATTGAATTTCAGGGCGACCTGAACTCAGGTAAATTCAAGCATAAAATCAGCATAGGTAATATCAAAGGCGAATACCGCATAATGTCAGGAACAACGGGCAGTTTTTATTCGTTTGTTTTGTCTGTTCCAATTCCATTCGCAAAAGATGTCCTTTTTACACTCAAAAAAGATGGGAATATCTACACTATTGAAGTGACTCAAAAACCCGGCTTTGTTTCAGAAAATCAAATCAAAGATGCAATTCTTGAATTGATTGCAGATGACGACTATTTCGAGTTGGCTTGATGTATATTTGGTGCTAATTGCAAGTTACACAAAATTTAACTTTCTTGTCATTCCCTCGAAAGAGGGAATCCATATATCCACTTGAAGTCCGGATTTTCGCATTTGGGTGATGACAAAGTCTTTAGATGACCAATAAATTAGGATCAGGACAAGTACCCCTGCTTTACACATTATTAATATATCATTCTTACTATAATTATTCTTTATACGAAAATTTAAATTTTTACTGATTTGAAGTTCAGAGAATTTTTAACCTATTTTCTGATTTCAATTTTACAAAAGTTTTACAATTTTATGACAATCTTGATGTATATTGTGGATATTTTTGTTGTTGAAATTCGTTAATTATTTGGTAAAAATATTATGTGGGTAAAAATAATTGCTTTTACGTTAATTCTTTCAATTATAAGCATCGGTTGCAAAACTACAAGCGACAAAACATTCAAAGAAGAAATTAGCGGTCCAAGCGAGAAAATCGTTGAAGCTATTATGGTTTCGGGAGATGTTATTCAATTTGACCGCGAAGGCGGCAAGTTTATTCCTGAATCAAACACAATTGTTGGCTTTACCAAATCAGGGACTCAGAAATCCTTACCTATGGATGATGTCCTATATGTGAGAATCAGAAAAATTGACCCGATATTAACTACTCTCCTCGTTATTGGTGGTATTGCCACAGGAATTGGAGTTGTCGTTCTGATAATATTGCTCACCAAACAGAGTTGTCCTTTCATTTATTCGTTTGACGGGGAAAATTATGTATTTGATGCAGAACCTCTGGGTGGAGCAGTTACCGAAGGATTGACAAGAACCGAACTTTCAAAAATGAAGCACATCAAAGCCCTGGACGGTAAATATAAATTCATGATTTCAAACGAAGTGAACGAAACTCAGTACGTTGATTTAATGAAGCTGGTTGTTGTGGACCACACTCCCGAAACGGAGATGATAGCTGATTATGAAGGCAATTTAACACAAGTAACAAATGTCATTAAACCTACTTCGGCAAAAGACGAAAACGGCAGAGACCTGATGAAATTCTTGGATAAAAAAGACTTTGTCAACTGGATTTCCATTATGCCAAAAGATTCTTCTTTCAAAGGCAAAGACCTCAGAAATCATTTAACCTTTGAATTCCCAAAACCTAAATCGGCAAAATCTGCCAAACTGGTTTTTAATATCGGAACTTCCCAATGGGGTTCGAATATGATTCGCGAATTGCTTCAGCTTCGCGGAAACAAAGTGCAGGAATATTATGAGGATATAAATAAGAATAATGCTTACAAAAGAACTCAAAAATATTTCGAAAAAGAAGAAACTTATTACTTGAGTATAAACGTTAAAAGCGGCAATCAATGGATTAACAAAGGATGGATTCATGGTGCAGGTCCGCTTATGATTGAAGACCGGATTCTGAATTTAGATTTATCGGATATCAAAGAAGAAAAACTTGTTATTAAGTTCAATCCGCCCATCGGTTTTTGGTCAATGGACTTTATCGGTGTAACTTATGACGATTGCCCTCAGACTTATTCCGTAAGAGAACTGAATCCTGTCCTCGCAAGGGATGCCTCGGGCAACGATATTTCATCAATCCTTGATAAAATTGATAAAAAATATCAAACCATGCCTAATGTGGGCGACAGATATAATTTGGAATTTAATTCTATTCCCGAAAAGGCAGGCATGGCAAGAACTATTTTCATGAAAACTAACGGATACTACGAACTGCATCTTGATACAGCCAAACCGAGCCGCCTGGATTTGCTGACGAAAATCGTTCTTACACCGTCGAAAATAGTTGAATATTCTCTTGAAAAGTATCTTGAATGGCGAAATAACCCAACTGCAAAAAAATAAGGAAGGTAATTTATGAAGACTTTAAAATTGTTCATTATAATTCTACTGCCGATAATATTAATTGGCTCTGCTTCTGCTCAGAAAAAAGGAACAGACAAAATTCTGCCCAATCCCCCAAAAACTGTTAAGAAAGCAGACAGTATCCCGCCTAATTCAGGTATGCTGGTTTCTCCCGACTATCTGTACAATTCCGTATTAATAGTGATGAAGAACGGAGATACGAAAAATGGGTTCTTTGTGGGCGTTGATACAGCCAATATATATATGCTGGTTAAAGGAATCAAAGAAAAAATAAATTTCAATGACCTTTCTTACGTCAAACTCGGCAAATCACGTACGCTTTCTATGCATGGACTTACAGGAATGCTTTGGGGATTGTATCTTGGAAATGTTATTTTTTATAAGGCTGACAATCAACCAACAGCTTTTTTAAGAAGTTCCAGAGACGATGAGTTTGGCTTTGTTGTCTATAATCTTGCTTATGCCGCGGCAGGAATGGGAATCGGCTATTTGATGGGTGCAATCTTTGATACAAAAACTACTACTTATAATTTCAATGACGAAGGCAATTCCTCAATCAATGAGTTTAATCGTTTAAGGAGTGCAATCTCGAAAACATCAGTAGAATCCAAATTCCATTTCTCTGTTTATACTGCCAAAACTTCAGTCGGTGCAAATGATGATTATACCGATATGTTAAGACAAGTTGGGTTGAATCCTAAAGATTATAATGATTACGGCATTTATTATTATAGTTACTCTTCCTACTCTCAAAGTATAACGCAGTCAAATATTAACCTTCTCAGAAAAATGCAGTTCTCTTATTCCTTTTTTGATAATATTGACTTCGGCATTTCTTTCATGTGGCTCGGTTCTCCGAATATCTATGCCAACAAAACGGGCAATACAATCAATCAGGTCAATACAAGTTTTCTCGCTAAAGGATATTACGGAACGGTTATTTATGCTCCGCTCAGGAAATATCTTCCCGATAATTTTGCTCTGAATTTAGGATTTGGCATTGGATGGGCTAATGTCAGCTATTCGGCAAAATATTCCTTTGATTCAACATTCAATATTAACAATGTTGAAAAGCATCTTTACGATAACCGAACTGCCGAGATTGAAAAAAGCCGTTTCAGCAGTCATTTTTATGGTGAATTTAATATTCTGTTTTCTTCAACAACATCTCTTGGTTTGAATTATGAATATACTTATGTTGCACCCGTAGAAATGCCCAAGATGGGAATACTCCGCAAGATATCGCTTTCTCCCGGAGGTTCAAGTTTTGGTCTTACTTTAGGAATAAATTATTAAGAATATATTATGAATAAAAATATTGCTTACGAACTTATTGATTCGAGTAATTACGAAATTGCGGGTGAATGCCTGGCTTATATGTTCTTTCATTTTGAACCTGTAACCAGTCATCTGGGGTTGGAGTGGAACTCGTATAAGAATATGGTCACCAACTTCTGCCGCGTTATCAGAAGGGACGGTTTATGCTTTATGGCAAGGGATATGGAGAAAGATATCGCCGTCGGAGTGATTACAAGTGTGGATATGAAGATTGATTTCGGTGAAAAATTTGGTGCTGAAACGGAAAATTTCGATGAAGTCCTGGAAAAACTTGCTCCCGATATGGCTATGACGGCAGAACTCGCTAACGATTTCCACAGCAGAATGAATTTTCAGCAGGGTGACTGTCTCCATCTTTTTCAATGCAGCGTTCTTCCGGATTATGCCGGTCAGGGAATTGCAAACCGTTTTGTCAACATGACAATTGAGAAAGCAAAAGAGGTGGGTTACAGGTTTGCCGCGGTTTCCTGCACGGGCAAAATCTCCCGAAAAATCTTCGAAACCATGAATTTCAAAACGGAAAATGTGATTCGGTATTCCGATTTTGAATATCAGGGCAGTAAATTTTTTGCCGGAATAGACGGCGAGTATGTTTTGCTGAGCAAGGAGATATGACGAAGTTAAAAGGGCATGATTAGACTTTTTAGTTTACAGTATTACTCATTATAACAGTATGTTGAAAGCATTGCCCAATTTTTCAGTACTCTGTAAGGTAAGTTAATCTGAATCAAAACGAAAAAAAAATGATAAACTCTATCCTTTCGTCATAAAACATGATTTTGTTTTATTAATTGGGAATATGAATTATGTCGAAAATCGAAACATTTCCGAATCCGAATCCGGAGAGGGATTACCTGATTAGCCACGTTAATCACGAATTTACTTCCGTCTGCCCCAAAACAGGACTGCCCGACTTTGGCAAAATTACTATAAATTACACACCCGACCAAGAATGTCTGGAACTAAAATCGCTTAAGTATTATTTCATGAGTTTCCGCGAAAAAGGCATTTTCTACGAAGCAATAACAAATATGATTCTTGACGATTTGGTCGCTTCGTGCCAGCCGAGGGAAATGGAAATCGTCTCTGAATGGAACTACCGCGGAGGCATGACATCGGTTATCAGAGTACATCACAAAAAGAAATAGAAAATAAACATGAAAGTAAAAATAGCAAAAGAATATAAATGGTCAATATTGTCTTTTACAGCCAAGAAGAATTTGCAAATTTCATACAGGATATAAGGATCAGTAGAGATACCATTAATAAATATCCAAATACTTTAAAAATATTATAATTCGTGTTGTTACAGAAATATCGATTTACTCATACCTTAAGAGAATAATCCTTTTTTTAAGCATTTATTTCTACAAGAAATCCTTGTTTTTAGTCAAAATGAAGAATTTCATCGGAAATATTTTGGTTTAGAGCTATCCGGATAGAAACATTATCAGTATAAAAATGCCTGTTCGCTTTTAGTATTATGATTTTAATCTGATTTATTAGCAGAAATTTTTTAAATTTGTGTTTTAAACAAAATGTTAATATCATTTTAACTTCAAATAGGGTTGTAGATTATGAATTTAGAATACTTGCTGGCATCGCCGATTATAATAATCTCTGTCTTTGCTGTTCTTGCAACAGTTATTGACCCATTTTTCAAAAACAGGACACTGAACTTCTGGTTTACTGTGGCAGGCTTGCTTTTCAGCGGCATAGCGGCGGCTTATACCATCTTTTTACTCCCCTGGGTGGAAAAAGACCTGAAACTTCACTCGCTTGTAACCAACAACATGATGCTGTTTGGCGGGTATTCGGCATTTTTTGATATAATATTTTGCTTTGCAGGGCTTATGGTTGTGTTCGCCTCCAAAAACTATTTGAGGCGGGAATACAGCGAGCATAATGAATATTATACAATTATGCTTTTTTCGATTATCGGCATGATGCTCATTGCTCATTCAAATCATTTATTGGTTCTATTCATTGGTGTTGAATCAATGTCAATCTGCTTCTATATTCTTGCAGGATTCATAAGGACAAGAGAAAAAGCAGTTGAAGCGGCAATCAAGTATTTTCTTTTAGGTTCTTTTGCTTCAGGATTTCTTCTTTATGGAATTGCGTTGGTTTATGGTTCAACAGCAAGTATGGACTTGTCGGTTATTTCGGCATTTATCAAATTCACACCAACAATTTCGATTTATTTCCCAATAGGAATTGCATTAATTATTATTGGGTTAGCGTTTAAAGTGGCGGCTTTTCCTTTTCACCAGTGGGCACCGGACGTTTATCACGGTTCACCGACAGTGGTTTCAGCATTTATGAGTACAGCGGGAAAAGCGGCGGCGATTTCAGCATTTATTACCATTGCATCGGCTCTGTTTCCTTTTGAAGCTATTTCTCAAAAAATAATCAACAACACTCATACGGTTCAGCTGGTTATTGCCGCTATTTCAGCAATAACTATGCTTTTGGCAAATTTCACGGCACTTGTCCAGAAGAATGTAAAAAGAATGCTTTCTTATTCATCTGTTGCTCATGCAGGTTATCTGCTTATGGGAATTGTGTCGAACAGTCCCGAAGGAAAAACCGGTATCATGTTTTATATTGCGGCTTACACTCTGATGCAGATTGGTGCATTTATTGTTATCTCCGTACTTGAACGTGGTGATGAAAAATATATGGAAGTAAGTGATTATGCAGGATTGAGCAAAGCACACCCATGGCTTGCGGCAATGATGGCAATTTTCATGTTCTCGCTTGCAGGAATTCCACCGTTTGCAGGGTTTATCGGAAAATACTATCTTTTTGTTGCAACTATCAAATCAGGATTCTCCTGGCTTGCAATTATTGCAGTTATTTCCTCAATTGTTTCAATGTATTATTATATCGGACTTGTTCTTCAAATGTATTTCAAAGAACAGGGCGAAAAATCTTTGGTAGCCGATTTGGGCTATTCGAAAATCACCTTGGCAGTTGTTGCGATTGGAACTGTTTTGTTTGGAATCTTTCCATCGTTGATTATTGATGTCGTTTATAAATTGTTTTAAATAAAACTCTGAAAGAAAAATGAGATTATCTGAAAATGCTCTTTTGATAGCTTTTGTGGTGCTGTTTGTTTCATGTTCACCCAAAGAACAGCCCAAAAATGCACCTGAACAAGCAAAACCAACTACCAGTCAGAACCAGACAGCACCTAAAACGGTGAATGGCAAAACGCTGTTGAAATTGAATCTCCAAAAAGGAAAATCATATTACCTGAGGATGCTTACTGACCAGAAAGTTACACAGACTGTAATGGAGCAGAAAACAACTTCGAAAGAAAAAATTGGAGTTTCCTATTCATACAACATTGAAAATGTTGAACCATCGGGCATGATGCTAATCAAAGTGATTTACGGAGCATTTTCTCAAGACATCGAAGGTCCCCAGGGCAAAATAAGCTACAACTCAGCAAATACTGCCGACAAAGAAAGTCCATTTGCCAAAATGTATTCCTCTCTTTTGAACAAGGGATTCAAAATGAAAATTGATGCAATAGGGAAGGTTTCTGAAATTACAGGTGTGGACTTGCTTTTAAAAGGTATGATTAATAATATGGATTTACCTCCGCAAGCAGATAAAAAGCAGATTGAAATGATGGTTAATCAGCAATTTGGAGATAAATCAATCAGGGAAATGATGGAGAATCTCATGGCGATTTATCCTGAAAATCCCGTTGCAATCGGCGATTCATGGTCAAGAAGTTTTACTCTGACCCGAGGATTCCCTGCTTATTTCGAAAGCGTTTGGACTCTGAAAGAGATTAAAGACGGCAAGGCAACTGTTCAGCTTAATACTAAGATAAAAGGGATTACCCTACCCCCAAGCAAGGATAGAGCTCCGACACCGAAATATAAGATTACCGGAGAACAATCAGGCACTTACGAAATTGATGTTGCCACCGGATGGGTACTGAAAAGCAAAATGAATCAGAAATTAAGCGGAAAAATTGAGATTGAAAAATCGGAGCAGGTTCAGAAAGCTATGTCTTTTCCTGTCTCTATTGAAAGCATAATAACTACTGAAGCAGTGAAATAGTTTTGGGACTGAACATTATTTCTCCTGAAATTCTCGTGAATGCCTATTCGACAGGTTATTTCCCAATGGCAGAACACGACGGAAATATTTACTGGCATTGTCCGGATCCAAGGGCAGTTATTCCTTTGGATTCGATAAAAATGCATCGTTCGATGCGGCAGGTTCTCAGGAAGCATGAGTTCACTTTTACGGTAGATGCTAAATTCAGCGAAGTTATTCTGGAATGTTCTTTGCGGGATGAAACCTGGATTTCTCAGGAAATTATTGATTCGTACCAAGCTTTACATAATCTGAGACTTGCTCATTCCGTGGAAACATGGAAAAATGGAGAGCTTGCAGGCGGACTTTATGGAGTAGCTTTGGGTGGTGCTTTTTTCGGCGAATCTATGTTTTCAAAAGTTTCTAATGCTTCAAAAGCGGCATTTTACTTTCTGGCATACAAGCTTATTGAAAATGGATTTATTTTACTCGATTCTCAATATTTGAATGACTTTACGGCTTCCTTGGGTGCTATTGAAATACCCCAAAAACTCTATCTGGGTATTCTAAATAATGCTCTTCAAATGCCGGTGAAATTTTAATGTAATCTTATGATGCGTGAACCTGATATATCGAAACATTTCTGTTATTCGGGAGGAAATTTTGAATAGAAAATTTTCCTTCGGGAATAATTCGTCTTCCATTGGCTTAATTTCAAGAAAAGACTTTTTTAAAAATCTGCTGAAAAAGGTTATCTATGAATTGGAAGTGAAGAAGGTTTATCTCGACCCGAAGATTAATATTGATTCTGTAGCAGAGATTCTATATACCAACAGAACTTACATATCCAAGGTTATTAACGATGAGTTTCATCTGCATTTCAATACTTATGTGAATGGATTCAGAATTAAAGAAGCGTTGAAAATACTTGCAGACCCCGATTACAGACAGCATCCTTTGACGGATATTGCTACCCTTGCCGGGTTCAACAACAAAACAACTTTCAATACAATCTTCAAGAAAATTACCGGTTACACCCCGTCATTTTATAGAGACAACCCGAACCTGCACGTATCGGAACTTCCAAAATAAGCCGATTAAATGATTTCACCAAACAAAGTCGCGGATGTTCCTCCGGTAACCCTGATTCTAATTTTATCTCCCGTCTTCATACCCTCGGTAAACGGGAATATTGCCACTTTATTCGTGTCAGTTCTGCCGTTCCACTCGAGCTTATTCTTCTTGCTCACGCCTTCAACCAAAATCTCGTGGATATTTCCAACTTCCGCTGTGTTGAGCTTCTTGGAAATCGAATTTTGAAGGTCAATTATTTCGTTTAAGCGGCGGGTTTTAATATTTTCGGGAACATCGTCCACCATTTTAAACGCTTTTGTATGGTCGCGGGGAGAATACTTGAACATATAAGCTCCGTCGTACATGACGGTTTTCATTGCAGTAAGCGTAGCCTGATGGTCTTCCTCGGTTTCAGTCGGAAAACCTGAGATAATATCCGTCGAAAGCGAGCAATGGGGTATTAATGACTTGATTTTTTCTATTCTTCCCAAGTAATGTGCTATTGTGTAGTTTCTGTTCATCAGTTCCAGTATTCTGTCGGAACCGGATTGAACGGGCAAATGAATAGATTTGCAGATATTATTAAATTTCGCCATAGTTTCTATCAATTCGTCGCTCATATCCTGCGGATGCGACGTGGTATAGCGGATTCTCATCGTGGGGACTGCCTTGGCACAAGCCCTGAGCAAATCAGAGAAATTCATATTACACGTATTATCGCTGAAACTATTAACATTCTGCCCCAGCAAAGTAACTTCCATGAAGCCATCCTGATAAAGCCTCTTGACTTCATCAACAATCGAAGCCGCGGGACGCGAACGCTCCCTGCCACGGGTGAAAGGAACCACGCAATAGGTGCAGAATTTGTCGCAACCACGCATTATCGAAAGCCATGAAGAGATTCCCTCCGTGCGGAGTGGAGCAATATCGTCGTAAGTTTCCACTCTGCTCAATTTTACTGCCATTCCCTTCTCGCCCCTGTAAGAATTAGCTATGAGCTCGGGAACTTTCCGATATTCGTCGGGTCCGACAACCAAGTCAACAAGTTCCTGCTCCTCGATGAGCTTAACACGGAGCCTCTCAGCCATACAACCCAATATGCCGACAACCAGTTCCTTATTCTTTTTCTTGTATTGCTTCAAGTGAATAAGGCGTTCCTGTATCTTTTTTTCCGCATTGTCGCGGACGGAACAAGTATTCAGCAAAATAACATCTGCAAATTGCGGCATTTCGGTCATTTCGTAGCCGGAGGACTTGAGAATTGAAGAAACTATTTCCGAATCGCTCAGATTCATCTGGCAACCATACGTTTCGATATATACTTTATGCGAGTTTTGAGTATTCATTATAATTCAGATATTAATATAAAATATGATGGCAAAAATACAAAAAAATCAAGGAAATCTAAATGAATTGTTTTAATTATCAATAGATAACAGAAAATATTTATTAAAAGCTAACACATATATTATATACAAACTAAATAAAGTTTTAGACTTTCTTAAAATTTCCGTAATATCTACTTTGTTCTTCTTAGAAAAGATACACTTGAACGGAAAATTTGGAAAACATCTCAATTAGTAAAGAAAAATCGATAAACCGATTATTTTTTAATTCACTTATTTTTAAGGATTATTTATGATTAAACTCAGGACTTCTTTTTGCATTATTGCAATAGCTTTAGCAATGTCAGGTGTTATATTTGCCGGAGGACTCAATATCAATACAAATCAAAGTGCTTCATACCTTCGTATGCCTGCCCGCGATGCTTCAACTGATGTTGATGCTGTCTTTTCAAATCCTGCCGGCCTGACAAATCTCCCCGACGGTCTTCACTTTTCTATAAATAATCAAAGTGTTTTCCAAAAAAGAATAATCACAAATGATTATCCATACTTGAACAATCCTGAATATACAAGCGAGAATAAAACAATATTCTTCCCTGATTTTTATGCCGCTTACAAACAAGGCAATCTTGTTTATTCTGTTGGTTTTTCTCCAGTAGCAGGCGGTGGATCTGTCAAATTCGACAAAGGTCTCCCTTCCTTTGAAATGAATATTTCCGATTTGAAACCGGCACTCGCAAGCAAAGGAGTAACAAAATATTCAACTGATATGTTTTTCGAAGGATATTCTGCAAGTTACGGTATCCAAGGCGGGATTACCTACAAAGTTGATGATATGCTTTCGTTTTTTGGTGGTGTTCGCTACGTTCTTGCAAAAAATACAATCAAAGGAGCTCTGAAAAACAATACCATATATATAAGTGGAAATCCCGTTCTTGCAACTGCTTTTTCCACGGTGCCGCCGCTCAATATACTGCCGGTTCCCAACAGTTCTACAAAGCAGGCGATAGCGTCAGAGGTAAAGCTTATGCCGATACCGCCAGGACTATGGATGCCAAAGCTACTCTTTTAGCCGACCAGGAAGCAGATGTTGTTCAAAGTGGTGCAGGCTATACCGGAATCCTTGGGGCTAACATTTCTTTACTCAAAGATAAGCTGAATATAGGCATTAAGTATGAATTCAAAACTTCAATCCTATTGGAAAATGAAACATCTAAGGATATTTTGGTTGGGTTCACCCCTTTAGGTGCTAAAATCACTCAATATCCAAATGGGAACAAAAGCCATGCCGATTTACCTGCTTACCTTTCCGTTGGTGCATCCTACAAAATACTTGACAACTTCCTTGCCGCCGCCGGTATCCACTACTATTTTGATGAAGCAGTAGATTGGGGCAATAACAAAACTATTGACAAAGGTTATATCGAGCTCGCTTTTGGTTTAGAATATGGTATCACCGATGACATCACTGCAAGTGCAGGTTGGCTTCAGGCAATCCCCGGAGTTGCAAGCAACTTCCAAAGCGACATGAACAATGCACTTGCATTGGGTAGCATATTTGCAGGTGGGAAATGGAAAGCGATGAAAATGGTTGATGTTAATCTCGGGTTTATGTACTCGATGTACACGACTTACGAAAAACAACTGTCGACTCACCTTATCGGAGGCACAACTCCATTCCCAAAAGCCATAAATGAAAATTACGACAAAAAGAATATGATTGTTGCAATCGGTTTCGACTTCCATTTTTAAGTAATAGTAATATCCGTAAAAGGCGAGCCTTCATCAGGTTCGCCTTTTTACATTGTATTAAAACAACAGATATTTATTTAATTTTTCATGAAAATACTCCGCATACTAATGTTTTGAAATGTTTCAAAAATTAATTTGTAGTCATTAATTATGAATATTAGACAACAAACAGAAATTGCAATATCACTAAACGATTAATACTCGGCTTTTGCATAGAAATCTTCGAGAGTCACAGCATTTTAGGAAGATTAATACGAATCTGCACCGTAATAATCTGCATCAGCCTCACTTGACTCATTATCTGCTCCGCTGAAATTTACACTGGTTTCACTGATATCTGAATCAGCACCATGTGAATCGGAACCCGAATTGCTAAAGTAAAAATTTTCCAGACTCATACAATATTCTATTTCTTGATAAATTCTTTCGAATTATTTATAATTTCAAGTTAATAAAATTCTAAAAAAAGTTTTTTATATTATAAAATCAATGATTTACACAATTCACGCACTTCAATAAATATTATAAAAAAGTTTAAAATTGAAAAGAAAATGCCGGATTAAATTAAGTAATCCAGCATTTTCTTTTAGAAATATACCACTTACAATTGTTTTGAAATGTTATTTTTGCATTAATTTGTTGTTGTCAATATTAAAAAAAAATGTATGAACCTTAGATTGAAAGTGTTAGAGGTTTTATCAATGAGAAGTAGGAATCTCAAAATCACTATAAATTCAAGTATTTTTCCTTAATTTTGCTTCTCGTTCATTTTCAAATTATTAATAAGGATTTTTAATGAGTAAAATTATTTTAACATTTATTTTGGTTGCTATTATGAGTTTCAGCATTAATGCACAGGAAAAGAACCCTTTACTTGAACCTTTCGACACTCCGTTCGGTGTGCCGCCATTCCTGAAAATCAAGACGGAGCATTTTATGCCTGCTCTCAAAAAAGCTATGGAATTGCACAAAACTGAAATTTCGAATATTGTTAATAGCAAAGCAGAACCAAATTTTAAAAATACTATCGAAGAAATGGACTTTAGCGGATATCTGCTCGGTACCATTTCCCAGATATTTCAAAATTTAAGCGGGGCAAATACCAATGCAGAATTGCAAAAAACAGCCAAAGAAGTCCTCCCGATGCTAACCAAGCATTATGACGATATTTCACTTAATCCTCAACTCTTTGAAAAAGTTAAAAAAGTTTACGAAACCCGTGCAACAGCTCAGCTTAATCCCGAACAAACAAGATTAGTTGAAAAAATCTATCGCCAGTTTATCCGTAACGGTGCAGGATTGGACGAAAAAAAGAAGACCAGACTCCGCGAAATCAACGAGAAATTATCTTTGCTCGAACTCAAATTTGGCGATAATGTTTTGAAAGAGACAAATAATTTCAAACTCGTTATCGAGAACAAAAGCGATTTGGAAGGACTTCCCCAAAATCTGATTGACGTATCGGCAGAAGATGCCAAAGCAAAAGGGCTTGCCGGAAAATGGCTATTCACTCTCCAAAATCCCAGCGTAATGCCGTTTCTTCAATATTCTGCAAAAAGAGAATTAAGAGAAAAACTTCAGCAGGCTTATATCAAACGCGGCGACAATGATAACGAATTCGATAACAAAGCAGTTATCAAAGACATTGCGAATTTACGCCTTGAGAAAGCAAATCTTTTGGGCTATGCCACTCATGCAGACAACGTTTTGGAAGAAACAATGGCTAAGAAACCCGACAACGTACTGAAATTACTGAATCAGATTTGGGAACCTGCACTTAAGAGAGCCAAAGAAGAAACTATTGATTTGCAGAAAATGATTGACAAAGAAGGAAATACTTTCAAACTTCAGCCTTGGGACTGGAGATATTATGCCGAAAAAGTCCGCAAAGAAAAGTACGATCTGGACGAAGAACAATTGAAACCTTATTTTGAACTGAAAAACGTTAAAGACGGCATTTTTACTCTTGTCCAAATGCTTTACGGCTTAACATTCAAGGAAAGAACTGACGTTCCTGTTTATCATCCCGATGCCAAAGCTTACGAAGTTCTGAAAGCTGATGGTTCGCATCTTGGTGTGCTTTATATGGATTTCCATCCAAGGGACAGCAAAAGAGGCGGTGCTTGGATGACTAACTACCGTAATGAGTTTATTCAAAATGGCGTTATGACTCATCCCGTTATTTCGGTAGTCTGCAACTTTTCCAAACCAACTGCCGAAACACCATCGCTGTTGACACTCGACGAAGCCGAAACATTTTTCCATGAGTTCGGTCATGCTTTGCATGGACTGCTTGCAAATACAACTTATCCAACACTTTCGGGAACAAGTGTTTCCAGAGATTTTGTCGAACTGCCTTCTCAAATTATGGAGCATTGGGTAACCGAACCCGAAATGATGAAGTTTTATGCAAAACACTACAAAACAGGCGAAGTTATTCCAAAAGAGCTTGTTGAGAAAATTGATAAAAGTTCAAAATTCAATCAAGGCTTTGTCACTGTCGAATTTCTTGCGGCTTCTTTCCTTGATATGTACTATCATTCAATCAAACAAGAACTTACAGAGCCTGTTAATAATTTTGAAACAAATCAACTTACCAAACTCGGTTTGATTCCCGAAATTGTGTCGCGGTACAGAAGCACCTACTTCCGCCATGTGTTCAGCGGCGGTTACGATGCAGGCTACTACAGTTATATCTGGGCAGGAGTTTTGGATGCCGATGCTTTCGAGGCATTCAAGGAGAAAGGGATTTTCGACAAAAAAACTGCCGATGCTTTCAGAATGAATGTGCTAGAAAAAGGAAATACTGTTGACCCGATGCTTCTCTATGTCAATTTCCGAGGTTCAGAACCAAAAATTGACGCACTACTTAAGAACAGAGGACTGAAGTAGAATTACAAATATTTAAGAGTTGAATTGGGATTACACTTGTTTCAGAGGAATAAGCAATGTTTTTGTAACTTTTTTTTCTTTCGTTCATTACTATAAAATATAGCATACTTTATTCAAAAATTAGTGGATTTTAAAAATGAAAAAAAATAATTTTTACCAAATTCCAACTTTGATGATTTCAATCTCATTGTTGATTTTTATTTTTATGGGATGTATGCAGCAGATAACTCAGCAATGCCCGGTAACTAATCCCCAAAATCCCCTTACAGGCAATGGCACAATCACAGGCAAAGTATCATCAGATACCAGAATGACGATCGAAGGAGTTAAAGTCAGCGTTGGAAGTGTTGTCGTCATGACAAATAATAAAGGTGAATTTATACTTTCCAACATTCCTTGCGGGGATAGGGTTCTCGTAAATTTTACTTGCAATGGTTATTCAACTACTCAGAAAGTTGTTGAAGTTAAACCAAACAGGACAAGTTTTGTTGAAGCATCGGTTAAACCAATCACTTTAACGCAAAACATTAACCCTGCAACCGGAGGTTCTGTCCAATTTGCAGGAGCAAAAGTTACGTTTCTTGCAAATTCATTTGTGGACTTCAAAGGAAGACCATTCACAGGCTCAGTCAAGGTTAATGCAACCTATTTCGACCCAACTTCAAAGGTTTTTCTAAACTGTTTTCAAGGTGAATTCAAAGGAGTTAGAACAGATAATTCCGAAACTGCGATAGAATCTTTTGGATTTATTAATGTTGAAATTTTAAATGGAAACGATAAATTACAGATTGCTGAAGGCAAAACAGCAACAATCAGCCTTCCGATTCCCGCCAAACTTGCTTCCAAAGCACCTCAAACAATACCACTCTGGTACTATGACGAAACAAAAGGAAAATGGTTCGAAGAAGGCACTGCAACAAAAACAGGTACTAACTATATTGGTTATGTAAAGCATTTTACGTCATGGAATTGCGACCAGCCAACCGAAACTTCTTTCCTTCAGGGAAGAGTGATAGACCAAAACGGCAATCCTCTGTCATTTGCTTATGTTCGCACTTTTGGAGTTGATTACACCGGTAGCTCAATTATACATACCGACGACAACGGAAATTTCAAAACAACAGTAAAATCAAGTGCTACTGCTCAAATTTGTGCAAGCTACTTTATTTTCCATTGCGACACTCAAACTGTTTCAACACCCGTAACGGGACAAACAACTGACATCGGCAATTTGGTTATTACAGTTGATACTTCAAATATATGCTACCTTACAGGAAGGTATATTGACGTAGGCGGACTACCCATAAAAGTTGTAACAGTAAGGTTAGCAGACTCGACAAATAAATTGCTGGATTATACATTTACAAACAATGACGGCGTTTTTAGATTCATGGCATCGCGGAATACCAAATACATCATCTCAACATGGATTCAGCCCGATTCGGGTAAAGTTGCAGATACCGTAACCGTTCCAAATCAGGGCGGTACTTACGATGTTGGTAATATTACACTTTATGTCGGAGGAACAATTGTTAATGGCAGAGTAGTTGATTCAACAGGAACTCCGTTACCAAATGTCTCAGTTGTCTGCAAAGACCAGCAAATGTTTAACGGACAAAGGGAAATGCAGACAGATGCATCTGGGCAATTTTCTTTATGGCTGAAACCTAATGTCACTTTTTCTGTGACTTTTCTTCTGAATACCCAGGGATTAAGTAAAACAATCAGCGATACCAGTCCGGCTCTGGGAGAAACAAAAGATTTGGGTGATATTCAATTACCATAAATAATGAAATTTAACTAATTAAGAATCATCACTCCTTTGAAATTTTTTCAGGGAGTGATGATTTAATTAATTGATTTATCTGACATTTCCAAACAATTTATTTTAATTTATCGGTGCCAACATGAAAAAATCATATTTTATATTTGTTATCTTGATATCCTTGCTTTTTAGTAATCTATCCATTTTCAGCCAACAATCAATTTTAAGCGACCCACTCGTTCCGAGCAAGCCAATGAATAGGATGAAAATCGGATTTCTTGCCGGAATTAATTATCCTTCGTCTCCGTCGGAATTGAATAGCAACCCGGTTAAATCAACTCCAAAAGTTCAGCAATCCTTATTAAACGGTTTGGATGGACTTGGTTTCAATGCCACTTATGATCTGGGATTAATGCTGAGATTCCAGGCAACAAAAAGTTTGAATATTGGTTCGGATATTAGTCTGACAGGTTGGAAAAGTCAGATTTCCTGCAATTGTTCAGACAGTTTGTGGGTAAGCACCAATTCTTTATCAATGGTAGGTTTTGGATTTCTATTTCAATATTTTATTTATGATAATTTTTTTATAACACCTGAAATCAGCTATAACATTTTTACAGTGAACTCAACGGAAAACGATAAAGTTCGGGGTAATATGGATTTCACGAAGATTTATTCAAGAATCGGAGCAGGATTAGCGTTAGGTTATGAATTTCCGCTATCCGGCAAAGTATCTCTGGATTTATTTGCAAAAGCCAGAGTTCCAAATCTTTTGCTGAAACCGTCCAATTCACAAACTATAACTTCATCTCCGTCAATCATCAATTCCGGAACAAGTTCTAACGAAGCAAATATTACATTCATATCATTAAATCTTGGATTAGCCTTTTCGTTTTACTATCTGTATTAGAACAATCGCAGGTCTTGCGATTTTCGCATGCATAATAGTTCCATTTTTCGTCACAAAAAATTTTTCGAAAAAAAGGAATTTTAGAATTTAATCTATTTATTCTTTCTGAACCACATATACCATGAATAAGAGTAGAAGTCAGGGTCATTTTTTGCTTTTAATTTTTCTGATTCTTCTCTGGTTTTTGGAGCAGGAATAAGGTAATCATCACCATGTTGCCAATTAACAGGCATCATCACATTTTTATCGTGAGATTCTTGCAAAGCAATGAGTACTCTTTTAATTTCGTTCATATTGCGACCGACAATGCTCGGATAGAATGCAATGTACTGAATATGATTGTCGGGGCTGATGATGAAAACACCTCGAACATTCAATGTGCTGTTTGAATATGGATGCTGCATACCGTAGAGCTTGGAAATGCTCATATTCACATCAGCAATTAAGGGGAATTTTACCTTTGCCGCTTTTCTGTCTTTGTAATCCATTGATTCTATTGATTTTATCCATTCAAGATGGCTATTAATGCCATCAGTTGACAATACAAATATTTTTGTGTTCAGATTTTCAAAATCATCCTGAAGGTGAGCCAGTTCCCAGATTTCTGAAGTGCAGACAGGTGTGAAATCGGCAGGATGGCTGAAAATAATTTTCCATTTATTGAAGTAGTCATCAGGGAAGTTAATTGTTCCTTCTGTTGTTTGAGCGGTAAACGAAGGTGCTACCTGATTCAGAGTAGGTATTCCTAATTCCTTATTGGCTTGCGAAAACAGATTTGTTCCGGCAAGCAATAATGCTATATATATTAAGTACTTCATAATGTTATCCAAAAAAATTTAATAAATTCTTTTATTTTATAAACGGACTAAAATTGACAATATTTTAGGGAAGCCTAAAAATATAATTCAATAACACGAAATCATGAGTATTTTGTAACTAATATATAATTATTCTACGAAGATTATTTCCAAATATAAGATAAAAGAAGTCCAATACTTACCATGTATTGGACTTCTTTCTTGTTCTTGCTTTGCAACTTAATACTGAATCAAACTGCCTTGCCTTTGTTTGGCAACGGAATCCCAGTTGGGAATGATTTTCTTAAGGAATTCTTCCTTGTCAGCTCGTAATGCCTGCATATCCAAACCGATATATTTCTGAGCTTTTTCTTTGGTTGATACATCCGGCAAATTTGCAGGAATACTAACTCCATGCTTTACAAAAATTACATTTAGCATTCCTCTTGCTTTTTCGGCTCGTTCAATCGAAGTTCCCAAAACTCTTAGGGCTTCAACGGGAGAGTGGAAGCCGACACTATTGCCCGATGCTACCCAATCCCAACGCCACTGTGCACTGCGAATCAGTTTGAGAATCGGGTCCATTTCCTGCTGTGTTGCATTGTTGTTCCAAGCCAATTGTGCTTCAAGATGAGCGGCACTCAGTGCTTTTTCAGCAATTTTGCGGATTTCGGTTACTCTGTCCTGACGGGCATAAACATCTTTCATCAGCTGAGTTTCACTTTGGCGGTGGCAAACCTGACATGAATTTGCGATGTTGTTCAGCGGACTCTGAATGTGGTGGTCGGTGAATTTCACTCCGCCTTCAACCCTGTATGGCATGTGGCAGTCTGCACAGGCTACGCCTCTTTCGGCATGAATACCGGTCATATAAAGTTCATAGTCGGGATGCTGGGATTTCAGCATTGGAGCTTTGCTCAATTTATGCTCGAAATCCTTGAAACCGATTTCATCATAGTAAGCTTCCATCGAATCGGCACTAAATCCTTTGTCCCAGGGGAAAGTCAGATATTTGTCCGGTCCTTTGAAAAAATACTCCACATGGCACTGGGCACAAACAAGCGAACGCATTTCCTGATGAGTAAAGTCTTCAATTTTCTTTCCTCTGCGAGCCATTGCTTCAATCAAAGCCGGTCGGGTGATTCTCAAATCCATGGTTTTCGGGTCGTGGCAATCCTGACATCCGATAGGATTGATGATTTCCGGACCCATATCAAACCATTTTTTCTTGTAAAATTCGGCTACACCCATTTTATTCATAATTCTGGGAACATCGGGGCTTTTGCAAGTCCAGCAGGTTGCAGGCTGAGTGTGTTCCTGCACTCCTCCGGTACGAAGAATATTCCGGATATCTTTCACTGCATAGGCATGACCTCTGCCTTGATTGTACTCTTTCGAAAAAGCATAGCCTGCCCACATCACAACAAGCTCGGGAGACTGCTCCAGATAGTCGGTTTTGGCAGAGCCGCCGTATTTACTTTTAAAATTTGTATCAAGAGTTTTGCGGTAGGATTCATACTCCCGTGGGAAGTTTTCGCCCCAAACTTCATTTCGCGGCTCCCACTCTTTGATTTGTTTAACCATTTGCAGGCGATATACAGATTCGCCGCGACGCTCGATGATTGTTGCCGTGAAAATTCCAAGAATAAACACAACAATTGTTATAACAATAAACAGATAAATGCCCTTGCGGGATTTTTTAACGGGTGTTTCTGATTCAGACATGATGAGTTCTCCCAAAAATATTTACAATTATTTTTCTTTTTTTACTAATTTCATTAACCAATCCGGTGCGGCAGGTGTTAAACCCGGTACCCGTGCATCGGGTGTTGCCGATAGGCTATGTACTCGACCGTGGGGCACTTCGCGGTGGCAATCCCAGCAGAGTTTTCCTTTTCCGTGTTTGACCATATCAACGGTAACTTTTGCAGTAGCAACATTGTTCAAGAGGTTCTCGTGGCATCTGATACAGTTTTCCTGAACAACGGTTTGCCCTGCCGAATGGATTTTTATCACCTGCGGTTCGAGTTTAAATGTAAACATGAAAGAATGACGCAATCCATCGCTTGCGTGGAAATAGTATTCCCTGACAATATTATCGTGCGGAACATGACAGTCGTTGCACTTGGTGTTTCTTCCATGGCTTCCGTGGAGCCATGATGCATACTCGGCTGTCATAATGTGGCAGTTAATGCAGGCTTTAGGGTCGTCGGACATATAGGAAGCCGCATTGGAAATCTTGAAAATAGTGATTATCAACCCTACTGCAACCGCAAGCATTATGATGACCGGATATTTCCATGGAGACGGCGGAATCAGCCAACTTAAGCTGAAATTCTTGACTTTGCTTTCATCCATAATAATTCCCTTTAGAAAACAATTAAAATTGTTATTACAAATTTACAAAATAATAACCCACTAAATTCGGATTTTTTTGTCTGATATGCAAGAAAAACATTTATCAAATTCAAAAATAGTTGCAAGCGATGTCGGAAATTTCGTTGATGTCTGAATCGCGAATTAAACGGATTTCGGGATGAAGAGGATTGAAGAATCTTGTTTACCTCTTGAAAAATGGGGCAGGGGGGATTTCTTACTCTTCAAACATCTAAACGCATAAACAACTAAACATCTCAACTCTTGAAGATTCCACCCCGTCACTTCGTGCCACCCCTCAAGAGGGGAATTTTCCTTTTCCCCCTTTGAAAAAGGGGGTTAGGGGGATTTTTTCTCTTAAACTCTTCAAATATCTAAACAACTAAGTATCTAAACAACTCAACTCTTTGAAATACATGATTCTTCTGCCCCGTACGGGACGGATCATATTGAGGAGATGTTTTTTTTACCAACCTTTTGTCACTACGTGACAATTAAAAAATCTGAATCACGGATTTATGGGATTAAAGGATTTCACGGATTTTTCAAGAAAATCTTCTCTTCAATCCTCTTTATCCCATGAATCCCCGAAATCACAGTTCAGACATATATTTTAATCATTCATATCATCTTAATTACAAATCAGAAATCTTCATAAAAAATATTTTTTTCACTTTTTTCAATTATTTTCATTTTTGTGTGAGACCTTTTTGCGTTTCATGTGTCTTATACATTGAAGAGTGACAAATTATAAAAAAGTTTGTTGGCTTTGGTAATTTTTTTATTAATTTTGCTGTGTATATTAAATTTTAAGGAAAAATAACAATGAAAACGAAAATATTAACACACGGAAATACTAAAAAGAAGATATACTTACTGCCTTTTACAATTTTAATTGTCTTTTTATTTTCATCACTTGAAA
>CAZSHX010000068.1:0-27141 GCA_964606895.1 uncultured Hyphomicrobiales bacterium
GACAATTCTTATCCTACAAATTTAACTCTTAATCCCCAATTATTTTCTGTGACCCGAAAAAATCCGGAAAGTTTAAACTTACCGGATTCAATTTGTGCTAATCGAGGGACTTGATTTCCTATATTTCAATCACTTCGCCAAATTTCATAACCTTGGCTTTGCTTCCTTGAGCCTGAACTTTATCCATAAATTTATAAGGGTCTGCTTTGATTACAGGAAATGTGTTGTAGTGCATAGGAATTGCAAGAGCCGGTTTCAAAAATTCGACTGCTTTAACTGCATCGTCAATTCCCATTGTAAAGTTATCGCCTATCGGTAATATAGCCGCATCAAGTTTGTTCAGTTCTCCGATTAACTTCATATCGAGGAATAATCCGGTGTCACCGGCATGATAAATAGTCTTGCCGCCCATTGTGATAACAACACCTGCGGGATTCCCCATATATCTGCCGTCGTTTGTGCAGGAACCATGATGTGCTATCGTAAATTTTAGCCTTCCAAATTCGAAATTCCAGCCGCCTCCGATATGCATATTATGAGTTCTCAAACCAAATTCGGAGGCATAATTTGCCAGTTCATTAACGGCAATAACAAGAGCATCATTTTTCTTTGCAATCTTCTCGGCATCGCCCCAATGGTCGCCATGTGCATGAGTGAGAACAACGAACTGCACCTTAACGTCATTGGAAGATACGGGTGTTGTCGGATTTCCGGTTATAAACGGGTCAATAATCAATCTATGTGTGCCATCATCAAGAATAAACGACGAGTGGCTCAGATACTGAAGTTTCAGCATAGCATTTCCCTTATGTTTTAAATGAATGAAATTAGTTAAAATTTGAATTCAGTTCCTACTTTTTGCTCTTTTGCAAGGTGGTAAACGGCTAAAGCAGTTGAAATATCCTGTATAGCCAATCCGACACTTTTGAATAAAGTGATTTCATCGTGTGAGGTTCTACCGGCAACTTTTCCGGCAACGACAGCACCCAAATCACCTGCAATATTATCTCCGCTCCAAGCACCTTCGTCAATTGGAATCGTGAAATCACCGGCTTCGGCAAGGCATGCAGATTTCAAATCGGCGATTACTCTCGATTTAACGATTGTTTTTGTGTCCAATTCTCTCATATTCAGTGCATGGGAACCGATTCCGTTGATGTGGCATCCGGGTTTCAGCCAGTCGCCGTCCATAATCGGGTCTTTGGCACTTGTTGCCAGAGTCAGAACATCGGCAACACTGACGGCTTCTTCGGCTGAATTTGCTCTGATGAATGGAATATTGTGTTTTTCCTGCATTTCATTGCAAAAAGCATCAATTTTTTCAATCGGGTCAACTGAATACACATAATATTTCTCAAATTTATGAGCAGTTACAGTTGCCCAAATCTGAGTTTTTGCCTGAATACCCGAACCGAAAATGGAAGCAACTTTTGAATCTTTGTTTGCCATGTATTTGGTAGCAATACCCGAAACAGAACCTGTTCTCATAGCGGTAATAAATCCGCCGTCCATAATTGATTCGCAGTATCCGGTTTTCGGGTCTAAAATCAGAATAGTACCCATAACGGTAGGAAGTCCGTATTTGGGAACATTATTTTTATAAACGGTAACAATTTTCGCACCCATTGCTTCAAGTTTTTTCATGTAAGCGGGCATAAACAGAGCAACACCTTCATTTTCGGGAACACCGATAGGAGTTCGCTGGGGCATAATCGCAGAGCCTTCGTAAAGTTCGGTAAAAGCTTTCTCGACGATATCCATTGTGGATTTCATGTCGAGAACCTTCATCACATCATTTTTTGACAAAAGAATAGCCATTTTAATATCTCCAAAATTTTTAATAAGCTGTTAATTCAAAACTCAAATGCAATATAAGATATTAATTTGAAAGTATAAAGACGAATATGGAATTAAGCAAAAAAAAAATTCGGAGAAATAATTCTTCTGGCATTTTTCAGAGTAGGTTTTATTTGAATTTCAATTATTTAACTATAACTAATCTTCCATTTGTTTTGTGTGTACAGCTCGATAACATAAAAGTGTACATGCCGGGAGGTATGCTCCGGGTGTTAATACTCTTTGTATAATTGCCGGTACCAAAAAATTCATTTACAGGTAAGGTGACAGGTTGTCCCTGTGCATTAAAGATTTCAAATGAATAATAGCCCGGAATCCCGATTTCAAAGTTGATGCTGACATTATCAGTACATGGATTAGGATAAATTAATGTCTCAGATTTATTTAGTATGGTTTCGCCTTTAATGCCGTCAATCAGAACACATTTAACTCTGCCATCAGAAGCAGAAGAAACAGTTTGAATAGCCGAGCAATAGCCGAGAAGAACCATAAATTCGGTGGTGTCGGAATTTACCTGAAGGTTTTTGTATCCAATTCCGAGAAGATTCAAATATGCCAAAAGTCCTTCGGTGGTGGTAACAGAATAATATTTATCCGGTTTCATAGTCAGACCGTCAGGTAAAGATTGTGCCGAAACGAGTTCACCCCAATTATTTTCTAATTCGAATAAATTATTATGGAAAACATATTCGTACTTCATTCCGGAACATTGGATTAAAAAATCTTCAGAAAAGAATATCTGAGATAAACCAAAGCCAATACCGGCAAGAAGACTGTCGCCCCGAATATCAAATTTTACCATTCTGAATCCAAGTGCGTTAACCTCGTTGAAACCATATCCTAACATTCTGTAAATGTCAGCGGCAATTATTGAGCCTTTGTAAAGCGGTTGAGATGTAAATCCGCATGCGGTCAATCCAACATCAGTATTTCCCCATGCCTTGAATGCCTCTGCAACAAGATTCCCGACCGGAGTATCATTATTGCCAACTTTAAGAGCGTTAACTGCTGATTCATCCAGAGTATTCGGGCAATCTGCTATCTTTTGAGAATAAAAGGGACCGTAAGTTGCTTCCACACTATCAATCATAGCATCAAGTGCAGCTTTGATATTTGGTTCTTCAGGAATAGTTTCATCCAGTTTAATCATTTCTGAGGATTCTAAATTAACCTGATTCCCTGTAACATTAATTACTAACTTGCCAACATTTTGGTAATAGGAACCCGCTTGTGTAATATAGCATTTACCTCCTGTTTCAGTGTGAAGTTCCGGATTTTGAAATGTCAGATGGTCATGACCGCCAATAATGAAATTTATTCCGGGTATATTTTTAGCGATTTCTGTATCATAAATATATCCTAAATGAGATAATAGAATAATAACCTTGCAACCTTTGCTTCTTAAAGTATCTATCATTTCTACAGCTTTTATTAATGTGGTGTTCAAATCCATAATCTTGACGGGATCAGGCATAGATAGTTCATTGGTTTGTGGAGTGATTAATCCAAAAACTCCTACTTTCACACCATTAGCCGAATCAATTTTATAAGGCATAACCATTGCATCAAGCCCCATAGCTTTGATACTTGGATCTGAAAAATCCGCATTGGCACAAAGTATCGGGATATTTCCTTCGGGATTGCCCGTTGCGAGTACCTGAGTAAGATAAGCTGGAGTCAAATCAAACTCATGATTTCCAAGTTCCAAACCATTGCAACCAAGTTGGTTAAGGATTTGCAGTTCGGGAATTGCGAGATATTTACAATAAAATAAATCGCCGATAGAAATATCACCGGCATGGAAAAATAAAGCTCCCTGAGCTTTCTCTTGACCGACAACTGATGCTAATTTTGCGATACCACCCATGTTAGCTTTCAAATCCGATCCTCTCGGTCCGCCAGGAAGGAGATTTGAGTGGGAGTCGTTTGTGTACATAATAGTAATTTTTTGAGCCTGCATGATATTAGAGAATGCAATCATCGAGAACAGGACTGCCGATAAGTAGAAAAATCGTTTCATAGTAACTCCTAATTAAATATTCGTAAAACTCACAGTACAAAATTAGTTACTTGAAAAATTAATAAAATCAAATTTAAGTCAAAATTTTGTCAAAAAATTGTCATAGGGAAAAAAATTAACTTGCATATAAGTTATAAAATATTGAATTTAGCAACTTGAAAAAGTGGAATTATTAATTATTAAATCAAAATCGGCAATTATTGATGAATAGGAAATCTAAAAAGGTATTTTTAATTCTCGTAATAGATGCAATTCTGGTATTGTTGTCAATTTATGCCTTTATTGTAATAATCGAAAAATCTGATTTACCTTTCAAATATTCAGGAGATTTACTCATTGATAGTACTTACACAGCTTTTTCAGTATTGAAATCTTCCAAATCGGATTCTTTAAGAATTATCAAATTCAATGGAATTTCTGTCAATACGAGGGATGATATTGAATTCCTGTGCGATGACATGTCTATTGCTTCGAAGGTTAACCTTGAAATCAAATCTGGGACGAGAACATTCGATTACAAATGCGAGTTAAAACATTATTATGACCTACTCTATATGATTGTTCTGGTAATTGTATTTTTGCTGTTCTTTATACCCGGAATATATGTTGTTATAAAAAAATCGGACGATAAAGCCTCAGTTGTTTTTCATTGGCTGGTTATATCAGCAGGATTTTTTGTAGTGGACACTTGGGGCAGATTTCATCCTACACTCGTTTATCTTGATATCACAATTAGAATTTTGTATGATTTATCTCAAATCTTATTGGGTGCATTATTCATTCATTTTTCATTAATTTTCCCATCTATAAAATGGAAAGGATACAAGAATCCTGTTAGGGTCATTTATATTATTAGTTTTGCAATATCCATATATCTGTTTTATCCTAATTCTATTGCAATAATCACCCATAATATTGATAGTTTTCATAAATACATTTTTCTTCATCACAATCTTCTTGAGTATGGTTTTGATTTACTCGTATTAATCGGATTAGTAAACTTTATTCATTCCTATTGGATAAGTAAAGATGAACTTGAACGGAAAAAACTCAGATGGGTGCTTTATGGAGTTGCATTCGGTCCTACAGCATATATCTTTTTATGGCAGATTCCTTTGGAAATCTTGAATGAATCTCTCATTTCTGAATGGCTAATGATTTTATTGACAGGAATTGCACCTATAACATTTTTTATTTCTATTGTACGTTTCAGAGTTTTTGACATTGATTTTATTATCAACCGAAGCTTGGTTTATGTTACTGCTTTGCTTACTATAGCTATAACTTTTTTCAGTATCGAATATTTTTTAGGAAATATTTTAAATACTTTATCCTTTGGCAAAACTAAAATAGCATCTTTTATAGGTGCCGTTGTTGCCGCAATTATTTTTGAGAGATTCAAAAATACTTTTCAAATTTTTATTGATAAACGGTTTTTTAAAGTAAAATATAATTCTCAAACATCGCAAAAGCAATTTCTTGAGAATGTTAAGTATAGCATTTCTAACGAGGATGTTGCCAAATTATTTGTTGATTCTATTTCGGATATTATGGCTGTTGAAAAGATTGCTTTTATCTTGTTTAATTTTAATAAAAAAATACTTAATGTTATCAATCAAGAAAATTTCATTAACGAACAGATTGACTTTGAATCCATTGAGAAATTAAATTTTTCAAATTCAAAACTTCAAATTTTTGCAGTCAAAGGTTGGATTGAAGATGGGGTTGAGTATTCTGTCTTAGATGAAGAATCCAATAATAATCTTTTAGCCGACCTTATAATCGCTTCTCCAATAGAGGAATACGGACTTTATTTGATAGTGTTAGTCGGACATAAGAAATCAAGATTCATGTTTACTTTAGAAGATATTGAAATTCTAAAAAATAGAATCACTAATTGTTCAATAACTATACATAGAATTGAACTTCAAAACGAACTTCTGTTTCAGCAGGAAGAATCAAAACGACTCGAAGAGCTTAATCAAATTAAATCCCGCTTTGTTTCAAGTGTTTCACATGAACTTAAAACTCCGCTTACTTCCATCAGAATGTTTGCAGAAATCATGAAAATGAAGGAACTGGGAAGAGCTAAAACTAATGAATATTTAGGCATTATTCAATCCGAATGCGACCGGCTTAACCGTTTGATTAATAATGTCCTTGATTATTCCAAAATGGAAAAAGGCATGAAACAGTATCACTTTAATAAAGGGAATTTGAATGATTTGGTGAATGAAGTCTATAATATATTCAAGGCACAGGAATCATATCAGAAATTTAATATTGAAATTTCGCTTGATGAAAATCTTACGGAAATCATGATTGATTCTGATGCAATTGTCGAAGCACTAATTAACCTCGTATCAAATTCGATCAAATATTCCAGTGAAACTAAGAATATTTATTTGAGCACATATCAAGATGAAAAACAAGTGCATATAAGTGTCAGAGATGAAGGATTCGGCATTTCGGATGAAGATTTGGAGCATATATTCAATGCTTTCTATCGTTCTAAGAATGAAAACCAGCTCCACTCAGGGGGAACCGGTTTAGGTCTTACTATTGTTAAGAATATTATGACAGCCCATCGTGGATTTATAGATGTAAAAAGTATTTTAGGTGCAGGAAGTACTTTTACTTTATGTTTTTTTAAGGAGATTTTGTATGAAAAAGATATTAATAATTGAAGATGACCCGGCAGTATTGCTTGGTCTCGAAGCCTCACTTGAAGAAAGTGAATATGAAATATTTACTGCTTCCGATGGTATGATTGGTTATCAGCAGGCAATGAAAAAGAAACCCGATTTGATTGTTCTTGATGTTATGCTTCCAAATAAAAATGGAATGGACATTTGCAGAGAACTTAGACAAAATGGGTTAACAGTTCCGATTATAATGCTCACAAGCAAAACCCAGGAAGAAGATAAACTTAAAGGTTTTGAATGCGGAGCAGATGACTATGTTACCAAACCATTCAGTGTACTTGAATTGCAGGCTCGAATAAAAGTATTATTAAGAAGAAATTCCGGTATTGATAAACCTAAAATTGTTCCGGTTGATGTTGAAATATTTGAAAATGATGGTCTGTTCATTGATTTTAAAAAGTTAAATTGCAAAAAGAATGGAACTAGTATTAATCTTTCTGCGAAGGAGTTTCAAATTATCAAATATTTTATTCAGCATAAGGGAGAAGTCATTTCCCGTGAAATGTTGCTTGATGAAATTTGGGGGTATGAAAATTTCCCTTCAACCAGAACTGTAGATAATTATATTCTGAACATCCGAAAAGCAATTGAGGATAATCCGGCTATTCCGAAGTATATTCAAACGATTCACACAGTGGGATACAAATTTAATATTGAATAATGTGATAACAGCAAACGATATAATAAACTTTTTGAAACTGATTGAACATCCTGAAGGTGGTTATTTCAGGGAAATATATCGGAGTGAATGTGTGATTAATCAGGGACATGTAAATGGAGAAATTAACTCGAAACGAAATTTTTCAACTTCAATTTATTACCTTTTGGAAAGTGGTCAGATTTCAAAATTTCACAGATTAAAATCCGATGAAATATGGCATTTCTATTCAGGTTCACCCTTGCTTCTTTATATTATTGATGACTGCGGTGAACTTACAGTTCATCATTTGGGGATTGATTTAAATAATGGCGATATTCCCCAGATTTTATGTCCCGCAGGTTACTGGTTTGGAGCAGAAGTGCTAGAAAAGAATTCCTACTCATTTGTTGGATGTACAGTTTCACCTGGCTTTGATTACAAAGATTTTGAACTTGCCAATCGAGAAAAGCTCATTTCGGAGTATCCAAAACACACTTCTATAATCACAAAAATGACATAGAGATTGTACTTTCTTTCAACTTCAAACGATTTTTACTTTCATGCAAATTAGTGCATAATTTTGACTGATATTTTCAAACTGATATTTTCAAATACTTAGTTGCTATTAAAGAAGTAAAATAGTGAAAAAAGTTGTTTGATCTAACTAATAAACTTGGATAGCCTCCATATACTTCTTGATGAAAGCAAATCATTCAAAAATAACCAACAAAAAAAGGCAAACCCGAAGATTTGCCTTTTTAAAATTGAATCGTAAGTATTTTTACAAAATTATGTCTTCAAAGTCATTCAAAGCGACAAGACCTCTTTGAGCATAGCGGTCGTCGGGGTCCAGCTCCAATGCTTTTTTATATGCAAGCCTGCCTTCATGTTTCTTTCCTAAATTCAGCAGTCCTTCGCCCATAAGAGCATAAGCGGCAGGACTTTCGGGATTTTTCGAAATCACTTCTTCGAAATCTTTCACTGCTTCTTCGTAAAGCCCCAGTCTCATGTTGGTTACGCCCAAATAATAGAAAGCAATCGTAAAATCAGTATTCACTTCAGTTACGTATTTGTAATGCTTTTTGGCTTCACGAAGATGTCCGTAGTGGTAGTTCATAATACCCAGCCAGTAATGAGCCAAAAGGTATTCGGGATCCATCTCGACAACTTTGTGAAGACATTCAATCCCTTTTTTGATATTCACCTGACGGTAGTAAGTCAAGGCTAAATCATACCATGCGGTTGAAAAATGCGGAAGCAGTTCTATTGATTTTTCAAAACAAGTAACGGCATCCTCAAGATGACCTATCCTGTAATAAACATTACCCAAATGCTTGTAAACCACTCCAAGTTCGGGATTTTTTGCCAATGCCTGTTTGTAATGGTCAATTGCTTTGTGATAATCACCTATGGTTTCTGCCTGATAAGCGGCAAGAACATCAACATCATCAGAATCAAAGTGTTCGCTGTATTGCGTCATCGTTACCTCAAATTTATTTTTTCAAGAATCATTAATTCAATTAAAAAAGATTAAAGTTCAAAGGTGCAGGTGCATCCCCCGAATAGTCGTAAAATCCTTTTCCGGATTTTCTGCCTAAGTAGCCTGCAGAAACTAACTTTTTAAGTAGTGGAGCGGGTCTGAATCGTGGGTCGCCAATATCGCCATGGAGAACATTCATAATTGCTAATGTAACGTCCAAACCGATTAAATCGGCTAAGGCAAGAGGTCCCATGGGATGTGCAAAACCTAATTTTGCTACATTATCTATTCCATCAACCGTTCCAACGTTTTCCATTAAAGCAAATATTGCTTCATTAATCAGCGGCATAAGAATTCTGTTTGCAATAAAACCGGGAAAATCGTTAGCCAGTACGGGAGTTTTGCCCAATTTCAAACTTAAATCGTTAATCAGATTGAAAGTTTCATTGCTTGTTGCCAATCCGCGGATAATTTCGACTAACTGCATCATCGGCACAGGATTCATAAAGTGCATGCCGATAACTTTGTCAGCTCTTTTGGTTTGAGCGGCAATATCAGTTATGGAAATCGTGGAAGTATTGGAAGCAAGAATGGCAGAGGGTTTTGCAATTTCGTCAAGAGCTTTGAAAATCTTAAATTTTAGTTCTTTATTTTCTGAAACAGCTTCAATAATAAGGTCGGCATCACTACCGGCTGACATATCGGAAGTACCGTGAATATTTGCAAGTGTGGATTTCATAGCCTCTTCGGATATCTTACCTTTAGAAAGCTGGCGGGAAAGATTTTTTTCAATTGTTGAAAGACCTTTGTTTAAAGCATTTTCAGAGGTATCGCACAAAACAACATTATAACCAAGTGAACCGAAAACGTGTGCAATCCCATTTCCCATTGTTCCTGCACCGAGTACCATTACTTTTGAAAATTCCATAAGAACCCTTTCTAATTTTTTTTGCAAATGAATGAAATAATTAATAATTTAAGCATAATAAAAGTTTAGCAAATAGTAAAACATATTTTAATCAGGCTTAAAAATGGAAAGAAGTTTATGAAAGACAAATATTTTAGAACATTTTTGGTTGAAGAAACAGGAAATAATTCATTTAACCAAAGTGTTGCTCAGAAGCAAATATCTGATTTGTCCGACGGAGAAATACTGATTCGGGTTCATTATTCAGCACTTAATTTCAAAGATGCTCTTTCAGCAACGGGGCACAAAGGAATTTCCCGCAGATATCCGCATACTCCCGGTGTGGATACTTCCGGTATCGTCGAACAATCCGAATCAGAAAAATTCAAAATTGGCGACCGTGTGCTTGTTACAGGATATGATTTGGGAATGAATACTTCCGGCGGTTTTTCGGAATATATACGAGTTCCTTCAGCATGGGTTGTACCTTTGCCCGATGAAATTTCTTTCAGGGAAAGTATGATTTTCGGAACATCAGGCTTTACTGCCGCTTTGAGCATTGATGCGATTCTGAATCATGGAATTACTCCCGATATGGGGAAAGTGCTCGTAACAGGTGCAACAGGCGGAGTCGGATGCCTTGCAACAGCAATGCTGGCAAAGCTTGGATTCCGGGTTACAGCATCAACCGGAAAGCCTGAAAAATCAGAATTCCTGAAAATGCTTGGAGCAAAAGAAATTGTTTCACGCGAAGATGTCAACGACCAAAGTCAGAAACCACTTCTCCAAAAACGTTGGATTGCCGCTGTTGATAATGTCGGTGGGAATACACTTTCAACAATTATCAGGTCAACTTTCGAACATGGAATTGTTACAAGTATCGGACTTGTTGAATCCATCAATTTGAATCTGACTGTTTATCCTTTTATTCTGCGAGGAGTTACTCTATCCGGAATTGATTCTGCAGAAACTGAAATGAACAAGAGATTGCGAATATGGAATAGAATCTGGAATGAATTCAGGCTCGACAGCACAGATTTTTTTGTTAAAGAAACAGATTTATATAGCTTATCCAAAGAAATTGATTTAATTTTGCAAGGCAAACAATCAGGAAAAGTAATAGTAAAAATTTAGTAATGTTTATGAAGAAAATAGTTGTTTTGATTTTTATCGCATTTATTGTTTTATCTTGCGAAAAGCAAAGTCCTTACAAAAATTTAAAAGATTTGAATCAGATTGCCGAGCAATATGTCAAACTTGCATTAATCACCGGAAAGTATGATACCGATTATGTTGATGCATATTTCGGTCCTCAAAAAATCAAAGATATCGCTAACAAAGAAAAAATGACAGTTGCTCAGATTAAATCTGCGGCAGTTGATTTGATTTCTTCAGTCAATGATATTGATATTTCCAAATTCGATGATTTGACAAAAAAAAGAAAAATCTACCTTGCAAGATTGCTTCAGGCATTGAAAACAAAGTTGGAAATGCTTGAAGGAAAAACATTTTCTTTCGACCGCGAATCGGTTGCTCTCTACGATGCAGTCTCACCCATTTACAACATCAAGGTCTATCAGGAAGTCTTGAATCAGCTTGAAACAATGATTCCCGGGAGGGGCAATCTTTCCAAAAGGTTTGAAGATTACAGAAAAAGATTCATAATTCCCAAGAATAAGGTTGATACTGTTTTCAAAACTGCAATTGCTGAATGCAGAAAAAGAACTAAAAAACATTTTACTCTGCCGCCCGCCGAAGAGTTCAGGGCAGAATACGTTAAAGGCAAACCATGGGGAGCCTATAACTGGTTCAAGGGAAACAGCTTCAGTTTGATTGAAGTTAATGTTGAACTTCCGGTATATATTGACAGAATTATTGGTTTAGCCTGTCATGAGGGCTACCCGGGACACCATGTTTTTCATACCACAATCGAAAATGAGCTTTATAAAAAGCACGGATGGGTAGAATTTTCGATTTATCCTTTGTTCTCCCCAGTTTCACTTCTTTCGGAAGGTCTGGCTAATTACGGTATCGAATTGACTTTTCCGCAAAATGAAAAAAACGAATTCGAAAGAAAATTTCTTTATCCGCTTGCCGGACTGAATCCCGCAGATGCAGAAAACTACAATAGGATTTTGCTTATGATGCAGAAGCTCACATTTGCCGGCAATGAAGCGGCTCGAAGATACCTTGACGGAAATATGAACAAAGAGCATACAATTGACTGGCTGATGACTTACGGACTTCAAACTCAGGAAAGAGCCGAAAGATATCTGAAGTTCATCGAAAAGTACAGAGCTTATGTTATAACGTACAATGTTGGCGAAGAACTTGTTAAGTCTTACATCAAAAAACAGACAAACGGCAACAGCAATATTTCTGCAAAGTGGGACTTATACAAAAAAATCATTTCAGGTATTACACTGCCTGCAGAATTGAAGTGAATTGTTTTTCTCCGAATTTTGCATTGCATCATTTATTTTTTTCTATTAAAGATGTAATACAAAATTCATCTAACCAATTGATATTATTTCAAATAACGAGTTTTGAGGCGTTGCATCATTAGACTCAAAAAGATGCAAAGATGCAAATTTTGATGAATATTCGGCAAATATTTCTGAACTGTGATTTTTGTGATTAAGATGATTAAGGTTCTTAAAACCATATTTTACCCAAATCTTTGACCTTAGTAGCCCGATAATACCTAGGACTCACACCTCTTACCTTATTAAATCCAACAAAATAAGGTTATAAGGTTTAGGGCAGGCAATAGGTTACTGATTGTTATACTAAGGTTTGCTCTCCGAACAGTACGGAATTTCAATTTGTTTTACCAAAATAGTTGCATTTCCACAATTTTTCAATACTTTTCGGAATTGCATCTTTTATTTTTTTTCTTGAAAATTTGCGATGTAAATTTTTCTAACTAATTGATTTTATTTCAAATAACTAAATTCAAACCGTTGCATCTTTGAATGCAAAAAGATGCAATGATGCAATTTTTGGTTGTTTTCGCAATCAACGATTCTTCCTTTTCCCGTAGGGAATAAATTATGATAACACATCGAACCCCCAAAGATTTCTTTACCCCATTCGGGTTTATATTATAAAATGACGGCATATATTTGTTCTACTATATAATCTCCACGAGATAAAAATCCGTCGGGTTATTTCGCAGTTACCAATGTTTATTCGCTACTCGAAATCGGAATATTCTGCATCTTTCCCCAAATTGCATCTTTTTATTTTTTTCAAAAAAAATACAATGCAATTTCCGACTAACCTATTGATATTGTTTCAAATAACGAATTATTTTCAATTGCATCTTTGTGCTGAAAAAGATGCAAAGATGCAATTTCTGATGTAAATCATGCAATTCTTATCGCCCTCTCCAAGAATGGAGAGGGTCGGGGTGAGGTTGACTAACTTTCAAAGAACAAGTTCAAAAGTAATAAACGAATATATTGATTATTTATTGCTACGAAATAAGAGTAAAAATATCATATCTTAACAAACTTCCCGACTTTTTCCCCCACTCTCACAAAATACATTCCCGAAGGCAATCCGGAAACGTCAATTCTTAAGCTCTCTCCTTCGGGGAGAGTTTGGGTGGGGTTTTTCACGATTTCACCGAAGATATTGAAGATGCGAATGTCTGTGTTGGTGGAGGCATGCCTCGACCCTACAAAGATTTCGATGAAATCTTCAGCAGGATTTGGTGAAATATCAAATAATTCAGGGGAATCGTCATTCACACCCAATTGCATTGCAATCAGTCCTTCTTCGGGGGCATCCTTGTAATTAAATGTGAGATTTGGGCATTCCAAAATCGTAGCCCATTCATGAGGCTTTTTTAAGCTGGAACCGGGAGCTTGAACAAATACGAAACCACGGCCATTTGCATTTACACTTGCACCGGGTTTTAAATATATTTTTTCATAACCGCCCGGGTTTAAGTTGACAGTTCCTCCGCTTTCAACAAAAATCAGTTCCTCTCCGCCGCCATCTTTATTCAAAGTGCCATTGGAACAAACCCAGATTGTATCGTATGAACCATGATAAGTAACTTCTTTGTTGATTACTACTGCATTTTTGGGAATAGAAGTATTACAACTAAACACACACACAACATTTAAAAAGTCAAGTTCATCTACGGGAAAGAAGTATGACCTTGAACATCCAAAACTGGTAACTGCTTTTAATTCTATTCTTTTACAACCGGGTGAATAATATATTACAGGCGGAGGATTATAGCCTTGAAAAGTCCGAGGTAATGCCCCTTCACCAAAATCCCAATAATAATCCGCCGAATCAGTAGAAGTATTAGTGAATGTTATCTGCTTTTCTACTAAAATCATAGTGGAATTGTAAATATTTGCAGAGTCTGACCGGAACCCGGGATTTGGAAGGGGTTCTATAGCAAGATTTGTTCCGTTGTCCGAACCGACGAAATATGGGTTACTGCTGATTAACCTTATCCTGTATCTGTTGTCCTTAACAGGACTTATGGGCATTTTGCATATAATAGAATCAGTAACTACTCCTAAAGAATCCGAAACTTTGATATTGCCAATATTCATAAATGAAGAAAATGAGCCGTCAATATCCGAAAGTTGTGCAATAAAAGCATTTTCATTGTCGAAACTTCCGGTCGCAGTAAATGCTACGGTAAAAATTTCGCCTTCGCAAAACTGATTCTTACTGATTGAATTGATAGTAATACTTTGAGAAAATGCCTGACTTTGAAAAAGTACTGCAAATAATATAATCACAAAATAGTATAGAGCATTCATTATGACTCCCTGAAAAAAGTTTAAAAATCCAAAATTATTTTTGAAAAAACATTATTCTTTTTAGTAATAACACTTTTTATCCTTAAAAGTTACAACTGAAATTCAAATTAGTCAAAAAAGAATGTACTTTTTTTGATATTAAGAATAATTTGGATGATAAATCTTGTTCTGTTGAATTATTCAGATTTCGTTTGCATAATAAAGTACTAACAGATTCTGTTTTATATTGTACAATTATTGTTAAAAAATCATCGAAACATCCTGAACTCGTTATCTTTGAAAATGGTAATGAACTCGAAAGTCAATACATAGAAAAATATAGGAATCAGATTAATAAGCAGAGAAAGGCAATTTATGATGTTGATGCAGTTACCGAGATGATGAAAAGTTTGTATATGCAATTCTGGTATCCGATACAAGAAAAATTAGAAGGCATAAAAACTGTCTATCTTTCTTTGGATGGGGTATATAATCAATTGAATTTGAATACTTTAATCAATCCAAAATCCAACAATTATCTTCTCGACGAAATGGATTTACGGATTGTAACAGGTTCCGGAGATTTGTTAGCTCACAAATCAGAACATGATTCCAAGAATTTGGATATTTCAAATACAGCTTTGCTGATTGGTGACCCTGACTTTAATCTGGATTCAGTGAAATACAAGCAAGTAGCAAGTCTTTATTCAAATATAAATGAACGTTCATTTTATGACATCAGTTCAGCATTAGACATCGAATTAGTTAGAAGTGGCATAGCACCACTTCCCAGAACAAGAAAAGAGATTGAAACAATATCAGACCAAATGGAAAAGAAAGGTTGGAAAGTTGATAAAAAACTTGGTCAACAGGCTGTTGAAGAAGCTGTAAAGTCAGCTGAGAATTTACGTGTTCTCCATATTGCAACTCATGGAAAATTTGTGAAAGATTTTGAAATTCAAACTGAACAGTCTCGGGGTTTTGAAACAGAACAATATGTCGAAAATCCGCTTCTACGTTCATTTCTTTTGTTTGCCGGAGCAGAAAACACACTGACAAACCCCGGAAATATTCCACAGGATAGAGACGATGGTTTGCTTACAGCTTATGAAGCTCAAAATCTGAATCTTGATAATACAGAACTTGTAGTGCTTTCAGCCTGCGAAACGGGATTGGGCGAGATAAAAAATGGGGAAGGTGTCTATGGTTTACAAAGAGCATTTCAGGTGGCCGGAGCAAAAACCTTGATAATGAGCCTATGGTCAGTCAACGACGAAGCAACTCAGGAGCTCATGACAAGTTTCTACGATAAATGGTTGTCAGGCATAAGCAAGCGAGAAGCTTTCAGGAAATCCCAATCTGAACTAAAACAAAAATATATTGGTTTTTATTACTGGGGTGCTTTTGTGATGGTTGGAGAGTAGTGTTAATTGCCCTCATAAATCAAAAACTTTGCGGACTTTGTCCAGTACTTCTATGTTGGTCAATTTGGTCTATTTGTCAAATGATTTTGTATCCCAATGACGCTGATTGGCATAATATATCTGGGTTGAAACTCATTTTTCAGGCAGAGTGTAATAAAAATCCGTAGGGGTGGTTCGAAGTTACCAATGTTTATTCGCTATGCGAAACCGGATTTATCATCTTCCAATTTGCATTGCATCCTCAAAAATAATTTGTAAAAAATGCAATTAATTATCGTCTAAGCTATTGATATTATTTCAAATAGCGATTTTTTTTCCTTTGCATTTTTGTGCTGAAAAAGATGCAAAGATGCAAATTCTTACTGCACTCTAAAAGAATGGCGAGGGTTGGGGAGAGGCTGACCAAATTTCAAAGAACATTCTCCCAAGAAATAAACGAAAACAAAAATTATATATTGCTATTGAAATATGGTAAAAAATATTTATCTTTGGTCAGAAGTTGCCTCCTGACATCCTTTAGAGTCTGTTGATAAAGTAAAAAGTAGTATTTATTTTCTGAATATTAGCGTAATATTGATAATTTATTGTTCTGCTAACCCCATGCTAAAGAATCGGGTTGGAACTCATTTATCAACCCCACGCTTTAGTGTGGTGTGTATTTAAGAATTATAACATCTTCTTTATAAACAGACTTCTAATATACCACTTTATACTTTCTTTATACAATCAACCCTCTTCTTGATTTCCTACTTATATCTTTAGAGATAATTTTGTATTGAATGATTTTGTAAAACAATTGAAAGTAATTTTATGTTCGTTGCATTGGCATTATTATCGGGTATGATACTGGGATATTTGTTTTATTCACTTTTCAAACCGGAAAAGTTTTAAAGTTCGTAAAATTCATAAAGTTGAAAGTTTAAAAGAATAAAGGAAATAAAATGAAATTATTAGATTATTTGCAGATATTTGTGTTTTTGCTTGCTTTAATAGTCTTGACAAAACCACTTGGTCTGATAATGTTTAAGATATTTGAAAGAAAGTCAAATATCGGATTTATTGGAAAAATTGAAAATCTGATTTACAAAATCATAGGTACTAATCCTGATACTTCGATGAATTGGAAAACATATCTTATTTCATTGTTGATTTTCAATGCTTTAGGATTTGGTTTTGTTTTTCTAATTCAGTTGCTTCAATCATATTTGCCAATGAATCCTCAGCATCTGCCTAATGTGGAACCTACTCTGGCTTTCAACACAGCAATTAGTTTTATGACTAATACAAACTGGCAGTCCTATGCAGGCGAAACAACATTGAGCTATTTTGGTCAAATGTTAGGACTTACAGTTCAGAATTTCGTTAGTGCCGCTACAGGAATTTCTGTATACCTTGCTTTAGCTCGTGGAATTAAAAATAAAATGAGTGATAATCTTGGGAATTTTTGGGTGGATTTAACCCGTTCAACATTATTTATTTTACTGCCATTAAGTGTTCTTCTTGCAATTGTTCTTGTTTCGCAGGGAGTTGTTCAGGGTTTCTCTCATTATACTGAAATTAGAACACTCGAAGGAATTAAACAAATAATACCATCAGGTACTGCGGCTTCTCAAATTGCAATTAAACAACTTGGTACAAATGGCGGTGGTTTCTTTAATGCAAATTCAGCATTCCCATTTGAAAACCCGACACCATTCTCAAACTTCCTGCAAGTTCTTTCAATATTATTAATTCCTTCAGCTCTAACTTATACTTATGGAAAAATAGTCAGTTCAACTAAACAAGGCTGGGTTGTCTTCTCGGTTATGCTTACTATTTTGGTAATTGGCTTATCAATTTCTCTCTATTCAGAATTTTCGATGAATCACAGTCTTGGTATTGCAGGAAATATGGAAGGTAAAGAAACCCGTTCCGGCATTACTAACAGCGTGTTGTGGTCAACAGCAACAACAGCCGCTTCTAATGGTTCGGTCAATGCAATGCACGAATCATTAATGCCTTTGTCGGGTATGGTGGCAATGCTCAATATCATGTTAGGTGAAATTGTATTTGGTGGGGTTGGTGCCGGCATGTATGGCATTCTTATTTTTGTGTTATTGACCGTTTTTATTGCCGGACTCATGATAGGTCGAACGCCGGAATATCTTGGAAAGAAAATTCAGGCAAAAGAAATACAGATGGCAATCCTTGCAATATTAGCACCAAGTCTTGTGATTTTAGTTTTCACTGCTTTATCGGTCATGCTCCCGCAGGGCATTAGTAGTATTTTTGAAAAAGGAGCACATGGCTTTTCAGAAGTGCTTTATGCTTTCACATCTGCCGCCGGTAATAATGGTTCTGCTTTTGCGGGACTTAATGCCAACACTCCTTTTTATAATATCATGCTCGGAATTGGTATGTTAATCGGTCGTTTTGCTGTGATTATTCCCGTGTTGGTCATTGCAGGTTCTCTTTCGATTAAAAATATAACACCCATTTCTCAGGGAACTTTTAAAACTGATGGAGCTTTATTCGGCTTTCTTTTGTTTTCAATAATACTGGTTGTCGGTGCATTGACATTCCTTCCCGCTTTGTCATTGGGACCGATTGTGGAGCAATTAATTAAGTGAGTATTGGAGAGATTCGGCTAATATCCTATTTGCTTCCAGAACCATCTGAATTGCTTCCTCAAGGTTTTCACGAGCTTCGTCAAGAGTATAACCCTGAGTATTCGCACCAGGTAGTTCCTCGACAAAAGCCACATATCCTTGGGGAACCTTTTTATAAACTGCTGTTAAAGATATATTCATAACTTAGTTAAAAATGATTAAAATAATATTAATTCAACCTGTGAGACGAAATGTTTTATTGCTTATTTTGGTTTTCTTTTAATCTCAATAATACTGATTGTTGGTGATTTGACATTCCTTCCCGCTTTGTCATTGGGTCCGATTGTGGAGTTTCTGTTTTAAAAAATTATATTTCAACGTTCTCATTTTCCTGTTTTGTCAGCGGCAAATCCGGTGAAGTATGTATCACATAATCATAATATTTAGCCTCGTTCACATCCTCCCAGATTATTTTGCCAATCTGACAATACTTCACCACAAAAGAATAGAGCTCATTGCCCTTTTGCACTCTTTCCTGAGCCTTATTATCGCGTTCAGACCGAGCATTGATAATCGCAATAAGATTATCTTCAAAAGTTTGGCAAGTTGCTTCCAAATCATTAATCATAGCCTCAGTCAAGCCAATCGGCGAAAGCCCGGCAAGATAATCTTCTGCAACATGCACCGCCATACGGCAAGTAGTCAGTAAAATTCTATCATTCTGTCTTTTCAAAAAATCCGCATCAAACCTCATCACCTGAGGCGAATTTTGCCCCCACATAATTTTTGCAAAACCAATTATTACCCTCAATTTAATGCGAAGCGATTCGCGTGTAGCATTTTTAGATTCCACTGCCGTCAAATAATCAGCAAAATAAAAATTATCATTAGGAAAAATTTCAAAAGCATTACCAAGATTTTCAAATGACGCAATCATCTCCTCGGTAATGCCGCGAGCTGTAAACTGAATCCCATCGCGGGTCATGAACATTACAATATTACTTGCAAACATGCACAAATCAGCATCAGACATTTTATAATCTCTTTTTAAAGAATTCATAATTCAAATCTCCGAACATTCTAAAATTTTATATTTTTATAAAAACGTATTAAATTTAATCTATTCTAGATAAATAGGCTGGAAGTACTTTTGTAATCGGTGGGAAGTACTTTTGTTTAGTCGGGAAGTGCTTTTGTTTGCTTGGGAAGTACTTATGTTTGAGTGGGAAGTACTTTTGCTTCGCGACAAAAGTACTTCCCGAGATAGCGAAACATCTTCCAGCCTTTGCAAAAGTTCTGCGGAGTGATTTTTTTGTGCTTTTTGTGAAAAAACGAGGGGAAATAGATTTTTGGTGATATTTTACTCGTGGCAGGAGTTTGGTCAGGAGATAACTCCTGACCAAAGAGAAACGATAAAAAACAGGTCTGTTACGGTAGCTTGAACTCCAGCAACTGCAACAGACCCACCAGATACATTAGCAGACCCATTTTCTAATACAACAGACCTAACAGGAAGTATAACAGACCTATTTTTTGAATATTTTTATGGAAAATTTTATTTGGAATAGATGTATTCGAATGTTTTTGGGCAAAACTCTTCTATAAAACAAAACTCCTTTTTGATTATATTATTATTTTTATCATAATTTTGCTTTTTTATCGTTAAACTTGAAATATGAAATGAATAAAAATATTCTTTTATTATTCTATCATATTCGTCCCAAAAATAATATATTTTATTAGAATTTTCTCCATTACAATAAATACCATTTATTTCAATAATTTTTTTATTTGAATATTTATAATTTTCAGAATTTTGCCATTTTTTTTCTTTGTCAATTATATTTGATTTATGATAATAACTATAAATATTTGTAATTTTTTCAACTAATAATTTATCATCATTATATGTATAAACCGATTTACTTGTTAATTGCTTTTCTGAGTTATAAGCACATTCTTCAGAAATATTATTATCTTCATTATAGTTAAATGTTACTATCTCAAATAATGAATCAATTCCAAAATACTTTTCAATTTTAGTTAATAATGTGTTAGAATCATAATAGTAATTTAAAGATTCAATAGTAAGATTGGTATTTTTATTAAATGAATAATCAATTTCTTGAGAAATTTGTTTATTTAGATTATACGAATATTTTTTTTTATGAATTATTGAACTATCTTTAGTAAATTCAATATTTTCTGTAATATCTCCATTGGAATTATATGTTATATGATTTTTTAAATATTTATTGCAAGAATCATGTTTTAAGTCAAAATAATTAATATTAAATATTTTACATTCTAAATAACCACCAAAAATTTTCTTTGGAATATCATAATCATTATCCTGCCCAAATAATATATTTCCAATAGCAAAAAATGTAAATGCAAGTGCAAAGAAAGCATATTTCATAATAAAATCCCAATAATCGAGAATAAAATACATTGCAAAATTAGGAAAAATATTGGAAAAATGGATTAGGAATAATTTATTAATTTAACCTTGCGAAGGTTTGGAAGCTTCGGAAGGTTTTCTTTGATGAATAAATTAAATCTTTCTTTATGAAATCTTTATTCTTTCCGCTCGCTTCTTGATTTACTACTTATATCTTTATGGATAATTTTGTACTGTATAAAGATGTAAAATTTTGAGAATTGTATTAATGAGAACGGAAACAAAAACATTTGATAAAAAGTTGGTTTTATCGGCAATAAAAGATTCATTCATCAAATTGAATCCTAAAAAGCAGATAAAAAACCCGGTTATGTTTATTGTATTAATCGGAGCGGTTATTACAACACTCATTACGTTCTCATCCTATGTACGGGCAATTCATGAATTGCCCCTTACGGATTTTGCTTTTAATTTTCAAATTTCAATCTGGCTCTGGTTTACAGTTCTTTTTGCAAATTTCTCAGAAGCAATTGCGGAAGGCAGAGGCAAAGCACAGGCTGAAACATTAAAGAAAATGAGAACTAATACTTATGCAAGATTGTTAGTAGGGCAGGGGACAGGGGACAGGGGTCTGGTTTCTGAAGATAATGCTACTAATCCCCGTTCCCCGAACCCCGACACCCGAAACATTCTATCCAGCGAACTTAACCTTGGCGATATAGTTGTTTGCGAAACAGGAGATTTAATCCCTTCTGATGGTGAAGTGATTGAAGGAATTGCAAGTGTTGATGAATCTGCAATTACGGGTGAATCAGCTCCAGTAATTCGTGAAAGCGGCGGCGACAGAAGTGCTGTAACAGGTGGTACGAAGGTCATAAGCGATAGAATTCTTATAAGAATAACTTCAAAGCAAGGAGACTCATTTTTGGATAAAATGATAGCACTTGTGGAAGGAGCAAAACGGCAAAAAACACCTAATGAAATTGCTTTGACAATACTTTTAAGCGGTATGACTATCATATTTCTAATTGCAGTTGTTACTTTGAAGCCTTTTGAACTCTATGCCTTAAAATTTGGCAATTCACCATCAACACTCACTGTCCCAATTCTAATTTCTTTGCTGGTTTGTTTAATCCCTACTACAATTGGCGGTCTTCTTTCAGCTATTGGAATTAGTGGAATTGACAGATTAACTCAAAGAAATGTTATTGCCAAGAGCGGTAAAGCCGTTGAAGCCGCAGGTGATGTTGATGTTCTCTTGCTTGATAAAACCGGGACAATAACATTAGGCAACAGAATGGCAACAGAATTTACTCCTGCTTTTGGAATAGATGAAAAATATCTTGCTGAAATTGCTCAACTTTCTTCACTTTCTGATGAAACTCCCGAAGGAAGGTCAATAGTCATTTTAGCAAAAGAAAAATATGGTATTCGAGGAAGACATATTGATGAAAATTCATTGAGTTTTGTACCCTTTTCAGCTCAAACCAAAATGAGTGGTGTTGATTTAACTGAAAATGGTAAAAATATTGAAATTCGTAAAGGAGCCGCAGATTCTATAAAGAAATACATTTTGGGAAATGGTGGCACTTATCCAATTGAAATCAACAAAATTGTAGAAGATATTGCAAAGGAAGGCTCAACACCTTTGGTTGTTTGTTATAATTTTAAAGTTCTTGGAGTAATAAGATTAAAAGATATAGTTAAAGGCGGCATCAAAGAACGCTTTGAGCAACTTAGAAGAATGGGAATTAAAACTGTTATGATAACAGGCGACAATCCATTGACCGCTGTTGCAATTGCCGCTGAAGCCGGAGTTGATGACTTTATAGCAGAAGCAACACCCGAAGATAAACTTAAACGAATTAGAGAAGAACAAGCCAACGGTAAATTAGTAGCTATGATTGGCGACGGAACAAATGATGCACCTGCACTTGCTCAGGCTGATGTTGGTGTTGCTATGAATACAGGAACCCAAGCCGCAAGAGAAGCCGGGAATATGGTTGACCTTGATAGCAATCCTACAAAACTGATTGAAGTAGTTGAAATTGGCAAACAACTTTTGATGACCAGAGGAGCATTAACAACATTCAGCATTGCTAATGACGTTGCAAAATATTTTGCCATTCTTCCCGCAATATTCAGTACCCTTTATGTCACAGGCACAGGTGTCGGAGTATTGTCGAAATTGAATATTATGGGATTAGTAAGTCCTGAGAGTGCTATTCTGAGCTCAGTGATATTCAATGCTTTGATAATAATTGCACTGATACCGCTTGCTTTAAAAGGTGTTAAGTATCAGGCAAAGAGTTCATCATCTGTGCTGAAAAGAAATATCTTTATTTATGGTTTAGGTGGATTATTTGTGCCATTTGTTGGAATAAAACTGATTGATATAATAATTAATTTTTTGAGAATGGTTTAGGAGTTGAAAATTATGGATTATGGATTATGGATTATGGATTATGGATTATAGATTATAGATTATAGATATTTAGTTATGAATTATGATAATAAATATAATAGAAAGTGAATAAGAAATGAAAAACATATTAATAGCATTGAAAGTGTTTATAGCGTTGACATTAATAACCGGAATAATGTATCCACTGGCAATTACGGGCTTTGCACAAATTGTATTTCCGAAACAAGCAAACGGCTCAATGATTTTTAAGGAAAATCAAATTGTTGGCTCAGTATTGATAGGACAGCAGTTTTCTAAACCTGAATACTTTTGGGGGCGACCTTCTGCTATAGGAAACAACCCTATGCCTTCGGGTGGAAGCAATATAAACCCTGTTGGTTCAACTTTCAAAGAACAATTCATGGCAAGAGTTGATACAATCAGAAAATATCATGGGAATTTGGCTGTAAATTCAATTCCCAAAGATTTGCTATTTGCCTCCGGAAGTGGGGTTGACCCGCATATCTCACCTGAAGCGGCATATTTTCAGGTGGATAGAATAGCTAAAACAAGAAAATATACTGAAGAACAAAAGAAAAATTTAATTAAATTAGTAAGTGCATCTATTGAAAATCCTGATTTTTTCATTTTTGGAGAAGAACGGGTAAATGTTTTAAAATTGAATTTGGCTTTTGATAAAAATACTCGATGATTTGAGTATAATAATTCAATAAAATTTATAAATTGATTAAAAAGGTTTTCTATGAAATTAAAATCAAAAATATCTATGGGTTTAGGCTTTCTTTTTGGAATTATTTTTCTTTTAGTCTTTTTTTGCATGTATTATATTGGCAAAATCTCAAATGATTCAGAAAATATTCTAAAAAACAACTACAATTCAGTAGAATATGCTAAAAATATGGCTTCAGCTCTTGATGAATCCTATTCGAAATTAGTTATCGGCAAATCAAATCAAGAATCAAACAAATTGAACCCAAAAATTTTCAAAGCGATTGAAAGAACTAAATCGGACTTTGAAAAAAACCTTGGGCTTGAAAAAGGAAATATCACTGAAACAAACGAGCAAAAATATGTTGACTTACTTTCGAAGAATTTTGAAAGATATATTTATCTATCAAAGTATATTCAAGATCGTACTGACATTAGCGAAACATATAATGAATTTTATATGTCATATAGGAATTCCCGATTGTATATTGATAGTATTTTTAATATAAATATGGAGGCAATAATTCATAAAAATCAATTTGCAAAAAAAGATGCTGATGATAAGATTATGTTGATGGCGGTTGTTGGGACTATTTGTGTCATTCTTGCATTTTTCTATTTCTGGTATTTTCCGTTTTTTGTTTCAAATTCAGTTTCAATTTTAGCTGAAAAAATGAAACAATTATTAATGAAAGCCGGTATTAAATACGATTCCAAAACCAATGATGAGTCATATATTATATTGGAAGCAATTGATTTGTTAGAAAAAAACATTCATAAAAGTTGAAATGATTTGAGGATGGAAAAGTTTTTGATTATGGATTATGGATTATGGATTGTAGATTTTAGATTAATTATTAAGTATCAGGATAAGAAAAATGGCAAATGAAGTAAAAGATTTAAGTTTTAATCTTGCTGTTAGAATTGTTAAATTATGTAAATACCTGAACGAAGAAAAGAAAGAATTTATCCTTTCGAAACAGTTGCTTAAATCAGGGACATCAATCGGTGCTAATATAAGAGAAGCTATTAATGGCGAATCAAAACTTGATTTTATTCATAAGCTGGCAATTGCACACAAGGAGTGCGATGAAACTCTTCACTGGCTTGAGTTACTATTTGAATCAGATATAATAAATCAAAAAGAATTTGATTCGATATATCCTGATGTTTAAAGAATTTTGAAATTACTGCCTTCAATAATTATTACATCCAAAGCCAATCTTAAAAAATAATCTATAATCCATAATCAATAATTAGAAAACATGAAAACACCCGATGAAATATTGAAAGAAATTGAAACATCAGCACTCAAAAAATCTCGCGGAAAATTAAAAATTTTCTTTGGTATGTGTGCAGGAGTTGGCAAGACATATTCTATGCTATTACATGCTAAAGAGCTTGTCAAGAATGGGAATGAAGTTTTAGTCGGTTATATAGAGACGCATGGACGTAAGGAAACAGCAGAATTACTTGAAGGATTGGAAGTTCTGCCAAGAAAGAAATTATCATACAAAGGATATGATTTTGAAGAGTTCGATTTGGAAAAAGCATTAGAACTAAAACCTGAATATATTCTTGTTGATGAACTTGCTCATTCAAACATTCAGGGCTCACTGCACTCAAAAAGATACCAGGACGTTCAGGAACTGCTTGATTTTGGGATTAATGTTCTCACAACCGTTAATGTTCAGCATATCGAAAGTCGTAGTAAAACAGTAGAGCAAATTACCGGAGTTCCAATACAAGAAACCGTACCTGATTCTATAATTGAATTGGCTAATGATATAGAGGTAATAGATATTCCTGTTGAAGAACTTTTGAAAAGACTTGAAGAAGGTAAAGTTTATGTTCCGGAAAAAGCAAAATTAGCATCCCAAAACTTCTTTAAAACAGGAAATATCATATCATTAAGAGAAATGGCTCTAAGATTTACAGCCGAAAAAGTAGAAAGTGACCTTGTTGATTACATGAGCGAAAAGAACATTCGGGGTCCCTGGAAAGCAGGTGATAAATTAATGGTGGCAGTCGGTTCCAGTCCATTTTCTGCTGAATTAATCAGATGGACACGAAGAATGGCTTATGCTCTGAAATCTCAATGGTATGCTGTTTATGTTGATATCGGTATCAAGGATAATGATAAGAATAGAGAAACTCTTGAAAAGAATCTCAGACTTGCAAAAGAGCTCGGAGCTGAAGTTATTACATCTGCAGACACTGACCTTGTTGATGGTTTATTGCAGATAGCAAGAAGACACAATGTTACACAGATAATAATCGGAAAACCTGCTAAATACAATATCCTGAATGTTATTAAACGCAATAATTACATTGACAGGTTGATTCAGGAAAGTGGTGAGATAGATATTTACATCGTTAGGCCTCCGCAAGTAAATAATAATAAAATAAAGAAGCAAAAATTAATAAATTTCTCATCTCCAATGCGGGAATATTTGCTTTCATCTCTTACAGTTGTTGCTTTATCAATTATTTGTTTTCCTTTCCGGGAATATATCGGTTATCAATCTGTTGGACTGATAATGCTTTTTAATCTTTTGATAATGCCATTTTATGTTGGAAGGGGAGCAATTCTGTTTTCGGCTCTCTTGAATGCTCTATTCTGGAATTTCTTTTTTATTCCACCGATATTTACTTTTGAAATAGCCAAACTTCATGATGTGTTAACTATGTTACTGAATTTGGTTATTGCTATTACTTCGGGTTTATTTGCAACAAGAATAAGAAAACAAAAAAAATTAGTTCAACAACGAGAAAAAAATACATTTGCCCTCTTAAAATTCACAAAAGAGCTGTCGAATTGTAAAAGTAAGGATGAAGCAATTTCAATGGCATTAAAGCACATTGATTTGAATTTCAAGGTAAATGCAATATTTTTTGACGAGAACGCAGAACCCAAAATAAGTTCAGGAGACCTTCTTCCTTTTGACATTAAAGAAATAAGCATTGCAAAATGGTCGTTGGAACAGAATATAATTTCGGGAAAATTTACTAACAACCTGCCTAATGCCATTGGACAATATTTTCCTATTGTATCAAGCAGAAAGAAAATTGGCATTATTTGTCTTTTACTAAATAGTAAATTATCTATAGAGGATGAAAACCTTTTAAATAATATCATAATTCAGTTGGCAGGTGTTTACGAAAAAGAAGAAACAGCCGAGCAGATGAAACAAATTGTAATTGAAACGGAATC
>CAZSHX010000069.1:0-26482 GCA_964606895.1 uncultured Hyphomicrobiales bacterium
CGACTCATGCTACATGTTATGGAAGCACCGGCTCGGCACTCGTTAGTGCAAGCGGCGGAACTGGCACATTAACTTATACATGGTCAGGAACAGGCTCCGGAACTAATCCGAGAACAGGCTTAACAGCTGGAACTTATACAGTAAGTGTAAGTGATGCCAACAATTGCGGTCCAACAACAGCCACAGTAACTATTACCCAGCCGACACAAATCGTAATCAGCAGTGTAACACCGACTCATGCTACATGTTATGGAAGCACCGGCTCGGCACTCGTTAGTGCAAGCGGAGGAACTGGCACATTAACATATACATGGTCAGGCACAGGTAGCGGAAGCAATCCAAGAACGGGCTTAACAGCAGGTACCTACACAGTAAGTGTTAGTGACGCTAACAACTGCGGTCCAATGACAGCTACAGTAACAATCACCCAGCCAACACTGATAGTAATCAGCAGTGTAACACCTACTCATGCTACATGTTATGGAAGCACAGGCTCGGCACTCGTAAGTGCAAGCGGCGGAACTGGCACATTAACCTATACATGGTCAGGCACAGGCTCGGGTACTAATCCGAGAACAGGTTTAACAGCAGGTACTTACACAGTAAGTGTAAGAGATGCTAACAATTGTGGTCCTACAACAGCTACAGTAACAATCACACAACCTACACAGATCGTAATCAGCAGTGTAACACCGACTCATGCAACATGTTACGGAAGTACAGGCTCAGCACTGGTAAGTGCAAGTGGCGGTACTGGCTCATTAACATATACATGGTCAGGAACAGGCTCCGGCTCTAATCCAAGAACAGGTTTAACAGCAGGTACCTACACAGTAAGTGTTAGTGACGCAAACAACTGCGGTCCAACAACAGCCACAGTAACCATTACACAGCCTACACAAATTGTAATCACCAGTGTAACACCAACCAATCCACAATGTTACGGTGGCATGGGTTCTGCTCTTGTAAGTGCAGGCGGTGGTACAGGTGCATTAACTTATTCATGGTCAGGATCCGGTAGCGGTAGCAACCCAAGAACAGGCTTAACAGCTGGCACCTACACAGTAAGTGTAAGGGATGCCAACCAATGCGGACCAATGACGGCAACTGTGACTATCACCCAGCCCGCACAAGTCATAATAACTAGCATAACTCCTACTCATCCAACTTGTAGCGGAGGAACAGGCTCAGTTTCATTAACTGTAACCGGCGGTGTAGGTGGTTATATGTACTTATGGTCAGGTTCTGGATCAGGAACAAATCCAAGAACAAATTTATTAGCCGGTACATACACAGTACAGGTTATGGATGCAAGCGAATGCGGAAATGCAACTGCAACTGTTACAATTACCCAAGCTGGTGCTCCACTGGCTCTTACAGGCTACACTCTAGCACATAATATGTGCAATGGTGGTGCTGAGGGTTCAATTACCCTTGGGATTACTGGAGGTACTACTCCTTATTCCTATAATTGGTCAGGAAGTGGAAGCGGAAGTAATCCAAGAACAGGTTTATCAGCTGGTTCATATTCAGTGACAGTATTTGATGCAAATAGTTGCGGACCTATACTTACAAGTTACTCAATTACTCAACCTTCAAACCCACTAAACATAACAACATCAAAAACTGACATTATTTGCTATGGGGCATCTACCGGTAGATTTATTTTGACAGTCAGCGGTGGCGGCGGACCAAATTATACTTATGCATGGTCTGGCTCAAGTACTGGAAGCGGAAGTGGTACAATCACATCAAATCCTGGTTCAATCACAGCCAATAATTTATTTGGCGGAACTTATTCGATAACAGTAACGGATGCGGCTTCATGTACCAAAACATCAAGTGTTGTAATAACTCAACCGGAACTTGCACCGGGAGAAAATCCAGAAGATATTGACAGAGATTTAATCTTTACAAATGTAAGAGCAACATCAATAGATATTTGGTGGACCCGAAGTACATCCCCATATATTGATGCAAGTATTCTTATTATGAGACAAACTACAAATATAGTTAATGAACCTGTTGACGGCTCAACTTATACAAGCGGTTTACAGTTCAGTACAGCCCCAAGGCTTTTCACAGGAAGTCCTGAAAAAGTTATGTATATCGGTACTAATAACTATGCTTATGTAACAGGTTTAACTCCGATTACAACTTATTGGGTGAAAGTATATTCAGTTGATACAGATCCAAGTTTACCGGTGACTCCAAATTATATTACAGTTGGAACACCTACCTGTAACTTCCAGGATAACTACAGAAGTGTAAGAACTCCAAGGGGTAAGGAAGCGATACCCGGCGAGAACCTAAATCAGGTTAACAAACTGTATTCAATTAGTAATTTCGGACCTAATCCGGCGGTAGATAAAGTTCGTTTCGAATTGGATGTACCTGAAGAAGCAAGGTTCACAGTAGAAATACTAAACGAAGTTGGTCAGAAAGTAACAACAGCATTTACAGGTCAGCTATTCTCTGCAGGCAGACATCAGATAGACGTACCGATAGATTTATCATCGGGTTCATATTTGTTGAAAATCAGTGGAGGAGGCGAAACCTCAGTTATGTTATTCCTTGTAGTAAGATAACAGAATTCGACAATGAAAAAAGGCTGTCTCAGAATTTGAGACAGCCTTTTTTTTTAGAATTCCTGATAGCAATTAAAGAGTTCAGATCTGATTATTGTGATCAGAAAACTTCATTTTTTCGATTTTTATGCTCACAAAATACAAACCCGAAACATCAATGCCTAAGTCTTCACCCTCGAAGAAAGTCAGGATGTCATTTTTATCTCAAACATCTAAAAAAATAAACGATAATAATAGTTATTTATTAATATGAAATAAGAGTAAATATAATAGTTTATCTTGTAGCTTAATCAGACTTTTTTGCCCGTTCTCAGGAAATTAATGTAACTATCAAAATCATTGTAAAGTTCTGATTTTATATTATTTGAGATGATTTCGTTAGCTTGGTGCTGATGTCTGAAGAAAATTTTTGAGGCAAGATATTCTTTCACAGTAATGGCAAATCTCTTTGGCATAACTCTATCATATAAACGATTTAAACACAATTTTGCAAACTTGAATCTACCGTCGAAATACTCATTAATATCCTCATGCTTAATTTTGGTTTTCCTTGCATTTCCGGTTAAATGGAAAATTGAGTCATCAAAAATATTACCCATGATACTATCATCAATAATTTTATTGGTAGGACCAAGGCATACCCAGTTTAGATTTTCCTTTTCAAGTAAGTATCCGAATCCACTTCCTCCATCAACATTACCCTCAATTTTTCCGGCATATTCATCATAAAATTCACTCGCAATTTTTTCCTTTTTTAGAATTATATCCGGTTTATATTTTTGATAGAAATCTTTGGTGAAAAGAATGAACCCTGTGTGTGGTTTACTGACGGCAATATCTTTGAAGGCAAAGGAAACCACCGGAGTTGAATCATTCAGCATTTCGATATACTTTTTGTCCCAGCCGTAAGATATAGGAAATGAATCCACATGAAACATTGCCAAATGAGTGCAATCGTCTTTTAAAGCGAAATCAATCAGATAATTCAGATAATACTCGTTTTCGACATCTCCACGGAGATTGGTTGTCGGTATCGGGCAAATTTCAACCTTATAGTTTCTTTCAAGAATTCTCCTGAATTCAGGAATGAATCTGTTTACCGATGCATAGATTGTATAATTAAGTGCAGTATTCTTTTGGATTTGCTCAAGATGAATATCCAAAAGTTTCCGGTCTTCGGCTTTTAGAAGATAAACAACTAATATTCCTAATTTAATTTCCAAAATTACATTTTGCTTTCAAGTGATTTTTGATAAAGATTGAATTCATAATTATCCAATTCAATAATCACATCCTCAATAAAAATCTTATCGTCTTTTTGTTTATCAACTTTTAAAACCATATTTTCTGCAATGCAAATCGGCAATCCGGAATTTTTAGAAGATTTTTCATTATTCTCTATCATTCCGTAGCAATTGTAACCCCCAATGCCATCAAGAATATCACCGGATTTCATATCTGTTTTTGCATACGAATAAACATTTGAGAAATAGCCATATTCAGGCTCTAACAAAGATTCACCATACAAACAAGCTTCAGCTATACATTCCATTGATTCCAGATGGCAAAGGTGATAAGGACGGTAGAAAAGATAGTAAGGACCCTTCCCCATTTTATAATAATCGAGCATGAATTTTTGATAGGGGTTTTCGTGGTAGCCCACAACAAACACGCCGCCTCCGGGTTCGGCTCCGACTACATAATCAACAACCCCTCCGTATTCCGAGTGAATTTTCGGAAAATCGAACAAATCAAATACTTCATGAACAGATTTAGTCGGATGTCCTGTCATGCCGGGTTTCATTGTCTTCAATCCCAGATTATTAGCCACCAAAGCCATTTCGATACATAACTTGGTTCCGTCGGTGTAAGCTGTAGCCATTTTGTAGCCTAAATTTCTTTTATCCGCTTCGGGAATTATTTTTGTTGGATTTGAATATCTGTCCAGAAAACCTTTGATATTCCCTGCCATGACTATATCAAAACCCCAAAGTTCAATTTGGTTAATCATTCTTTTCAAAACTGTGTGCTGGTCGCCATCACAGCTTGATAAAACGACATTATTTCTTTTGGCAAGTTTTGAAAAATACGGACCATAAATTAGGTCAATCTCGGAATTCATCAGAATCAGATGTTTTCCGTTTTCAACTGCCGCAATGGAAGATTGTGCCGCTGAACAGATTGAATTGGATGACTCGACAAAAACGTCAATCAAAGGGCATGATGCAATCAGATTTGAATCGGTAGTAATTGCAAGTTTCTTATTTTCAATGGAAGAAAGAAGTTGATTTTCAGTTTCAACAACCCTGTAATCCAAATTGAATTCGCGGGCAACGTCAATTGCTTTTTGCAAATTTATATCTGAAATCGCAGGACAAAAATATTTGTTGTAAGTATCGACTGATACAGAATACCCTTCCCCATTGCACCCATCCCGGCATTTGCAATCATTAGAGGTTTAGAAAGATTTCTAAGCTTTTTTAAAATCATTTAAAGATCTTTTGCGATATTAAATAAATTACTTTTCTTTTAAAACTGATGAAAAACCAAATTTTCAGTATTCATAAGAAATTTTGTTGAGCAAGGCATTACAGCTTTGCTCCATTTGAAAAAACGAAAAAAGTAATTTAATAGTGTTAGAAAAATAATGATAAAAATATTTCATATCTTAACAAACTTCCCTACTTTATTCCCCACTCTCACAAAATACACTCCTGGTGGCAGCATTGATACATCAAGCAACAAATTCCCCTCTTGAGGGGTGGCAGGCGGAGCCTGACGGGGTGGATTCTTTCAAGTTCATTTCCCTGTAAGTTCCATAACCCTTTTCTGAATAGCAAAATTAACTATTTCAATCACATCTTCAATGCTTTTTTTTACTAAAATGTCGGCAATATGAATAATTTCGAGACCGAGTGTTCTCAAATAAGATTCACGTTGCATATCATACTCAGGTTTTAAATCATGGCTGTATCCGTCAATCTCAAACACCAAACCAAGTTCCTGAATGAAAAAATCAACGATATAATTTCCGATTATTATCTGTCTGTCAATATCCCATCCCAATTGTTCTTCATTTTTGAAAGTCTTCCAAAAAATCACTTCGGATAAATTTCCGGCTTTCCTCAGTTCCCTTGCCCGTGCAATCAGGTTATTATTCTTAGGAAGTTCATAAAAATTAAACAGTATTTTGTCATGGTCAATCATTTTATCCACCCCGTCAGGCTCCGCCTGCCACCCCTCAAGAGGGGAATTTCAAGAAGTTTTTCCTTTCTTCATTCACAATTCTCAATTCACAATTCATAATTTCTCCACCCCGCTTTGGTTGAACTACTTGGGAACGAGCAAGTCTTTTCCGAAAACAGTTCCGTAAAGAAAGAGGAAAAGCGAAATAAAAATATAATATTTTAATATAAATTCCCTATTTGGAAATGTATTTAAAATGATCGTGTAATTACGATTAGATTCAATATTGCTTGTCATTTGATTTTTTTACATTCATTTTCTTATTATTTCGGATAATAAATATTGTGTCATTTTGTTTATTACTAAAAACTGTATCACCCTTTCTTGCTTTAGAAACAAAATCTAAATTAAAATTATCTAAATATTCATGAATTATTGTTTTGTTGAAATTCATAATTTTAATTTTCTTATTATTATGATCTGATTTATCAGTATAAATTGTATCTACAATCCCATTAATATAAATGTTTTTGATTCTTGATGATGTTTTGAAAGAGAAATCATTATGTATGAAATCTACAATGAAAACAGATAATATTAAAACAATTAAAATTGAAAAAAACGTGATAGATACTATCCTAAAATTATTATTTTTTTTTATCATTTTTTAACCTTAGAAAAGAACAAAAATAAGGAAATTCTCTATTTCAAGCAAGTTATGCCTTAGCTTAAATTTGACTCTTGATTTTTTTGATTTTATCGGGATTGTGGGTGTAATAGGGGATGCAAAAAACAACTTCGGTGCCTTTGCCTTTTTCCGAGTTGATTTTGATGTCGCCGCCGTGAAGCTCCATCACGTGTTGCATAATCATAGTACCAATTCCGGCACCGCCCGATTTCTTGGCAGTTGTGAAATACGGCGTTAGCATCTTGGCTTTAGTTTTGTCGTCCATGCCGGCACCGTTGTCTTTCACCGCAATATAGCCGAATCGGGAATCAGCCCTGTTGGAAATTCTGATTTTCCCGGGTTTACCCTGAAATGCTCTGATACCGTTTTCGACAGCATTTCTAACGGCACGGATGATTTTCGGTTTGTCGCAATTCACATTAAAATGCTCGGCATCAACATCGAATTCCACGTGCGGAAACATCGCCTCGTCAAATTCGGAGCGGACTTCGTGGCATATATCATAAGAATCAACCATTTCCTTATTGACCGAATCGCTTCTGCCGACCGTAACAATATCCCTGACTCTTTGAATAAGCAGTCCCACCTGATGAATAATTTTCTTACGGCGGTCGTTATTAGTTGAGTTGAGGTCAAGGTCAAACTGCTCCGCATTCAAACGAATGGTTGAAAGATTTGTCTGCATATCGTGGGCAAGCTGTGCCCAGTTGCTGAGACGCTTTCTTTCGAGTTGCTCGGTAATGTCAATCCCTGTAACGACTAAACCCTTGTAATTGCCTGCACCGTTTCTGAGCGGAATAACAGTGCAATACCACTCGCTAACGTCAAGCCCTTTAACGATATTCAGTTTCTGGACAATTGTATCTCTCGTGGAAAGAGCCTTTTCGACAAGCTCCAGAATCGGTTTTGTATGCTCAAGTTCGCAATAGTACTGGAAGAGTTTCCTTAATGGTACCGAGTCGGTTATACCGAGAAGAGTTTTTCCTGAACCGTTAGCACTGGTTAATCTCCCAATCTGGTCAATAACAAAAACGACACCCGATGTCGGCAGATTCAGAACAGCACCGAGAAGCCGCTTTTGGGAACGATAGTAGGACATTAGAATAATCAACGCAAGAATCAGTAAAGTGGGAATAAGAATCCTGCCGAAATTATTAAAAAACCTGTTCACAAGCCAAAATGGGTGATTTTGCTGTTGAAGAACGATGGATGCAGTTTGAGAAGAAAATATTATATATTTATCAGCAATATTAATTTTGGCATCTTGTTTCAGATATTCGCCAAAAGGAAGAAAGTCAGCTGACATCAGCTCGCCGTCATTTTCGCATGTTGTCACGCCATTTCTGAACATAGTAACAACCATATCCTTTTCAAGCCAGAATCCAATAGGTTCAATCAGTTCTTTGGGGAGGTTGGTATAGGTTATATTTGTAGGTCTTTTAATATTCGAATAGTCGTTAATAATCAGGGTATAATAACTTAAATTATTTTTTAAATAATAAATAGTTTTATGTTTTTTGTCAGATTTAATTATAATCCTATCGGCAGAAGTTTCAAGCCAGAATTCAGAGATAACACCACGGTCGCATTCAATAATCTGAACAAGAGAATTAGGATAAGATTTCGAAGAAGTAATAGCCGCCGCCTGCTGTCCGAAAGCCTGCAAACGAATATCATCAGCCAAAGGAATTCTTGCACCGAATTTTTCTGTTCTGTCTGCACTAACGAAATAAACAATTCCGCTTCCTTCCTTGTTAATCACATAAGCGAAGTTAAGTTTTTTGTTCCTGCTGTCCGAGTAGTCGAGCGGAACAGCAGTCTGAACATTCCCTGCAATAAAAGACGGTTTTACAGTATTGTCTTTATCCACCGTAACAATATATAAATTTTGATTTACCATCAGCAAATATTCGTTGTTCATTGTTTTGCCGCACCATCTGGCTTCAACGGGAGCATATTGAATTATATCCCCATAAATCTCGGTAACCGAAAGCATGCTGAAAGCAGAATCTATATTAGCAAGGTAAATTCTTTCATTTTCTTTCCAAACCATTAAAATAGTTTTTTCAAGAGGATTAGAAGCTAAAATGAATGCTTCTCCGATTGTACTTCCGCGTGCGGCATTCCGAACAATACCGTTCCATGAATACAGAACTTCGGCTTCCTCTGCCCAGTTTGGCTTGATTAAAAAGCTGATGAAATTATTCTCTTTTGATTTTGTTACGACGAGTTCACTCCCCTGATAAAATTCCTGTTTGGCATAAGAGAAGGGGAAAGTGTTATCAGCTTTTAAGTCTGTTAATGAGAATAAAGAAATGGTAATCAAAAGAAAACCAAATATTGGTTTAAAATATTGACTGAAGGGATTTACCAAATTATGTTCTTTTGTGCTTTTCAAACTAACTTTTCTCAATTTGACAAATACAAAAAACTGCAATACCTTCACTTCTACCTGTGAAGCCCATTTTTTCGTTCGTTTTTGCTTTGATATTTACTTTGTCCGATTCGATTTCGCATAGCTTTGCAATGTTGTTTCTGATGCTGTGTTTATAAATTGAAAGTTTTGGTTTTTCGAGCAGTACGGTGGCATCAATATTAATAATATTATATCCGCCATCTTTAACAAGCTGAAGAGCATGTTCGACAAAATTAGCACTATCCATATTTTCGAATTGCTTGTCGCTATCGGGGAAAAGTTCGCCGATATCACCTTTGCCCATAGCACCCAGCAAAGCATCAACAAGGGCATGGAGCAAAGCATCGCCGTCGCTGTGGGCAATGATGCCAAAAGGAGAATCAACTTCGATTCCGCCGATGATTAATTTTTTCTCTCCGCCGAATCTGTGACTGTCGTATCCGAATCCTATCATCGTAAAAGTGCCGTAAAGTTAAGTAAATTGCAAATCAGTCGCTTATTTTAATCTTCAAATCAACACGACTACACAAATATATTGAAAATAATTGTTTTAATTAGAAAAAAATATTATATTATTTTTTAATCATGACTTTTTTTTATCATTTAGTACAATTTACGGGGTTAAAAAATATGAGCTATAAAACAATTCCCGAAATGTTTTTCTCGACTTGCAATAAATATAATTCAGATAGAATAGCTTTCAGATATAAAAAAGATGGAGTTTATACAGGTGTTTCTTATGGTGAGCTTAAAGAAAAAGTTGAGTGCTTTGCCCTTGGTTTGCTTCATTTAGGAATTAAACACAAAGACCGTGTAGGTATTGTTTCAGAAAATCGTATTGAATGGGCTATAGCTGATTTTGCTATAACATCAATAGGTGCTGTTGATGTACCAATCTTTCCGACACTGACTTCTAAGCAGGAGGAGTATATTTACAATGATTGCGAAGTCTCTGCAATTGTTGTTTCGAATAGTTTTCAGCTTGGAAAGGTTCTTGAATTCAAGGATAGAATTGATTCATTAAGGCATATTATTGTTATGAATGACGAATTTATTACTCATGATGTTTCTGTTATCTCCATGAATGATGTAATAAAAAGAGGTGCAGAACTGAAACCTGCAAAGGAGAGAAGTCTGATAATTAATGAAATGTACGCAAAAATTCAGCCTGAAGATTTGCTGACTCTTATCTACACAAGCGGAACAACAGGTAATCCCAAAGGCGTGATGTTAACACAGGATAATGTTGTCTCAAATATTTTAGCCGCCATTGAAGTTGTTGTTTTTACCGAAAATGACAGGTTCCTTACTTATCTTCCCTGGTGCCACTCTTACGAAAGAACAACAGGATATTATGCCGCATTTTCCTGCGGAGCTACAATTGCATTTGCCGAAGGACTCGAAACCATAGGTACAAACATCAAAGAGATTAAACCAACTTTGATGACAACCGTCCCCAGACTTCTTGAAATGGTTATGAAAAAGATTATTTCTAACATGGAAAAAGAATCATCAGCCAAGCAAAAGATATTCAATTGGGCACTTGAAATCGGCGTTCAATATGTACGGGCAAAATATTCAGGAAATTTAACATTTATGCTGAAATCAAAATATAAGATTGCCGATAAACTTGTTTTTTCAAAAATCAGAGAGAAAATCGGAGTTGACTATATCAGATTTATGTCAGGCGGAGCCGCTTTACTTCCGAATGTTTGTGAGTTTTTTCTCTCAATCGGTTATTTTGTAATTGAAGGATATGGTCTGACAGAAACTTCGCCTATCGTTTCAGCAAGTGATTTAGTCCGCTATGAGGTTGGTACTGTCGGCAAACCTCTGCCAAAAGTAGAAGTTAAATTTGCTTTTGACGGAGAACTTCTTGTTAGAGGTCCAAACGTTATGAAGGGCTACTGGAACGACCCTATTGCCACAAAAGAAGCTATTGACGAGGAAGGATGGCTTTATTCGGGAGATATTGGAATCTTAACCGAAAGGCAAAATATAAAGATTACCGACAGAAAGAAAAATATTTTCGTTAGTAGCGGCGGCAAAAATATTGCTCCCCAGCCGATTGAAGACATGCTTGCTCAAAGTCCTTATATTGAGCAGTGCCTGCTGATCGGTGAAAACAGAGAATATCTTACGGCGTTGATAACACCTGACTTCGACGAACTTACGAAAATAGCTGATAATTTTGGAATTCAGTTTTCCGTTCCGACAGAACTTATATTGAATAAGCAAATTATTAATGCCATTAAAAATGATATTGACAGATTGCTTAAAGATTTGTCGAAATATGAAAGAGTAAGAAAATTCTCTTTGCTTTCCGAACCATTTTCAGTTGAAAGCGGCGAACTTACTCCAAAACTGAGCATTAAGCGGCATGTTGTCGAAAGAAAATACAACCATTTGATTGAAGCTATGTATGATGTGAAGTAATCAGTCTAAAACTCTGTCCACTTTTTTTACATCTTTGATTGATTCAAGCGTTTCAATTAATTTATTGATTTGCTGGTTGTTACGTACCTGAATCGTCAGATGTCCCGTAATGTAATTATCTTTGGTCGAGAAATTTATAGATTTCAGTCTGGTATCTGCCAAAAGAAGTATATTGCTTGTGATTTCGCTGATAACCTCAGAAGTATCATTGGCAGTGATTTTTATTTTGGATGTAAAAATTTCATCAGGAAGGGAATACCATTCAATATTGAATTTTGCTGAATTCAATTCTTTCATCATTTTGATGTACTTTTTGCATTCGCTTCTGTGAACTTCAACATTTTTACCGTCGTTCATAATGCCATAAATCTTATCACCGCGTACAGGATGGCAACACGTTGCAAAGACAACAGGAGCATCGAATTCCTTCAATTCGCAGGTTTCGGCTTCTTTCTGATTGTCAATCTTATGATTATTGAGTTTACTGAGAACTATTTTTAATATTTGTTCTTTATCAATTATATCATCGTGAATAGCACAAAGAAACTCTTCCTCATTCAGATAGCCCATAACTTCAATAATTTTATTAATCTGCTTGTTAGTCAATTCATTGGGAAATTCTTTATTCCAAGCGGCTAAAGTGCTTTTTCCTGAACTTATTTTCTTTTTGAGTTCTTCTTTTAAATACTTCAGGATTGCTGTACGTGCTTTGGTTGTAACCACATAGCCAAGCCATTCTTTCTTCGGTTTTGTGTTTTTTGAAGTTAGTATTTCCACTTTATCGCCGCTGTTGAGTTTGTAATTCAGCGGAACAATCTTTCCGTTGATTTTCGCACCGATGCAGGAAAATCCCAAATTGCTGTGAACAGCGAATGCGAAATCGAGTGGCGATGAGTCTTTCGGTAGAACGCGGAATTCATCGCTCGGAGTGAAAACATAAATTTCGTCAAGTTGCAAATTGATTCTCAATTTCTCCAAGAAATCGCCAGTCGGTTCTGATGCGGCAGTTTCAAAGATTTGTCTGACGGATTCCATCCAGTCTTCAATGTTCTTAGTTTCAAGAAACGAATTTTCAGGAAGTGTTCCTCTTTTATAGTTAAAATGAGCGGCAACACCTTTTTCTGCAACTTCGTGCATATTGCGGGTTCTGATTTGAACTTCAACAGGTTTGTTGTCAACTCCGAAGAAAGCTACGTGAAGCGATTGATAACCATTTTTTTTCGGCTGAGAAATATAATTTTTAAATGTTTCGGGTACCTGCCTGTATAGTTTTGAAATAATGCCGTAAGTAATGAAGCAATAGTTTGTATCATCTGTTTCGAGAATTATTCTTATGGCAAACAAGTCGTAAAGCTCGTCCATCGGCTTTTCACGAATTATTGTTTTATTGAAAATCGAATAAATATGCTTTGCTCTGCCGCTGATTTCAAACAATGTGTTGTTTGCTTTGAACAGTTCATTGTTGTTCATTGTATGGATAATTGGCTTAGTAAAACTTCTGATATACTCTTCCCGTTCTTCCCTTTTAAGCTGAAGGGCACGGTTAATTTCGTCGAAAGTCGTAGGATTAAGGTATTTGAAGCTTAAATCTTCTAACTGCCATTTAGCATTACCAATACCAAAGCGGTGGGCAAAAGGAGCATAAATCTCAAGTGTTTCTTCGGCTATTCTCTTTTGCTTTGCCGGCTCCAGATAGTCCAGTGTTTTCATGTTGTGGAGTCTGTCTGCAATTTTAATAAGAATTATTCTAACATCTTTGAACAATGAAACGAGAAGTTTCCGATAGTTTTCGAGATGTGCAGGGCTATGAGTTTCAATCGTTTGAATCTTCGAAACCCCATCAACCAAATCGGCAATGTAGGAACCAAACTCGGAACGGATATCTTCGATTGTATATTTATCGCTTTCAATGGGTATATCGTGCAGAAGGGCAACGATAACAGATGTGTCGTCCAAAGGAATTTCGCCTGCAACAATATTGGCAACTGCCAGAGGATGGGCATAAAAGCTTTCGCCTGATTTTCTGACCTTGCTCCCGTAGGCTTCTTTGTTGATGTGATAGGCTCTGATTATCAGCTTATCTCGGACGGTTTTAAGGTGTTTGTGGCAGTTTTCCAAAAGAAGCTCCAAAGGGTCCTTAGGTTTTTCCTTAGAACTCTCTTTTTTTTCCTGCACAAAAGGAAGCCATTTTGGGGGCCAGAGTTGCATTTAATCTTTCAAATATCACAAAAAGTAAAATACAAATTTAATGGTTTAACTGAAAAGAAAAAGGAAAAATGTTATTTATTTTTGATAATGACTAATTATTATTCTATTTTTTAATATATTTGTTCTTTGTGTCTAATATACTGAATTAAATATGATTAGAGAACACAGCAATTTTAGTCATCCGTTGATGAAAAAAGTGATTGAATTCATGAATTCAATCAAAGACATTCAAAATGCTTCTGCCCTGCTTTCATGGGATCAGGAGACCTATATGCCCAAGGGTGCCACCTTCAGTCGGGCAAAACAGATTTCCTCTCTGGATAAAACAGTTCATGCCCTGATGACAAGCCCGAATGCAAAAGAGCTAAGAAGTGAATTGGAATCTGCTCCCGATGAATTTGATGACTTAGCGAAAAGAATGATTGAGCTTTATATCACCGAATTCGACAGAGCAAACAAGCTGTCTCCTGAATTTGTTAGTGAACTTTCCGAAACACAGGCTCTTGCTTTGGACAAATGGAAAAGGGCAAGAATTGAGTCGGATTTCTCGATTTTCGAGAATAGTTTGGAGCATCTTGTTGAATTAAAACTAAAGCATTCTGAGTTCCTCGGCTATAAAAATAATCCTTATGATGCTCTCCTCGATTTGTATGAACCGGGTGCAACTTTTTTACAATTGGACGAACTGTTTAATTCAATAAAAACTAAAACAATAATCTTGCTCGACAGCATTGATTTTGAGCAAAATGAGAAATTGGACTGCCTCAGCAAAAACTATCCAAAAGAAGCTCAGCTGAACCTTGCAAAATATATATCCAAAAAGATGTGCTTCGACTTTGTCCACGGCAGGCTCGATGTTTCGGCTCATCCCTTCACAACTTCATTTTCGGTGAATGATGTTAGAATAACAACAAGAATTAACGAAAACAATATTTTGCCTTCATTATTTGCAGTGATTCACGAAACAGGGCACGGACTCTACGAGCAGGGATTCGACAGTTCGCTTGAACGTACGTTTGCCGCTGAAGGCTCTTCCTTTGGCATTCATGAGTCGCAGTCCCTAATCTGGGAAAACAACATAGCCCGCTCCAGAGAATTCAGCCGCTGGCTTTTACCAGTGCTAAAAGAGATGTTCCCAGAGCAGTTCCGTGGCTTGTCTGCCGAAGAGTTATACCGTGCACTGAACAGGATTTCGCCAAGTCAGATAAGGGTTGAATCCGACGAGCTGACTTACAATATGCACGTCATACTACGTTTCGAAATCGAGAATGCACTGCTCAACCGAAAGCTGAAGGTATGCCGCATTCCGGAGATATGGAATGAAAAGATGAAGGAGTATCTCGGCATCTATCCCGTGGACGATTCGAAGGGGTGCTTGCAGGATATTCACTGGTCGCTTGGCAGTTTCGGCTATTTCCCGACCTACACACTCGGAAAACTGTATTCTGCAATGATTTGGAAGGAACTCTGCAAGGAAATGCCCGAAACATCCGAAAACATTAAATTCGGGAATCTTTTGCCAATTCGGAAATGGCTGAAAGAAAAAATTCATAAGTTCGGCAGAACCAAGAAACCAGCCGAATTACTAAAGGAAATTACAGGCGAATCACTGAATGCAAATCCCTTTTTTGAATACATAGTTCAGAAGATTGAGACGATTTATTAGATGTTGCTTAAAATAAAAATATTGAATAAGAAATGGATTGAACCAATGGGAAAAATAAAATTTTTGAATAATATGAAACAAACAGTATCATTCGCATTTCTACTTTTTGCACTGTTAGCTTGTAGTAGCTACGAAAAGAGTATTCCTGAAAAGTTAAGAAATTTTGCTGATGATATTACAACCAATCCTCAAAAGCTTAGAAATTTAAAGGGTAATTTTCCTGATTTCTATAATCCAGATTGTATTTCAAAAGATTTGACTGATTCTATAACGGTAGATGAGTTGGTAAATTTTATTAATTTGGATTTTAACTTCATCAAAGAGAATTATCATTTTCAGTATTATACTCATCAAAGTAAAAGTTATATTCAATGGATTAAAACTCAAAGAAAATGTAGTTGTTCGATTGATTCTATAGATTTTCTTAGTTTGTACATGAAAAAAACAGAATATCAGATAGAGTTGATCTTTTTCCAGTGCGATTCAACCTACAAAATTTTTTATATAAATGGTTTAACACCGATAAGTATGTAATACATTTTCTAATTTTTTGAATTTAGACTGAACTTGTATAAAGAGGAATAGAATTATGAATGAAATTTTTAATATTCAGCCAGTACCATATTCGATGTTAAAGGTTAATTCAATGAAAGTTGATTTCATGAAAAAAATAAAGTTAATTTATAGTCAACTACTGTTCAAAGCACTGTTTTTGTTTTTCCTCTTCGAATGTAGCAGTGTCGAAAAGAGTATTCCTGAGAATTTACGGAACTTTGCCCTTGATGTTTCTCGACATCCAGAGAAAATCAAGAATCTAAAATTTTATTATCCGGAATTTTATAATCCCGACTGTTATTATAAACGAATGCAAGATACAAACATAACAAATGAAACAATAAATTACATAAATTTGGATTTTAATTCAGAGGATGTTAAAATTCATTATGAATTGTGTGGAACAGGAAGAGTTTATTTTGAAGATGTCAAAAAGAATGGATTTTGTAATTGTAAAATTGATTCTTCTAATGTTTCTATTGTTTATTTAATAAAGGAAAGGTTTATAATCCAGTTTGAATTTATTAAATGTGATTCGATGTATAAAATTTTTAATATTCAGCCAGTTCCATATTCGATGTGAAAGGTTAATTCAATGAAAATTGATTTCATGAAAAAAATAAAGTTAATTTACCGTCAACTACTGTTCAAAGCACTATTTTTGCTTTTGCTCTTCGGTTGTAGTAGCGTTGATAATAATATACCTGAAAATTTGAAAAGTATTGCTCTTGATATTTCTCGACATCCTGAGAAAATCTGTAACTTGAAATATTATTTCCCGGATCTATACAATCCTGATTGTTATTATAAAAAAATGCTTGATACAAATGAAATTAACGAGTTAATAAATTATATTAATCTGGATTATAATTCCGATGAAAGTAAATACTATTTTGAAAAATATGAATCAGATAATGTTTATTTAGCACGTATAAAAAAGGATGGAATTTGTAATTGTAATGTTGATTCAATAAATATTATCAGATTTCATTTGATTAAGAAAAAATATAGGATCGGATTTGATTTTGTAAAATGTGATTCGATGTATAAAATTTTTAACATTCACCCGATTTACCCATATTCGATGTAAGAATATCTTTATACTAAATTAGCGAGGTATCTATGAAAATAAAATTTATATTAATATTTTTATTATTATTTATTGGTTGTAATGAACCTGAAAAGGAGAAATTTCAACTAATCTTGAGAATAATAGAAAATCCGGAAAAGTATGATTCTGTGATAGAAAAAAGCAAATATTTTCAAAACAAATTTTGGCAGGGTCATTGGGATAAAATGATTTATGTAACAAAAAGATTAGATGAACTTAAAATAAACGGATATAAGATTGGTGATTGCAACTATAACATTTTCAGGGATGAAAATAAAATTTGGCTAAAATATTTCATCACTTTAATATCCCAAAAAGATGCTAACGAAGTTACCTTTATTTTCATCTCAAAGGATTCTTATAAGAGCCGAGAGGAGGGCAAAAGGATTATCGAAGCTAATAATCCTGAAACCGGTTGGTATTTGAACCGAATAAAACCGGACGGTCCGGATTTATGAAAAGGAACTTCAACTTTATATGCCGGTTAAACCGTTTATTGTGTTTGAATCCGGAAATGAATTGCCTGCAATTGACGAAACAAAACTTATAAATCAAGAAATAATTTGTAAAAAAAATATAAAATTGACTCAAAATGAAGAGAAAATTGAAATTGGTTTGGTAACTGGTGACAATGGAAATTTGAAAGTTGAAATATTTGATATTCGGGGTGAACTGGTATATTCTGAAATGTACAATAAAAGTTCCTATGAGTTCAACGTTTCAATAGATAATCGAATGTTCACTTCGGGCTGTTATTATTATAAGATAACCCTAAACGTACAGCAGCTATGTTATAATAAATTTATTATTATACGTTAATAATTTTAGGAAACATCTGAATGAATCCAGATTAACTAATTGTGTTGGCATTCTTGTTAAGTAGTTATGAAGATGATTCGAGGAAATTATTAGATTTTCTGATTATTCAGATGTTTCTTCTGTTTTTTTTAAAATATTATTTAAGTGGAATTGATAAAAATTTTCTTATTAAAGGAGGCATCTATGCGATTCAGTAGATTTTTGCTTATTTTTATATTTCTTTCAAACATATCTCTTTATGCGGATGGTTGGCAAATTATTGATGAATATAGATTTTTAGAAACAGGTTCAACTATAAATTCTCATATAAAATATAGGGCAATTAGTTGTGCTGATATTAATAATTGCAATGCTATTGGTAATTTAAATTGGGATTTTCCATGGAACAGAATGACAACTGATGGAGGTCAAACATGGACTACTACATTAATGGATACTGTTTTAAGAGACGGTAACGGCAATTTATTGTATTTACCTTCCAAAATTTCTTCTGTATTTTATCCTGATACAAATCTATGTTTCGTTTTAGGTGATTCTAACTTTTATTGGCGTTCGACCGATAGGTGCAGGTCATGGACGAAATATAAATTGGATGCGATTTATAAAGAAAATCAAGTGATTATTTATTACATGGATATGTGGGACTCGAAAAATGGGGCACTCATAACGCCATTTGAACTATTTCAAACTTCTGACGGCGGTATATCCTGGTTCAAACCCGTAATCAACATTGCCGACAGTGTTTTGCCTGTTTGCTATACCAGTATTGCAACACCGGAAAAAGATATAATAATTGCATTAGCTTATAGGAAGGAATTGGGGATGTATATTATACGTTCCGAGGACAATGGGAAAAACTGGACTAAATGTCCTAAAACACCAAGATGGATTTCAAGTATCCAATTTTTAAATAAAATGAACGGATGGGGTGTTGGAAGTGAATTCGTCGAAAAAAAAGGCACGAAGGACATAATAACACGAACAACTGACGGAGGTGAAACATGGGAGATACAACTGGATACCCTTGCCTCGGTTGCATTTGGACTTTTTGGATTGAAGATGAAAGATGATTCGTTTGGAATTGCTATCGGTGACGGCTTTAAAATGTGGACAACGAATGATGGAGGCCGGCATTGGATAAAAGATTCTTCATTTGCAAAAAACGGTTATTATGACTACTTCATAGATATATCCATTTTAAAAAATAAAACTGTATTTGGTATTACAAATGATCGGGGGTATATTTACAAGAAGGATTATAGTTTGACTGATGTCGGTGAAGTTATAAATCAAAACGAGCTAAAAGACTACTTGCTATATCCCGTACCGGCTGATGGTGTAGTGATTTGCAAAATTCCATTTAATATGCCGGATTATTTTGAAAATTTCAATGTTGAAATATATGATATTTTAGGGAATTTGGTGAGTAAAAAAGAGAATTTAGATATCGAATTATCCCACAACACTTCGTTAAACATAGTATGGGATTGTCGAAATGCACAAAATGGTATGTATTATTTGTTAATTCAAACAAATAATAGTAAACGAAGTATCCCGATTTTGATTTACAGATAATTTCATATTATTATTTATTACCCTTATTCCATAGCAATAAATAATCATTTTTTTCGTTTATTTCTTATGTACGTTCTTTGATAGTTAGTCAACCTCACCCCATCCCTCTCTATGCTTGGAGATGGCGGTAAGAATTTGCATCTTTGCATCTTTTTCACCCCAAAGATGCAATGGCTCAAAATTCGTTATTTGAAATTAAATCAATAGGTTAGGCGAGAATTAATTGCATCTTTGCATTATATTTTTTGAGGATGCAATGCAAAATTGGGAAAATTTAGGAAACCAAAATCTTAATCCTCTTAATCCCAGAAATCCCGGTTCAAGACTTTTGCCGAATAATCACCAAATTGCATCATTGCATCTTTTTTAGTCCATAGATGCAATTTAGTAAAAATCGTTATTTGAAATAATATCAATTGTTTATGCGAAAATTGCGTTGCATCTTTGCATTATATTTTTTGAAGATGCAATGCAAAATTGGGAAAATTTAGGAAACAAAAATCTTAATCCTCTTAATCCCAGGAATCCCAGTTCAAGACTTTTGCCGAATAATCACCAAATTTGCATCATTGCATCTTTTTCAGCTCAAAGATGCAATGAGTTAATATTTGCTATCATAATAATATTTTTAAATGTCGTTCGTTCAAATTTGAATGAATTATTTTAAGGAAAGAAGATGAACCAAGATATTTTGAATAAAGTCAAAGAGCTTAAAGAACAGCTGTCAGTTGAGGGATTTATTATTGAAGGTGTTTTTGGCTCATACAGCAGAGATGATTTTAACCTGCGTAGTGATATTGATATTCTATATGATTTGAATAGAGTATTCAAAGATAAATATAAAGGATTTAAAGCTATTGCTCGTTTAGATTCAATTCAAAGAAAAATCACTCAAATGCTTAATATTGAAGCTGATTTGGTTCAAAGAAGCACTTTGGATGAAATAAGCTCAAAGTATATTTTGCCTGAGGTTCATTATGTTTAGAGGAAATGACAAACCAATTCTGGAGTTTGTTCTTCAAATGATTGATGAAGCTGAAAGAGTAGTTGCAAGATATGGTAGTGCATTTTTAGCGTTAGATGACTTTGAAGGTAAAAACGCGATCTTGTTGAATCTTTTGCAAATCGGAGAAAAATTGAATAAAATCGAATCCCCTGAGCTAAAAGAGTTATTGCCAATTTCTGAGGCTTACTCAATAAGAAATCGTATCACGCACGATTATGGAGGCATTGACTTAGAAATCGTTCAGGACGTTTTAAATGAAGAATTTCCTTTGCTCAAGAAAAAGATTATTGATCTACTGAAAAGTATTTATTAAATCCAAAAATACGGTCACTCACCTCTGCCGAATAATCAACAAAATTTGCATCTTTGCATCTTTTTCAGCCCAAAGATGCAATGTCTCAATTCTCGTTATTTGAAATAGTATCAATGGGTTAGGCGAAAAATTCATTGCATTTTCTGCAATATTATTTTGAAGATGCAATGCAAATTGGGTGGAATATTTTGGATTACTAAATTTTCGAAAAAACAAATTGAAATACAGTAATGTTTGGAGAGCAAACCTTAGTCTCTCGCGATAAACCCATTTACCCAAACATTATTACCTTATATGGCAGTGTTTAATAATGTAAGAGGTGTGTCTATGAGTAATATCGGGTTACTAAGGTGAAGAATCTGAGAAATAAGGTTTTTAGAATTCAAATCTTATCAATACGTTCGCCGATTTTTCGTTAATAAATGCTGGAAAAACTAACAACAAGATATAAATGATGAAACTGTCGGATGAACTGATTGAGAATTATCAAAAATTAAAACCTAAAATAGCTGAAAGATTAGAAGAATTTTCAAACGTACCCGAAAGCGAGTATTTTTATGAGTTATGCTTTTGTCTGTGCACACCTCAGTCTTCTGCCAAAAATGCTGACAAAGTTATTCAGAAGCTGAAATCACACAATTTTCAAAATAAACCTTTTGACCCCGTTTCACTTCTTAGAAGTCCCGAGCATTACATCCGCTTCCACAATACTAAAGCACAAAGATTGCTTGAAGTAAGTCAATACTTTGACGAGTTGGTTGATGTTTTGAATAGTTCAATTCTCGGACCGGATAAAAGAAACATGCTGAACGTGAAAATCAATGGTATGGGACTCAAGGAATGTTCCCATTTCCTTAGGAATATCGGCTACCGGAATCTGGCAATTCTGGACAGGCATATTTTGAAGCACCTTGTCAATTGCGAGGTAATTCCTGAAATTCCAAATAGTTTGAATCCCAAAACGTATTTCATGATTGAAAATCAGTTTATTGAATTTGCCGAAACGGTGGGAATTCCGATAGATGAGCTCGATCTACTTTTTTGGAGCTTTGAAACCGGTGAAATTTTAAAATAAGAAAGTTATATTTTATGTTATCAGTTAATAATTTATCCATTCATTTTTCAGGTCATTATCTTTTTGATAAAATTTCTTTCAATCTGGAAAACAGTAGCCGAGTTGGACTGATTGGAAGAAACGGCACAGGAAAAACCACCCTTTTGAAGATTATTTTCGGTTTGGAACAACCCGAAGAAGGCACTGTTTCCAAGCCCGGCGATTATAAAATTGGTTATTTGCCGCAGGAGGGAATTGTTGAATCCGATAAAAATGTTTTTGATGAAGTTAAAGCCGCTTTGAACGAGATTCACAATCTGGAACAACTTATCAATTCATTATCCGATAAAATTGCAAACAGGTCGGATTATTCCACAAATGAATATAACAAACTTCTTGAGCAATTTTCCGATGCTTCCGAAAGATTCAAAATCCTTGGCGGAAGTTCCATTGATGCAGAAATTGAAAAAGTGCTCAGCGGACTTGGGTTCGACCCCGCCGAATTTACGAGAAGTGTTTCCGAATTTAGCGGCGGCTGGCAGATGAGGATTGAACTTGCAAAAATCCTTCTGAATAAACCTGATTGTATCTTGCTCGATGAGCCTACAAACCATCTTGACATTGAATCAATCCAATGGCTTCAGAATTTCCTGCGAAACTATTTCGGTTCAGTAATAATTGTTTCCCACGATAGGAATTTTCTGAATCAAGCCACCAACAGAACTATTGAAATATCGCACGGAAAAATCTATGACTTTCCCGTACCTTATTCAAAATTCATCGAAACCCGCGAACAGCAGAAAGCACAGTTACTTTCAGCATTTAAAAATCAGCAGAAGCAAATTGCCGATACAGAAAAATTTATTGACAGGTTCAAATCCAAGGCAACTTTAGCTTCGAGAGTGCAATCGAGAATCAAACAGCTTGAAAAGGTTGAAAGAATTGAAATTGAGGAAGATGACGTTAGCAAAATTAAGCTCAGATTCCCCGAACCTCCGCGTTCGGGCAGGCTTGTTGCAGAAATCAGAAATCTTTCGAAAAGTTACGGTGAAAAGTTGGTTCTCGATAATATTGATTTTGCGATTGAAAGAGGCGAAAAAATTGCTTTTGTCGGGAAAAATGGGGAAGGGAAGTCAACCCTTTCCAGGATTCTTGCGGATAAGGAAAGTTACACCGGTACTTTCGAAAGAGGTTATAATGTCCACACGGGATATTACGCACAGCATCAGGCAGAATTGCTTGATATGGACAGCAATGTGTTCCAGATTATTGACAGTGCGGCTACGGGCGATATGCGAACACACATAAGGAGTTTGCTCGGTGCATTTCTTTTCAGCGGCGATTCTGTTTATAAAAAGGTCAAGGTGCTTTCGGGAGGCGAAAAGTCTCGTCTGGCTCTTGCCAAAATGCTTCTCGAACCTATTAATTTCCTGATTCTCGACGAACCGACCAACCACCTTGACATGACGGCTAAAGATGTTTTGAAAGGTGCGTTAAATGATTACAAAGGGGCTTTGGTTATTGTTTCGCATGATATTGATTTTCTTGATGGTCTAACGAATAAAACTGTTTATTTCAAATCACGGAAAATTGATGTCCATGCAGGAGGAATCAATGAATTTCTCGAAAAGAATAATCTCGATACTTTGAAGGAACTTGAAATCAATCAGAAAGCCAAAACACAGTCGGAAGGCGGCAGTGAATACAAAAAAGATAAAATTGCAAGATTCCAGCAAAAAGAAATTCAAAAAGAAGAAAACCGCATTAAAAAACTGATTTCAGTTTGCGAAACCGACGTTGAAAAGCTCGAATATGAAATCAGAACCTACGAAGAAGATTTTGCAAAGCCCGACTTTTTTACCGACCTGAAAAAAGCAAAAACGATGCAGGAAGAATACCACACTCTCCGCCTTGAACTCGAAAAAAGAATGAACGATTGGACAGACCTGCACGAAGAACTTGAAAAATACAAGAAATCTGTGATGTGAGAAAATTCCTAATATAAATTCAATATTTTTTTGTAACTTTATAGTGTTCTAAAGTGTCTTTCTGATAATTAATTATTTGAATTTCAAAAAATTGCTTTTTAGCCGGAGAATTTATGAAACTTTTTTCTCGTGAACTCTCATTATTAATTTTGTTTTCTATTCCGTTGTTTGCCCAAACTTCGCTTCCTATTACTACCCCAATAGAATGGAAAGGTCTGGATACTCTTTCAAAATTCTATCAGTTTGAGCAATTCAAAAAACGGTATTCACCGAAGAAGGATTCCAACGAAGAAACAAGAATCCCCTTTAAAAAGGATGGTGAAGACGGTATTTTGGACTTAATTACTGACCCAAGAGTTGTCTATTCTTCGTACTTTGGTGGAAACGGCTATGATTGTAGTTACGGAATAGCAGTTGACAGCAAGGACAATATGATTCTTGTTGGTTACTCAGGTAGTACTAACCTTCCGACAACAACGGGTTGCTTCCAAAAGGAAAAGAGTGGCAGTCATGATGCTTTTATTGCAAAGTTCACTTCAGATGGACAGCCCGTTTGGATAACATATTACGGAGGTTCAGGAACTGATGTTGCAAAAGGCTGTGTCATAGACAAGGATGATAATATTTATGTTGTGGGTAAGACAAACAGTCAGGACTTTCCGGTCACAAAAGGAAAATTTAATGGTTTTGACACACCGGACGCTTTTATATTGAAATTCAGTCCAACAGGTGAAAGAATTTGGTCAGTTCTTTATGGCAGTTCGCACTACGATACAGGCGAAGGTATAGCATTGATGTCAGATGGTGGAGTTGTTATAGCTGGATATACAAACGGAAATGACTTGCCAGTAACTGATGGATTACTTTTTTATACTTGGCAAGGCAATGCCGATGCATTTATAGCAAGATTTTCTTCGGATGGAGATTTAGTTTGGGGAACATATTATGGTGGTTATCAAAACGAAATATCAACTTGTATTGCAACTGATAAAAATGACAACATTGCTGTCGGTGGGTATCATCAGACGGTTAGTAACCTACCTAATAAGTACATATTTCCGACAACTCCTGATGCTTTTCAGAAAGATACTTCCGGTGGAAACGATTGTTTTATTATAATGCTTACAGGCAATTGTAGTTTGAAATATGCAACTTTATATGGTGGAAGGGGTGATGATGTAGCAAAAGGAATAACAATTGACAATAGTAATGGAGTATATTTCTGTGGCTATACAAAAAGTGAAAATTTTCCTATTTCTGATGATGCATACCAAAAAAAATATGCGATTAATCGTGCATTTATTACCAAGTTTTCTTCTAACCAGAGAGCGTGGTCAACCTATTATGGAGGTGACCCTGGTAATGACCCTGGTGGGAATGAAGCTGATGCAATTACTTTTGACAAAAATGATAATATTTGGATAACCGGTGCTACAAATTGTCCCGACTTCCCAGTAATTGGAGATTCTATTCATGGGATTACATCACCGTTTTCCATAGGAGGTACAAGAATTATTCTCATGAAAATGGATTTGAATGGGAAGCCGATATATTCAGCATATTATGGGTCAAAAAATAGCTTTGGTTTTGCCGTTTTTTCTAATAGTTCAAGGTTTCTAATAACCGGAGAAACGAACGCCACCAAATTCCCATATACAAATAATGCCTTTCAAAATCGTATCATACCAGCGGAATATACTTCATATTTAGTTAAAATTGACCTGAATAGGACGGATGTTGAAAACTTGGAATATAACGGAAATAAAAGCATTTATCCAAATCCATTTGAGCGAAAAATTAGATTAACCAACCTTGATATTCCTTGCGACATAAAGATTTATGACTTATTTGGAGTTTTGATTACTGAAATTTATTTGCAAGACGCTGAGAATCCAGAACTTGATTTAAACTGGTTAAGAGCTGGTTTTTATCAGATAATAATTCAATCGAATAAATCGATATATTCCAATAAATTACTAAAGTTATATTAATTTACCTCATTTCCATAGCAATAAATAATTATTATTTTCGTGTAAGTGAATTTGAAATAGGGCTTCTTATCCCCCCTCTATTAAGAGGGGGCAAGGGGGTGTGTCAAAAACAAGGAGTAATTATTACTTATGAAAATAGCGTATAACTCAAAGCTCAAGAAATATGCAAGAGAACTTCGAAATAATATGACTCATGCAGAAAAAGCGACTTGGCGAATGCTGAGAGGCAGGCAGATGCAGGGATTTGATTTTCATTGCCAGAAACCAATAGGATATTTTATTGCAGATTTCTATTGTCACGATTTGAAATTAGTAATTGAAGTTGACGGAATTTCTCATGAAGAGGAAGAAGTTAAAGATAATGATTTAAGGAAAGACATGTATTATAGGGGTCTTGGATTAAATATTCTTAGGTTTACAGATGATGAAGTATTAGGAAATTGGAATAGTGTAGAAAAAATCATTAAGGAATATATCTCGAGCTACACACAGGATAAGGAGACACACCCCATTCCCCCTCTTAATAGAGGGGGTATAAGACAAGAAATCGTTCCTTGAAAAACAACCAAGAATTGCATCTTTGCATCTTTTTGCATTTAATGATGCAACGGCTTATAATCCGTTATTTGAAATAATATCAATAGGTTAGATGATAATTGCATTGTATTTTTACAAAAAAAAATAGAAACATGCAATTTGGAATCTTATCACCCCTCTATTAAGAGGGGCAGGGGGGTGTGTCATCAAACGAAGTAGAATGAGCTTAAATTCTTGGAGTAATTTTCCGACAAGATTTCTTTAAAGTAAAAAAAGCATCCCTGCATCGTCGCACAGAAGCTTGATTTAGTGACACACCCCCTTTCCCCCTCTGGTATGTGTAAA
>CAZSHX010000070.1:0-26454 GCA_964606895.1 uncultured Hyphomicrobiales bacterium
AAGGTATAACTGATGAATTTTCCATAGTGCCAAATCCGGCGGAAGATTTCATAGAGATTTCTGTAGGGTCAAGGCATGCCTTGAACAACACAGACATCCGCATCTTCAACGTATTTGGGGAAATCCTGAAGAACCTCTCCCCGTCCCTCTCCGAAGGAGAGGGCGTAAGAATAGACGTTTCGGGTTTGCCGTCGGGAGTTTATTTTGTGAGAGTAGGGGATAAAGTTGGGAAATTTGTGAAGATTTGAAAATATTACTCTTATTTCGTGGCAATAAATAATCTTTATTCTCGTTTATTACTTTTGTTCGTTCTTTGATATGATAGTTTGTCAACCTCACCCCGACCCTCTCCATGCTTGGAGAGGGCGGTAAGAATTTGCATCTTTGCATCTTTTTGAACCCAAAGATGCAATGGGTTGAATAACGTTATTTGAAATAATATCAATAGGTTAGATGAATATACGATGCATATTCTGCATCATTATTTTGATAATGCAACGCAATTTAGGAAAAATGAAGCGAAAAATTGCTCCAGAGGAGCAAACTGTTTGTAGAAAAATGGGAAATATATTTTCAAAGCTCCGTAGGAGCGACCTGATTTATCACACTGAAATTTTTAGAGACCGCTCCTACGGAGCTTGATGTTTAAAATGTTTTGGTTTTCTACAAACAGGTAGTTCCTACGGAACAAAAGAAAACCTTACCATGGATTATACTCCAAATTGCATCTTTGCATCTTTTCCAGCACAAAGATGCAATGAGGAAAAATTCGTTATTTGATATAATATCAATTGGTTAGATGAAATATTATTGCAATTTTTACATTATTTTATTTGATGATGCAACGCAATTTAGGAAAAATGAAGCGAAAAATTGCTCCAGAGGAGCAAACTGTTTGTAGAAAAATGGGAAATATATTTTCAAAGCTCCGTAGGAGCGACCTGATTTATCACACTGAAATTTTTAGAGACCGCTCCTACGGAGCTTGATGTTTAAAATGTTTTGGTTTTTCTACAAACAGGCTGTTCCTACGGAACACAAGAAATCATTCTTTGAAATCAACCAAAATTTGCATCTTTGCATCTTTTTCAGCACAAAGATGCAATGGGGAAAAATTCGTTAATTGATATAATATCAACTGGTTAGCTGAAAAATAGTTTGCATCTATTTTAAAAAAATAAAAGAAGCAATTTGATAAAGATAAAAAAAAACAGAGAAATTAGGATAAACTAAAAAAATAATTAGGCAAAACAAAAAATAATTTGGATTTGATTATTTTTTTTCTTAGTTTAATCCATAGAATTTTAAGTAACTCTTGTTTTAATATCTTATGGAGATTTCTATGAAGAACCTACATACATTATGCATTTGCATTATACTGCTTTTTGCCTTGTCAGTTTGTGCTGACAACCTGCAGGCAAAAGAAAAGCAAAGAATACCGATTTGCCACAAGGGACAACTAATCTGGGTGACACAGGCTGATCTGCCTGCTCATATTGCCCATGGTGATGTTGCGGCTGTCCTTAATGCGGCAGGAGAATATACATGTCCGCCTTGTCAACCTACAGACAGACCCCCACAAACTTTGTGCCCCGATGGAACTCCTCAGAAATGGTTCTGGGATACACAGGACTGTAAATGGGTTGCCAAAGAATGTAAACCATGTAAACCAACGGAGAAACACCCAAGAACATTCTGTCCGGACGGCACTCCTCAGGAATGGAACTGGGATGCAACAATTTGCCAATGGGTTGCAAAGGATTGCGAACCATGCGAACCAAGAACCCGTCCACCTCATACATTTTGCCCCGACGGTACGCCTCAGACTTGGTTCTGGGATACTCAGTTCTGCAAGTGGGTAGCAAAAGATTGCCCCCCCTGCCAGCCAACTGCAACTAATCCTCAACCTGCTCCGTTTGTATGTCCTGATGGAACTGTACAACCTTGGTTCTGGGATATTACATCATGCCAATGGATACATAAGGATTGCGTAGTTCCTTGCCAACCGTCGGCTACCGATCCGCAACCACTTCCGTTTGTATGCCCTGATGGAACAACACAACCCTGGTTCTGGGATGTTACAGTTTGCCAGTGGATGCATAAAGATTGCGTAGTTCCTTGCCAACCTGCTTCAACTGATCCGCAACCTGCTCCGTTTGTATGTCCTGATGGAACAACACAGCCATGGTTCTGGGATGTTACCACTTGCCAGTGGATGCATAAAGATTGCGGAGTTCTTTGCCAGCCGGATCCAACAAACCCACAGCCTTCACCAATTGTATGTGCTGATGGAACGATACAGCCTTGGTTCTGGGATTTCACCACGTGCAAATGGATGCATAAAGATTGCGGTTCATGCCAGCCACCTGCAGGCTCAACTCCTCCGCAAGCAACTTGCCCCGACGGAACAGCTCAGACTTTCCACTGGGATGTCACACTTTGCAGATGGGTAGGCGATCCATGCTTATGCGATCCTGCTACAACACCGCATCCGCCATGTCCTCCGGGAGTAGCAAATTGCTGTTGGGTATGGAGCAGTGTATCATGCAAATGGTTCATAGTTGATTGCAACGGTAACCTCCCTGCGTGCTTCACATTCTTGCCTGATGGAACTCAGATCAGATGTAACTGCGTATTACCTGATAATTCAGTAATACAGTGCCCATAATATTTAAATCCTAAGAATTATCGGCGGCAGGAATCAGATTTCAGCCGCCGATTTTTTTGAAAAGCAAAGCTTAAAGAACCCAGCCAGCTCTTCCACGAGTCAGAGATGTGATTTGAGAAGTGAATTGTTCGATAAGTGAAATTCTTACAAACGCAATAATTTCGATGGAATCGTGATAATTTTCAGAAAAAGTGACGGCATACTCGTCAACCAGCTTTTTCACTGCCGATAAATCTTCATAAGTACAGAAAACTTTAACCTGAGAAGTTTTATAGATGTTTTTCCTGATACTCTGCTCAAGAGCAAGATTCGCAGATTCGGAATAAGCTCTGGCAAGTCCGCCCACGCCCAGCTTTGTTCCGCCGAAATACCTTGTAACGATAACAATCACATCACTCAAATCGTGCTTGTTGATAATAAAAAGAATCGGCTTCCCTGCAGAACCTGAGGGTTCACCATCGTCAGCGGCACGAAAGATTAATCCGTCGGAACCAATCCTATAGGCAAAGCAATTGTGAGTGGCATCATGAAATTCAGCCCTTACTGTGTCCAGAAAGGCTGTAGCTTCGTCTTTTGATGTTACATGACTTGCAGTTGCAATGAATCTTGAGCCTTTAACTTTGATTTCAGCACGGCTTGAATCTTCGATTGTATAATAAATATCGGTATTTTTCGACATTGAATCCATTATAAACTAACTTGCGAAATAGTAATGAAAATTGGAATGGTCTGCTACCCAACTTATGGCGGCAGTGGAATTGTGGCAACAGAACTCGGCCACGAACTTGCAAAATCCGGAAATGAAGTTCACTTCATAAGCTATGCTTCTCCAACCCGTCTTGACAGGTTTCAGGAAGGTATCTACTATCATGCTGTTGAATTTCCTCATTATCCTATTTTTGAATTCCATTTATATTCTCTTGCACTAACCGGCAAGATTATAGACGTTGTGAAATATGAAAAAATTGATATTCTCCATGTGCATTATGCAATTCCTCATGCGGTGAGTGGATTTCTTGCTAAAGATATCGTCAAAGGATTTGCAGACTTGAAGGTGGTAACGACATTGCACGGAACTGATATAACACTGGTTGGACTCGAACCGACTTTTCTGCCTATTGTCAAATACTCCCTCGAAAAATCTGATGCTGTGACGGCAGTTTCGAGTTATCTGGCAGAAAAAACCAATCAGAATTTCAATCCGGGCAAAAAAATCGAAGTCATCCCAAATTTTATAGATACTAATCATTATATTAGGACTGATACCTGCGGCTTAAGAAAGCAGATGGCACCGAACGGAGAAAGGTTGTTGATTCATATTTCTAATTTCCGTCAGGTGAAACGAGTACCAGATACGATTAAAATACTTGCTGAAGTATTGAAAAAAGTACCGGCAAAATTACTTTTAGTCGGCGATGGTCCTGACCGCAATGAATGCGAAAAGCTTGCACGCGAACTTGGAATTTCAGACAAAGTAAAGTTTTTGGGTATGCAAACATCATTTATCGAACTACTTTCAATTTCAGATATATTTCTTTTGCCAAGTCAGTCCGAAAGCTTCGGACTTTCAGCACTTGAAGCAATGAGTTGTGGCGTTCCGGTTGTTGCATCAAATATAGGTGGTATCCCGGAAGTTATCGAACACGGTGAATGCGGATATGTTGCAGAACTTGGTGATACAGAAAGAATGTCGAAATATGTTGTTGATTTGCTTGAAAATCCCAAAAAATGGCAAATGTTTTCTGATAGCGCAAGAAAACGAGCTATCGAAAAATTTGAAAGTTCAATTATTGTTCCAAAATATATGAGCCTGTATGAAGAACTCCTCGGTTAGCATTTTAGAAAATGCTGAAAAAATTGTTGTTGTCCGTACTGACAGGCTTGGGGATATGGTTCTGACACTTCCGCTTTGCAGAGTTCTAAAAGAAAATTATCCTAATGCTGAAATTAATTTGATAGCAAGAACTTATGTAGCTCCATTGGTTGAAAATTTAAATTGTTTTGACAAAATTTATTATACCGACAGATATGCCGACGGAATTTTTGATATATTTAAATTGAAACAGTTTGATGCGGCATTTTTTCCTCGTCCCAGATTCGATGAAGTTCGTCAGGCTTCCAAAAACGGAGTGAAACTTAGAATAGGATCGGCTTACCGATGGTATTCTGTACTTTTCAATCACAAAGTGAAAGACCACAGGAAAAAATCAGATTTCCATGAAGCGGAATATAATGTCAGAATGCTTGAATCTGTTTTGGGGAAATCGCTGAAAACTGAATTAGTTTCACCTTTAATTTCTGATGGAGTATCGAAATTTGTTAATAATTTGATGGGGCAATATGGATTGATTGAAAATCAATTTATCATAATTCATCCAGGTTCCGGAGGTTCATCAAGGGAATTGCCACCGGAAAATTTTGGAGCAATTGCAAAATTCCTTTCGGAAGAAACAAAATATCGGGTAGTCATAACAGGCTCAGAAAGTGAATCTGTTAATTGTGTACTTGTTGAAGCTTCTGCTCCTGATTCTGTTAATCTTTGCGGAAAGTTATCACTTGAGAACTTAATCGGGCTAATTTCGAAAAGCAAAACACTGATTGCTAATTCAACCGGAGTTATTCATATTGGTTCGGCACTTGGAAAAAAGGTAATCGGATTTTATCCGAATACTCCGCATTTAAGTCAAAAAAGGTGGGGACCATTCATTCAGGGTGCATTAGTTTTCAATCCGCCTTTTACTGAAAATAAAAAAATGATAGATGATATGAGCCTAATTGATATTGAAGATGTTATCCATAAAATTAATGATCATCTACTATAATTTACTATAATATAGTAATATATCCCATTTTTTTCTTAATATTGCTCTTTCGTTATCGTCAATAACCAATTACATTTAATAAATATTCAGGATTTAAAACCGATGGAAGAATTTCAAAGCACTGACCTTGTTCAGCGAAGACTTGAAGAACTTACTCTGCTGGAGCAGGCAGGAATTAACGCATACCCGACTTCATTCAACAAAACTCATTCTGCTCATGAAATATTAACAAATTTTTCAGATGATGAACCCGAAAAACTTTCTGAGGTTACCGTTGCCGGAAGAATTATGAGTATTCGCAGAATGGGTAAAGCAAGCTTTTGCCATATTCTGGATCAATCAGGCAAAATTCAGATTTATCTGAAACGCGACGATATGCCCGAAATGTACGAGCATACTAAATTGCTTGATATCGGTGATTTTATCGGTATCTCCGGCTATGCTTTCCGAACCAGAACCGGTGAAGTTTCAGTTCATACCAGAACTCTGACTATTCTTTGCAAATCTTTGAAACCTCTTCCTGTTGCCAAGGAAGAAACCGACGAAGAAGGTAATAAAATTGTTCATGATGCTTTTGCTGACAAAGAACTTCGCTACAGAAGAAGATACATGGATTTGGTTGTTAATCCTCAGATTAAAGAAACTTTCCTCAAACGTTCAAAAATCATCTATACTATCAGGGAATATTTTGCTCAGCACAACTGGCTTGAAGTCGAAACACCGATATTACAGCCCATTTACGGCGGAGCAACTGCACGTCCGTTTATGACTCACCACAACGCACTCGATATTGATTTATATTTGAGAATAGCTGTTGAACTTTACCTAAAAAGACTTATAGTCGGTGGTTTCGAAGGAGTTTATGAAATCGGCAAGAATTTCAGAAATGAAGGCATGGATAAAATGCACAATCCGGAATTTACTATGCTTGAAATTTATGTCGCATACAAAGATTATATCTGGATGATGGAGATGACTGAAAACCTTATTAATCATGTAACCAATAAAGTTAACGGCACAGAAACAATAAGCATTGGAGACACTGAAATCAGCCTTGCACTTCCTTTCCGCAGAGCAAAAATGTTTGATCTGCTAACAGAATTCACCGGGAAAAATCTTAGAAGTCGTTCCAGAGAAGAATTATTGGACATTGCAAAAGAAATCGAAGTTCCGATTGACCCAAAAGCAAGTACAATGAAAATAATAGATGAGATATTCTCCGTCAAGGTTCAGCCAAATCTCATTCAGCCGACTTTTATTATTGACTATCCTGTCGAAATGTCTCCACTTGCAAAAAAACACAGCACTGAAGAAGGTTTGGTAGAAAGATTTGAATTATTTATTAATGGTTCTGAAGTTGCAAACGCATTTTCTGAATTGAATGACCCCCGCGACCAGAGAAAAAGACTCGAAGAGCAAGCATTAATCAGAGCTGATGGTGACGAAGAAGCTATGGTTGTTGATGAAGATTTCCTTTTGGCACTTGAAGTCGGCTTACCGCCAACTGCAGGTTTGGGGATTGGAATTGATAGATTAGTGATGATGCTGACAGGTGAGAAATCAATCAGGGACGTTTTGTTCTTCCCGCAGATGAGACCTGAAAAGAATATTTAGCAAGGATGTGAAAATCAGTGATAAAAAGATTATATTATAACTTCTTTTACCATGTTTTCAATTCCTTAAGATTTGAAAGAAACAGGGATGGAAGAGCTTATGCTTCTTCCTTCCTTATTTCATTATTTGAATCTTTCAACATCGCATCATTTGTATATCTCTGGAAAGTATCAAACAAAGTTGAGTTCAATTTCAAAATTATTTTCATTTTTACTTTTGTTTTGATTTCTTTGTTCAATTTGTTCATTTTTAACAAAAATAGAAAGTACGAGAAAATAATTTCCGGTTTGAAAGAAATGGAAAGCAAAAATAAATCTGTCCGTTTTTTAAGTTATTCTTCTATATTTTTATATTTTTTAATTTCATTCTTGTTTCTCGCATTTGCTGTTTTGATGGATGCTGTTGTTGGAGATTTTAGAATAGTTTTACAATACCTTGAACAAAAATTCTTTTAATAACATGTATATATTAACAACAATAACAGGTTTTCTTTGGCTTATTTATTCAATTATATTTCTGACTTTAAATGTAAGTATTTCCAATGCACCTGAAAAAGTCAAGTATATTCAAACAGTAATAATGCTTTTTATTGTGCTTGGTATCATTATGGGTGTTTTTCTTATAGCAACAGGCAGATACCAAAGACGTAGGATGTACTTTAAAAGAATTGAAAAAGTTCTGATAAGGCAATTGATAATTCATAATTATTCAGTTATGACTTTACAGATTTCGCTCAAGAGCGGAATCAGTATAAATTTCATCGAAAAGTTCTTGAAATTAAGACAAAAAGCTACCGGAAATTTCTTTGTGGTTGATGACAAAGGACTGGTATCAATAAAAAATGATTACAGAAAGACCGTGAAAAAAGGCAAATGAAAAATCTTTTTCAAAGATATAAAGAGAATGAAGTTAACCCTCATTTCGAAATCTTCGGCTATCCACCCAAGAAAAAGAAAAACCGTTATTGGCTCCATATAACCTTGTTCATTGCAACTTTCATAACATGTATGATTGCCGGAGCTCAATGGCAGATGAAGGACGCTTCTGACATCAACAACTGGCACTATGGAATAACTTATGCAATATTGCTCCTGACTTTTCTTTCTGCCCATGAATTTGGTCATTACTTTGCTTCAAGAATACACAAAGTGGATGCAACTCTCCCGTTTTATATTCCTGTGCCTTTTCCCGAAGTGCTGTTCGGTACTTTTGGTGCCGTAATAAAAACCCGTTCACCGATGAACTCGAAAAAAGCTTTGTTTGATATTGGAGTCGCCGGTCCGATTGCCGGATTCATTGTTTGTATCATCTTTCTGATAATCGGATTTTCATCACTTCCACCGCAAGAATACATTTACACAATTCATCCTAATTATCTGGCACACGGCGGGCTCATCCCCTTAACCGGTCTGCACTTTGGAGATAATCTCTTGTACATGATGTTCGAAAGGATTTTCAGTAATCCGTCGGTTTGGATTCCACCGATGAACGAAATGTATCATTATCCTTTCCTATGCGTCGGCTGGTTCGGGTTATTCGTAACTTCGCTAAATTTATTACCTATTGGTCAGCTTGATGGAGGACATGTCATTTTTACCATGTTTGGATTTGCCCAAAGCAGAATTTCAAGAATCTTTTGGTGGCTTATGGTCATCACAGGTATGGGGGCTGTATTTAACATTTCACTGGAAGTCCTGAACGAAATTGACTTGACATATTCAGCATATATCTGGCTTCAATCGAATTTGCTTCCATTTCTTATATGGTTCAAATCGCAGGTACCGTGGTACTTTAATGCATGGGGAGGCTGGCTTTTCTGGGCACTGCTTACCAGAATATTCGTGAAACTCGACCATCCGCCAATAATTGATGTAAACGAGGAACTTAGCCCGGGAAGAAAATTAATTGGTTGGGCGGCAATTATTATTATGATTGCAAGTATATCATATAATGGAATTTATCTAATATAAACAATAAAGGTTACGGAATGTCAAAAAAAGAAAAATCATCATTCGAAGAGCAACTTAAAAGACTTGAAGAAATAGTCGAAACCCTCGACAGCAGTGAAATTCCATTGGAAGATGCACTAAAAATGTACGAGGAAGGAATGTCAATTTCCAAAGCTTTAAAAGATTTTCTTGAAAAAGCAGAACAGAAAATAATCGAAATTAATTCCAAATCAGCTCAATAGGAATATTATTTTCATTTTTAAAAGTAAAATCCTAATCAATATCATACTCAAATATTATCTTCTCCAAAGGCAGGTTAGTATTGGTTTTGCCGGATATTTCCTTTGTTAACTTAGGGTAGGTGGTTACTTCTTTGATTAATCCGTTTTCGAGATAACTGAATTTTTGAATAATTGTTGAACCTTTGTCATCTGCGTTTTCCGAATTACTAATCTCAATGGCAGATACTCTGCCATACGAATCGTAAGTGTAAGTCTTTTTTGTAAAAGCCTTAGTTGATTCATCAAGGCAGGAATAATAATTCATTTTTCCTGAATCATCATAATGGAATTCCTCAGTAAGTAGAATCTCTTTTTCGGCAGTTTTCGTTAGTTTAACTACATTGTTCTTAACCGGATATTCAAACTGAATATAACCTTTCTTGATTCCTACTTCATCAAAAACATCAATATCCTTAATTTTATTATCGTTATTATATTGAAATGCAAATTTCTCGAATATTGAATTATCTAAGAAAACCTTTTTTTTCTCAATTAGTCTTTTATTCTCAAACAAATAGGTGTAAGCATATTCAAAAATCGGCAGTGGATCTTGCGTTTCACTAACTTTAAAAATTACTTCCAATGAATCATAATCCGTATAACGATAGTTTTGATTTACTCTGATTGTACCATATGAAAAATATTCTACATAATTAAGTACCCTGGCTTTCTCATCGTAAACAGTTGAATCCACTTTATTAGAGAAGACAAAAGCAGAATCATTAGAATATATGTATTTCGCAGTCTTTTGCTTCAGTACTGCATTTTTACGCAAAACATCACGGTTATTATTTAAATCTGCCGGAAGAGAAAAGCTTGTGTAGCGGATTAAAACAGCCAATAGTAGAAAAAGTACTGGTTTCATATTGGTATAAATAAGTTTATTAATTATTTTCATTGTCATCGTTTTTCGATTGTTTTTTACTGTTTCCAAAGAATATAGCGATATTAGTGGTAAGGTAAGATTTCGATAATTCTCCTGAACCTCGACCAATTAAATTGGAAATATTATATTTCACCTCAAGATTTAAAAGAATGAGTTTTAAATCAACATCCGCCCCCAAACCAAGCCCAACACCAACGCGGCTGTCAGAAGGAGACATACTTACGTTCAAGGGAATCCCCTTATATTCGACATTGTTCAATATATAATTGTAAGATAGGTCTCCCGTTCCATAAAGCCCTATGAAGGAACGTAACAAATATAGATTCAAACCAACAGAAATCGGAATAAGTGTTTGAGTCCCTGTCAGCTTGGTCACAATTGAGTCAGAATTGTTTATTACAGATAGGGACATATTAGTCTGAGGGAATCTGTGATAGCTAATTCCGCCGACAAATGAGATGTTTGAAGATAATGGAAATCTTAATCTGATACCGAGATTATAGCCAATTTTGGTTCCGTCTCTGAATAAATTTCCTGCGAAGTCAGTAGTATCATAGTTTAACCGCGATGAATTCCAAACATCATTAATATTATCGTTCGGAGTTGAGAGTCCGCCGGTAAACCCAAAATCAATTTGTGCATATAAACCACTGCTGAATATAGTGCTGATTACAACAATTAAAACAATCAATCTTCTCATCATTTTTTCTTTCCTGTTATGTTTTCTTTCCAAGGTTATATAAACGTTGTAATCCGAAAAATAATATTTACTTTGTTAAAGAATAAAAAAAAATTCCCCTGACATAAATATGTTGAAAAAAAATGTGATTATTTCGTTATTTTTGATAGATTTTACGAAAAAAATTGTTTAAAAATATAAAGTTGAAAATATGAAAAAAAACTTATTTAAAACATTACTGGCTGTTCTGCTCTTTTCGGCAATTGTTAATATCAAAGCCGCCGAGGACTACAGAGTGCCTTTCTCGATTGGTATTTATGCCGGATTGAATTTCAATATGCACACTCCGCCACTTGACTACGATACTGGCCAAAACGATTTCGGTCCTCGAGTTGTTAATTTCAACAAAAATTCTACATCTTCAGGTCTGGCTATAGGAGGTTTAACTTATATCCCAATAACTGATATTTTTGTACTTTCTGTTAGATTGGGTTATAATCAACTTAGCGGAACTCTCGACCAGGTTGATAGATACGACAGCATTAATGTTTTTCAACCTACTAATAATATTCGATTTGATTCAGCAACAGTGAACAAAACAATGACCACAAGTCTTCATTTTTTCGAAATTTCTCCCGTTATTCAATTCCATAATATTTTGCCTTTGAAAAAATTGTACCTGCTTGCCGGTTTGGAGTTGGGAATACCCATAAGTACAACATATTCACTCGAAGAGACCATTCGTGACATGGATATTAATTCTCCATATAAAACAATGTTTAAATCATTTCCTGAGAACACTCCGATTCCTGATGCTTCAATCAGAGCGGCTCTAATTCTTGGTGCGGGCTATATTCTCCATTTGAATAAGCAGGTTTCTTTCACTCCGGAAATATCTTACAGATTGCCATTCACAAAGGTTTCATCATATTCTAATCTTACCAATCTTACCAAATGGAATATACCCCAGTTGCGAATCGGATTTAATCTGACATTCAGCCTCGAAAAGAATGCTGAGCCTGTTGTTGTAAAAGAAACACCGCCCGACATGAAAGTTGGATTCAAAGAAGTAAGATATTACGATAATGAAGGGAAGAATTTCCAATTGAAGAATATCAAAGTTGAAGATGTTCAATATACAGAGCTTTTTCCGCTTGTGCCATATATCTTTCTTGACGAAGGAAAATCAGTACCATCCGAAGAAAATCAGATTATGGCTGAAAAATCTGAAAGAGGTGAATTCTCTGTTCAAAAACTTGAACCCGATGCCATAAAAATAAATAAAAGCACAATTGATATTATTGGTATCAGAATGAAACAAATTCCCGGAAATGAACTTACGATTACCGGAACCAATGACATGAAAAAAGAGGCAAAGACCAAAAATCTGGCACTTGAAAGAGCTGAATTTGCCAAAAAGTATTTAATTGATAATTATGGAATTAACGAAGAAAGAATTAATGTCCGTACTAGCAATCTTCCGGATAAACCATCTGCTTCAACTGTTGCTGATGGTGTTGCTGAAAACCGAAGAATTGAATTCTCGAGTTCAAGTCCTAAACTTTTGGAGCCAATTATAATAGAAAGTGAGAACCAAAGACTTGCCGAACCGAATTTAATCGAGTTCCTGCCTTATGTAATTTCTAATGATTCAATTTTGTCATGGAAAATGGAAATTTCTCAGTCAGATAAAATTCTCCGTAAAAATACAGGTACCGGTGTACCTCCTCCTGCTATGCAATGGGGCATCCATCCAAACGAACTTACAAACAAACAGATTCCGATTGATTACAAGCTTTCAGTTACTTCGGCTACCGGATTGACAAAAGATGCAAACGGTTCGATACCTGTTGAGTATTTTTCAACAGTAAGAAAGAAATCTGAAGTATTGCCCGACAAAACAATTTCGAAATTCAGCCTAATTCTATTTGATTTTGATAAAGCTGAAGTTTCTGCGGCTGACCGCGATATTGTCGAAAAATATATTATTCCGGCAATTAAATTCAATTCTACAGTTAAAGTTTACGGCTATACCGACAGAATCGGCGACGAGAACTATAATCAAAGACTTGCAGAAAAAAGAGCTCTTGCAGTTAAAGAACTTTTAGAAGAAAAAGTTAAAAGCGGCAAAATCGAAGTTTACGGTGTTGGCGAAGGAGTACAGATTTACGACAACGAAGTTCCAATGGGCAGACAGCTATCCCGTACTGTTCAGATTCACGTCATAACTCCCAAGTAAATTTCTCAAAAAAACTCAACCTTCAATTAATAAGAATGTAATTCAGGCGAAAGCCGGGATTACATTTTTTTTGTTCACAGGTATTTCATTAAAAGTACCATGTTTTTCTGTTCGACAACATGTTTTTACTAATAAGACAAGAAATCATCACTAAATTCATCCCAACTGAAGATTTCCGCATCTGCAATTGTGTCCGGTGTATTTTCCTTGTAAATTTCATTTGTTGTGTCACCGGAATATCTGATAGCCCTCATTCCAAGTTTTTTTGCACCTTCAATATCGGTTTTTTCGATATCGCCGATGTGCAGAGATTCTTTCGGTTCGTGCTCTAAGGCAGAAAGAACTTTCATAAAAGAGGCAGGGTGTGGTTTGGACACTCCTGTTTCATCGCTGAAGCTGAACGCAGTGAAGTAGTTAAGTAACCCTTCGTTATGAAGTAATTTTCTAAGGACAACCCCTGGAGAAAATCCTGTATCCGAAACTATGCCCAAATGGTAACCGTTTTCATAAAGATTGCTGATAACTTCTTTAACGCCAACCATTTGCTTAGGAGGATGCCGCAAAATGCAGTCCCCAAAGGACAGAGCAACATTTTCGATTGATTCTTCATTATATGGCAGCTCCATGAATTTCCAAAAGTAACTTACAGTATCAATAGGAGAAGGAGTTCTATGCTCGTTTTTCCAAATATTATTGAAATATTCCCATGAAGATTTCAGACCAAGCTGGAATCTGTTTTCATCGAACTTCACGCCAAGTTTAGTTGCTTCATTAACAAATACTTCATATCGGTAAGCATTTCTTTTGGTTCCGTTACTCGAATCGTAAATGGTATTCCAGAAATCAAATGTTATTAGTTTTATTTTCATGTTGAGTCGTCATATAAAAAAGAAATTAAAACGAAAATACAATTAAAATAGTTGATAATTTGATATTGCATTTTCTTTTCTAAAAATTTTTGAAACATAATCAATTCTTAAACGTATTAACATCGTAATTTTTTAACAATTTGGAGTTTTTCAAAATGAAGATTTTTTCAAGTATTTTATTCTTGATTTTTACAACAATTATACTGATAACAAGCTGTATGCCATCAAAAAATGTCTCAGAAGTACCACCTGCATTAGATTCAAAGAATATGGATACAACCATTAAACCCGGCGAAAGCTTCTTTGATTATGCTAACGGCGGCTGGATGAAAAAAAATATTATTCCACCGGACCGTTCAAGATTTGGAGCTTTTGACGAATTGCAGGAAATGAATTTCAAACAGGTGAAAGATATTCTTGAAACTTCAGCCGCAACCAAAAATGCCGCAAAAGGTTCCCTCGAACAACTAATCGGAGATTTTTATTCTTCAGGTATGGATTCAGCAAAAATTGAAAAAGATGGAATTACTCCATTGAAACCTGAACTTGATTTAATAAATAACCTAACTGATATAAAAAGTTTACAGAAAGAAATAGCTCATTTACATCTTTTTGGTGTTAGTCCTCTGTTCTCTTTCTATTCCGGTCAAGATGAAAAAAACAGCACAAGTATTATTGCCAACCTGTTTCAGGGCGGACTTGGTCTTCATGACAGAGATTACTATCTTGGGGAAGATTCCCGCTCAAAAGAAATCAGAACAGAATATATCAAATATTTAAAAAATATGTTGAAATTGATGGGCGAAAATCAGGCTGTTGCGGAAGATGGAGCCAAAAAAATTATGGAACTTGAAACCCGCCTTGCAAAATCTTCAAGAACAAGAGTTGAACTCCGAGACCCTGTTTCAAATTACAATAAAATATCAATTGACGAAATTCAAAAATTGATGCCGAATTTCGATTGGAAAGAATATATTAAGGAATGCGGTCTCAGCATTAACGAGATTAATGTCGGTCAGCCTGCATTTTTCAAAGAAGTCAGCAATATTCTCAAAGAAATTCCGATGGATAGCTGGAAAGTATATTTGAAAATGAATTTGATTAATGCCGTTGCCTCCAATTTGAGTTCAGCATTTGTTAATGAGAATTTCCATTTTTATGGAACTGTTTTCACTGGTAAAGAAAAATTGAAAGACAGATGGAAAAGAGTTCTCGAAGAAACCAGCGGTTCACTTGGTGAAGCAGTCGGTCAGTTGTACGTGAAAAAGTATTTCCCTCCAGATGCTAAAAAGAGAATGATTGAACTTGTTTCCAACCTCAAAAAAGCACTTGGCGACAGAATCAAAAATCTTGAATGGATGAGTCAGGTAACAAAGGACGAAGCCATTAAAAAGCTTGAAAAAATGAATGTCAAAATCGGTTATCCCGACAAATGGATTGATTATTCGAAAGTTGATATTTCAAAAGATTCTTATGTTATGAACTCCATCAATGCCGCTAAATTCCTTATCAGAAGAGAATTGAACAAAATCGGAAAACCTGTTGACAGAGCCGAATGGGGAATGACTCCACAAACTGTAAATGCATATTACAGCCCTAATATGAATGAAATCGTTTTCCCCGCCGCAATTCTTCAGCCTCCGTTCTTCAATCTTACAGCCGACGATGCAGTTAATTATGCCGCAATCGGAACTGTTATCGGTCACGAGATGACTCACGGTTTTGATGACCAGGGAAGAATGTACGATAAAGAAGGCAATCTTAAAGATTGGTGGACAAAAGAAGATGCAGACAAATTCAAAGAGCATGTTCAGGTACTTGTGAAACAATATGGCTCGTTTGTAGCAATAGATTCTTTGAAATTAAATGGTGAACTCACACTTGGCGAAAATATTGCAGATTTGGGAGGCATTACAGTTTCTCATGCCGCATGGAAACTCACAAATCCCAAAGAAGAAAAGATTGACGGTTTCACTCCTTTACAGAGATTTTTCCTTTCTTATGCACAAATTTGGCGTCAGAACATCAGACCAAAAGAATTGATGAAACGCGTTAAAGAAGATGTTCACTCACCCGGCAAATTCAGAGTGAACGGCATCTTGCCAAATGTTCCACAGTTTTACGATGCTTTCCCTGTTAAAGCTGGCGAAAAAATGTATCTTCCTGAAAACGAGAGAGCAAAAATCTGGTAAAATATAATGTTTGAAATTAATTAAATGGAATAGGGGATAGGCAGATATGTCTATCCCTTTTTTTATCAATGAATTGTGGAATTCAATTCAAATTATTGATCTTCAGGTAATAATAATCTTCAAGATTTTGAATTAAATCATTGATAATACGGATATTTTCGTCAACTATTATTTTTTCGTTTTTAATCTGATTTGCCATATCAATTTGAATAATCCTGATTTCAGAATATAGTTTATCAAGGTCGGCTCTTTTCTCGGAATTATGAAATTTTTCTTTGTAATCAAGCAATTTCAGATAATGATTGTTAAGTTCTTTTTTTCTTCTTTTCTTTCTCCATAAAAAGAAATAAATGATGAGAGTATTGAACGCTCCAATTCCCGTTGCATACTTGACAATCTTGTTTCCGTATCTTTCAAATAATGAAGGTTCCGCTTTGTTCAGGAAAATCAAAGTTCCCTCATGATAGGGGAAAGCAGGATTTAGATTTTCAAAGTTAGTACCGAATAAAGTCATATCAATTTTGCCACTTTTTTCTATTGCAAATTTAACTAAATCGAACACGACTTCACTCTCAACATTGTCTTTAGTGATTAGTATCAAATCTTGTCTGATTGTAAGAATCGGATTTTGCGGTTCATTTCCAAATAATCCTTTTGGGATAATATGAGGAGAATAATATTTATTTTTCATACAGAATCCATCCACAAAAGAACCCTGCCTGTAAAGTTTATAATCATCTAAAGTAAAAAAAGTGAAATCTTCATGCTTTTTGAGAAATCTGGTTAATCTGCTTTTTGAATAGAAATTAACAGGTGTAAATGAAACTTCGATATCATACGGCATTTCAGCAAGTTTTTTATAATTGTTATAATAATCCAGACTGTCTATTTTTATGTTTGTATCGAGTATGGAATAATCAAATTGGGTCTTAATGATATTCATCTTGGTTGTGTCAACCCCCAAATCATTTAGTGCATCTAAAATCATCTTTCTGTCGTAACTGAGAATAGCGACTTTTCTACCCTCGAATAATTCTTCTATATTATTGAATGTAAGAGATTTCTTATGAATTATATATAAAAATTTTGATGATATAGGTAGAACGGTTCTAATATTTTTTGTTTTTTCGTTCTTTTCTGCATTTCCATTATAAGTATCATTGTAAATGATTGCGAAATCATCGTTCTTTTTAAAAAGATTCGTTGTATTCTTTTCAAAAGTGTAATCTACTCCATAATTCAATTTGAATTGTATTTTATTATCGGAAAACTTCGAATATTTATCCGTAATATCTTTGATTGTCCTGTATTCCGTAACTTTACTTGTCGGAGATACTCCAATGTTATAGGTTTTCTGTTTTGGACTGCAACCGATTAAAACAATAAAAATAATGAATAATTCTATTTTTGTACTTAATTTCATAAGAATCCAATTTTAAATTTTAGTAAAAAAAGCACTCAGTTTAAATAAATCATGAGTTTAAAAACATAAATTAGTAATAATTTATATCACATCCAAAGGTGATGGCAAAAAACACTATTTTCTGAGATATGAGATTTGCTTAATACTTATTTGCAATTCATAAAAGTAATAATTTATTTTTGAGAACCTGAAAAACAATCTCACTTTTCAGGGGCAAAACCTATAGTTTGTCCCAAAATAATCTGCTGGTCAGAAGTAAGTTTCAATTCTTTTGCCAATTCATCTTTTTTGATGGAAGCTCTAATGACAACGTTAAAACCCTGTGATGCACAGTAAAGGTAAACATTTTGCCCGATAAATCCGGCATCAGCACCAATATTGATTAATAATCCATCGCCCTCCCTTTTCTCAATCTTTTTCATGTTTGCAACATATATAAAATTGAGCGGAGCGGTTTTCACGAAATCCTGAGTTCCTGCAAAAGCTCTCAAATCTTTATCTGAAATCAAATTCAAAGAATGTTCTTTTGCATTATAAAGAAATGCTCCTTTCTGCATAATCACATAAACATCAATTTCCTGCCAGTTCATAGCCGATGGAGCAGTTCGCTTTCCTGTTTCTGTTCTATTAATTCCGTTTGCCGACCAAAGAAGATTAGACAAATCCTGCAACGGAATATCCTTGGAACTGAATTCCCTCGACGAATGTCTCAAGGAAAATACTTCCATCAAAGGTTTCCCGATATTTTTCTGAGGCTCGGGAAGTTTTTGAGAAAAGGATTCAAATATCGAAAAAATCGAAAAAGCAAAAACTGCGAATAAAAAAAGATTCGGTTTCATATCGTCTCCAAATATATTTATAAATTATTTCTTAAGCTCAAGCTTATCAAGTACTTCAAGTTTGTCAGTATAAATTGTAATAGTCAATTTTCCGTCAATATAATCGGCAATACCGAAATGATTGACTTTTGCTGACTTTTTCGTAAATTTTGTGTCTTTAGGGGTGTAAAGTGGGGCTCCTCCTCCGGCAACTGTAAAGTGATGAATACCGTTCACAAGATTATGTTGGTAAAAGTGAGAATGTCCCGTAAGAACTACATCAACAGCGGATTTTTCAAATACTTCTTCCGATAAAGCACGAAAAACTTTGTTGTCGCCATGCCCGCCACCGCAGTAAGCAGATTCATGAAAAACAACTATTTTGAATTTTTTATTAGATGATTTCAAATCACTCTTTGCAAATTCGTATTGCTGACTTCCTTTTTTGCAAGGATGCTCGGTACTTAATACCAAAAAATGAATATCACCATAGTCAAAAGAATAGTATTCCTGTTTGCCGGATTTTGATTCCGGAGTCTGCTGAAAAGCCTGTGTGTTTTGTGTCCATCCTTCATGATTACCAATCGCGTTGAAAAATGGAACCTTTGAAATTAATTCAAGTTCTTCGGGAATGAAAAATTCTTCCTTCCATGTATTGTGACTGCTGTTCATGCATAAATCTCCGTTATACATCGAAAATACGGGATTGAATGGAATAATATCCTTTGCAATTTTTGCATGCATTTTTGGATTTGAACGGCAATCGCCCATAATTGCAAACCGAAAATTTCCGGCTCCCTCAACAGCAGTGGTAAATTCCGAAATATTTGATTTTCTATTATTCAATGTAGCACGATAATAATATTTTGTTGCGGGAGTTAAATTATCCAGCTTAATCTTATGGATATATGCTTTGGGAGAAGCATTGAGTTCCGAAGTAATTTTTGTTTTAGCAGTTGAGCCAAGTTTATCTGAAGTACCATATTCAACGGTAACCGGGTCTTTCGATGTACTTTCTACCATAACATAAATACTTGTAGGAGTTACAGCCTGAAGATAAGGTGCCATAGTTAAACCCGCCCAAACAGATGCCGAACAACAAATCAGAATAGCTGTGACAAACAATTGAAATCTGTAAATTTTCATATTATACCTTAAAAAAATGAATAAATAATAATGAATTATTCCTCAATAATTCATAAATACGATTTTTGGCAAAAATATTGCTAAACAATTAATTTTATCCAATTTTTATTAATACAGACATTGACTGAACAAAAGAAAATAATTGCTTTCATACCATCAAGGTTTGCATCTACAAGATTACCCGGCAAACCTTTGATTGATATTTGCGGAAAAACCCTTATTCAAAGAGTTTGGGAAGGTGCCGCACAGTCAAAAATTCTGCAAAGAATTATTATTCCAACTGATGACGAGAGAATTGCAGAGCACTGCTTTAATATTGGTGCCGAAGCTGTTATGACAAGTCCCGACCTGATGAGCGGTTCGGATAGAATACTCTCTGCTTACTCGATGGTTGGCGAATATGCTGATATTATTATCAATATTCAGGGCGATGAACCTTTGATAACAGGCGAATTAATTGACCAACTGATTGTTCAATTCCTGAATTCGGGTGCCGAAGTCGGAACTTTAATAAAAAAGATTAAGATAAATGATGAGATTTTCGAACCATCGGTGGTGAAAGCCTTAATTGACCACGATAATTATGCTGTTTACTTTACCAGAAGTCCTGTCCCGTGGATGAGGGACTGGGACAAAAGTGCTTGGAGCGAATCGCGGCTCCACTATAAGCACCTTGGAATATATATTTACAAAAAGAGTGCTTTGGAACAATTTGGAACTCTGAAACCAACAAAACATGAACTTGCCGAAAAACTTGAGCAATTACGATTTCTGGATAATGGCATTAAAATATTCTGCGTTGAAACCGACAAAGAATTAATTGGAGTTGACACTCCCCAAGACCTTGAAGAAGTCAGAAATTATTACATAGCAAAGTGATGAATTGTTGAGTTGTTTAGTTGGTTAGGTGTTAGTTGATGAAAGAAATTAAATGCTTAACTCAACTATCTGAGTTGAAAAAAATAGTCTAAAAAAGACGTTAACTGCTTGAAAAATAAAAAAAAACGGAAACCCCTTTGTTATTTACTTGTAATTCATTTCCTTGAAAATGGATGGTAATCAAGGAACAAAAAATATAAGAACTCTACCTCTAAGCTGGAGTCTGTCTAAAAGAAAAAAAACAAAGGGCTGAAAATTTTCAGCCCTTACGTTTTACTTCGGAACAATTATCTCACTAAAAACTTCTTTCGGTAATTATTTAATCCAACTTTTAAATTGACAATATACATTCCTGATGGAATATTGCTCAAATCATGTTCAATTGAATTGAAACCCAAAAGTAGAAATCCTTTGAAAACATCATTGACTTTTCTTCCAAGCAAATCCTGAATTGAAATTTCAACATTTTCTGAACGCAAAAGATTGAAAGTGAATTCAGTATTACCCTCTGAAGGATTTGGGAAGATATTGAATTCCAACTGACTGAGAATGTAATCGTCATTTTCGATTGAAGTGGGGGAGACTCCTATTCCTTTAAGAGAAACATTCAGCAAACTTTGTTTTGCATCGCTTGTTATTTTCAGAGTAGCTTCTTTATCTCCTGAAGTTGTCGGATTGAATTTCACCCTGATAATTGATGTTTTATCCGGTGGGAGAGTTTCCTCCGTAACACCGATGATTTTGAAATCGTCAGCAACTGTTCCGTTGCCGGGTATTATAGTATAAACTGTTTTTACGTCGTAGTTACCTGTACTTCGGATGGACACATTTTTTGATTTGCTCAATCCAACATCAACAGAATCATAAGCTACACTCGTTCCGGTTGTTATTTCAAGTTGCTTGTCAACTATTTTAGGTATAATTCCAAATTCCAGATAACCGATTTTGTCACCAAAATCCCAAAGTCTTATTTTGTTTTTTCCGAAAAATACTCCGGCACCGATTTGAATATTACCATGAAATGCACTTAAAACGGAAGTCCAAGTTGTACCGTTGTCTGTTGTTCCATATACCTGACCGCTTGAGCAAAGAAGAATAATCAGGTTAGTTTCATCGCAGGAATAAATATATACCGGATTGAGTTGACTTGCACCGAAATTAAATTTGTTAGCAGTCCACGAAACACCGCCGTCATTAGTTGAGGCAACAATTCTGGGAGCGTATCTGTCCGTGGATTCAGCATATATAGCAATGCCATTATTCACATCCTTGAAAAGAATCTGGTAAACAATAGCGGCTTTTGTTATAGTCGCTGATTTCCATGAGTATCCCATGTCAACAGTACGAAAGATTCTTCCTTTTGTAGTCCCAAACCAGCCATAAGTTTTTAGCCAGAAAGCCGAACCGGCTCGACCATTTTCATTTGTTAAAGGAACAGGGGCGTTAGCAATTGCTTCCCATGTGTTTCCGGAATCAGCTGAGGTAGCAATGCCGAATTTTCCATTCATTGGGTCGCCAAGTATGATGCCGTTCATATCGTTGAAAAAATAAACGGCATTAATAAATCCTGTAATTGCAGAAAGATTTTTAGTTTCCCAGTTTGAACCTCCATCGTAGGTCCTGATAACACTTGATGTTTTACGATTTGAAGAACCCGTACCAAAATAGGCTCTATTTAAATCGAAGGCATGAACGCAGTAAGAACCTTCGCCATTAGGTGCGATGGCTCCGGTTTGAGGTGCAGAACCATTTATTCTGAGAGCTCCACCTTTCCATTGGAAAGCCGCTCCGCCTGTTCCTGCCGCCCAAACGATATTTTCGGTAACAGCAACAGCCTGAGCCCATTCAGAAGGTTCATAACCGTCCTTGAAGGTGTAAAAAGCATTGTAACTGTTATTTGATGCAAGTTTAACAGGGATTTTCAATAATTGATAATCTGTATAGGTGCCGCTTTCGAATGTTACCTGCAAATTGACATAACCAACAAACCAAGGATTTAAATTCGTTAATTGCACAGTTAAATCAAATCCGGTTTCTTCAAGGGTTTTAAGTTCTCCAACAGGGATTAAAGATTTGGATACTGAAAGTGCATTACCTTGCGGTTTAATTTTAACTTTTAAATCGGACGCTACACCTAAATAGTTTTTTATTTTTAAAGTAATTTTAGTCGAATCGAAACTGGTGATGGCATCGCCTGAAGTGAAATTTACCTCCGAGATTTCAACACCGGGTATATTGCGTGAGTTATTGTTATTATAGTCAAGGGCATTGTTAGCATTAGTTCTGCCATAATAATATGGTCTTTGAGTTGCATCTTTGGTAATAACATTATCAGATGTACTTCTGATTTGATGGAGGATTTGTTTTGGTTCCCAATTTTTGTGAATTGATTTAATCAATCCTGCCAGTCCTGAAGTTATTGGAGTCGCCATTGAAGTACCGTCCAAATTCTGATATTTGTTGCCGGGCATGGTAGCATAAATGCCGCTTCCCGGTGAATAGACAGTTACCAGCCAGCCAATATTTGAAAATGCTGATGCCTGATCATTACTTGCAGTTGCACCGACGCAAAGAACATTATTGTACGATGCAGGATACTTAGGCTCTTCGTCAATATTTTGTTTGTAATCATTAGCCGCGGCAACAACTACAAGCGAGCCTTTTTTAACTGCGGCATTTATTATATCCTGCTCAACAGGACTGTAACCGGAGCCACCCCAACTACAGTTAATAATATCAGCACCTAAATTTGCGGCATACGCTATACCGTCATAAGCACGAAGAATAGCTTGCTGATCATTGTCTATCGAACATTTAATCGGTATAATTGAGCAATTGAATCCAATACCGGCTATTCCTTTGCTGTTGTTGGTTGTTGCCGAGGCACATCCGGCAACATGTGTTCCATGATAGCCGTTTCCGATATTTGTAGCATCGTTATCTTCACGATAATTACCCATTGCTACATCGTTATAAGTAATGTTTCCTATTAAATCCCAACCATTTACGTCGTCAATTTTGCCGTTCCCGTCGTCATCTATTTTGTTTGTTCGTTTGTCATTTCCGTCTTTATCTAAACCAATTTCTCCGGGATTTTCATAGATGTTTCCAATTAAATCTTCATGCTTCCAATCAGTTCCACAATCAACAATTGCAATTTTAACATTCTTGTCGCCTTTCGACAGTTCCCAAGCTTTTTTCATATTCATATTTGTAATTGCCCATTGGCTTTTCAAGCTTGGGTCGTTTGGAGTGTAATCGCAGGTATATCTTTTGAAAACAGGGCAGACATACTCTATTTCGGGATTATCCATCAATTCTGCACAAACGTCATAAGGGTCCATAGCATCAGAATATTGAATTTCAAATATTCTCTCAAGACCGAATTCATCATTTGCAAGTAGATTACTGTATGAATTTGAGGGTAACAAACTCCTTGACCTGACAATATTATATCTTGAAAGTGATTCCCTTAAAACAGCAGAGAAAAACACACTACCACCCTTATCATTCGGCATGGTTGTCTTTGTTTTAAGATGGATAACATTCGGGAGATAGTATTCGGGAGCCAGTTTCTTTATTGAAAAAATGTTTGCGGCTTTTGTTGTGCCGTCGGGATTAACTTTTCCCGGGATGTAAACCGAATATTCCTTAAGATTAGCAGAAACATTTTTCATTCCTGCATTTGAATGAAATTCAGAAAAGGAATTCAAATTAAGTACGACAAAAAAGCAAATAAATATAGAAATTCTGTAAAAATAATTCATGTATTCTCCGAATGAAAAAAAATAAATTTCAAGTTAATAAAAAAAATTGTTTCTTAACGAAATTAAGAAACAATTTATCAGATAAAATATTTTTTCTGTTATTTTAAATTTCAATATCATATTATTGAACAGTATTAGCTTTTTTCAATTTTGCTGATAAAGGAAAAACAGTACTTGCAATAGTATTACCTAAATCGTTTAATTGAACAAGTTTGTGGCTGATACCCATTTCAATAACTGTTTTTGGCATTGATGGAGCAATTGCGGTCTCCGGATCCTGAACCAAAACAACTCCGTGATTTGAAGCAATCTGAAAAGCACCTTGAGCTCCGTCTCTGCCCAAACCCGTTAAGATTACTCCAACAGCATAAGAACCAAATGCCTGAGATACACTTCTGAACAATGGGTCAGCGGCTGGTCGAACAAAGTTTTCTTTGGGTCCTTCATCGAGAATTATTTTGAATGTATTCGGTTCTATCCTCAAATGTTTGTCGCCGGGAGCAATATAAACATTCCCTGCTTCTGATATCATTCCATTTACCGCCAGTTTAACTTTCATCAAAGATTCTTTTTCGAGTCTGAGTGCAAATGTTTCCAGCATCCACGGCGGACCGTGCTGAACAATATAAATAGCGGCATTTGTGTTTCCGGGAAGTTGCTTGAAAATTTCTATTAATGCTGGAGGACCGCCTGTACTCGAAGCAATCGCAATTCCTACAAACGGGGGCAGTGTTTCAAGTTCAGTAGATTTCGCGTGATCGGAAATAAATGGAGGTGCCTGGTTCTTTTTTGCTAATCCATCTTTGACACGACCAATCAAATCTTCGACATCTATTGGTTTTGCTATATATTCATCGGCTCCTGAATCAAGAGCATAATTTTTTGCTCCTTCGGAAACCAAAGCAGTAACCATAATAATAAGCGGAAGCGGTCTGATTTTTTCTCTGACTCTTCTTATAAGCTCAATCCCATCTATCTGTGGCATCATCCAGTCGGTAAGCAGAGCATCAAAGCTCTCACGTTCAAGATGAACCAGAGCATCATGCCCGTTATGAGCCACCACAACAGAATATCCAGCTTTGGATAATATCCTTTTCAGGAGAATGGAATTTGTTAATTCATCCTCTGCTACTAATATTTTTTTCGTGTCACTCATCATTTACCTGCTTAATAAGAATTTATCTATATTTTCAAAAAAGAATACATATTTCACAATAAATAATCAATTCGTATTCTTGCGAAATAAAAACATTCAATCATTATTATCGGCAAAATTAAAAATATATTTAATATAAATAAAAAAAAAGGCAGATATTTTTATTATCTGCCCTCTTGAGTTTGGAAAGTCACTATAGTCATGTCAAAAAAAAGTTATCATTATTAAAAATTTTTTTCTAAAAAAATTCCCCTTACTATTGTTTTGAATTGTTTTTTGTATTAATTTATAGTCGTCAAGTATGAAAAAATTTCCGAAATGTGATTTCAGGGATTAAGAGGATTGAATAATCTTCATTTCCCCCTTTGGAAAAGGGATGTCAGGAAATTATGGATTATGGATTATGAATTGAAAATTGGACAAGAATCTTCATTTCCCCCTTTGGAAAAGGGGGTTAGGGGAATTTTCTTCTCTTCATCTCTTCAACAACTAAGCACCTAACCGACTAAACACCTAAACTCTTTTTGTGCCGTTAGGCACATAAGCTCGGTAGAATGAGGATTCAGTGGAATTCTTCCGTCCCGTACGGGACGGAACATCTTGGGGTGGTGCTTATTCTACCGACCTTTTGTCACTACGTGACAATGAAAATTGGCTAATTATCATGAAGTGAAATTGGAATATCTGAATCACGGATTTTCAAAGATATATTGGGAAGATGTCCTACATCTGGCTTGAGAATTTGTGCCAATGCCTTTACCAGTGCTGTTTTCTTCTCAAGAAATTAGCCAAACTCAAGAGATGTCCTACATCTGGCAGATGTAGGACATCTAATAAGAATACCTTTTCTTAAATCCTCTTCATTCCATAAATCCCCGAAATCCCCGTTCAGACATCAACTATCATCTCCTAAATCCCCGAAATCCCCGTTCAGAATATTAAGTTTGGAAAAAGTTTAAAAAATTTATTTCATTTCTTTTTTTATTCAAATATATATCGTAATTTTCGAGGGTGACATATTTCATAAATCAATTGAAAAGATGAATATGAAAAATTTTTTGGTTTT
>CAZSHX010000071.1:0-25822 GCA_964606895.1 uncultured Hyphomicrobiales bacterium
TTCTGAAGAAAATCAACATAACTCTCCCTATTACGTGGATTAGGGAAAGTTAGGGATTAACAATATGCAAAATGCCGCTATTGCATAAACAATAATAATATTTCTCATGAGCTGTAAATTATGATTGTAAGAATGTGTAATAAAGCTAAAATTCCCAAAAGGACGGCAATCGGGAGATGAATTAATCTCCATTTTTTCATCAAATCAACAGTTATGGAATCCCAAAACAACTTATTATCAGCGTCTTCTTTGGAAATTCCTGAATTTATTAACAATTGCTTAGTTTCTTTAAGCGTTTCATTTGCTTTCTTCAAAAGAAATTTTCCGACCAAGCCGCTTGCCACATTTATCAACAACATTGCAATTGCTAACCATGGCAGTAAAGCATTGAAATGAATACCTGCATGAACCAGAAGCATCAAAGAACCAACCCATGCAATATATTCATGCAATAATAAAAGTGACTTAGGTGAACCCGATTTCATAATCTTTCGTTTCCTCAACGAATAGATAAATGAAAAAACAATTAAGACTGTACCAATGAAGCCGAAATATCTTCCTACAGAAACGAGCTGAAAACGATGCAGGAAATAATCGGTAACTATAGTAAGCAAAATCATCAAAGCATACCATTGAATAAAAGGCAAAATGTATTTTACAAATAATGATTTTTTCACTAAAACAGTTCCTCATGAGTTGGAAATACAAACAATAAAAAAATGTTCTGCATTAATTTTACCTTCATCAAAAATTCGGATGAAATAAGAAAAAGCGTCATAACTTGAAATATTAAATCAGTTATGACGCTTAAACTGCAACATATTAGAAATCGAATAAATCTTTAAAAAACGATTTTTTCCTGTTCGGACCATACGCCCTGTTGAGGTCATCATCGTTATATCTGCCGTGGTGGTCGTCATCATCATCGTCATCAAAGCGTTCTCTTCGGTCGTAGGTTCTCTCTTCACGAAATTGACTTGTTGGACTTTCGAGAAATCTTTCCAATTTTCCTTTTTCTAACCAAATACCTCGGCATTGCGGACAGTAATCAATTGCAATATCCTGTTTTTCGGTCATTAACAACGTTACATCTATACAACTTGGGCATTTCATAATATTTTCCTTTTTAATTGTTTCTAAATTATATTTCTTTTTGAAGGTTCAACATGAACATGAACAAACGAACGCTCAACTGCCTGCTGAATTTCTGATTCGAGCTTGTGTGATATTTCATGGGCAGTATCAATAGGTATCCCTGATTCAACATGAATATTCACTTCAATAAATGTATCAGCCCCTGCAGTTCTTAATTTTAGGGAATTATGTGCTTTTATTTCGTCAAAATTATCTATTATTGACAGGATTAATTGATATTTTTCTTTTGAGGTTTTATCGAGTAAAACAGCTATTGATCTGCTTCCAAGCTGATAGGATACATAGATTACTATGAGAGCCACCATCAAAGCGGCAATTGAATCAGCCAGATAAATACCGAAGTTGGCACAAATCAGACCAATCAAAACGACTAAAGAACTCCATATATCGGTAGAAAAGTGAAGAGCATCTGCTTCCAAAGCCTGACTGTTATACTTTTTTGCTGTTTTGGAAAGGGCACGAGACCGTGTAATATCTATAACTATGGAGAGAGATATAACGATATAGCTCCAGATATTCACCTCGATGTGCGTATTTCCCGTAACTAAGCGGTTGATTGCTTCGTAAATTATCCACCCGCATGTGATGAACAGCAGTATTGTTTCGGCAAGTGCAGAAACATTCTCTACTTTTCCATGACCGTAATGATGATGTTCGTCAGCAGGTTTATCTGAAACAGATACCGAAAACAATGTAATAATTGCCGCCACCAGATCCAAACCGGAATGTAGTGCTTCGGATAACAGACCAAGACTGCCGGTCAATATTCCAACAATCGTTTTAGTTGCCGTTAGAACAATAGCCGCCAGCATGGAAACAAATGCAACTCTGAATTTTTCCTTAATCATACAACTGATCCTTAAGAAATAGAATAAAAAAATAGTTGAAAAAAATTGATATTTCTCTCAAAAGAAAATTTAAACCTTAAAATACTATGGGGTTATAATTAAGAATATTTTGGAGGTTGCCAGATTTTTGAGGAATTTGATAATATGTTGTAATGGCAATTTAAAGTAAAGATAAACTCTTGTACTTCAAATATTGCATTATCAGAGATAATCATATACTCATCAGATAAATCATGGTGGTCTTCAATATCAATTTCTGATTCTAAAGAAAAATCTGTATTTCTTTCCTGACCGGTTTGACTTATGCATACCATAGTGTGATTCTGCAGTATCGAAGCATTTTCTGCAACGAAATTACCGAACAATATGACAATCAGCATTATGAAAACAAATCTAATCAAAATCAAAATTTTCAGGTTATTAAAATATTAATAAAAAACATATTTATTTGAGATTTGAAATAATATATTTTTCACATCCCTTCCAAATAAAAATGAATAACGAATTGTATCCTTTGTAATTTTACTTCTTCACAAATTTGAATATTTTATCCCCTGCTTTCAAAAAGTAAACTCCTGAGGATAATCGGCTGATATCTATTTTGCTATTGCAGTCAGATTCATATTCTTTAATTCCCACCTGATTGAATATTTCTATTAATCCATAGTATTTATCCGGGAATAGGGAAACATTGTTCCATGCCGGATTTGGGAAAAGGGAAACGTCAGGAAAATCCTGAATATCAAAAACATTCGTCAAATTTTCGTCATTAACAACAATGTAAAAATTATCATCGGTGCCGACAAAAGCTGTGCCTTTAGTTCCGGAAAATGTTTTTGCAACAATGCCCTGCTGTTCCGCATAAGTTCCGTCATAATTATACAAAGCCCATTTCACTGTTGAACTGTCGGTTACTGACATCGGACCAACCTGCCAGAGAAACAATACCTTTCCCGATTTATTTGCAATAGCTGTCGGATAAAGCTCATTTGGTTCTTTCGTGGGAGTGGCAATATGCAGTGAAAATGCGGAAACATCTTTATCTGAAACAGACCAGTAAACATGCCCGTTACTCATATATGCACACAGCTGACTGCCATCCCCGGAAATTTGCAATTCAGGACCTACCATGGGACAATAATCAATAGTCCAGTTGTCATTATTCACACGGATAGCTGAAAAATTTGTGCCTTCTGGGTTTCCTTTCAGTACATAGAAATCGCGGATTTTACTTTCCGCGGACCTGAATGCCAGATAAACATTGCCGTCAGCTCCGAATCTTGCACGGGTCATGCACATCGAACAAGCCAGACCGCTATGATTTGAAACAACAACATTCGTATCAACTGAAAAACTCACTCCGTTATCAGCAGATTTTGCAAAATGGAGCCACGTTGCCTGTGGAACGACAGACTGCATCGGCACCATCGTATGCCAAAAGATGAAAACATGTTTTTTGCCGTCGGCGGCAATACTGACACCGTCAACTCCGGGAGTAGCCGAAATAGTTTTGAGAGGTTCGAAAGTTTTGCCGCCATCCAAACTTCGGGAATATCTGGTAAAGACATTCACCCCTGCGTACCATTGGTCCATCCATGCTACATGAATAACTCCGTCCTCGCCGACAGCTAATTTTGGTCCTCTTTCCCCCATTTTGAAAACCACAGTCCCCGAGGAATTCACTTTAACGGGAGAATTAAAGGTTGTTCCATTGTCAGTTGAACGTATGTAGTAAGCATTTTGATTTTTAACATAAACAAAATGCAATGTGCCTTTGCTGTCCATAGCCACATCGGGTACGAGACTTCCGAGGGGAGCCTGAAAAATGTTAACAAGGTTTTTTGTCTCAACGTTTTGAGCATTTGTTTTGATACATACAAAAGCTATTAGAATCAGTAAAAGTTTTATTTTCATTTTATTAATCCGAATTATGTCCTGTAATTTCCCAGCTTACTGATGCCACATCCCTTTCAACACTCAGAGCAGAAACTAACCGCTCCATACATTCATTCTGTTTTCCTGAAGCATAGACTTCTGCAAAAATATCAATATCCCCGGGAAATCTGCTTGGCTGGCTTTTGATTGACCTAATTTCGATTGTTTCATCGTTAAGAATCTGCATCATAATAATACGAACCGCATTTTCCTTTTCGACCTTACATTTAACCTTCAATTGATAAGCAATAAGGTATGTTTCGAATCGGACAGGTCTTCTGTTGATTAGATTGGCAATAGGTCTTTGTACCAAGTGAATCAGGATTATAGTCCCTGCGGCAATTGAAGCCTCTGCAAAATAGCCGAATCCCGCAAGAGAACCCACCGCTGAAGAACACCACAAAGTAGCCGCAGTATTCAAACCATGAACGCTAAATCCGTCTTTCATGATAACACCTGCACCAAGGAAACCGATTCCCGTGATTATCTGCCCCGCAATTCTTCCTGCGGCACTTGCATCGCCGGTAAGTTTCAAACCGATAAGAACAAACAGAGCAGAACCTACACAAACCAGAGTGTTCGTCCTCAAGCCTGCAAGATGCTGTCGCCACTGCCTTTCGAGTCCAATCACCGAGCCAAGCAATAGAGCCAGTCCCAAACGGAACAAAAAATCTGTCAGCACTACCATTTATTGTTTTCCCGAAAAATGAATAATCAAATTAAAAACGGAACTTAAATTTATATTTCGTCCCATTTTTCTTTGCTGATACTTATTATATCGTCAAGTTCCAACTTCGTTTTACTCTCGTTCCCATAGACAAAAGTAGAAGTAAGATATTCCCAATCGGATTTTTCAAGCTTATAAAGTTTCTTGGCAATAATCACTTCCAACTCTGCTCGTATATCCTCGATTTCTCTTGTCGAGTCCACTTCAACCCCTAATTCATTCTTTAAATCCTCGAAATCCTCTTTTCTGCTTTTCCGCTCCAAAAGACTGAAACCAAGTTCAATTATTCTTTTTCTGTCACTCTCGCCTGCTTCGGCAATTGGAAGTTCATATATGAAATTCATAGTCAAATTTGTAGAAATTTTGTTCCGAATGTAAAAATTCAAAGTTAAGGAATTAAAAAGGGACATAAGATATATCAATCTTGAATATTTTTGTATCTCGGTTTCTATTTTTTGTTTTTCTATCTTATATTTTAGATTAACAATATAGTTCATTGAATGACCAATAAATACATTTTTGGGAACAATACTGCTGATTAACGTTCTTTCATTTGTTGAACTGGCTATTGCTCTATAAACCAAACGATAAGTCTGATAGTCCAATAATAAATCCTTACTCACTTCTAATTTTTCCATTTCCTCTTTGCTCAGACAATTGTCAGACTTGATTCTATGCAGAACTTTACGATGGAGGGATAGTTTTGCTTCTTCTTCGTTGATTAAGTATCTCGGCAAAGAAAAATCAGAAGAAAACTGATGAATCATTTTGCCTTCGTAAAGTTTTAGTGTTTTTGAATTTTTTTTATCTTTCGAGTCATTAGCACTAACAAATAAATCACTGTCATTGGTCATGTCAAATTCTCTACGAAGAACAAAAGACAAATCTTTTAAAGAAAAATTATTTTCTAATATTTTTGAGCATAAATCAAAATCTTTGTCAGATTTAAACTCCATAATTGATAAATTCTCGGGTGAAAATTGTTTTATTTTCTCAAGATTGTAGTTAATAAAATTAGCATTTAATAAATCTGCAGGGTCCAGCAAATAAAATTTAGCTTTGAATGAATAATCTTCGGATTTAATTTTCTTTGATATTATGATAGAGAATTTAAATCTGTTATCAACTTCAGGAAATAATTTTGTTTTATGAATACTATTTCCGTCATGATAACCTCTGTTTTCGAAAGAGGCTAATTCCAATAGAGTATTATCTATAATGATGAGTTCCCGTAGCTTATTACTTCCTTCGTCGGTTTGGAAACCCGAAGGCACAAGAAGAGAGAACAATCCGCCTTTTTTAATTATTTGGAAATCCCGTTCGAGGAAGAATTTGTAATAATTTGGGTCGCCGCTACTTTGATGTGAATATTTCTCGTAAATGTATTCAGTGTAATTCGAATAAAAATTTATGTATTTTTCCCAATTGCCTTTGAATTCGATATCTTGTTTTAATTTGCTATCGAACCATTGATTAAAATGAAGAATGTCCATCTCTTTTTTTGTGAATTTTGCAAATTCTTTTTTAATCGGTTTAATAGCTTCCCACGGTGGATTGCTTATAATACCGCTGAAACCTCTATCGTCGTGTGGGAGCGGGTTCCCATCGGGAGCAAAAAAGCAGAAAAAGAATTCCAAAGGGAAATAAAGCGAATCGTCGAAAATCGGATTTTCTTCTTTGAGTCTTTTTCTTATTTTTTCTTTAATTATTACTGATTCATGAATTATATCAGGTTTATACGGATTAGCAAGATAATTTTTTCTAATTTCAAATAATTTCAGCAAATCATCCTTGAATTCCGAATTGATAATCTCAATCTGCTTTTCAAAATCAATATCAGTTAGCGAATCCCCTGCAATAAAATTCATTTCAAGGTTAGGCAGTATGTGTATCTTTTTATTGTCTAATCTGTTGTAATTATAAAATCTTGGATTAAGCTTAACAGCTTCTTTCCATATATTGGTTTTGGCAGTGTCAATAGCTCTTTCATCTTTGTCTGCGGCAAAAATATGATTCAAAATAAGAGAAGAAATAAAAATAAGCTCGGAACCGACATCAAAATTCATTTTTACTCTGAAGTTTCTGCCGAATGTAATGTTCTCGGGTTCGCTGAATAAATCGCCGTTATGATAGTGCTGAGCCCACTTTGTGGCATTATCAATCAGTAAATACTTCTTATGTATCGCTTTTAGTACTTTAATAAGAAAGCTACCGCTACCCGACGTGCTGTCAAGAATTCTGATACTATGAATTTCATCAACAAGTATGTCTATTCGCAAAATGTCAGGGAGAGGTTTTTTTAGCTCGTTGATTAAATTGTTAACAGGTTCGTCAAACAAAGCATCAACCAATTTATCAGCCATATAGACAGTAATCGAAGACGGAGTATAAAATATACCTTCATCTTTTCTGTTTTCGGCAATCCAAGTTTCATAAGCTTTTCCAAAAATATCTTCATCTATCTGACGGTAATTATAGTGGACAAGACCTTTACCAAAAGTTTGTGACCAAGCGTCCAGTCCGAGTATTAATTCAAAAACCTGTTGAAAATTATCTATATTAGCTTCGCCTTCTTCAATAAAAGCCCAGAAATTAGTATTAAAGAGTTCCGTGTCATAGTACATTTCAAAGAATTGTTCGATTTCATGAAAGAAATGCTTGAAAACAATTTCGTAGCCTTTGGCTTTCCACTTGAAAACATATCTTTCGTATTCGTCCTGAATAAATCTGTATGGAACAAGTCCATAATCCTCAAGAGTTTTTATGAAAATGAATTTATTCAGAAATAAAACTATCATTTCATCTTTAGATATATGTCCATTCTCTTTGAATTTAACAACACTTAATTGCTCATACCATTTTTTTAAATCTCGGAAAAATTCATTCCCCAGTTCGGCTAATGTCAGATTATCTTCATATCTTCTGACAGTATCCCAAAAGTTTTCATAGAGCAGGTAATCTTCAAATATTTCGTGTAAAGTGGTTTCGATAAATGGTTTAAAATCAAGGAGTGCCGCCCTGCTGAATATGTAAGTTTTGTTAATGTTAGTAAGAATAACATATTCAACCCTTTCATGACGTAAATACTTCTGAATTTGCTGTTGATGTGGCTGATACTTGAAATCAATCTGATTGAGAGTATTCTTTTTTTTGTCAATTTTGAATAGAGGTTTTAACTCCAAACAAAGAGGATTGCTACTGCTTTCCCGAATAATAAAATCTATAAATGAACCTTCATAATTAACTTCAGACCCGACACGACCACCTATTAAATCATGTAACAAATGCCTGAGTAGTTCACTTGCCGCAGTCTCAGGTTTAACATTTATTGTAAGATGTTCCAAATATTCCCGTATCGGCGGGTAAGCGGATTTTTCAAATAAATCAAGACCAATTGAGATTGAGTCATTTTGGCATAGATTTTTTAAAGATTCAATTATTTCTTTTTTTGTCATTTTCCACCGTTCGATAAATAAACCATTAAATTATAAAAACTACCTCGCCACTTTATTTTTTAATTTTCAACTAAAACAAAGATAACACCCTTTACTAAGTCAGGCAACTTTCTTAACTCTAAAGAAAATTTATAAGTCAATTCTTCTGCCTATAACGTCATTAACAGCACCTTTGTCCCTTTTCCCAATTGAAATGATATAGATGATTAACTTATCCTCAATGATTCTATATACAATCCTGATTTTCTTTCTAAAAACATACATCTTTCTAAAACCTGTCAGATTCAATCCAACCTTATTACCAAGTGCCACTCCAAGTTCGGGATTATCCATAATCTTCTTTATTTGTTTTAAAACAAGAATTCGGATACTGCCGTCCAGTTCATCCAGTTCCTTTTTAGCTTCGTTATTAAAGATAAGACTATAGCTCATTTAAGCCGATTCCATATTCTTTCAAAACATCTTCGAAAGTATTAGCTTTTTCTAAAGGTTCACTTTCTCTGCTTTTTACAATTCTATAAATCTCTTCATGTTCTTCAATCTCATATTTTGCTTTAAGCAATTCATATTCCTCAACTGAAATTAGAACCGCCTCCATCTTATTATTCCGCATAACAGCAACTTTCTCAAGCTCTCTATTCTTGAGGCAATCCAGTATGTTCCCGAAATTTCGGGAAACCGAAGTTGAGGATTGTATCTCTTCTTTTGTATAAGAAATCATTTTATTTCCAAAATATTTAACATTTTTTTTCTCGCATAATAAAACGCATAATAATACGCTATATTTTATGTGTTATTAACAGTACCGAATAAGAATATCTTTGATTAAACAAATTATTCTTTGTTTTTTATCGGTATCCAAATTTCTTCTTCTGAATCATGCTCTTCATGTTTGTATTTTTCGCCCATTAATGCAAAATGAGGTCTGTCGTCGAGCAAATAAACCGAATTGGGTAGCCAAGTTTCGAAAATATATTGGTAAGTCTTCATGCCTGCACTTGCAGGTCCTTTGTGGACGAAAACGGCATAAATTCCTTCGGGTATGGTAATGGGATGCATACCAACAGGTACATTTTCGAAATCAGTTACTTCAATGCCTGCCCACTCTTCAAATTCTGCTTTTGGATTGAAACTCCTGAAAAATGACGGATTATAAACTTCAATTGAATACAGGTCTGAACCGATGTTATTCTTTATTTCTTTAAGCCGAGGCATGAAACTTCGCCATAGATGGACGGTTTTGTTGTCGGCGAAAGACATGATAATTTTCATCCCGATTATTTTTTTTTCTGATATAACATCTATTCTTGGTTCCATTTTTTCTTTCAGTTTATTTTTTAAAATCAATCACAATATCATATTTATCAAGAAGTCCTACCACTCCGAACAAAGAGAATTTTGCTTTCTTAATCTTGTTTTTTTCGGGATTAATTGAATAGTTGACAGAAGAGCGAAAGTCGGCTTTTTCGAGATTGCTTCCTTCAAAAGTTGCTCTTTCAAAATCACAGTTAGTGAACACCGAACCGCTGAAATCGCTGTCGGAAAAATCAACGTCATGGAGTTTTGAATTCTCAAATAATGTCTTTTTAAGTTTAGATTGAAAAAAAGAGGAATCGCTGAGATTGCAGTTGTCAAAACTGAACGACAGACCAAATTCATTGCAATGGTCAAAGTGAAGCCCCAGCATTTTGCAGTTTTTGAACGTAATATCGCGGAAACTTGTGCCGTTCAGCTTTGCCATGCTCAGGTTGCAGGTATCGAAAGTACAATCAAGGAAATGGAAATCCTCAAGGTCGCAATGCGAAAAATCGCAGGATTTAAATGTGCATAATTCATATTCACCCAACTCAGGAGGATTCAGGGTGAAATTAATATTTTCAAATTTTTTATCTAATGTATATTCAAGCATAACAGAAATCTCTCCTCATACAATTTTCAAATAACCAACTAATCATATCTCTTCTCAACTGCTCAGTGTAAATCTATGTACTTTAATATCAACCAAAATCGGCTGTTTCATTGCTTTCCCGCTTTTTGACTTTGGTGTAATCAGTCTTGACGAGGGGAACAACAGACCATTTTCCTCGGAATGTTCAATTACAACATTACCGGCAGTAGCAAGACTGCTCACAACCTCTGCCGTGTAGTTTTGCTGAATAAGCTTGCCCGAATTCATATCAATATGAAATTCCTGAATTTTACTATGAGCGGGAATTGATTCGGGAATATTCGCCTCCAGAATTCCCGCCTGCTTTTCAGTCCATGAAATATCTTTATTCATCAATAAATTAGGAAAAGTAAAATAATTCCAGAATGCATAATTAGCAAAATAAGCCATATCCAAATCGTCCCAGAAGAAGAGCCTTCTGCCATAAGGAAAGAAATCCCTTGCATTTTTTCGCTCTGCAACAATTTTTCCATTAATGTCCTCCAGCCAAACATCTTTCCCATCGAGAACACCTGTTATGTTCTTGTCTTTACCGATTGGGGTTAGTTTGGAAAAAGGTCTGCCGATTTCCATCCATATTTTGGCGTGTTCAAAAAATGGTCTCCGCTTTAAAGTGAAAAGCAAACCCCTAACGCTAACCTCTGCAGTCAGATATTTGGAATTTTGCCAAATCTCAGAGCCTCCATAAGCGTCAAGTGCCTTTTGTGCAGTTAAACTTAACATATTATTACGATAATTTTTTAATAATAAATGATGCTACAAATGCTTCAATAAGACTCAATGGAACAGCTATATATAACAAGCCATAAGGCAAGACACCCATATTGGCAATAACAACCCACATCATCACAAATGCTGTGAACCAGGAAAGCAATGTCGTTTGTATCAGAGTGAATTTCTTTGAAATTATGAAAATGGCAATTGCAAACAATAACGACCAAAATCCCCAAATCGCACCGTTAACTGGTTCGGCAGGGAAAACAATTCCAAGTTTTTGGTAATGTCCTGTCCAATAAGACTTTACAAAAACTTCATTTCTAAGGAATTCAGATATACTAATCCAAATAGCAGATAATAAAATCGGCAGAATAGTTTTCTTCAAAAAATTCATAGCATTTCCCTTGATATTACTAATTAAATCTTTACAAATTTATAAATTTTATTATTAGTTTTTACAAAAAAAATTCAATTCAAAACTCAGTTAAGCAGTATCCAGCTTTTTTCCTTTTGTTTCGGGGAAAACCCAAATCCATGCACCCGTGAGCAACGCAAAAAATGCGGCTATACTTATACCACCGCCCAAACCATACTTAACTGCAATTATTGAAATTATCACGGGGGTAAAGAATTGAACTCCGCGGGCAAGATTAAATGCCGAACCCATTGCCGTACTCCTGATATTTGTGGGGAATAATTCAGAAAAGAGTGGTCCGAATCCGCCGAACATTCCCGTTCCAAAACCTACCAAAAACATAAATATCAAAATGATAAAGGGGTAAAGAGCAATAACTTCCCACATTAGGGTTATCATAACCAAACCCAGAGCCATAACAAAAGAGTAAATTGAGTAGGCAGGTCTTCTGCCCGTTTTATCCGAAATGAAGCCAAATGTTGAATATCCTATGAAACCACCCAATTGAGTTACAAGCATCCATATTGTTGATTTAGTTAATGTCAGCTGTCTTTGCTGGAAAAGATAGCCGGGAAGCCATGAGTAAGTGAACCAATAAGCTGACATATCAAAAACGGCTAAAATGAGAGATTTAATAAATAATGCACGATACTTTTTTGAAAACAGAATTTTAATTTTGCTTTCTTCTTTTGATGCTTTTATCCCGGAGTCAGAAGACAAAGAAAGTCTTTTTGTTTCTTCCCACACATCAGACTCAGGCAGATGCTTTCTAATGAAAATAACAATTATTGCCGGAAATAAAGAAACAAAGAAACAGAATCTCCATCCGATGATTGGCTCAAGAAACCCACCGACAATTGCCGCCAAGGCAATACCCAAAGGAGCACCGGTTTGCATGAAAGCTCCGAATCTTCCTCTTTTTGCGGCTGGAAATGTTTCGCCGACGTAAGTTTGTCCGGTAGCCCATTCACCACCGACACCCAAACCCGTGATAATCCTAAAAATGAGCAGGAACACAATGTTGAACGAAAAACCGCATAAAAAAGTTCCCAAGCTATAAATGATTATTGTAAGCTGAAGAACAGTTTTGCGTCCGATTTTATCGCAAAGATAGCCGAACACCACACCACCTATAGCAGTTGCCGCCAATGAAGCACCAAGTATAAACGAAAGTTCAAAATCTGTAAAATGAAGCTCCTTTCCAATGGGAATAAGAAGAAAGCTGAAAAGCATCAGGTCGTAAAAATCGAACACCCATCCAGCCCAGCTCATTAACAATATTTGATAGTGCTGTTTGCCGGGTTTGTCGTACTCATTAAGAAGTTTTGTTTTCATGAATTTTCCTTTTGTTTTTACCTGTATTTTTCAATTAATCTCAATAAATCGGCTTTCAAAATTGGTTTCGAAACATAGTCGTCGCATCCGCTGGCAAGGATATTTTCCCTTTCTTCGCTGAAAGCATAAGCGGTTTGAGCTATAATCGGCAATTCGGGTTTAATCTGCTTTATTATTTTTGTAGCTTCAATTCCGTCCATCACAGGCATTCTGATATCCATCAGAATCAAATCAATATCAAGTGTATGTTTAACAATTTCAACGGCTTTAGCACCATTTTCAACAAATAATAATTCATAATTCTCATTGCCTAATATTATGGAGTAGTAAAGATTGCTATCCGAATCATCTTCTACAATTAATATTTTTATTCTCCCTTTTTTTTCTGAAAATTCGGTTTCTTGTTTTGGGCTCTCGGCTTTTTCCGCCTTTGACTGATATGGTAATTTAAAGAAAAATGTTGTACCTTTATCAACTTCAGATTCAAACCAAATCCTGCCTCCCAACAATTCAACAAGACCTTTGCAAATTGACAATCCTAAACCAGCTCCTTCGTAACCCCTTGATATAGATAAATTAACTTGAGCAAATCTTGTAAATATCCTGTGTTTCAAATCCTCAGGAATTCCTACTCCTGTGTCTTTAACATAAAATACAATATCATTATTTTTTATATTATAACCAAATTCAATTTTACCCTCCGAGGTGAATTTCAAAGCATTATTTATTAGATTGGTAAGAATTTGATTTAGTTTTGATTCGTCAGAAAAAATCATTGATTGATCATTTTCGAAATAGCAATGATAATTAAATTTTAGTCCCTTAGAATTTGCTGATTCAGAAAAGAAATTGAATAAATCAGACAAAAGTGTATTTACAAAATAATTTGTATTATGAAGCACCGTCAGACCTGTTTCAATCTTGGATATATCAAGGACATTTCCTACTGTTTCCATTAGCCTGTTCCCACTTTTTTGAATAATGCCGGTAAATTCCTTTATATCTTCTTTTGTTAAGTCATCAGCCTGAAGTAATTTTGAGAAACCTAAAATACCATTAAGAGGAGTGCGGATTTCATGGGAAATATTTTGTAGAAAAGCGGTTTTGAGTTTTTCGCTTTCTTCAGCTTTTTCTTTTGAAGCAACCAATTCTATTAGAAGCTTTTTCTTTTCAGTAATATCTTCTTTAATTGCAATAAAGTGTGTAATTTCATGTTCTTTATTGAAAATAGGAGCAATTGAGGCAGATTCCCAATAGTATTCATTATTTTTCTTTCTATTATAGAATTCTCCTTTCCAGATATTTCCTGATATAATTGTATCCCAAAGAATTTTGTATTCAGCATTAGAAGTATTACCCGATTTTAAAATTTTTGGATTTCTACCTAATATTTCTGATTTCATATAACCAGTTAATTCGCAGAACCTTGGATTAACATATTCAATAATTCCAGAATTGTTAGTAATGATTACAGAAACAGGGCTATTCTCAATGCCTTTTGAAAGTTTGGAAATTTCTTCTTCTATTCTTTTTCGAGTAGTTATATCACGAATAGTAACCAACGTATAGGATTCATTATGAAGCTCATAAGTTGAAACTTTGACTTCCATATCGAACTCAGTTCCATCAGTTTTTCTACCGCGGGTTTCGTAAAAAGTTAGTGGGGTATTGTCTTTAGACGATCTATCCTTTACATTTTGTATAATTTGTTGACGATGGCTTGGAGCAATGTTCTCGAGAATTGAAACATCTACAAGTTGGTCCTGAGTTTGATAACCGAATAAATTCATATAAGCCGGATTAGCAAAAACGTGAAAACCATTTTTTGAAACGCCAATTGCATCTCTTGAGCTTTCAAACATTACACGGAATTTTGTTTCGCTTTCACGTAAATCTTCTTCAGAACGCTTGCGCTCAGTGATATCGCGTGCAACAAATTGAATTGCTTCCTCACCTCGATAGATGATTGGCATTCCCCTTACTTCGATATCAATCTCTGTTCCATCAAGACGAAACATTTTCTGCTCAAATAAGGGTGACCGTTCGCCCATTGCCAGGCCTAATTGCATTCGCTCTTGGGAAATTTCTCTGTTAATAGGGTGTACAAACTCCAGAACAGACCTACCGATTATCTGTTCGGATTTTGAAGCTCCAACCATTTTTAGTCCTTCATCGTTTATGAAAACAATCTTTCCTTGCTGATGGATTACAATCATGTCTATCGAGAGGTCAACAATCTGGCGATAGAGTTGCCAACTCTCATTCAGTGACTCTTCCGCCAGTTTTCTTTCTGTAATATCCTGCACAATTCCCAAAGAGTAAAGGGGTTTTTCATCAATATTATAAAAGGTGTCACATTGTTCATGAACGTACTTTAAGCGTCCTTCAGCAAAAAGCAGACGATGCTCTATAGAATATGCAGTATGGGTTTCTAAGGAGTTTGTATAAGCAAAATTAACCTGCTCTCGGTCGTCAGGATGTATAGTATCCAAAAAAGCTTCATACGAAGCCTCGAACTTTGAAGGGTCAATTTCAAATATCCTGTAAATTTCATCAGACCATGTCAGAACATTATTAACAATATCCAATTCCCAGCTACCTATATGTGCAATATGTTGAGCTTCATTTAGTCGAGCTTCATTAATACGTAAAGATTCTTCTGCTATGTCTTTCTGATTCCTGATACGTATAGAATTAATACCAAAGGCTAAATCACTTGCCATCTCTTTCAATATTTCAACTTCATTTTTATCAAATGCATCTGCCTCTATTGAGTAAATTCCAATGGCACCTAAAGCCTGGAATTCGCAGATTAAAGGTAAGGCAATAATTGAGTTATAGCCTTGTTTGATAGCTGTATCTCGCCATGGCTCAAAACTCGGATCAGAGATTATATTCCGAATGATACATGGTAGACCTGTACGAATAGCAGTTCCTCCAGGACCCCTGCCACGCTCATTATCGCCCCAAGATACTTTTGCAGAGTCGAGATATTCGGAATCATTTCCTGCAAGTGCAACAGGTCTTAGAGTCTTTTCTTCATCATATTCTACAAATCCTACCCAAGCTAATCTATAACCACCTTCTTCAACTATTATTCTACAAACTTCATTCAATAAAACTCCTTCATCATTAGAACGAATCAGTGTTTGATTGGTATCGCTAAGCATACGAAGGGATCTATTCATTCGGAAAATTTCCAGTTCCTTCTGTTTGTACTCTGTGATATCCTGAATCACACCAATAGCACGTGTTGGAGCACCTTTTTCATCTATTATACGATATGCGATTGAATGTATGACACGGGCAGACTCGCCGCTTGCTGGATTGATTACGAACTCAAAATCATACGGTGTACCATGGTTAACTAAATCCATAAGTGCCTGACGAATCTTTGCATTATCAGGAATACAGGCGGCCACTTTTTCAATATTAGTTTCATTCCCCTGTAAAGGCATCAAACCATATATCCGGAAAAACTCATCAGAACCGAATACTTTACCCGTGGAAACATCGAATTCCCAGTTGCCTATTTGTGCCATCTGCTGAGCTTTTTTTAAAATGGATTCGCTGTTTTTTAATGTTTCTTTCGTTTTTTGAAGCTCAAAGTTTGTGGATATCAATTCTTTATTGATCTCCAACAATCTTTTACTTTCATTTTCTAATGCCATTTCCATCTTCTTACGCTCAGTGATGTCGCGTACCAAAGCCATGTTGTAGCCCTTACTATCGTATTCAAAGTAGTTAGCATTGATTTCAACAGGAAAAATACGTCCATCCTTTGCCTTGTGGCGGCCCTCGAGTGTGATTGAACGTTGGGATTTAAGGTCTCGCCAATGGTCATACCATCGCTCCATTGGGAAATCGGGGTCAACATCCGGTACGCCCATACCAAGTAGTTCAGAACGAGTGTAACCCATAATTCGGCATGACTCATCGTTAACAAGTTGAAATTGCGAATTTTCATCAGTCAAAAAAGCCGCTTCATGCACATTGTTCAGAGCAAAGCTCATAAGTGCAATACTCTGCTCGGCTTGCTTGCGTTCCGTAATATCAATAAAAGTGACTATGACTTGTATTATTTCATTTTCCATTCCAAAAACAGGGTCTGCATTGACCAAAACCAATATATCTTTTTTCTGTTCATTATTAGGATGGTGAAGTCTTATGATGAAATTTCTAAGAGATTGGCGAGTTGTCATTACTTGGTTAACAGGGTATTCTTCTAACGGCAGGACAGAACCATCTTCCCGCGAAAAATGCCAATCAGGGTCAAATCCGGTTTTACCCAATAATTGATCCTCTGTTAATCCGAGTAATTCTTGTGCTTTAAAATTTGAAATTATTATTTTTGTATCTTCTCCATGAACAACAACTGCGGCTTGAATTTTCTGAATCAGAGTTCTGAATTTTTCTTCGCTTTCCATAAGGCTATGTAATACCAATAAACTGGTTAACGAATCGCTCAATCGCTTACTGATTTCCTGGAACAATAACTTCTCTGAATCTGTCCAGACTCTTGGATAAGAACATTGATGCATGCCGAATGCCCAAGGTTTATCTATTTTAGGGTAAACAGGAATCAACATCATTGATTGAACTTCAAAATTCTCTGCACTAACTTTATTAATCGGTTTTTCACTTCCGAGAACATAAGTCACAGGAATGGAAGATTCCAATGCCTCTTGCAAATTCATTGCCATGTCTTGTGGCATGGGCAGATCCATATTAAAGAACTTAGCACCCGGATATTCAGGTTTGGTGATTTCCATAGGTACACGAAAAGTTGGAGAATCCGGGTCGCACGGATAAAAAAGCCAAATCCTGTCGCAGTCAAATATTTCGAGAACTGTTTCAAGAACATCACCCATCATTGTATTTATGTTTGTGGATCCTTTCATTGAATTATTCACTTTATTCAGACATTCAAAAAAATGCAAATATTCACGGCGAACTTTTTCAGCCTGCTTCCACTCGGTAATATCTCTGGTAATTCCCTGAATGTTTTGAAGTTTATTATTATTATCAGAAATATACTTTAAATTCACTTGACAATTTATTATTCGTCCATCTTTACATTTAGCATCTAAATCTAAAATTTTGCTTTTTCCAGTATCTAATTCATTATTTTTAAACTGTAATAATGATGATTGGATATTATCATACACTCTTTGATTAGAATCAGGGGTTAAAATTTCTTCAAATGACATATTCATTGCCTCTTGGGCTGTATAGCCCTGAATATTGAAAATTGACGGACTGATATAAGTAAATTTCATTGAAGGAATATCAAAAAGCCAAATAATATCTGACGCATTTTCCGAGAGGAGACGGTACTTTTCTTCGCTTTCATTTTGTTTTTTGAGATATTTTTTCAACAAAAAGAATAGAATAATTGTAGTAACAAATATAAAAAATATTCCTTTAATAGTATGAAAGGTACTCATTAAATTAATATTGATTATTGCTATTGCTGAGTCTAGAATTCTATCAGACAAGATTATCCATAACATTCCTAAAATCAAATAAATTACAACTATTTGATTTTCAAATTTCCAATTCTTAGGTAAGGTTGTTTTCATTTTTCTACCCATGAATAATTAATTAAAAAATATTCAAAAAGACAATGCAAATTTAAGAGATTTTTTGTAATTATATTTTTTTATTTTTAAAAATTATAATCAACTAATAATGAGTTTAATTTTGAAAAAATCATGGTCGCAGAAAAATTTTATTATCGGTCATTTGCTGTATTTCTGAAATGAAATGTGTTGAAATTCTACCAGAAATCATGCTTTGAAATCAATATAACTTAAAAATATTTTATGATCACAATTTTCAATTTTGTTCGCTTATTTTATAAAGTATAAAAATACCGGTCACTAATTTAATGCAGAGATTAACCTAATGGGATTTATAAAGTATTCTTTCATGAAATTTTCATGAAAGGATTGATATATAATAACATAAAAAAAATATATTTGAAAAAAATTCATTTTTCATTAAACTATTTTTGAACTTCATTAGTCTATCAATATGTGAGCGAAACAAAATTTGAAATTTAAACCGGTTAAAAAAAATTCACTCAAATAATATATTTTTAATTTTAATATTCGGAGGAATCATGAAAAGGACATTTGTCGCAACACTCGTTGCATTAGCAGTATTATTCAGCTATGGTTTTGCACAGCAAGACAATAAAGTCGAAAAAGCAAAGATAAAAGCCGCCAAAGTACAGGTTAAAGAAGGCAAGAAAGAAATAAAAACAGCCAAAACCGACGCAAAAGCAGTCCGTCAGGAAGTCAAAGACGGCAAGTTGACAAAAGATCAGGCAAAACCTGAACTCAAAAAAGATAAAAAAGAAGTCAAAGCAGGAATGAAAGAAGTCAAGCAAGGCAAGAAGGAATTACGCAAAGCAAGAAAAGAGCTTCATAAGGATAAGAAAGTAAAGTAGCATGATTTTAATCAAAGTGCTGTCTTCAATCTCAAACAAGCATCTTGCCTCGGCAGGGTGCTTGTTTTTTTCTTTGCTGGTGTTTTGGTTTATCTCAACTCCCTTGCACTCACAGGAAAATCCTGTAATTAATTCTCAATTGCAAATTGAACCCGATTCTCTTAGTGCTGATGAAAATGACAGCCTTGTCATTGAAGAAGATGTTGCCGTTGAGGAAAGTGATTCCCTTAATACATCTGAAGATGAGAATATACCTGAAACCAATTGGACTTTTGATCTTGGAAGCAGTTATCGAACAAAGCAGGTTCAAAAAGGAGTTGTTAATAATAACGGGAAACCTGTTCTTGTTAATTCTATAGAAATTTCCCATGATTTTGGTTTTAATTTGGGTTTGGACGCAACCAAGGAAATCGGAACAAAAAGATATGTTGATAACTGGAGCTTTAACCTTGGTTATGATTATTCATGGACAAATTGGATGAGTACAAGTGCGTCCTACTCAAAAACTGATTATACAAAGGACACAACTAATATTTTCAGTTCTGCGAACAATAATTTTTCCTTTGCTCTTGATTTTATGATTGATAAATTGTTAATTGATTTTTCTTATGACCTTCTATTTGGAAATGACAGATTCAACTATTTTGGGCTTGCTCTAATGAGGAGTTTCAAATTTTTCGATGATTTCAAAGTCATACCGATGTTCAGTCTGCAATATGCCTACTATACTCTCAACATTAAAGATGCAACCTCCGTATTGTCTGAAGCCAAGATAAAAAAATTATTGAAAAACTACAAAGGTAATAAGAAAGATTTTACTATCACCGAAAGTGGGTTTAGCGATGCAAGCCTGAGTTTGAAATTCGCTTATAATCTTGGTAAAGGATTTGAGCTATATTTTTCTCCATCTCTTAATTATACTCTCATGGATTTATCTGCAAAAACTACAGTTCAATTCATCGGTTCAGTAGGAATTAATTATTCTCTCGACTTCTAAAATATTTCTCATCGGCAATATAATTTCAAAATAAATCCCTTACCAATACTTCTTATTAACCTTAAAAATAAATTTTTATTCAAGGCTAAATTATGAATATTTTGGCGATGATAATAGATATATTAAAAGCAACATGGCTGTTGTATATTGAGATGGCTCCTTATATAATGTTCGGTTTGCTTTTTGTTGCTCTGCTTAATATGTTTTTTACAAAAGAACTAATCATTAAGCATGTCGGTAAGGATAATTTCTGGTCGGTTTTCAAAGCCGCTCTTTTCGGTGTTCCTTTGCCTCTGTGCTCTTGCGGGGTAATTCCATCTGCTGTGTATATGGCTAAAAACGGTGCATCAAAAGGCAGTGTTGTTTCATTTCTGATTTCAACACCTCAAACGGGAATTGACAGCATCATTGCTACTTGGGGAATCCTTGGACCTGTTTTTGGGATATTCCGTCCATTTGCCGCTTTTGTTATGGGGTTGTTCGGCGGAACATTTACCCGCTTTCTAAATGTCGAAAAACCCGAGGAAAAAGCCGACCGAAGTTCGGCATTAGGAATTGAAAATTATTCCCCAAAGCTCGAAATTAAAGACAGAATCAAAAATACTCTAAGATATGCATTCATTGAGTTTATTGATGATATTTCAAATCAATTTATTGTTGGTTTGTTTATTGGCGGACTTATTGCATATTTCATCCCTGATGGATTTTTTGCAGATATTGGCATCAGCAGCGGAATCCCGGCAATGTTACTCATGGTTGCAATCGGAATCCCGATGTATGTCTGTGCAACTGCATCAATTCCCATAGCTGTGACTTTGATGATGAAAGGGTTTTCGCCGGGTGTGGCTTTTGTGTTCCTTGCCGCGGGACCTGCAACTAATGCCGCTTCTATTTCCATCTTGCTCAAAGTTCTGGGTAAAAAAGTTACTTTCGCGTTTTTGGCTACTATAACTATTTCCTCGATTGCATTTGGTCTTTTACTTGATTGGATATATATCAATTTTGCCATAGACCCGCACTCGACGATGAATCATCTCCACAATCACAATGAAATGAGCCTTGGGTGGTTTGAGATAACCGTAATTGCGATTTTTTCTTTATTACTCGCATCATCATTATTCAGAAAATTCATTTATTATAAATTTATTAAAAAGGAAAAAGCAATGGAAAACTCCAATGCCCAAAAAATCAATATCGAAGGTATGACATGTAATCACTGCGTCATGAATGTCAAGAAAGCAATCGCGGGAACTCCGGGCGTGACAGAATCAGAAGTCAGTTTGAATGATAATGCCGCGTATGTGAAAGGTGCTGTAAGCTACGATGTACTCAAAAAAGCAATTGAAGATGTAGGCTACAAAGTAGTATAGAAGATATATTTTCCAAAAAAAAACCACTCAGAAAGTGGTTTTTTTTGTTTATTCTCTAATTCTGGATTTTCTTACTCTGAATAATTGTGTGTTTATTCCGTATCTGCGTACTTTGTTGTGCAGTGTTTCTCTGCTGATTCCCAAAAGTGCGGCGGCTTTGCTGACATTACCTTCACATCTTTCGAGGGTTTGCTCGATTTTCTTTCTGTCAACTTCCGCAATATCTTCTTTCAATGTACGAGAACTTGAAATCAGCATATCCCCATGGTCATCAATCATTTGTTCGGACGGACCCGAAGAAATAATTTTGTGCAGGTCGGCAACTTCAATTTGCTCGCTTGAAGCAGTTTGCAGAGTCACTCTAATTACGCTGGATAATTCCCTGACGTTCCCGCCCCAGTCCTTTTCCTGCAAAAATTCAATTGCAGAAGGAGAGAAATAGCGTGAGTCGGCATACTCGGTATTATGTTTCAATAAATAGTGGTCAACAATTTCAGGAACATCTTCTCTGCGTTCTCTGAGCGGTGGAATGTGAATTTCGCATTCTCTGAGTCTATGATAAAGCTGTTCGCGGAATTTCGATTCCTTCATCGCAAAAAGCAAATCTTTATCAGTTGCCGAGATAAAGCGAACATCAAGCTCTTCAGTTTCAGTCGAGCCTACTTTGCGAATCAGTTTTTCTTCAATCGGGATAAACAAATTTGATTGCAAATCGAGTGTTAAATCTCCGATTTCATCAAGGAAAAGAGTTCCTTTGTGTGCCTGTTGGAACAGACCTTTTTTTGTGTCGGTAGCACCCGAAAATGAACCTTTGTTATGCCCGAAAAGCTCACTCTGGAAAAGCTCACGGGGAATATTAGGAATATCAACGGTAACGAACGGGTATTTCGAGCGGCGGCTTGCAGAGTGCATAGCCTTGGCAACAAGCTTTTTGCCTGTACCTGTTTCGCCTGAAATCAGAACATTCAAATCAGTTCTTCCGAATCTGATAATCGAGTCGCCAAGCTCAATCATTGACTTGCTTTTTCCTATGATGCCGTGAACTTCCAGGAATTTCTGGATTTCTTTGGCTTCGCCATGGAATTCAATTCTTTCCATAGCACTGCTGATAACTCCCTTAATCCGTTCTTTGCTTAGGATGGATTTTTCTATAAAATTCATTGCTCCAAGCTTGGTGGCTCTAACTGCTGTTTCGATTGTTCCTTTTCCTGTTATCATAACAACAGGTATTGCCGGATATCTTCTTCTGCATTGTTCCAGCACATCAATGCCATTTAGTTTGGCTTCAGGACCAAATTCTATATCTAAAAGGATTACTCCGAACTTCCTGTGATATTTTTCCAGAAACAACAAAGCCTCTTCAGGATCCTGTATGGTATGTGTTTCATAACCGAAGGACTGAACAATGTCAGCAAGTGTTGAACAGAAATCATGATTATCGTCTGCTATTAATACGTTCATTTTAAATACTCTTTGTCAAAAATGCCAATTATCAAACCCTAAATTTAATAAAAAAAAGTCAAATTGTAACAAAATAGTTGCTTATTTTTTATATTTTCCAAAAAATGAGAAGAAAAAGTTGACATTATAGTGTGAAAAATTTTTTCTTAAAAGGAAATGGCTTCTAAATTCTTAATTTTGCCAAATGAAACTGAAACAAAAATACAAATATCTGTTTATTTCTCTGATTGCCACATGGTTTGCATTTTCGGGAGATATTTACTCGGCTGATTATCCTGAAAAAGTTCAATGGGCTTCCAGACTTATTGCCTTTTCCTCCGAGTATTCGTCGAAACAAAACTCAGCCATGCAGGCACTTGGCAGACCAAGTATTATGTCCGATTATGGGAAATCCCCCTGTGCGTGGATGCCCAATCCGAGATCCGGAAGAAGAACCGAAAGTATTCATGTCGGATTCGATTCATTAATGAATGTTCAGCAAATATCCATAAATGAAAATTATAATCCCGGAAATATAACTGAGATCTATCTTTATGATGAATCCAACGAAAAGCACAGAGTGTATTTCAATCCTAATCCTACATGGATTTCCTCAAAGGGCAGAATGTTGAATGTTTTTCTTCAAAGAACAGAATACAAGGTTGTATCTCTCGAAATTATTATCAAATACAATCCCGTAATCGAAGGCACTCAAATTGATGCAATTGCTATTACCGATACTTTGGAGCCGCTGAAAACACTCATTAACGTTCATGATGATGTTCTTACTACCCTTAAGCCCGAGAATATGGGGAAAAATGTTAATTCGGTTTATAATGAGCTTGCACCCGTTATCTCGCCCGATGGCAAGACTTTATTTTTCACAAGAGACAATCATCCCGAAAACATCGGATTAAACAAAAAACAAGATGTCTGGTATTCAAAAAAAGACAATATCGGAATTTACGAGCCTGCAAAAAACATAGGTTCTCCGATTAACAACAGTGCAAATAATTTTGTTCTTTCAATAACTCCCGACGGGAATGCCGTTTTGCTTGGTAATGTTTACGAAGCAGACGGGACAACAAGCAAGGGTGTTTCAATCAGCTACAATCAGGGCAGTACTTGGAGCAAACCGATCAAATTAAATATTAAGAATTTCTATAACCGCAACGAAAATATTGGCGGCTTCTACCTTGCCAATAACAGCAAAATATTATTGATGTCGGTTGAAGGTGCAGACAGCTACGGCGGGCTTGACTTGTACATGAGTCAGCTTGAAAACGATGGAAGCTGGTCAGAACCCCTCAACATGGGAAAGGATATAAATACTGCCGCTGACGAAGATTCTCCATTTCTTGCTTCAGATAATGTCACGTTATATTACGCCACTTCAGGACATTGTGGTTATGGCAATGACGATATGTTTCTGACCCACAGGCTCGATTCCGGCTGGGTAAAATGGTCTGAGCCTGAAAATCTCGGTTCAAAGCTGAACTCTTCAGGCTGGGATGCTTATTACACAATTCCTGCTTCCGGCGATTACGCATATTTTGTTTCTGATAAAAATTCATTAGGTGCCGAGGATATTTTCAAAGTATCACTTCCTCAGTCCGTTCGCCCAAAACCGGTTATGATGGTTTCCGGAAAAGTCTTTAATTCTAAGTTGAACGTACCTGTCAGTGCGAAAATCATTTATGAAACTTTGCCCGACGGCAAAGAAGTTGGTATTGCAAGGTCCAATCCCGAGTCGGGCGAATATAAGATTGTTCTGCCTTCAGGTTTCAAATATGGTTTTCTTGCTGAAGCACAAGGATTTATCGCCATTAACGAGCATCTTGATTTAACGAATTTTGATGCATATAAAGAAATTACAAGGGACTTGGCACTGGTTCCTATCGAAGAAGGTCAGACAATCAGACTGAATAACATTTTCTTCGATTTCGACAAATTCACACTTTTAGTTGATTCGTATTCCGAGTTAAACCGAGTCGCAAAATTTTTGAATGACAATCCTGATATAAGAATAGAAATCAGCGGACATACCGACAGCTGGGGTACCGAAGAATACAACCAGATATTATCAATGAACCGTGCCAATGCCGTAGGACAATATCTGATATCAAAATCAATACCCAAAGAAAGATTCATTATCAAAGGTTACGGCAAATCCAAACCGGTTGTCAAAAATGATACAGAGGAAAACCGTCAATTGAACCGAAGGGTAGAATTTTTAATTCTGAAGAAAGACACAAAATGAGAGTATTAGGAGTTGACCCGGGTTCAATTGTTTGTGGCTTCGGTGTTATTGAAAAGAACGGAAAATCACTTCAATTAATTGAATACGGCATTATTGAAGTAAAAAAGAAAAATGAACTTTTGCCACAGCGGCTCAAAGATATTTTTTTGTGGCTCAATACCGTTATTGAAAGAACTAAACCCGATGTTTCAGCTTTTGAAAGCGTCTTTTTCTCGAAAAACGTGCAGTCACTTGCAAAACTTTCTCATGCCCGCGGTTCGGCTATAGTTGCCGCAACAATGCACAATCTGCCCGTAGCCGAATATTCTCCCCGTGAAGTTAAAAAAGCCGTCACAGGCAACGGCAACGCCGGGAAACAGCAAGTACAGTTCATGGTTAAAACTTTACTCAAAATTCAGGAAACACCAGATTTTTTTGATGCAACCGATGCTCTTGCCGTAGCAATCTGCCATGCCCTTAGAACCGAGTCGCCTCAAAAGACAGCAAAATCATGGTCTGATTGGGTGAAACAAAATCCTGAACGAATTTCCAAAAAATAAAATTCTCGATTATTCGCATCTTTCTATTGTAAAGCGATCATTAATTCCGATTCCATTAATTCCCAAATTGCATCTTTTTATTTTTTTTCTTAAAAAAAAGATGCAATGCAAATATCAGCTAACCTATTGATATTATTTCAAATAACGATATTTTACCAATTGCATCTTTGGATGCAAAAAGATGCAAAGATGCAATTTTTGGTTGATTTACAATCAACAATTCTTCC
>CAZSHX010000072.1:0-24923 GCA_964606895.1 uncultured Hyphomicrobiales bacterium
TGAATTCAAAATAGCATCAGGTCGTTCAAGTATTGTTCTCGCACAAAGAGTTGCAGACTCTTTAGGCGTTGACCTATCGCCTGTTGATGCACATAACTTCAGCGACGGCGAAATCTGGGTTAAATTCACAGAAAACGTGCGCGGTGTGGATTTATTTATTATTCAGTCAACAAGTGCTCCATCCGATAACTTGATGGAACTTCTGATTATGATTGATGCCGCAAAGCGGGCTTCTGCAAAACGAGTTACTGCCGTTATTCCTTACTATGGCTACGCCAGGCAGGACAGAAAAGACCAGCCCAGAGTTTCGGTTACTGCCAAACTCATTGCAAATCTTTTAACCCGTGCGGGTGCAGACAGAATAATCACCTTGGATATGCACTCTTCGCAGATTCAGGGATTTTTTGATATTCCTTTGGACCACCTCTATGCATCAACTGTATTGCTGAAAGCTCTAACTAAACTTGCATTGCCCGATTTAGCTCTGGCGGCTCCTGATGTTGGCGGCGTAAAAACTGCAAGAGCTTATGCCAAAAGAATGGGCGGAGAATTGATTTTAGTTGACAAAAGAAGACCTGCTCATAATCAGGCTGAAATTGTGCATGTTATTGGAAATGCTGAAGGCAAGAATATTATTATCGTTGACGATATGATTGATACAGGCAATACTTTCATCAGATGTGCCGAATCATTGAAGAGTTCCGGTGCCAAAGAGATTATCGGTGTTTGCGTTCATCCGGTATTTTCAAGTGATGCAATCGCCAGAATTGACAAATCGCCTGCTATTAAAAAAATGCTTGTAACCGATACAATTCCTCTGAATGCACATTCCGATAAAATTGAAGTTATCAGCATTGCAGAACTTCTTGGAGAAGCCATTGTCCGCACTCATGACAACCGCTCCATCAGTTCACTTTTTGACATTGAAAGATAATTAAAGAAAATAAATATTTTTATATAAGGATTTAAAATGGATACTGTAGATTTAAAAGCTCAAAAAAGAGATACAGGCAAGCAGATTTCTAAAAGGTTAAGAAAAAGCGGCTTGATTCCCGGAGTTTATTATGCAAAGGGCCAAACAGGATTTGCTATCGCTGTCAAGCCTATTTCACTGAGAGATATTGTTTATACTTCTGATACAAAGATGATTAATCTTGAAATCGAAGGTGAACCAAAAGCTCTTCCCTGCGTTATGAAAGAAGTAAAGTTCGACCCGATTACCGACAAACTTATTCATTTTGATTTAATCGGTATTATCGCCGATAAAAAAATGCACTTTGAAGTTCCTATAGTATTGAAGGGAACAGCAGTAGGTGCAAAAGAAGGCGGTATTATTCAGCAAATTTTGCATAAAATTACAATCGAATGTTTACCAATTGATATGCCTAACCATATTGATTTAAACATTACCGAACTCAAACTTGGAAAATCACTTCACGTTTCTGATATTCTTATGCCGGGCGTTCATATTCTCAGCACACCTGAAACGGTTGTTGTTACTTGTGTTATGCCGAGAGTATCAACAGAAGTAAAAGCTGACGGTGCCGCGGCTCCGGACAAAGCAAAATAATCAGTTCGTAATAAATAGACTTTTATTAAAAAAGGTTGTTTCAAAAGAAATAACCTTTTTTTTCGTTTATAGCCGCTTAATCACCATCATTTATAAAGGATAACTATGGATAATTTTGTTTTTTATAATCCGACAAAACTTATTTTCGGTAAAAATACAATCCGAGAAATCGGAAAAGAAATTGCAAGTAATGGAATCAAGAAAATTCTGCTTCTCGCCGGAAGCGGTTCAATCAAAACAAATGGAGTTTACGACTCTGCTGTTGCATCGCTGAAATCTGCAGGAATCGAATGGATTGAAGTTTGGGGAGTTAGAGCAAATCCTACTCTCAGCCATGCCCTTTCAGCCATTCAAACTGTCAGAGACAATAATCTCGAGGCTGTTCTTGCCTTGGGCGGCGGCTCGGTTATTGATGAATCGAAATCCATAGCCGCTGGGTTCTATCTCGATAATCTTTGGTCAGCCTTTGAAAAGAAAGTTCCCGTCCTGAAAGCTTTGCCCGTTTTTACTGTTCTCACTCTCTCCGGTACATGCTCCGAAATGGATTCGTTTGCTGTTCTATCTAACGAGGAAGAAAAGAAGAAATGGAACATCGGTGCGAATTGCCTCTACCCAAAAGTTTCAATAATTGACCCGTCGGTTCAGATGTCTCTGCCGTGGCATCAAACCGTAAACGGAGGAATTGACGCAATGTCCCATATTATGGAGTTCTACTTCATGGGCAACGGCGATGAAGTCACTCTCTCGCTCGACGAAGCTCTGATGAAAACAATAATTGATTCAATTAATGCTTTGCAGAAAGACCCTGATGACTACAATGCCCGTGCAAATCTCGCATGGACTGCAACATTGGGTTTGAACGGCATCTCAGGTGTTGCACTGAAAGGCGGCGACTGGGGCTCGCACAGAATTGAGCACGGCATAAGTGCACTTCATCCCGAGGTCGCACACGGGGCAGGTCTTGCCGTTGTGTTTCCTGCATGGATAAAATATGTAAGCAATGAAAATCCTGTTCTTTTCTCCCGCTGGGCAAAAAATATCTGGAATGCCGACAGCGTGGACGAAGCATTAAACAATATGAAAAAACAGTTTTTCAATTGGAATGCACCTATTTCTTTACGTAATCTGGGCATAAGGGAAGACGAAATTTTTGATATTACCGAAAATGCAATTCGAATCGGTAGTATTGGAGTACTGAAAAATTTCAATTTTGACGACATCGTAAACATATTAAAAATTGCATTTTAAAAAAGGACTTTGAAGGAAAAGGGTTGTTTCATTTGAAATGACCTTTTTTTTTGTTAATTTGATTTTTTTAAAAGTGTGCAAAAAAAGTTTTCAACATGACGGCACTTTTTTGGCAATTTTTACATTTCATAGTAAGAACAAATGTGAAATAAATTTTGTTCTTTACAATGAAAAATTGATTTTCCTGTGCCAACATTTAACGGCATTTCAGAGTTCTGATTACCCGTCTTGCAGAATGAAGCAATACGGTTAAATGGTGGCAAGACGGGCAGGAATTGAAAAAAATGTTTTTTAAAAATTCTTTAGGAGAAAAAGTATGAAAAAGTATATTAGAAATATTTTAATGGTATTAATTTGCCTAATTGCTACTACAGCAATGTTTGCTGCTGATGTGAACATCGAAATTAGACCCAACGGAGATAGAGTTTATCATTTTCATAATGGCCCTGAGACACTTGTTGAAGGAGTTTCAAATTGCACCGGAACAGCCGCAAATTGCAAAGATGTTGTTGTCGGCGGCGGTAGTTTAGTCGGTGGTTCAATACTGCCTGCAGGTTCTATAATTAGTGTGTTTGGTTTTTCTGATGGTGTAACGATGGCCGGAACTGGTCGCATCAAGGTTATCCTTTTGGAAACTTATGATTTCAATATCGGAGGACCATTGCATTATCAAATGGGTTCAAACCCACAATTATATACAAATTATGCACAGTGGTTAAGCATTGCTTCACCAAATTAAATGAATATAAATTCTAACCCATCCAACAGGTGGGTTAGAATGCTTTTTTCAAAATAGGAGTAAAATATGAAGTTTTTGGTTGCTTGTTTGATGCTGATTCTGTTTTCCCTGCTGTCTCTTGCAGTGGCTCAGGACAATAGTAAAAGAGAACTATTTTTATCAAAAATTGAAAATAAGTATAATTTCAAAATACATCAGAAATCATATTATTATTTTATCCATTATTCGCAGTTCTTTAGTTGTGCAATGGACAAAATTAATATATGGATAGGCGAATACACCAGAAAGGATTCAAACAGCAACCATGTTGTTGTTATTTCGGGGCTAGACAAAGAAGATGGAAATTCAGTTGAATTTTTAAAGGATTATATTGCAACTGATAAATTAATTGCCGACACAGATGACAGCCTCATAACGTATTTTCAGCCAACTATCTTTGCTGAGTTGATAGTCCTTGACAGTAACCGAAATGAACTATTTCGGGACAAAGAATTATTCGGAATAAAATCGCCGCCATCTACAACCAAAGCAAATTCTGTAAAATATTGGGAAACAATTAGGATTGACGACAGCTTACATCCAATTTTAAAATGCAATCAGTGTGCTTTAAGCATCAATAGTGATACATTGTTCATATTTGATAATTATCAGAATGTGATTTTCATTTATAATTCTGTAAATGGAAATTTAATAAGGGTGTTCAGAATGGATTCTGTGCTAACAAGGCATTACTACAATAAAAAAGATGCTGTAAATAGATATTTATGGGGAGAATCAATAAAAAGCAAACAATATCCTCAACCGATAAGTGGCATTGTTAATAATGACGAAGAGAACATGGTATTTGCTTTATGCGGAGTTAATAAAGAATATATTATCAACAGATCCTTTGACAAGGCTTCAAATGATTCGTTCGTAAGTTCGAGTTACATTAAGAACGGATACCTTCTTTCTGGTCTTTCTTTCAAGGATAAGGATGAAATAATTGAAATTGATTCTATTGCGTCAAATACAGATATTACAAACTTTATTTCATATAACGATAAATTTTTATTCAGTACATTATGTCAAACCCAAATCGGTACGTTTGACGTGAACATAGAAAATTATATTTTTTTAGATGAAAGAGGCAAGGTATTAAGTTCAGTTCCTATTACTAAAGACATTAAAACAGCACTTGGTGTGGATTCGAATACTATAATCACCAAATCATTAATGACTAACTTAGGGCATAGATTATTTTGTCTTAATTTTCAAAATAGCTTATTCTTTTCATTTGAAATAATTGGAAATAAGATTGACAAGCTCAAAACATTATCACCATTCGGTTCATTGAATGAAGGATTTAAATTAAACGAATTCAACAAAGAAATAGCTAAAAAATATGGTGCCCAATATAGTTTAACCAAGGTTTATACTGTTCAGAGCATGACTTCGGATGGCAAGAATATTTATATTTATCTTTATAAAACACAACAGATGAATAAAGGACAGTCAGGCATACTGCAAATTTATAGTGCTGTAGGAACTCATTTAAAGGATATAAAAATAAATTTCAGGGTTGATGACCAGCTTCAAAGTTCGAATCTGATTTCAGTAAAAAACAATAAGGCCGTATTCTTCAATAAATTCAAAATGTCAAGGTGGAAAATAGAGAGTTGTGCCATTGACGATTAGCTATATGTTTCTATGTAGAAGGTAGTCAGAATGTTTTATGAATTATACTACAACAATTGGTGTCGTTATTCTATTGTTTTGCTCACTTTGCAATTCAGAAACAAGAATAGCATTGTCTGCGTCACAGTCGGTAGTTAAAGACTGGATGCAGGGTGAGATTCAAGCTTTTGAAATAAATCATTCGCTTGAATCAAAATATACAATAAAAATAGATACCTTTATGCTTTCTTTTTTATTAAAATACTCAATAGGTGTTCAGCATTTCAAGAATATGGCTAAAGGTATTTCTTATGTTTTACCGACTGATAATGAAATAAGTGGCGAATCAGTTTTAAAATATCCGCTTGGGTGGAAAGCGGATCCGTTCTTCTCCGCTTCATTTAGAACTCAGATCACAGAATCATTTTTAGTTCTAAATAATGAATTAAAACCTTCTGTTAATTTTTGGGATCCAGTGTCATCAATTGAATCGTTTGGTTTTTCGTATTGTATAAATTTAAATATTTCATCTCGTTTAGGTTTCTCTTTAAAGCAAATTAGAGCAAACCATTATACTCAGATTACGGACGATCCGAAAACTTTCGATATAAAAGAAAAATATAAAACCGAAACAGGTATTGAATGGAAGAGTGATTGTTATATGAAATTAGACAGTACATCATCATATATTGGCAATTTAGAATTTTTTGGTACAATTAAGGATTTGACTAAATGGTCGTTCCGGTGGCAGAATGAATTTCAAATAAATATCTGGAAGTTTTTTGGTATATTAATTAAAGTTGAATTATCTTATGACGAAAAACAAATGCTGATGCTACAATATAAGCAGAATCTGAGATTAGGAATAGTTGCAAACATTTAGGTCTTTTAGTATTTGAAATATTTTTGTATTTTACAATTTGAAAATATAAATTAAGGTTATTTTATGAAAACAGAAATGCTGATTTCAATCCTTGAAAAAGGTAAGCTTCAAATAATTAAAAATAAATTAAAAAGGAAATATCCAAGTTCGGAAATTGAAGATATTGAAGATGCAATATCAGATGCTATTGAAGCATTAATTAAAAGCAATAAAATTGTTTTCATTAATGCAATTTGCATAATTAATTGGCTTTTAAAAGTAGCTGATAGAAAATTATATTCATTACTCAAATGCAAATCGTGTTTCATTTCTTTTTCACTGTTCGCAGAAGAGGCAGTCGATTGTTGCCTAATTGACTCGTCGTTTATTTTCGGGGACACAGAACAAGATGCTTATAATCTTAAATGTTTTGATTTGTTTTTATACAAATTGGAGGCTAAGTATCGTTTAATTATTGAGCTTAAGTTTCAGGGAAAAACATTTAATGAAATTGCAAGCATAATGAATTTATCCGAAAACACAATCAAAAAGGATTATTATCATACAATCAAAATATATCATACAATACAACAACAGCACTCTTCAGCATTAGTGCAAAAAGCTTCGTAATCTTGCCTCTGCCTAGCCGATTATTGCGTTCAGCACAAGTTTTCGTTGACAATCGGTTCAGAATGTTGGCATATAATGTCTGGAATGCACCGATTTCATTACGTAATCTGGGCATAAGTGAAGACGAAATTTTTGATATTACCGAGAATGCAATTAGAATCGGCAGTATCGGTGTACTGAAGAATTTCAATTTTGACGACATTGTAAACATATTAAAAATTGCATTTTAAATATAATTTCGTATTTTTGTAATCGTTCTTTTTGCAATTTTGCATAAAAGGACTATTTTAGGCAAAAGGGTAATTAATTGGAAGCTCACCCTCTGCCATGGTTTAATATAAATTTTTGGAGTAATAATGCCAAGAGCAAAAAACAAAGTAGCTTCGCGTCACAGACGTAAAAAATTCCTGAAACTCGCCAAGGGTTATTGGGGAGAAAGAAAAAATGTCTGGACAGTTGCGAAGCATCACATCGAAAAAGGCTTGCAATATGCCTATCGCGATAGACGTAACAAAAAGCGCACATTCCGTGCCCTTTGGATTGTTCGTATTAACGCCGCCGCCCGATTAAACGGAACTACTTATTCAAGGCTCATCCATGCTTTGAAATTGAAGAACATTCTGATTAACCGTAAAGTGCTGGCTGATTTCGCGATGAACAAGCCCGAAATCTTCGCCGCTATTGTCCGTCAGGCAATAAACTAAAATCTTCTTTGGTTTTTATTAATTTGATTATGAAAAACCCATTGTAAATATTTCCCCCTGCCGAATTTTTTCGGAGGGGGTTCTTTTTTTAAAATTAAAACTATTTTTCATCAGGAGAATATATGCTCAACGAAATTAAAGCTCTTTCAGAAGAAATCAAAGCGAAGCTTTCGGAGATTAAAAATGCCGAATATCTGGAAAACTTCCGTTTGGAATACCTTGTCAAAAAAGGTAAAGTTCAGGCTTTTTTTGATGCTTTGAAAGACGTTCCTAAAGAAGAAAAACCGCTTGTCGGAAAGGAACTCAATCTTCTTCGTAATTTCGTCGAGCAGTCCTACAAAGCTCTGACCGAGCAACTCAAAGGCTCGGAAACCGCTACGCCCGAACTTGATTTGACCTTGCCCGGCAGAACAAATTTCCGCGGAACTTACCATCCCGTTCTCAAAACCATGAGCCAAATGGTTTCGATTTTCGAGAGCCTTGGTTTCTCAGTTGCCGAAGGACCTGATATTGAGGACGGTTATCATAATTTCGACGCACTGAATTTTCCTCCTGACCATCCCGCAAGAGATATGCAGGATACATTTTTTATTAAATCGGATGACCCTTTGCTGTTACGGACTCACACATCCCCCGTTCAGATTCGTGTGATGCAGACTCAGAAGCCTCCTATTCGCTGTATAATGCCCGGCAGGGTGTATCGTAACGAAGCGATTAACTCACGCTCGCTTGCAGAATTCCATCAAGTGGAGGGGCTTTATATTGACAAAAAAGTTACTTTTGCAGAACTGAAGGGAACTTTGATTGCATTTGCAAAAAAAATGTACGGCGAAGATTCACGTTTTCGTTTTCGTCCCTCATTCTTTCCATTCACCGAGCCGAGTGCCGAACTTGATATATCTTGTTACCTCTGCGGCGGCAAAGGATGCCGGATTTGCAAATATTCAAGCTGGCTTGAAATTGCAGGTTGCGGAATGGTTCATCCCAACGTACTGAGAGCAGGTGGGATTGACCCCGAAGAATATTCAGGTTATGCTTTCGGATTCGGAATTGAACGTGTAACCTTGCTTCGTACAGGTATTGACGATATACGGTTTTTATACGAAAATGACCTTCGGGTTTTGGAGCAATTGTAAGATTATGAAACAATTCAATTCGGAATTCATTTTCGGAGTGGCAGATGCTTCGAAATTACCAAATTATTCATATCCCGAATTTGCTTTCATCGGGCGTTCGAATGTTGGCAAATCTTCATTGCTGAACAGCATTCTGAACCGTAAGAATCTTGCCCGTATAAGTTCAACTCCGGGAAAGACTCAGCAAATAAATTTCTATCTGATTGACAAAAAAATTATTTTTGCGGATTTGCCAGGCTTTGGTTATGCTTCTGTTGCACGTAGCGAAAGAGAAAAATGGCTGAAACTAAATATGACTTACCTGAAAGAAAGAGAAAATCTGAAACTTGTATTTCAGCTTATTGACAGCCGCCACGACCCTATGGAAACCGACCTGGGACTCGTTGAATGGCTCGAAAACAACGACAAACAGTTTATTATCATTTTAACCAAAACGGATAAAATCTCTTCAAAATTACTTCTTGAAAGAAAAGCTCAGCTCGAGGAGCTGACAAAATTCTGCAAAAACTCGCTGGAAGTTCTCCCTTACTCTTCAACCACCGGACTTGGCAGAGACCAACTTTTGGCAATCATCAAAAGATTTCATTAAAAACAACTATTATTAAGAGTTTAGGTGATTAGTTGCTTAGGCGTTTAGTTGTTTGAAGAGATTAAGACAAGGAAATCCCCCCTGCCCCCCTTTTTCAAAGTGGGAAATGAGCTTTCTTATCTTGAATTCACAATTTCTTTTCTTCCCCCAGACCCTCGTCCTTGGTCCCTCGCCCCAATTCCCAACTATATCTTCACAAACTTCCCAACTTTAACCCCTATCCTCACAAAATAAACTCCACTCGGCAAACCCGAAACGTTAATCTTCTGTCCTCCGCTGGCGGAGGTGTCTGCGGAGCAGACGGAGGTGGAAACAAGTTCCCCAAAAACATTGAAGATGCGAACAACATTTGCATAACCATCCGAAGGTTCCAAACCTTCGGAAGGTTTGTTTATTTCTATAAAATCTTCTGCCGGATTAGGAGAAACACTGAAAATACTATTTAATTCCGTTTCCACAACATCAGTAGGTTCGCGTGTGTATTTGTAAATTAATCTCCATTCCTCAATTACAAGAGCTGTAGTAGAATTCAACAACTGGATGTTATCAACATAATGAGGAATCCCATCATTTTCGGGAAATGAATCAATTATCTCCTCTTTCCAATATTTGCCGCCATTCGTTGTTATTAATGCCACACCAAGGTAACTCGTGGCTATACCGAAATTTTCATCATAAAACCTAATATCTACAATCGGCTCGCCATTAAAATCAATTGTATCTCTTTGAGTTTCCCATGTTTTTCCTCCGTCTTCAGTATGATAAATACGCTGAGTCCATTTCTGCCAACCGGCTGAATCCAAAATTTTATCTCCGCTGGCAATCCAGCCTTGCCGTTCATTAATAAAATGACCACGAGTAGTGCCCGGACAAGGGATTGTATCATAATTCTGATAATTACCGTCACAGAAAAGAACTACAGTAGTACCTATTGTTTTTAAATACCTTATATCGTACAATTGATTACGATTTAAGATATTTGTAGGAATGTATATAAAATTCTGAACAAATTTCCAACTCAAGCCGCCATCAGAAGTTTGCATTAAAAAAGTAGAGTCTCCAATGTAATAACCCGCCATAAACCCATAAAACTCATCGAACATACGAATTCGAAAAATAAATTTAATGTTATCTATGGTATAATGTTCCCATGTTTCACCATTGTCTGTAGAACGAAGCAACAAACCGGAATCGCCTACGGCAATAAATAATTTAGTATTTGGATAGTCTATATCCCGAATTTGATTTACCCAACTATTTTCATCTTCGTAATTAATAGTATCGGTATAAACAGTTTTCCAACTATCGCCGCCGTCAGTTGTTCTTCTAAAATAATGACCTGCCCCTGACCCAAAATTGTTATAAACAATACAATTCAAAGAATCTGCACATTTTAAAGTCTGATAACTGCCATATTGGACATTTGGTTTGGACCTCGGTTGAGTATCTACTATTTTCCAATTTTTATTTTGTGCAGAAAGCGAAGACAACAATATCGTTAAAAACAGGAATAAAAAGAACGAAATATATTTTATAGAATTTTTCATCTCTTACTTCAACATTTCCAATATCTGGATATAGCTGTAGCGGTTGAAAAAGGGGAGTTTGGTATAGACAAATCTGTCCATAGCTCTTGTGATTCTGTCGGAAGTTGGATTGTCCTTGAATATATATGGAGCCAGTAGAGAGAAAAACCTGAATTGAGGGTAATCCAGTTTTAATATTCTGAATTTGTTCTGAACCATTTTCATTTCGCGGTATTCAAATGGGTGCTCAACGTTGTCGCCGTATTTTGGAACGCCGAATCTGCCGACAAGCGAATTTCTGAAAAACATAAGAATTTTATTTCTTGCGTTGTTTTCGTAAAATATGCCTCTACCGTTGGTATCAATAACTGAATGCAAACGTTCAACAAATTCATCAAATGGTTCAATGTGGTGAAGAATAAATTTACCGACAACAATATCAAATTTATGTTTGAGTTGATTAATATCCATTGCATCGAGAACGAAAGCTTCTATTGCAACTCCATGATATTCAGCATTCTTTTTGGTGTTCTCGATTGCAGTACTCGAAAAATCAATAGCCGTTACCAGTGCTCCGTTTTTAGCATAATGCATGGATGTTTCGCCGTTTCCGCAGCCAATATCAAGCAAACGCATGCCTGCAACATTTCCTATAACATTCAGAAAATATTCATTATCTTTAACGAAAGTAGAGTTATCAATGTCATAAGGGATAAAATGACTTAAAGACTCATTCCAAAAATCTAATCCTTTTTCCATAATTTTTAAAAATTATTTAATATCAGGAGTTAATAATATTTTGCTTAAATATGGGGCTATCACAAAAAGTCAATCTCCCGTGTTTTTATGATTCTTATGCAAAACGGTAACCAGCATCTACAGCTTAACGGATACCCTCTTTACCAAGAATTAGAAGAAAATTGAACTTATGAGACGACCTCATTAAACAAAAATACAAATTGTTTGGTTATACAGCAAAATATTTAAGACAATAACAAATATTTAATTTGTTTTACGATAAATATTTATCCGGATTTTCAGGTATGCCCGGAGTCCTCTGATTGTTTTTGATTACATAAAAAACTGAACCTGAAACTCCGATCAAAATACCTGCCGGTGCAAATAGTATGGCTAAAAAGAAGAACACAACACCAATGATATTTAGACCAATTCCCTCAAAAAGATTATGTAAAATAACAGATACTATAAAACTAACAACCGAATAGAAAATCAGCCATAAAAAATTTTTAGTTTGTTTCCATGGATGGATGAATACTAAAAAAAGAGAACAAACTCCCAAATAGCAAGTTAGGATACCGGGGAAATTATCAGCAATTCCGATAATTTGACTGACTGTAATGAAAATAATTCCTAAACCAAGAAATGCAAAAGTCTTAACTTTTAACTTTTCATCTTTAAAAAGGCTTAAAATATAATGCATTAAATATTCCTGCAATTAATGAAAAAAATCTTTAAAGTCTGTTAGTATAGCAAGAAATCCTCGTTTATTATCCACACAAAGGAAATTGAATCTTTCTACCAAAAACCTCATCTATTCACCGAATTCATACTCAAAAGCCAAAGACTTGGTTCCGTTTAATTCGTCCTTATTAGTAGCTTTAATCAGCAGGTTTCTTGAGTCGTACTGATAATTTGTTGAGTTAAGGTAGGGCTCGCCTTCAGCCGCTTTGGTGCCCATAAAAATCAACTTGTTTTTATCATCATACTTATAGTCAGTAATGCGGGTCATCCCAAAACCTTCTTCCTTTAATTTAAGAAAATATCCGGAGGGAGTGAATTCATAGGTTACAGAGTCAACAGGCGACCAATTGTCTTTCGGTTCACCCGTAAGAGTATCTTCGTAAAAGAATGCCGTCCATCCAACTCTTTTTGAAATATGACCGTTTTCTCCATAAGTATATACGAAACGTCTTGGCTCTGCTCCTGCAACAGAACCTCCATCAAGATTATTTTTCTCGTCGTAGGAATAATACTCGGTGTATTCAACGTTTCCGTTTAATGTGTGGTTAACATCAGTAAGAAATCCTTCCGGATTATACAGGTAATATGAAATAAATACATCTAATGAATCATTTTGCCCCATAGCAATTGTTGAATCGTAAAGAGGTTTTCCTTCGGCATCAAAAAATGTTTGGGATGCAAAGTTCTTTTCATCAGGATTTATATCATAAGACAGAAAGCATTTCATGGATTTGACTTTGTTGGATTTCAATGCACTTCTGATTATCAGGTTCTGAGCCTGATTCCCGACAAACTCATCCTGCGAGTAGAGATTGAATGACATGAATATGGCAATAGCCGAAAAAAGGAATATTTTCTTCATTTAAATCCAACTTTCAATTGTTAATTATTCGAACTCAATTTGTTCAAAAGCCAATAAATTATCTTTTGCAATCAGTTCTGCAATTTGAACTGCATTAGTAGCGGCACCTTTTCTGACGTTATCGGCAACAATCCAAAGATAAGCCCCGTTTTCGACGGAATCATCAATGCGAAGTCTGCCGATAAATACCACATCTTTATTGTTTGCATGGAGTGTAGTCGGATAAATTTCCTTTTTGGGAATATCCAGTATGACAATAGATTGAGCCGATTTCAAGGTTTTACGTAAGGCAGTCAAACTGATTTTCTTTTTGGTTTCGATATTGACCGATTCGCCGTGTCCTCCGAGTACAGGGAGACGAACGCAAGTAACCGCAATCGGTAAATCGGGCAGATCCATAATTTTTCTGATTTCATCTTTCATTTTAATTTCTTCAACAGAAAATCCTGAGGGGTCGGAAATTTCATGAAATATTGTATTGAATGCAATCGGGTGGTCACCAACTTTTCCCGAATATGGACCTTCGTAAAGTTCTCTTTTCAATTTGTCAATGCCCTTCTGACCTGCTCCGCTGATTGACTGATAGGTGGAAACAACAACCCTGTTCAAACCGAAATTATTTTCAACGGGCTTTAAAGCTACAACCAGTTGAATTGTTGAACAGTTCGGGTTTGCAATTAATCCATGATGATTTTTAACTGCTTCGGGATTAACTTCCGGTACGACAAGGGGCACATTGCCGTGCATACGCCAGTAACTGCCGTTATCAATGACAATACAACCGCTTTTAACAGCTATGGGAGCATATTTGACGGAAACATCCTTCCCGGCGGAAAACAGGGCAATATCAATTTTGCTGAAATCCGCATTTTCGATATTTTGAACCTTGCAATCCCTGTCGCGGAATCTGATAACGGTTCCTTCCGAACGCTCGGAAGCAAAAAGATGTATTTTGGAAACAGGGAAATTTCTTTCTTCAAGTACCGCAAGCATAGTTCTGCCTACAAGCCCTGTTGCACCGACAACGGCTACGTTAAATTTGTTTTTCTGCATTTTACTATCTAACAATGAATTTCTTTCTCAAAATTTGGTTTCCAAATTTGATTGTAATAAAATAGACTCCCGAATTCAATTCTTCAGTGGGAATCGGAACTGAAAAATTACCTGAACTTAGTCCGGCAGATAAAAGGGATTTGTTGTAATCGCCGACAAGATTTGAAATAGAAATATTAACAAATTGTTCTGATATTAAATTCAAATATATTGAAGTGTTTGTTTCTGATGGATTAGGAAATATTTCAGCAGAGTTGAAATTTGTATTTTCAAAAAATTGAATATTATTTTCTTCTACAACCGAATTTACATTACTGCAAGAAAAATCCAAATTTACAGCCTGCATGGCACAAGCCTTGGCATTGGTCCCTTTTTGCAACATTCCTGCCCAGTAAGGCAGATCTTTGGGGACATAAGGAAATTCTGTATTAACAAGCAAAACAATGGCATATTTATCAGGGTCAGGATTGTTTGCAAGAAAAGTTGTGAATTCACTGCTTCCGCGTAATTTTTCGGCAAAAATATCACTATCAGTCCAGTTAATTCCGGCAAGGGATTTCTCCTTGTCAACTTTGATTCCTTGGTTTAACAAATTGGTAACGCTTACTTCCTGTGCCCGAAAGCCAAGATCTTGTCCTAAAAGAGTAGGATTGAGAACTATTACAGCACGTAATGTGTCGTGATTGTCGCCAGAACGGAAAAGATAGACCCAGCCATTAGAAGTTCCGTCACTCAGATTGAATTGAATCTGGACATTCCCTAATACCGGAACAGTAATTATTTGTTTCATAGAACCTACAAATAGTAATTCAGGTTTCGGAAAACTCTTTGCATTCAAAAGGCTGTCGGCTTGGGTAAATCCAACTTTGGCTTTGAAATTCTTTAATTGAGCCTGGCTGAAGGCTATACCTGCAGAAAGCACTACAATTCCGATGATAAGTAAAATTCGTTTCATGATTTTCTCCGTTATTTTTGTATAATTAATTTTGTTGTAAATGTTTTTCCGTTTGTTGTAAGAACTAAATGATAAATTCCAACCGAATAGCCGGATGTGTTCAACAGCACTTTGTCGCTTTCCTGAGATTGCGGTGCGAACAGGTCTTTGATTTTTCTTCCAAAATCATCATACAGTTCAAGTTTTGAACCCGGGGTTTGTATCGAAAAAGGCACATTAATTACTGCCTGAGTAGATGCAGGATTCGGGGAAACATTAAATTGATTTGCATCAAGATTATCTTCAACTCCCCAATAACCGAGGCACGAGGTTTGACCTGTTTCTGCCTGAATAAAACAGGTGAGCGGTCCGCCACCCGAATTAAACGAAAGAAGCCAGTAAGGTTTATCCATATCAAACAATGGGCTTTCTGAGTTTACTCCTACGCCTACTACTTGTACCTTCCAGTCAGGTCTATCTTTTTTGAATTGAACAAAACGGGAATTATTATTGAGTGAGTCTGTCAGCGATTCAAGTGGTTTCCATTGAGTACTGTCCAAAGACTTTGTCGGCTGGAAAGGGAGTTGCGACGTTATCATTGATGCAGGAACACTAACCGCCATGAATCCTAAGAAAGGAATCTGAACAACGGCATAAGTTTTCATTGAATCAAGAATCTGATCGGCAAAGCTGTAAGCCCAAGCAGAAGCAGTTCCTTTTTCGACATCAATTTTAATGTCAATACTAACCTGAATGGGAAGTGTCCCGCTCATTGAACCGACCAATAAAAGACGCGGATTTTTAATTCCGTCTTTAACTGCCTGATCTCTGGCGGCTTTAATTGCCTTGGCATCTTTTGCCTTGAAAGGCGTTAATGTGCCAAACTGAGAAAATACATTCTGCGAAAACAGAAATGTAATTAAGCCGAAAATGAGTACAACTTTTCTCATAATATCTATTTCATTAGTTAATAACAAATACATTTAAAATATAGACAAACAAAGACAAAAAAAATTTTCTCTTTGCAGATTATTGTTGAATTTAGTTATATTTAAAAATAACAAAGTAATTTTAATATTTAAGATAAACCAAGCCTTTCTGCCCTATATCCTGTCTGAAATAAGCATTATCGAATTTGATTTTTTCTACGGCTTTGTAAGCATGGTCAATGGCTTCTTTCAAATAGGCACCTGTTCCGGTAACGCCAAGAACTCTTCCACCGGAAGTTATTAACTTACCTTCGCTCATTTTCGTTCCGGCATGATATACAAATGCACCTGCTTCTTCCGCATCTTCAATACCCGTAATCTCAAGTCCTTTCATGAATTTATCCGGATAGCCTTCGGAGGCAAGAACAACACAGCAGGCGAATCCCTTAGAAATTGATCGAATATAGCTTGTATCCAGTTCCCCATAAGCCGCTGAAAGCAGAAGCTTCGCAAAATCACCTTCAAAAACTGATAGTACTGCCTGAGTTTCGGGGTCGCCAAAACGGACATTGAACTCGACAACTTTGGGTTCGCTGGCTTTTATCATCAATCCGACGTACAAACAACCTATGAAAGGATTGCCTTCGGCTTTCATTCCCGCAATAGCAGGTTTGATGATTCGATTTCGTACTTTTTCCAGCATACCTTCAGTTACAATCGGAGCAGGAGAATATGCTCCCATGCCGCCGGTATTTGCACCCTTGTCATCATTGTAAATCCGCTTATGGTCCTGCGAAGATGCAAGAGTAACAAATTCAGTTCCGTCGCAAACCGCTAAAATTGAAGCCTCTTCGCCTTCCATAAATTCTTCAATTACAACAGTTTTGCCTGCTTCGTCAAAAAGCCCTTCGAAAAATGAGTCCAGGGTTTCATGGGCTTCTTTCAAAGTTGTTGCAACAACAACTCCTTTGCCGGCGGCTAATCCATCAGCTTTCAATACTATGGGCAAACTGCAGGAATCAAGATATTTATGTGCCGAAACCGCTTCGTCTGCCTCAAAACAAGCGTAAGCCGCTGTTGGAATGTTATGCCGCATCATAAATTCTTTTGCAAATTTCTTGGAAGATTCAAGCTGAGCCGCGGATTTTCCGGGTCCGAAAACTGCAATGCCTTCGCCACGCAAGCTGTCCGCCATGCCATTCGATAGAGGCTGTTCGGGACCGACAACTACAAGCGAAATTGAGTTATTTTTGCAAAAATTGATTATTTCTTCATGGTTTGAAATATCAATTTTTGCTTCTTCAGCAATTTTGAAAATCCCTGGATTGCCCGGAACGCAATAAAGTTTCTTCATTGATGAAGATTTTGAAAGTGTGTAGGCTAATGCGTGCTCTCTGCCGCCACTGCCAATTAATAATATATTCATAAATGCCTTAAAAAGATTATTTTCTTTAATTAATTTCTATTAGATTTGTAATTTAAATAAATTTTTGTGATAATTTAAATATTTTTATCATCACCACTTAAATAATTATGGATAATAACGAAAAATATTTCTTCGAAAAAGAAACTATAGACGGAAAAGAGTTTCTCAAACTTGGAAGATCTGTTGACTTTTTCGAAAAAAAAGGCAAAAAGTTTGTTTTTGGGGATAATGTAGAGGAGCAAATCGCTGTTTTACGTTTTGAGAAAAAGCTCTACGCACTTTCAAATATTTGTCCTCATCGGCATCAAGACCAAATCCATAATGGTTTTCTTGAAAACGGGAATGTGATTTGTCCCGCCCACGGCTGGACCTATTCGCTTGAAACAGGTGACAACGTTAATTTCAAGCAGGGAATCCGCCGGCTGAAGAAATTTAATATTATTGAACAAGATGGATTTGTATTTTTAGAAAAGCCTGAATTTGAAGTTCCTCTATGGAAGATTAATCTGACAAATGATTGAACCCGGACTGAATATTAAAAAAGTAATTTCAGATAAAGCCTTGCAACTTGGTTTTGCGAAAATCGGTTTTGCAAAATCGGAGCCTCTTCATCCCGAAATTGAACATTTCCGCAATTGGCTGGAGTTGGGATACCAAGCTGAAATGAAATACTTGGAAAGGAACTTTGAAAAAAGAGAAGATATTTCCAATATTCTTGCGGATGCAAAAACAGTAATCGTTACTGCAACAAATTATTATACCGATTTCCATCACTTACCAAGCACAAATATGATTTCCCGATATGCTTGGGGCGATGATTACCATGAAGTAATTCTTTCAAAGCTTAAGGAACTGGAAAATTATATAAATGCCGAGTTTGGAGGGGATTCTAAGTCTTATGTTGATACAGGTTCAATTTTGGAAAAGGCTTGGGCTGTTCGTGCCGGAATCGGCTGGCAGGGAAAAAACAGTCTGTTGCTTACAAAAGAATTCGGTTCTTATGTTTTTCTTGGAATCATTATTTCTACTCTGGAAATTGAACCTGACAAACCGATGGATGATTTCTGCGGAAAGTGTATCAAGTGCCTCGATTCTTGTCCGACAAATGCAATTGTTTTGCCAAAAGTTGTGGACTCCCGGAAATGTATTTCCTTCTGGAATATTGAAGCAAAGCCTGAGATGGAGTTTCCTTCAGAAGTAGCTGAAAATTTGAATGGCAGGCTGTTTGGTTGTGATATTTGTCAGGAGGTTTGCCCATGGAATTCTAAGAAATCAGCAACTCAGGTTTTAGAGTTTTATCCGAGAAACGGTGAAATATCGTTAACCAAAGAAGCAATTGATTCAATGAGACAAGAAGAATTTTCCGAAAGATTCAAAAACTCGCCAATCAAAAGATTGAAACTCGAAGGACTGAAAAGGAATGCTAAATATCTGAAATAAAGTATATGAATGCACGTCAATATAGTTTCAAAAAAGAAAAATAAATCTATAAATAATCATAATAAAAATGGAGAAGAATATGGCTGAACATCACAAAGTTATCGTTATCGGTTCCGGACCTGCAGGCTTTACTGCGGCAATTTATTCAAGCAGAGCATTGCTCGATACTGTTGTTTTCGAAGGTCAGCAACCGGGGGGACAGCTTACCATAACAACAGAAGTAGAAAATTTTCCCGGCTTTACTCATGGCATTCAGGGACCTGAATTGATGAATGTTCTTCGCGAACAAGCCGCACGTTTTGGTGCAAAATCAATCAATGAAACTATCGAAAAAGTTGATTTTTCTGAAAGACCTTTCAGGATGTGGTCAGACAAAAACAAAGAATACACTGCCGATTCTGTAATTATTTCCACTGGTGCAACTGCACGCCGTCTTTACGGAAAAGGTGAAGACACTTACTGGGGATATGGTATTTCCGCTTGTGCCACATGCGACGGATTCTTTTACCGCGGATTGAAAATTTTCGTTATCGGCGGGGGAGATTCTGCAATGGAGGAAGCTAACTTTCTGACGAATTTTGCTTCGTCAGTTACATTGCTTCATCGCCGTCAGGAATTCCGTTCCTCCAAAATCATGCTTGAAAGAGCACAAAATAATCCCAAAATAGATTTCCTTCTTGATTCTGTTATTGATGAATTTTTGGGGGAAGAAAACAACGGCATAAAAAGACTTACAGGTATTCGTGTTCAAAACGTCAAGACAGGGGAGATGACTGTTATGCCGACCGATGGAGTTTTTTATGCGATTGGACACGACCCGAATACTTCGATTTTCAAGGGAATTATTGATATGGATGAAACAGGGTATATCAAAACAATAGGTAAATCCTCTTATACCAATATTCCGGGTGTTTTTGCCTGCGGAGATTGTCAGGACCATGTTTACCGCCAGGCGATTACTGCCGCGGGAAGCGGTTGCATGGCGGCAATTGATGCCGAACGATGGCTTAGCGAAAGCAAATAGAATATTTTTTATCCCCCTCAGCAAATCAGTTCAGGGGGATTTTTTTTGAAACATTGTATGAAATTCTACACCGTCCTGTTCAATTTTGAATATCAACAATATTTTTCCAAATACAAAAAATTGACATATTTATTTTTTTGACGAATATTCAGGATAATACTTTTAAATTGTATCTTTGAAAAGATCATAGCTCATCCAATAGGTTCCGTTTTAGTTATTCCGTTAGTATGGTGCCATAGCGAGATTAATTCAAATCTTCTAAGTATATTTACAATATGATTTAAACTCATGCGTTTACATAACGATTTTTAAAATTCATAACTTCATATATCATCACAAAATTCTTATATGATTTCATAAATAGTATTATAATCGAAAAAATCATTTATCAATAGAAGAAAATTTAATGACAAAACTCACATTTGACAAGTTCAATCTGTCAAAATCTATGCAGCAAGCCATCGCCGATATGGGATTCGAAGAAGCCTCGCTGATCCAATCCGAAACAATCCCACTTATCCTTGAAGGTAAAGACGTTATCGGAAATGCCCAAACCGGTACCGGCAAAACTGCCGCTTTTGCTATTCCTACAATTGAAAATTTAGACCCTACAATGAGGGAAATCCAGGCTATCGTGCTTTGTCCTACCAGAGAATTGGTTATTCAGGTTACAGAAGAATTTCGCAAGCTGATGAAGTACAAAGAAAGAATGTCCGTGGTCGCAATTTATGGCGGACAGGAAATTGACCGTCAGTTCCGCTCTCTCAAAAATAATCCTCAGGTCATAATCGGTACTCCCGGAAGAATGATGGACCATCTTAACCGCGGAACCATAAATTTAAAATCAATCAAATTTGTTATTTTGGACGAAGCTGACGAAATGCTTGACATGGGTTTCAGAGAAGATATCGAAATCATTTTGAAGGACACTCCTGCCGACAGACAAACAGTCATGTTTTCTGCCACTTTGCCTGATGCTATCGTCAGATTGATGAAGCATTACCAAAAGTCGCCTGTCAAAGTTGATGTTACGCGTCATTCCACAAACGCCCCAAAAATTGAACAAGTTTATTTCGAAGTCCGCGAAAAAGGAAAGCCCGAAGCTCTTGCACGTTTGCTTGACCTGCACGGCATCAAATTAGCACTTGTATTTTGCAATACTAAAGTCGGCGTGGACGAACTTGTTGAAAATCTTAAAACCAGAGGTTACTTTGCCGAAGCTTTGCACGGCGATTTAAGCCAAAGACAGCGCGACAAAGTTATGAGCGGTTTCCGCGGCGGTTCAGTCGAAATCCTTGTTGCCACAGACGTTGCGGGCAGAGGAATTGACGTTAACGATATCGAAGCCGTATTTAACTACGACCTTCCGCAGGATGATGAAGATTACATTCATCGCATCGGCAGAACCGGCAGAGCCGGAAAAAGCGGTATTGCTTTTTCTTTTGTCTCCGGCAAGCAGATTTACAATTTGAAAAGTATTGAAAAAGCTAATAATATCCGTATTACACGCAGACAGCTTCCATCGGTTGACGATTTGGACGAAACACGCGTAAAAAATATCGGTATTAAGATAAAAGAAGCAGTTGAAAAGGGACATTTAAACAAATATATTAACCTTGTTGAAGAGTTAATGGGCGATGATTTCACATCACTCGATGTTGCCGCCGCATTGCTTAAAATGACTATTGATACTAAAAATGACGGTTTCGACAGTTCAATTGTGCTCGATGATGACTATTCAAAATTGCGTGATTTCAAACGTTCCAAACCGGACTTCAAGAAAAAACGCGAATATTCAGCACCTAAACGCTTCGATACTCCAAAATTCAGCAGATTCGGCAAAAAAAGATGCGATTCCAGGGAAAGAACAAGATAGATTTTTCCTTTCCGGAGCGAATACCTGGAAACTAATTTTTAAAAAATAGAATCAGGTTAAAATTAAAGGCTGTCTCGCAAGTGACGGTCTTTTTTTATATCAAGCGAAAAATTTTTCAAAAAGTTCTTTGCTTTTTTTGTTTTGAATCTGTTTTCCTCTAAAAACAGCAAATATTTTCATTCACGACAATCTGCTTGATAATGTGTGTGCATCAGGAAAATGCCAAATATATTTCAAATAACCGAAAAATCTTTTCAATTATTTTCAAATTTGTGTGAGACATTTTTGTGTTTCATGTGTCATAGTATATATGGAAGTGACAAATTTTGAAAAAGTTTGTTTGCTTTTGTAATTTTTTAGTTAATTTTGCTGTGTAAATTAAATTTTAAGGAAAAAAACAATGAAAACGAAAATATATATTTTGCTCGCCGTGCTTATCTCGCTTGCCGGTATTCAAGAACTAAATGCTCAGGATACTATATGGAAGAGAATAGTTAATAGTGAATCTTCAGGACAATTTACTAAAAGTGGAACACATATACTATACACTGTTCTAAAAGATGGAAGTGAATCCACAATTCAATTAATATCTGCTGATAGTGGTAGAGTGATATGGACTGACGACTCTACTAATCTTGGTGGTCAATTATTATCACCGGACAGCCTTACCTTCGCGACAAATAATGGTGGCTCAGATTCAAACGGTTTTGTAGCTATTCGCAGATTAAGCGATGGAGCTATTTTAAAACGATTTGACACAGTTTTTACAAATAATTATCCAAGACCTTTTCCTTATAGTTGGAAAATTGGTGCAGGTTCATTCTCCAATAATGGCAGATACTTATTCGTCTTGACCGATGACCGAAAACCCTATGGTCACACTGATGAAACTGTACATAATTATATTTTTAAAATTGATGTATTAACTGGACAGCTCGTTAATCTCAGATTAGATAGCTCATTAAGCTATTTCGTCAATAAACCCGATGAAGATAAACTAATTTGCTGGAATAGACATGGTATCGCTTTCTACGATACTGAAAGCCTAAATGAACAAAAAAGCTATAGGGATGGTGGAATTTTCAGAATCAGCCGTAGCGGCAGATATATTACGACCATGCATGGCCAAGACAGCTTAATAACTTGGGATACTCAAAGAGATTCCATCATTAAACGAAATCATTTGGATAGCTTTTATTTAACAACACTTAGATATACTTCTAATGATAGCATCGTTGTTTTGCTTTATATGAAGAATACAGTGAATCATATTTTGGTTTACAATATTTTTACGAATACAAAGTTGAATGATTTCGTTTTCCATCCGCTTTTTGATGAAAATACTTATTATTTTGCTCTTTCCCCTGATGATTCAAAACTATTAGTAATTGGTGAAGGTACAGGCATTTATATGTATGATTTAACCTTATTACCTACTGCTAAAAAAGATGATAATCCTCCGGATGCTATTATAAGAGTTAATCCCAACCCGGCATTGGGTAATGTAGCCATAGAACTTGATTCCCAAACTTATTATGATGCGATAATTTCGTTATATGATGAAAATGGTAGTTTCGTTATGAACATTAAGGAAGGAAATTATAATTCAGGCATGAACACCATTACGTTCAGTACCAAGAATCTCTCTAACGGGATATACTTCATTCGGGTAGCTGGAAGCCGAGTTAATCAATCATCAAAATTAATAATCAATAAATAAACGATAAAATGATGTCTGAACTGGGATTTCAGGGATTCATGGGATTCATTGGATTAAGAGGATTTAAGAAAAGATTTTCTTGAAAAATCCGTGTAATCAGTAAATCCAAATAATCCGTGATTCAGATATTTCCATATTCACCCATTGATAATTAGACAATTTTCATTGTCACGAAGTGACAAAAGGTCGGTAGAAATATAACACCGCCCAAGATGTTCCGTCCCGTTCGGAAGGGAAGATATTTTTAACCTCTTTCCCAAGCTCCCGCTTGGGAAAGAGGTTAAAAATTTGAACGAGGAATGATACTTGAACTTCAAATTCATAAACCTTATCATCAAGAACAACCTTAGTAGCATTGTAATCATCGCAATTCCCGACCTTATTACATTATTGAACTTCATTTTCATAACTCGTGTAATTAATAAGGTTAATGAAAAACTATTGAAACTGAGCTACTAAGGTTTGCAATGCAGATAAGGTTTTTATTGCGTAATTTTATGTTTGATGTATCTGTCGTTTTATGAAAATTCATTAATTTTAAATTATTTATCGTAAACTAACTGACAAATTCTTATCCCATTAATCCCCAAAATCCCTGAAATCCCGGTTCAGACAAATTTTCCGCATATTTTTTGGAATATGCGAATATCGTGCAAATATTATGTTCGCACCGTATTTGTTTTAAATTTGCATAGTCTTCATGATGTGCGGTAGTCCTCTCCTTATTTTTGCAGTTAGATTTTTTAACCTCGTTCCCAAGCTCCTGCTTGGGAACGTAAGCTGGTTTTAATCTGTTCCCAAGCGGGAGCTTTGGAACAAGAAAAATGAACATATTTTTAACATTTATTAAGGAGAAACATCATGGAATTCAAAAACAAGCCATGGGAAAGCCAAAAAGGCGAAGAAAAGTTTGAACTTTTCAAAGAATACAGAGATTTGGGAATCGGCAGGTCGTACAAAACTGTAGCCGCAATGACAGGTTATTCTGTGCGAACGATTGCCGAATATGCCCGTCAAAATGACTGGGTTTTTCGTGTCAGGCTCTACGACAATTACATGCTGACGAATATTACAAATCTCAAAATCTGCATGCATGAATCGAACATCAAAGAACTCATTCAGGAGAAAAATGCGATTTCGAACTCACTTATGGGAATTTACAGAGAGCTGATGCACAACTATCTTGAAAATGCCCACAAACTCCACAACGACCCGCGAGCAAACAGCATGCTTGCTTACTACACCAAAATCATCAAACTCATTAGTTTGCTGAATAAGAATGTGAATTTCGTATTGGACGATTCAGACAAAAACGCAGATTTCAATTCCAAAATTGATGAATTGAACTATGAATTTGGAAAAGTTGAAGTTGGAGATGAAGAATGCAATCCGTTGAGTCCTGAAAATACGATTACTATGGAAAATAAAAACAGACGAGACGATGAAATTTGTGAAGGACTAAGAGAAAGTTGTTCTCCGCCCGAAGTTATTGAAAAATTGAAAGAGGAAATGGCAAG
>CAZSHX010000073.1:0-8014 GCA_964606895.1 uncultured Hyphomicrobiales bacterium
TTATGATCCTTATAAATTATATAGTAAGGTTTATAATGAATCATAACACTAGATTACATACATCCTTAATAGAGCATCCATTGTCAATATGTTCAGCAATTTCAATTATGGTACGGTCTCCTTCGCCAATACAGACATAATCTGCATATTCAAGGCATATTGAAGTTTGCACTGTAGGGTCGAATCCACCCCAGACAATTGGTAAATCAAAATATTTTTTAAGAAATCTGGTAACATGAATGGCATGTCTTCTTGTTGGTGTGGTAACTGTCATCCCAATTAATTCTGGTTCTATTCTTGAAATCAGCTTGTGTAAAAGTTCTAATTCAATTTCTGTAGGTGGTGAGTTCTCTGCAAATCTTATTACTTTACCGTTTATATCTATTCCTAACCATGGAGATTCATCTTCATCAAATTTAAGATTATTTGTAACTCTGTTTTCAAATCGTTTAAGAAAAATAATGTGACATTGATGCCCATTTTTTTTTAGGTTTGCAGACATTAATCGTAGTCCGTATGCATTACGATCAAAAAGAGATATCAGTACTATGTTAGCCAAAATATTTGCTCCATTTTTAGTTTTCGTAAGTTTCTAAGCAAACAAATTATTTACTTATTAAAATAATATATTTTAACAATTGCAATATTTGTACAAATTCATATATTTACTGAAGATTATACAACTTCCTCTACCAGCATTATTAACAAAATAATTGCATAAGTGGTGTCATTAAAATATATTTTCATGCAATTTTTAAGAGTAAATAAGATATCGAACACCAAATATGTCATACAAAATTAAACTATTTTGGAATAATATACAAGGGATAAATTGTAATTTTTGAGATGAAAATAATCAATTGTGGAAATGGAATTGCTATTTACGAAAATAATAAGAATAATAAAGTAAATAAATTAATTGAATTACTAAATTAGTTCCAGAAAATTTATCTTCATTTAGTGGTGAATTGCATTCATGGAAGAAATAGAAGTTTTGAAAAATTTTTCTATTTTCAAATTATTGGTATTTGACTAAATACAGATAAATTGAAATTAAATTTATTTGAAAAGAAAAATATTCTAACAAAACTTTTTTAGGAAATCACTATATTGGAGTTTTATTTTTCAAAATTCTTTGTGGAAATATGATACTTAAAAACATATCCCGTTTATTTGTGGTTTTACTGATTTTTGCACTGATTTTCTTTACTTCATCTGAATTTACTTTTGCTGAAAAAGAGACTAAAGATAAAGACAAAAAAGAGAAAAAGGAAAAAAAGAAAAAGAAAAAAATTGAAATCGAAGATTTTGAACCTGTAAATAACAACGCTCAAGCAGGGTTGCCTTTCGATATGAACAGCATGTACAATGCTGATTCTACGGATGACGGCTCGCTGAGCGGCAGTCTGGAATGGAGGGTTCAAGTGCGGGACGACAACAATAATCCCAACCTTTACTCTAAATTCAGAAACTGGTGGTACACCAAAATCGAAGGTGTTGACAAAAACAACAAAACAAGAGTCTTGATTATGGGTGACGGTTGGAAGGGACGGGACTATGTTCTGCCTGTTTATTCTTATGACAGAAAAAACTGGTTTCGGTTACGACCCGACGAAGTAACTCACGAAGGCGAAAAGGATGGATATTACAATTATTCAATCAATAAAAAATTCGAGTCGAATGTTGTTTGGATTGCACGTTATTTCCCCTATACTTTGAATAGATTAACCAATCTGCTTAAAAAGCATTCCTCCAATCCTTATATGAAATTGGAAGTTATCGGCAAAACTCCGATGAATCGTCCAATAAATCTCATTACGATAACCGACCCTAAGAGTGATGACAAGAATAAAAAGCGGATTTGGATTCAATGCCGGACTCATCCGTCAGAAACAGGCAGTTCGTTTGTTCTTGAAGGATTGATTGATTATTTACTGACCGAATGCAACGCTACATGCAAAAAGGTTGATTTGAGCAAGCTGATTTTCAACATTGTCCCAATTGTCAATGTTGACGGTGTTGCGGTCGGAAACTCAAGGATTGCTCCATCGGGTGTTGACCTTGAAAGGCAGTGGTTAAGGAAAAACGGTAACGATAATAAAAACCTGCAGGATTCTGTTGCAATAGAAGTCAAGTATATAAGTTCGAAAATCCTCGAGCTTGCTTCGTCGGGACCCGATTTCATTGCGGCTTTCAATCTTCATTCAACGAATGCGACACCTTACGAAAGACCATTTCTTTTTTCGAACTTCCGAAAAGCTTTGCCCGAGCATGGAAGCGAAGGAGATTCAATGTTTATCAGGCAACTCAATTTCGTCAGGGAAATGTCAAAAGAATTCTGTGGTGATACGGTTTACCTGAAAACAAGTTACGACCCCGGGCTTTCCATGGACAAAAAAATATTCCCCGAAAGCTGGTGGTGGGTTCATTACAAAGACAAAGTTGTTGCCGGAACAATTGAAACAACATCCGGCATCAACGGATGCTACGAAGAATGGGTTAGCTGGCGAGACCATGTGAATATGGGCGAAGCATTGGCAATTGCCTGCCAGAAATACTTCAATATTTTCATCGAGAAAAAGTGGTTCAGATATGATGCTCCAAGCTGGGACATGAAAGAATTACTGAAATACACAAATGAGTCAACGGGAGATAAATAAACCAAGTTATTTTTACGTATTTAGGATTTGACAGGAACCGAAAATATCAAAATTGAACATTCATAAAATTTTTTTTTAGTTTATCCTTCTTGTTGGTTTTAGTATATTCTGAGAATAAATTAAAATTTTTTAAATTGTTCCCTTATAAATAAATTAGATTATGTTAAAATAAAAATTTACCGATATGTTTTTTATAAGAAATACTTTCATTATTTTGCTAATCGTGATTTTTGCTGTTTTTGATTTTCAGGACAATTCAGCAAAAATCAAAAAGAATCCACGAGAGGATGACAGTTTTAAATATAAAAATACTTCTGAACGAATTAACAGCCTGAAAGCAGAACTAAGGAGTAACATCAATGAATTGAGAAGAATTGATATTATTAACGAAATTTCTTCTTATTCAATTATTTTCCCTGATTCAACATTATTCTATGCTAATTATGCCTTAAAAGAATCTGAAAATGCAGATTATAAAAAAGGTACCGCACAAGCTCATATCAATCTTGGGACAGCACTTGTTTACAAGGCTAAATTAGATGAAGCATTATCTCATTTCGAAAAATCGTTTACAATTTCGAAGGATAATAATCTTTCTCAGGAAGAATGCAATTCTTTAGTTGGTCTTGCAGATACCTATTCTGCAATGAGAAAATTCCCGGAATCTAAAAAATATTATCTGTTAGCTTTTGAGAAATTTGCTAAATTTGGTACTTATGAAGTTTTTTTAAAAGGATACACAGGTTACTCAAGGTTATTACAAAAAATGGGAGAGAACGAATCAGCGATTGAATATATGATAAAAGCTCTGAATATTGCTAAGGATAATGCAGATGAACTGAATATTTTAAGAGCTTATTCTAATTTAGCAAACCTTTATCATGGATTGACAAATTATTCTGCCGCAACAGAAAATTATAAAAAAGCACTCAACATTGCTGAAGAAATAAAGGATAGCATTCTAATGACCAAGCAATTGGGAAATCTGGGTATAATTAGTTTTGTTCAGGGAGATTATCCGAAAGCTTTAGAGTATTATGAGTGGTCAATGGGAATCAATCTTGCTTTGAAGAATAAGGTCGGTTATTCAATGACTCTTGGAAATGTGGGTGTTTTATACAGGAACTTGAATAATGCCCCAAAGGCACTTGAATATTTTGAAAAAGCTCAAGCAATTTATGAAGAATTAGGGATGAAAAGAGACTTGTCTATCAATTTGGGCAGTATCGGCAATGTTTGTTATGATATGAAAAATTATAAAAAAGCTCTTGATTGCTACACACGTGCTTTAAAATATGCGGAAGAACTGGATGACAAAACAGGGATTTCAAGAAATCTCAGTTCATTAGCTAATATTTTCAGTGATATGCGGGATTATCAGAAAGCAATTGAATATTATGAAAAAGCTACTCAAGTGGCAGGTCAGTCTAAAGATAAGCGGACTATTACTTACCAATTTCTGAATATGGGCTTTATTCATTATGAAATAGCGATTGATTCGAGTAATAAAGATACTAGTAAAATAATAGACCATCTTCGCAAAGCTATTGATTATCAAGAAAAGGCGGCTTTGGGATTTAAAGAGATGGGTGAAATTAACGGTCTTAGCCAGGCTCTTCTGGCACAGTCGAATACTTTCATGGAATTGAAAGATTACAAAAATGCCATCGAAAAATATAAATCGGCAAAAGCTATTCAGGATTCTATCTTTTCGTCCGATAATCAAAAGAAAATTGCCGAATTAGAGGTAAAAAAGGACTTGGAAATTAAACAAAAAGAAAACGATGTTCTCAAAAATCAGGCACTTCTTCAAAAATCCGAACTTTTGAAGAATAAGCAGGAAGTTGAGAATTTGCATAACAATGAGACAATTCAGAATCTTCAATTAGAAAAACAAAATCTGGCTATAAATAAAAAAAATAATGAATTGTCTTTACTTGAAAAAGACAAAAAATTCAACGAGTTAGAGATTAGGAAAAAAGAGTTCGAGAAAGTTATTATCATTATCAGTTCCATCATTGCTTTCTCTGCTATTTTAATATTTCTTTTTATAGCTTTCAAAATAAGAGAAAAACGCAGGAAATATATTAACGAAAAACAATTGCTTAAGTCCCAGCTTCAGGCTCTGAGACTTCAGATGAATCCCCATTTTATCTTTAACACAATTAATTCGATTCTCTACCTCATTAACAAGCAAGACAATTATAATGCAACTGAATATCTTACAAAGCTCAGCAAACTGATGAGGATGATTCTTGAGAATTCTCATTATCATACCATTAGTCTTGCTGAGGAGATTGATTCTTTACGATTATATCTCGAACTTGAATCACTCAGATTTGAAAATAAATTTGAATTTAATATTTCGTTATCCGATAAAATTGATTCGCATGAAACTCAGATTCCTACAATGCTTATTCAACCTTATGTTGAAAATGCTTTGATCCATGGTCTCCTCAATAAACAGGAAGCCGGAAGTCTCCAAATTGAATTTGATCTGGAAAATGATGTTATTAAAACAAAGATTATTGATAATGGAATCGGCAGAGAGAAAGCATCGGAATTTAACAAAAGCAAAACGCAGAAACACAAATCCTTAGGAATGAGCGTTACTAAGGAAAGGCTGAATTTATTAAATTCTCTAAAAGATAAGTCTATAAATGAAAAAATTACAGATTTGAAGGATGATAATAATAATCCATCAGGTACATTGGTTGAACTATTTATTCCAATTGATTTAAATTAATTTATATATATCAAGGATACAGTTATGAGTAAAATAAGAACAATAATTGCTGACGACGAAAGACATGGCAGAGAAAATCTTGATATGTTAATTCAAAGAAATTGTATTGATGTTGAAATTATTGCAAAAACGGATAGTGTCCAATCAACAATTGATGCAATTTCTACACTTAAACCTGACCTGGTATTTCTGGATATTGATTTTCCGGATGGCAATGGATTTGATGTCCTCTATTCTCTCGACAATATGCACTTCGAAGTTATTTTTGTTACCGCTTTCAGTGGATACGCAATAAAAGCCATAAAATGCTCGGCTTTGGATTATTTATTGAAACCTATAGACAGCAAGGAAATAATTTCAGCAGTCCAAAAAGCCAGAATAAAGATGCTGAACCCTAATACTTCCATAAAACAGATTAATATTTTGAAGGAATATACTAAAACAGACAGTCAGAAAAAACTTGTCGTTCCTTCCGAAGACGGTTACATCTTTCTTGACATCGAAAACATAATAAGGTGCGAAGCTGAAAGCAATTATACAAAATTCTTTCTGACAAACAACAATAGGATAATCGTCTCCAAAACTCTTAAAGAGTATGATGAAATCTTATCACATAATAATTTTTTCAGAGTCCATAAATCACATCTGATAAACATGAATCACATCAAGAAATACCTCAAAGGAAAAGGTGGATTTGTCGTCATGTCCGATGGTTCCGAGATTGAAGTTTCAGCCAGAAAAAAGGTTGAATTCCTTGAATTTCTCTCAAGACTTTAATTACCGAAGTTTTTTCTTCATTACAAAACCACTCAGAATTGTTACGTTAAATAATTCAAACCCCAACATCACTCATTGATCATTTTTTATTCTGAAAGACTTACATAATTTTGATATGTAATTTTCGGGAGAACTGAAATTTATTTTCGGTTCAATTAATATGTATAATAGAAAATGATAAATATTTTTCACAAACTTTTAGGGTTTATAATGTTCAAAAAACATTTTTTACTTTTAATAACCATAAGCCTGGTATTTGCCTCAATAATTACCCATTCCCAACAATGGAAAATTATTGATAACATCAGCAATGGAACAAGTCTTAACAGCTATTCAGGCAAACAACTACGGTCAACCATAGGGCAGGCAATAACGGGCATCAGCAAGGACAAAGTCCAAAGTGATAAAGGATTTATGTATATCATTGCTCAAACCAGAAAGAAAATCAACAGTGTTTACGGCAGTGAACCCCAAGACCAAAATTCAACGATAGATTTGCGTATTAACGGTGCCAATCCCGCAAGCAACGCAAGTTCGATTCTGCTAACCCTCAAAGAGCCGGCTTATCTGACTTTGGGAGTCTATGACCTGCTCGGTAGGGAAATATTAAAAATTGCAGATGGATTTTATGCCGTAGGTTCGTTCACTCTGCCTGTTGTTGCAAACGATTTGCAATCCGGAAACTATATTATCAAACTAAATTCACCCAAAGAACAAAAGTTCTGTTATTTATTAATTATCAAGTAAAAAAATAAAATATTAATTTATAGAGGAAAAGTTATGAAAAAATTATTAACATCGTCAGTATTACTATTAATATTTATAGTTATATCTGCTTATGCACAAATGCCAAGAACTATCAGCTATCAGGGGTTACTTCTGGATAACTCAGGAAATATTCTGCCTGACGGGAGTCACAGCGTTACAATTAAAATCTATGACACACCGAACGGAAGTACAGCATTATTTATTGAAACTCAGACGGTTATATCATCGCTGGGTGTAATCAATGTTTCAATCGGTTCGAACAATCCTATTCCAGCAGATTTAACATTCAATAAGCAATACTATATCGGCGTTACAATTGACAATGGAAGCGAATTAACACCAAGAACGATATTAACAACATCACCTTATGCTTTCTTTTCCGAAATTGCTGATACTGCTTTGAACGTTTCGCCAAATGCAAGCGGTGTTGTTAATTCATTGAACGGTGAGACAGGGCATCTGGCAATTAAGGGTGAGGGCGGAACAGTAATCACAAACAATGGAAAGACAATTACTGTTTCCACGGCAACTTTGATTCAGAATATTTCGAGCGATAAAGGAACGATTAACGTAACAAATCCAAACGGACCGAAAGTTTCACTGGATATTGCTAACAAATCAATAACTACCGACAAATTGGCTGATGGTTCTGTTACATTAGTGAAACTTGCCGATGACGTATTCCCTACATCTTTGCCGCCATCAGGTCAAGCCGGAGGCGGTCTCGGCGGAAATTATCCTAATCCTTATATTGCAGAAGGTGCAGTTGGGACGAACCAAATTCAAGATGGTTCAGTCTCTGATAACAAAATTTCAACAGTTTCTTGGAGTAAAATCACCGGATATCCGGGTGGTGGGAATCCAGTCGGACCTGCAGGCGGAAGTCTTTCGGGGAATTACCCTAATCCGCAGATTGCAGATGGTGCAGTAAGTGATTCAAAAATCGCTACCGGAATATCCTATTCAAAGCTTTCAGGAGCTCCGACAAGTTTACCGCCGAGCGGCTCTGCCGGAGGAAGTTTAGCAGGAACTTATCCTAATCCTACTTTAGCCGCAGGTTCAG
>CAZSHX010000073.1:8114-24891 GCA_964606895.1 uncultured Hyphomicrobiales bacterium
CGGGTTTCGCACCAAACGGGACAGCCGGAGGAAGTTTAGCAGGAACTTATCCTAATCCTACTTTAGCCGCAGGTTCAGTCGGAACTTCACAAATAACAGATGGAACAGTCACAACTGCAAAAGTTGCCGATTTAGCAATTACGAATGCGAAAATAAATGATGTTGCTTGGTCAAAAATAACGGGAACTCCATCGGGTTTCGCACCAAACGGGACAGCCGGAGGAAGTTTAGCAGGAACTTATCCTAACCCAACATTAGCCGCAGGTTCCGTCGGTACTACACAAATAACAGATGGAACAGTAACAACTGCCAAAGTAGCAGATTTAGGTATTACGAATGCTAAAATCAACGATGTAGCATGGTCAAAAGTAACAGGAACTCCATCGGGTTTTACACCAAACGGCACAGCCGGAGGAAGCTTAGCCGGGACATATCCTAACCCAACATTAGCAGCCGGTTCAGTTGGCACTTCCCAGATAACTGATGGAACAGTCACAACTGCAAAAGTTGCCGATTTAGCAATTACAAATGCGAAAATAAATGATGTTGCTTGGTCAAAAGTAACGGGAACTCCAAGTGGTTTTACACCAAACGGGACAGCCGGAGGAAGTTTAGCAGGAACTTATCCTAACCCGACATTAGCCTCAGGTTCAGTTGGCACTTCACAAATAACAGATGGAACAGTCACAACTGCAAAAGTTGCCGATTTAGCAATTACAAATGCGAAAATAAATGATGTTGCTTGGTCAAAAGTAACGGGAACTCCAAGTGGTTTTACACCAAACGGGACAGCCGGAGGAAGTTTAGCAGGAACTTATCCTAACCCGACATTAGCCTCAGGTTCAGTTGGCACTTCACAAATAACAGATGGAACAGTCACAACTGCAAAAGTTGCCGATTTAGCAATTACGAATGCGAAAATAAATGATGTAGCATGGTCAAAAGTAACGGGAACTCCGAGTGGTTTTGCTCCAAACGGCACAGCCGGAGGAAGCTTAGCCGGGACATATCCTAACCCGACATTAGCCTCAGGTTCAGTGGGGACTTCACAGATTTCAGCACTCGCGGTTACTGATGCGAAAATCAACGATGTAGCATGGTCAAAAGTAACGGGAACTCCGAGTGGTTTTGCTCCGAACGGCACAGCCGGAGGAAGCTTAACCGGGACATATCCTAACCCGACATTAGCCGCAGGCTCCGTTGGCACTACTCAAATAACTGATGGAACAGTCACAACTGCAAAAGTTACCGATTTAGCAATTACAAATGCGAAAATAAATGATGTTGCTTGGTCAAAAGTAACGGGAATACCAAGTGGTTTTGCACCGAACGGCACAGCCGGAGGAAGTTTAGCCGGAACATATCCCAACCCGACATTAGCTGCAGGTTCTGTTGGCACTTCACAAATAACAGATGGAACAGTCACTACTGCCAAAGTTGCCGATTTAGCGATTACGAATGCGAAAATAAATGATGTAGCGTGGTCAAAAGTAACGGGAACTCCAAGTGGTTTTGCACCGAATGGCACAGCCGGAGGAAGTTTAGCCGGAACATATCCCAACCCTACGTTAGCCGCAGGCTCAGTTGGCACTTCACAAATAACAGATGGAACAGTAACAAATGCAAAAATTAGTGATGTCGCATGGTCAAAAGTAACTGGAACACCAAGTGGTTTTGCTCCGAATGGCACAGCCGGAGGAAGTTTAGCCGGAACATATCCTAACCCGACTTTAGCCGCAGGTTCAGTCGGAACTTCGGAAATCTCAGCCCTTGCGGTTACTGATGCAAAAATCAATGATGTCGCATGGTCAAAGGTAACAGGTGCTCCTACTTCTTTCGCACCAAACGGTACTGCAGGCGGTGACCTTTCAGGGACTTACCCAAACCCATCAGTTTCAAAACTGCAAGGTAATGCAGTTTCGAACACAGCACCGGCAAGCGGTCAGGTATTGGCTTGGGATGGTTCTGCATGGACTCCCGGAACTGCAAATATATCAGGTACTGCAGGAGGAGACCTGTCCGGGACATACCCAAATCCAACGGTTGCTAAATTGCAGGGAAGAACTGTTTCAAGTACAGCACCGACAAGCGGTCAGATACTGAGCTGGAGTGGTTCTGCCTGGGCACCCACAGATAATACAAGTTTCAGTATTCCATATTCTGCAACAGTATCTTCCGGAGCCGTATTATTCTATTTGCAGCAACAATCAAATGCGGCACCAGCCATCGAGGGATATTGCAGTAATACTTCCAGTAATTCTTATGCTGTCAGGGGATCAATGGCAGGAACCGGATATGGTATTTTTGGACATGCAAACGGCAATGGAAAAGCAGGATATTTTTGGGAATCATCAGCATCAAGTACCGGTACAGCAGTAGATGTCTTGAACGCAGGTTTGGGAAACGGAATAAATGTCAGCAACTCAAATGCTTCAAATACATATAGTGCTATTAATGCCGCTACAAGCGGTTCGGGTAGTGCTCTTTATGCAACTTCTTCCGGAAATGGCGGAACAATTTATTCCAAAAATACAGGCAATGGTGCCGCAGGAAGATTTATTAACAGCGGTACTTCGGGCTATGCAATTTATGACTCGACATCAGGAACAAATACCAGTTCAATTTACAGCTTAGCAACAGGAGCAAACAGTAATGCAATTTATGCTTCATATACCGGAGGTGCCGGGACTGCAGGTACTTTTTCAAATACAGGTTCCGGAAATGCAATCTATGCAACTTCAACTGCCGGAAGTCCTGCTGTAAATATTTATATGACAGGAAATAATAATGCTCTTTTCGCTGATGCAACTCCTTCCGGGACTACCTATCCGACAGGTTATTTCAGAAATACAGGAAACTCACCGGCATTTACAGCTGAAGTGTATAATACAGGTAACAGCACAAATGCTCTGAACGCCTTAACTAACGGAACCGGTATTGCATTCAAAGCACTTAATTCCGGTACATCAGGTTCGGCAGGATATTTTCAGTTAAGTGGTTCATCAAATACAAGCGATGCACTTTATTCAACAAACAATGGTCTTGGAACTTCTATCAAGGGCATCAATACAGGTACCGGTAGTGCAGGTTATTTTCAGGTAAATAATACAAGCGACACCAGCACTGCATTTACTGTACTCACAAATGGATTAGGTCATGGTTTTAAGTCAGTTACAACCGGCGGTGGCACTTACAATCCCAGCTCGGCAGGATATTTCTTAAATACAAACTCATCCAATCCTGCACCGACACTTTATGTTGAAGGGAATCAGGGAAATCAGTCACCAAGCAGGCCGGTTGTAAAATTTGTTTCAACAGGTGGCGGAAATACTCTAAATTTAGACCATTCAGGAACTTCTTTTGGGAGCTGTGCTTTGTTTGCTACTTCCAGTAATAGTGATTATACTATTAAAGCTACCAATACTAATGCAAATGGTGCCGTTATGTATTTGAATGGAGATGGAAGCGGCAACGGACTTGTCCAGATGTCTTCATCGCATCAGCCAACATTAGTTTTGAATTCTTCCACAACTTCTTCTTTGTTAAAATTAGTAAATTATCATACCGGCTCTCAATATCCATTTTCGAACATCATAGATATTTGGACAGACAACAACAATACAGGCATCAATGTGGCTATGACCGGTGGTGGAAGTGTACTGAATGGTTCCAACACTTCATCATCCGGTGATTGTATTTCACTTACAAGTAATGGAAATACAAATGGAAAAGCAGGCATTAATTTGACTCAATCCGGTTCCGGTTCAAGCTATAACTATTATAACAACACAGCAGGTATTATGCTTACAAATACCGCTATTAACAGTTGGGGAATATGGGCTAAAAATTCAAGCAGCAGCAACATTGCTGAAGTTATTTATGCTGAGGCAAACAATACAACTTCCGGAAATAACAATGCTATCGGATATTTTAAAGCAAACAATGCCGGATTCAGAGGAATTTGGGCTAATATTGCAGGTTCCACAAATCCGAATGAGGCAATTTATGGAACAACTTCAGGAACTGGGATTGCCGGTTCTTTCAGCATAACAAACAGTGCAAATAGTTCTAATGTTATTCATGCAATTACCTCAGGAACAGGAAGAGCAGGATATTTCAAAACGTCATTAAGTTCAAATTCTTCCAATTCTATTGAAGTGGAACAAGATGGTACCGGTTATGTGGGCAGATTTTTAGTTAATAATTCTTCCAGTACTTCAGATGCTGTTTATGTTACAAGTAACGCAAGCGGGACAGGAATCAGTGTCGTCAATTCAAGTGCAACCGGAAAAGGCGGATATTTTCAGACATCGAATACAAGCAATTCGTCGGTTGCTCTCGAAGCAGAACAAGATGGAACAGGAAAAGCCGCATACATTAGGATTAATAATACCGGTAATTCTTCAAGCGGCATTGAAGTGGTTACTAATGGTTCCGGAAAAGCTATTTACGGTAATTCTTCAGGTTCGGGAGCATCAATTTCCGGTTATAATTCAGGAACAGGAAAAGCCGGAAACTTCGAGGTTGCAAATTCCTCCGGCTCGGCGGATGTTATTTATGGTACCACCAACGGCTCGGGTAATGTTATGGTTTTAAATTATAATGGTAGCGGTACTTCCTCAACAACTGCAAACAATCCGGCAATTTTCCAAAATGCGGGAACAAACGTTGCAAGAATTGACAATACCGGAAGGGGATATTTTAATGGCGGAACTCAAAATTCAGGTGCAGACATCGCTGAAGCCTTCGAAGTTGAAGGAAATGTTGTTAGCTACGAACCGGGAGATGTTCTGGCTTTATCACCTGATGGGAACAGAAAAGTGATGAAAGCAAATATGCCTTATTCACAGCTGGTTGCAGGTGTTTATGCAACAAAACCGGGAGTACTTCTTACTGAAAGAAATATAAATCAGGGTTTGAATGACATGGTCCCGATGGGAGTTGTCGGCGTTATTCCAACAAAAGTATGCGGACAAAACGGACCAATCAGAATCGGCGATTTGCTCGTAACATCATCAATTGCAGGGTATGCTATGAAGGGCGACGACAGCAAAATCAAATTCGGAACCATTATCGGAAAAGCAATGGAAAATTTCGATGGAAACGGAAGCGGACGGATAAAAGTTATGGTTAACGTCAAATAAATTGAATCTGATGATTGGTATAAGTGAATTTAAAATCAAAAAATAAAATTGATATTTCTGAATTAAAAAATATCGGACCCAGGGCTTCTGAGTTGTTGCGGGCATGTAGCATTAATACTTTATATGACTTAGAGACTTTGGGTTCGATTGATTCATTTATCAAAATATATCTGAAAGGGTACAATGTCACGATTAAGTTACTCTATTCCATCGAGGGGGCGATTAATGATATTTATTATTCCGAATTAACGGAAAACAGGAAAAAAAGTCTTAAGAATGAGGTGAATTTAAGACTATACAACATTAAAATCTTGATGGATTAGCAGAATCCACAATTTCCATCTTGTCAACCCTACACATATTAAGAAATACTTAAAGGGAAGAGTCGGTTACGTCATTATGACTGACGGTTCGTAAGTAGAAGTATCCGTAAGAAAAAGAACACTTTTTTTGAAAAGTTCGGAAAATTTTATGAATATAGAGGCACTAAAAAATTACTTACCATAAGTAAGAAAGACTTTGCTAATTGCAGAATTTCTTTATCATGTCATAAGCCTCAGAAATACCCATTTCATCGGCTTTTTGCCAATCCAAACACGCTCCCTTATAATCACCTGATTTGTATCTGGCTCTGCCTCGGTTGAAGTAAGCTTTTGCGAACTGAGGATTAATCTCAATTGCTATGTTATAATCAGCAAGGGCTCCCTCCTGATTGTTAAGGAAGTCAGCCTTTAAATTAGCACGATTGCTGTAAGAAAAGGCATCTTCCGGATCAAGTTCAATGGCTTTGCCATAGTCAGCAATTGCACCCTGAATATCACTTAACTCGGTTTTTACAACACCACGGTAGTAGTAAGTAATTGAATTTTTATGGTTTAACTCAATTGCTGAATTGTAATCTGCAAGTGCGTTCTTATAATCTCCCGAATCAGCATAAGCATTCCCGCGATTTGAATATGCCGCGGCATACTTTGGATTAAATTCTATCGCTTTGGTATAGTCCAGGATTGCACCCTGTTTGTCGCCCAAAGCACTTCTTGTCAGACCTCTGGTAAAAAACAGTACTTCGTTGTTAGAATTAAATTTAATTGACTTATTTAAATCCTGCAAAGCCTTATAGTAATTCTTAAGTTTATAATATGCCAACCCTCTGTTGAATATAGCATCTACATACTCTTCTTTAATTTCAATTGCCGAAGTGTAATCCACAACAGCATCAGTGTAATTTCCCAAGTTGTATTCTGAATTTGCCTTTTCGAAATATTCTACTGCTGATTGGCTCAGTCCAATAATACTCATATATACTATCAGAATGACAATCAAAAAGCATTTTTTCATTTTTTCCTAAAAAAATTAAAAAGTAAGTATCTGCAACATACGAATGAAAATACAAAAATGCAAAAAACAAAAATTTAAATATTCCAAATTTCATTTATTGGTTAGTTGGAAAACATCATTATATATTCTACTATTTTAAAATGAAAAAAACTGAAAATTATTTGTAACTTTTTGTATGTTTCATTTGTCTTAAGCTACGGTAAATATTTTTTTAAAAAATATAAAAGGAAGATTCATGAAACGGTTTTACATCATAGCTTTTACTATTATTGCAATTTTATTTTGCAGTGTTAATCTTTTCGGTCAAACAACAGGTAGTTTTAACATTAATGTTAATATGGCTTCAGGTTCGAGGATTATTGCTTTTTATGTCCCGGCAGACTATGATTCGACTAAGAAGTATAGTCTGATGATTTGTCTTCACGGTTCCGATCAGCCTGCAGTTGATTACAGGGATAATTTATGTCCTTATTGGGAAGCCTTTATAAAAAACACAATTTTTGCATGTCCTGAAGGCGGAGGTGAATCCCTGGATTTTTACAATGCAAAAGGAGACGAAACTATTATTGATTCAGCAATCAGTTATATAAAAAAGAATTATTCGATAGATGAAAAAGAGATAATACTCGAAGGTTTTTCATTAGGCGGCAGAGCCGCTCTGAAGTATGGGCTTGAAAATCCTGAAAAAATCAAAGGATTACTTTTGAATACGCCTGCTATGCAAAGTTACTTTGATGTTACTAATAATCCTTTATTTAGCTTGTTTTTTAAATATGAAAATGCCTCAAAACTAACTATTGCCATAACACATGGAGCTTCGGACAGACAATATTATAACCCTGTTGATACTTTATACAAAATTCTTACTGACAATAACGCTAAGGTCCTATTCATGAGGGTTCCCGGAATGGGGCACAATATACCGAATCAACCGGGAATAGAAAAATGTCTTGATTTTATTAATCAGCCACTTAAAAATAATCTTGATGCCGATATTTCAAAAATATTGGTTCCAAATAGAACTTATCTTCAAAAAATCAAACCAAAGTTCAGGATGAGAAATATGGGAGTAAAGGATATTACTTCTGCTAATATTGCCTATTCAATCAATGGCAATTCAGTTGATTATTCATGGAGCGGTTCTATTTCTTCATTTAAATATACCGATATTGAATTACCTGAAATCCCTTGCTATGAAAAAACAAATATTTTGCTTGTTCAAATTAAAAGTATAAATGGTTCAAATACTGATATATCGCTACCGGGCAAGAAACAAGATTCCATCTATTTCAAGAATTTGACTCAAAGCCTGAAATTACCTTTTAAATGCGGATTTGAAATTACTGACCCCAATCTGACCTATTTTTCCTTGCAAACAGCAGGAGGAATGTTTTCCTGGAACGTTCGTACTAGTGCAAAGACTGAAGGTACTTATTCATTAATGATGTATAATACTCCGGTCGCGAATATTAACCAGGGTTTATCAGAGGATCTATTATCTCCTCTATTAGATTTAACCTCAGTTAAAAATCCATGCATTGCATTTGATCTTGGATTTAACTATATCCGGTTAACAACAGCCGGCGGCTATTCTCAGGATTATATTTATACAGATACTCTGAAGATAATGATGTCAACAGATAGCGGAAAAACTTATTCTAATATTTATTCTAAGTCAGGTGCGGAACTTGCCACAGTAAGTACTCCGATAACAGATCCGCCAACTATTAATGATTGCATTTTCACGCCAACATCTTTAAATCAGTGGCGTACAGAGATTATTAAACTTGATGAATACAAAGACAAATCCGGTGTAGTATTTATATTTAAGGATGTTTCCGGTAATGGCGGCACCCTTTGGTTAGACAATCTCAGGTTTATGTCTTACGATGATATTAGCGGCGTTACTGATGACAATAGCCTTTCCGGATTATCCGTCAATCCTAACCCGGCAACTGATTTTATAAATATCTCTTCTGATATAGGCAACAAGGTTGAGATTTACTCCGTTTTAGGCGAAAAATTAATTATTTCGAATGATAAAAATAGGATTGATGTTTCTTTTCTTCCAACGGGGATTTATTTTCTGAAAACAGGTGAAAAAATCAATAAATTTGTGAAATCGTAAAAATGTTTGAAGGGACAAATCGTAATGTACAATGAAATGGTGCTGTGTTAGAAAATATTTGATTTATTTGATTTGCTGGTTTTTAATTTTATAAAATACTGTGGAATTGATATATGAACTTATTTTTAAAATCTTGTAGAAAAATTGCTTTTTTATTTATCTTGTTATCAATAATCTTTGTTTTGATTATCTCCTGTCAAAAGCAAAGCCCTCAAAAGCAGGTCAATTCAGATATTTCGCTTGATTCATTAATAAAAAAATTAATTAATTTCAAAATTAATGGTTATGACCGGAATTATGAAGACATGAAAACCTCCCAAAAAATTGTAAGTTTTGGAGATACCGCAGTTTCTAAGCTATTAGTTCTTTTAAAAGATACCAATGCTTATGTGCAATATAGAGCTGAAAGAACACTTGAGCTATATAAAACAATAAATGATAAACATCTCATTGAAATGAAAGAACCATTAATTAATGGAAATTTGTTTTTAGCTCATTTTGTTGCTAAAATAGGTACGGATTTCGCGATACAAATTCTTATTGAAGCATTAAAAAAGAATAAAGAAAGCGAATCAACTTTGACATACTCCTTTAAAATTCTAGGGCAAAAGTGCCTTCCGCAGTTAATAGATCTATTTGATTGCAATAATAAATGCGATGAGGATTTGTTATATGCAGTTTCAAGAATTTTTGGATTGTTAGGAAAGGAAGCAATTCCAGCAATTAATTCATTAGACTCATTGGCTAAAGACAAACGTAACTCATTTAGTTCAAGAACATACTCAATAATGTCATTAGGAAATATTGGTGTGTATGCACAAAGTACTGATAAGGATTTATATCAAATCTGGAAAGATGAGCCTGCAAAATATTCAAGAACTATTATGATGGCTCTGGTGGGGATGAAATCACCATTAGCCCTAGAGCCATATATTAAGAAAATTGAAAATGATAAATCAGTTCATGAAAAAATTCTTGCTTTTAGAGATATATCAGAGATTGGATTAAATGCTAATAAGGCAGGTGAAAAAATTATGAAATACCTGAAAAATGGAGACTGGGATGTACGTGTAGCGGCAGCCCGTACGATGGGCTTTATTGGCTATAAACCTGCAATTCCAGAACTCCAAAGTCTCCTTTTTGTTGAAAATGATTGGCGATTAAATTATGTTGCGGTGCTTTCATTGGAAATGCTTAATGCGAGTAATGCCTTAAAATCATTAAAAGAAATTGAAACCAACCATTGGTATTCGCCGGTAAGAGAGGCATCCAAGCACGCGATAGCAAAGATAAGAAATTTGCAGTATGATACATTATCCAAGAGCAATACAAATTTTGCATTTGACTTTTTTAGTTATGAAGATGTTGAAAAAAAAGTTGAAAATTGTAAATTCGAATCAGATCCTTTTATGAAAAAATTTCTTATCTGGAAAGTTACATTAATTGGTGAAGATCATGGAGAATGGGGAGGCACATTGAAATTCATCAATTCAAATGGTAAAAAAGAAGTCCTGATTAAAGATAACATAAAATCAATTATTGAATTTAATGGCAAGATAATTGTAATTACAGGTTTAGCACATATGAGTTGTAATAATGGTGCCATTTACCAATTAAGTCAAGATAAAAAAGGGGTAAAGGTAAAAAAAATCATTATTTTACCTGGTTCTCCATTTAAAATTAAAAAATTAAATGAGGATGAAATAATTATTGCTACTTATCATGGAGGAACTGTCATACTCACTAAGGAAATGAAATTAAAGGAAGCGATATGCAAATAGTTTTTTGGATAAATTAAGGAACTTAATAATTACAATAATTGAAGAAAATTAAGCAAAAATAGGGTCAAATTAAGGACAAATCGTAAACAACATAATATACCTGCGAGGTTCGAAGCTTTGCAAAGCCAAAATGAATGAGATGGTTTTATAGTTTAATAATGAATTATAGATAGACAAGATGATTGGGGACAATTTTATTGAGTGAAAATAAAAATGAAAATCGTTACTCTACGTTTTGAATAAATATTATGTCTAATTTTTTAATTTAAGGAAAATATGAAAAGAAATGCAAAAGCTGTATGGCACGGAACCGGTAAAGACGGAGTTGGTCAAGTTACTACACAGAGCGGTGTACTTAATCAAAATCAGTATTCTTTCAAATCAAGATTCGAACAGGGTATTGGTACAAATCCGGAAGAACTCGTTGCCGCGGCTCATGCCGGATGTTTCTCGATGAAATTATCATTCAATATTGATGCCGCAGGTTTTAAAGCTGATACTCTTGAGACCGGCTGTGACATTGACCTCGTTGATGGTGCAATCGTCAGCTCTCATCTTACTTTAAGAGCAATAGTACCGGGCATATCACAAGAAAAATTCGATGAATGTGTTGTTGACGCTGAGAAGAATTGTCCAATTTCTAAATTATTGAACACAAAGATATCAGTGAATGCAACACTAGTAAATTAGAGTTAATATTGAATTTTAAATAGGATTTTTCTTTATTGCTACTTTTTTGGAAATTGGAAAAAAGGGGAATAGGCACAAAACGCGGACAAACCGTAAAATACAAATTTTTCATGCGACTTTCAGAATAATGAAAAGGGACAGGATGAGAGAAGAGTAATTATAGTAACTGGTAAGAATATAAATTGCAAGGAAGACTACGGACGATTTTGTTGATGGCAAGAACATGAAGAAATTGGGGACTATTTGAGGTGAATAGTTTTTAAAATCTTATTAGAGTTAAAATGAAATCAAAATTATTGTCATTGATGAGTATAATATTTTTTACAGTTTTGTATCAGGTAAATGGGGATACGATTGAAGAATTTGCTGATAGTATTAGACTTGCTTATAACATTCCTGAAATTGGATATGCTGTAGTCTCTTCAACAAAAATATTAGAATTGCAATTAATTGGAATTAAAAGGATTAATTCAACCATCCAAGCAGATATAAATGATAGATTTAGAATAGGGTCAAATACAAAAGCAATTACAGGATTCATTGCTGGTTTATTAGTTAATCAAAACAAGATTAGTTGGAATACAAAGTTTTTCGACTTATTTCCTGAGTTAAGAACAAATAGTAAAAAAGCTTATTATGATATGACACTATTGAATTTGTTAAGCTTTAGAACAAAATTATTTTCGTACACTTATACAAATAAAAAGCCGACAAAAGAACAATTTACTGGAAATGAAGAAGAGCAAAGATTCCAATTTATCAAATGGTTTCTTCAACAAAAACCTGTTTCTGGCAAAAATAAATTCAATATTTCAAACTTAGGATACATTGCGGCAGGATTAATGCTTGAAAAAGCATCGGGCAAATCTTACAAAGAATTAGTAAAAGATTTAGGTACTCAATTAGGAATTAATTTTGGTTTTGGTTTGCCAAATCAAAGCGATTCTTTGCAACCATGGGGGCATAATGAAGAATTAGTTCCAGAATCTCCAGGAGATAATTATAAATTTGATTTGTTACAAGCTGCTGGAAATATAAATATTAGTTTGCCGGATTATTCAAAATTTATTCAGCTACAATTACTCGGATTAAAAGGAAAGTCCGAACTTTTATCAGAAAATGAGTTTAATTTTTTGCATTATGGCTTGCCAAGGTTCTCTGTAGGTTGGTTTTGTGAAAAAGATAAGAATAATCAAACATTTTCTTATAATATTGGTGACCCCGGAACCTTCTTGTCAATGGTATATGTTTTTAAAAGTGCAGATAAGGCGATAATCCTTTTTTCAAATTCACAGTCAGAAAATACTGAAAAGGGATTAAATTTAGTATTGAAGAAACTTAAAAAAGTTTATGGGATTAAATGAATATATTTGAAAATAAAAAGAGACAAAACGAGGACAAATCGTAATATACATAGTATTCATTTGATTTTCGGAACTTTGAATAGAGACATTAAGAGAATAGTGGAATTATAGTAAATATGTATAGAGTAAGGAAGAAAAGGGGAATATTCTGTTAAGGGACAAGAAAAATTGTGAATTTGGGGACTATTTTTAGTTAGTAGTCCCCAAAACTTTATTTAGAATTCAAATCTTACACCACCCAAGGGGAATATCCCTAATTGATAAACAGATTCTATTTTCTTCTTTGAATTGCTCCACTGATATTCAAGAACATTATTAGTATTAAAAAGATTTTCAACAGAAACATATCCTACAATACTTATTTTTTGAAAATTTGTTCTGAAATCAATTTTAATATCAAACCTTTTATAGTCTGGTTTTCTAATTGAAAATGGCTGACTTGTAAGGTAATATGTTTGATTATTCGCTCTGGACGTTATTGTGTCAATCGGTGTGTAAGGAGCCCCACCTGCCAATGTATATTTTCCTGAAAATTCCATAGTAAATATGTCTGAAATTTTCCATTCATATCCTGCAAGTATATTAATTATGTAAATATTGTCGAAACCTCCGAATCTTTGAATTCCATCAGAACCTTTGTATTGCTGGCGAACATAAGAAGCAGTAGTGGTTATGTAATAACCCTCAGAAAAGTGTTTAATAAGAGAAAATTCAGCCCCATAGCATCTTCCTGTTCCATTACTTATTAAATTCTCTTTTCCACCAATAGAACCGAAATTTGTACCTATATTTAGAAATGACCAGTAGTCAGAAACACCATTACTAACAGGCACTTTGCTTATATCTTTATAGTAAGTTTCAGCTTTAAAAATCATGTTTTCTGTTAGTTGGTTTGAATAACCCAAAACTAAGTGTTTAGATTCCATAAAATCAAGAGAATTATTTGTATTTGAAGAATAATAAAGCAGTAATGGCAGAGATTGCCTATGAATACCAAGTGCTAAATTTAAAAACTGACCTTCAGTAAAATTCCATGATAAAGCTAATCGTGGTTCAAGAGTGTATTTATTGCTAATTTTTAAATATTGGCTATGTAATCCTAAATTTGATGTGAAAGTAGGACTTATTTTCCAGTTCCAATTTATGAAACTAAGTGTTTGCAATGTGTTACCTGTTTTATCCAAATCCCAGTTAGTATAATCTCCCCAACCAAACGAGTATCTTTTTTCATTAAGCTCATAAAATTTATATCTACCTTCTACTCCAAAAGTTATCCAATGATTCTTATATGGTGTATAAAATAAATTATATTTTATGTTTGAATAACCTTCCATAGAATTTTGAGAGAACCATTTATCAAGTGAGATAACCTTGTGAATATCATTTTGGTCACAAGTAATTGAATCTATATTAGTATTATATTTGTCATAAACGGTTCCAACCAGTAGTTTACCAAATAAATTCTCAGAAAAAAGATATTGCCAAGTCAATCCTATTGCAAAATTATTATTACCACTTTTCAGGTTCCAGTCTCCCGTAACAACATCTGAAAGATTATCTCTTTGCATGAAAATATTATCTCTTCCGTAAAGAGCTGTGATATTTATTTGATTCTTTTCATTTGGAATGAAGTGCATTTTTATCATACCGTCCTGGTATCTGGGAACTCCTACAATGCCTAAATCCATTCCCATTTCCTTGAATAAATCAAGAAATGAGTAACGATAATTTGCTATAAAAGACCCTTTTGCAAATTGAAGAGGTCCCTCTACTCCTAATTCTGCTCCATTGTAACTTATCTGGGCAAGGTATTCATATTTTTCTTCGTTCCCATTTCGAGTTCTTAAATCAAAAACACCACTCATTTTATCACCATACTCAGAAGGAAAACCACCTGTAACAAAATCACTATTACTCAATAAGCCGGAGTTAATTTGACCCACAGGTCCGCCTGTTGCTCCCTGGGTCCCAAAATGATTCGGATTTGGTAAATCGAGACCGTCAAGCCTCCATAATAATTCTGTTGGAGATCCTCCTCTAATGATAATATCATTTCTTAGATTACTTACTCCCAAAATACCAGCAAAATTTTGAGCCATTCTTGCTGGGTCTCCTCTTGAGCCTGCAAATCTCTCGACATCATCTAAAGTAAATTGATTAGAACTAACGATATTAGCTTCATTTATTGGAAGGAATTTCTCTTTATTCGCTGTAACTTCAATAGTATTAGCTAAAACGAAACTTTCATTTAAATCGATATTTACTATTAATTCCTTTCCAGAAGTAAGAATGATATTTTGAATTTGTGTTTCAAAGCCAATTGAACTTATTTTTAATGAATATCTTCCAACTGGGATAGAATCGAATTTGAAACTACCCTTTGAATTTGACCTAACACCTCTTTTTATCATTTGGTCAAATAATAAAATCGATCCACCAACAACAGGTTGTTGATTAGCCGAATTTCTAATTTCACCTTTTATTTTTTGTACAGGAATACCATCTTGTGTAAAAGATGTCCCATTAATAAAAAATAAAAATAATATTACTTGACCTAAAAATTTCATAAATATCCTAATCTCATAATTAAACTTAAATTAATCACTATTGAAATTATAAAAACAAAAAACTCCCCTGATAAGTCAAAGGAGTTTCAATAAAAATATGTTGATTTTCTACCGATTACTTATCTTTCCCAATTTGGGTAGGAGTTAGCACCTTAATATTTCAGGTTGCCATGACTTCACAGAGCCTATCTCTCAGTCATTCTTGATAAGAAACAATTTCAAAGAGCCTTTAAAACAAAATACAAAATTACGAAAATCAAATAAAATAACAATAAGAATAGTCTAAAGAAACTTTCAAGACTGAACAAAATTGCCCAATTTGATTTATCGCAGGGCATCCCTCAAATTTGTAGCGATGGTAGTTTTTAACTAGGTATTTGTTATCTGCACAAAATGACATCAAAGATTCTATTACTGTTGATTATACACTTCAACAATGTCAAAAGTAAAAAAGTTCAGTCCCATTGTTATAATTAATCCTCGATTGCCTCAATACCAAGTTGCTTGAGTCGGTCAAGTCCATCCTTCATTGCCTTAAGTTGTTCAGGGGAGTGGGCTTGCCATTCAGTTACTTCACCGGATACGCGAAGCGGATTCCCGGAACGGTATGACTTCGTTGGATTTCCCGGGAACTTCTTGTCAGTCAAATTGGGATCATCTTCAATCGGACCTGTCGGCTCAACTACATAAATTCTGCCGGGTTCTTCACCCAAGTTAAGCTCAGCTCCCCAAATAGCGGCATCCAAGGTGGCGGTCAGTTAGACATAGTAAGCCTTCTTCCCGGAACCGTAATTTGAATTAAAGCCGGGTTCAATCAGGTCTCCCTGTTGAAGATTGGCTTTGGTGCCATGATAGAAAATCTGTGGATTGATTCTCATTACTTTCTTAAGATCTTCTCCATTGATTTTCCCTTTGCCAATTCGTCAACCAATTTGTCTAAATATCTTACTTGTTTTGTTAGAGGATTTTCAATTTCTTCAATCCGATAACCGCAAATTACACCCTTGATGAGGTCAGCTTTTAGGTTCAATTCTGCTTTCTTAAAGAATGTTTCAAACGTCACTTTCTCGTCAATTAGTTCTTTTAAATCCTTTACGTCAAAATTGGTCAGCCATTCTATTACTTGATGCAACTCGTCTTTCGTTCTTCCTTTTCTCTCAACTTTTGTAATGTAGAGTGGATATACCGATGCAAAAGTCAAATTTGCAATACGCTCATCGTGTTTTTTAATGTTGTTCATATTTTAAAGTTGGTTTGAAAATTCCTGATCATTGTCAGTCTTTCTTTCCTTTAAATGTTGCGTAAATCGCCATTGCATGTCCATGACCCAAATCAAATTCGTTTTTGAGCCAATTTGTAACTTCTGTGGCTTTAACAGTTTTCACAAGTAGACCGTTAAGTAAAAATCCTTTTTCTTCTGCAAGTTTTTTGAAGTCTTCAGGACTTTTCCCTGTCTTTGCTTTTATGTTGTCTATGTATGCTTGAAATGACATAATATGTTAATTTGAATTGGAGTTTAATTTGTTGTAATAAGTGTAAGAAATTGCTAATTCAACTATTCTTTACAAATGACCTTTATATTTTGGGTCAAAATCCACCATCCATTCAATACCGTATTTGTCTCTAAACATTCCAAAATACGAACCCCAAGGGCTGTCAGCTATAGGCATTTCAATTTCCCCACCTTCTGATAGTCCATTAAATAATTTGTCTCCCGAGTTTGACACTTTATTTTTGTAACCTGTTTGAAAACAGCATAGTAGTA
>CAZSHX010000074.1:0-24722 GCA_964606895.1 uncultured Hyphomicrobiales bacterium
TGCCGGACCTTTTTTTTTCGAGTGGTTTAAAATATTTTATCATAGGTGAAGATATGAATTATTATACTCCAAAAGAAGCAAGAAAAACTCTGCCTTTAGTCAGAAAAATCGTTGATGACATAATGATGGTTGGACGCGATTTGCGATCCATTTCTGCTGAATATACTGGCAATATTGAAGAAAATTCAGACTATATTTCAATTCGTGACCAAATGAAAGAATATCTCAAAGAACTTGAGGATTTGAACTGTTATTACAAGGACTGGCAGTTCACTATAGGATTGGTTGATTTCCCTGCACTTGTGAACGGTGTTGAAGTTTCCTTATGCTGGAAAAGTGACGAAGACGAAATTATTTACTATCATAATATTGATGAAGGTTTTTATGCCAGACGACCAATCCCGCAGGAATGGTTCGAATAGAATATTTCATAAGCGAAAAGTTATTTTTGGGTTTTGAACTACCATTAAATTATAAGGTTTCATGATTCCCGAAAAAAATTAAAAAAACTGTTAAAAAAAATGCATTTACGCATTCCATTTAAAATATATTTCGAGTAATTGAATTATTCATCGTATATTTGCGATTTACGTTAATTGGAAAAACATGGAACAAACTGAACAAAATAAATACAGCGATGACGGAATTAAGCTGGCTCGGTTTGCCAAAGCACTCGGTCATCCCGCAAGAATAGAAATTATGAAATTTCTTGCTTCGCAAAAAGCTTGTTTCTGCGGAAATATTGTTGATTTTCTGCCGCTTTCGCAATCAACCGTTTCTCAGCACTTACGGGAACTGAAAGATGCGGGGTTAATTTACAGCAGAACAGAGCAACCGAAAGTTTATTATTGCATAAACAATGAGAATTGGAACATTGCCAAAACGTTTTTTGATGAATTTTTTAAAACGAATGTTGAACCAACTTGTAAATAAAATGGAAAAAATTTCAAAAAAACTCGGCTTTCTTGACAGATATCTTACTTTATGGATTTTCCTTGCAATGCTTGCCGGTGTCCTCTCCGGCTATTTATTTCCGGGGATTACCGGCTTCTGGAATCAGTTCCAATCAGGTTCGGCCAACATTCCTATCGCCATAGGATTAATCCTAATGATGTATCCTCCGTTGGCAAAAGTGAAATATGAAGAACTTGGTGATGTGTTCAAGAATTTTAAAATTCTCGGATTGTCACTTGTACAGAATTGGATTGTCGGACCTGTTCTGATGTTTTTCCTTGCTATACTTTTTCTTCAGGACTATCCTCACTATATGGCGGGATTGATTATGATCGGGCTTGCACGTTGCATTGCAATGGTTATAGTTTGGAACGAACTTGCCAAAGGAGATACTGAATACGCCGCCGGTTTGGTTGCATTCAATTCAATATTTCAGGTTTTGTTCTTCTCAGTTTATGCATATTTCTTTATAACCGTGCTTCCGGGCTGGTTCGGTTTGCAGGGATTCGAGGTAGCTATAACAATCGGTCAAATAGCCCAAAGCGTTTTTATTTATCTCGGCATTCCTTTCATTGCCGGAATGATTACCAGATTTACGTTGATTAAGCTTAAAAACAAGGAATGGTACCACAGTAAATTCATACCGAAAATCAGCCCGATAACGCTCATTGCATTGCTCTTTACAATCTTTGTGATGTTTTCGCTGAAAGGTGAATACATCGTCAAGATTCCTCTTGATGTAATCAGAATTGCAATCCCTTTGCTGATTTACTTTATTGTAATGTTTTTGGTATCATTCTACATGGGTAAAAAAGTTGGAGCCGACTATTCCAAAACGGCTACCCTTTCATTTACCCCCGCAAGCAACAATTTCGAGCTTGCCATTGCTGTAGCCGTTGCAGTATTTGGAATCAACTCAGGTGAAGCTTTTGCGGCTGTCATTGGTCCTTTGGTCGAGGTTCCTGCGTTGATTGCTTTGGTGAATGTAGCCTTGTGGTTTAAGAAGAAGTTTTTCAGTGAAGTTAAAACTGTGTAGGAATAGGTCAAAATAATATCTATAGAATAATCATTAAGTAAAATATCATAAATATGTTAAAAGCAGATTCGATTTTTTTAAAAAATAAGATACTTATCCCTATCCTGTTAATCCCTGTATGGGTTGTTATTTATATCTATCTTGAACCGATGGCAAACGGCATTGTTTATGATATTATTGGGATGAATAGAACAGCCCGTTTAACCGAAGCTATTAGATTCTTTATTTTTGAAGTGCCCAAAGTATTGATGCTTTTAACCCTGATTGTGTTTGTGGTTGGAATTATCAGGAGTTACTTTTCTCCTGAAAAAACAAGAAAGGCTCTGGAAGGAAAACCTCTGTTTGTTGGAAACGTTATGGCGAGTTCATTAGGTATTGTTACTCCATTTTGTTCTTGTTCGGCAATTCCGTTGTTTCTTGGATTTGTCGAGGCTGGTATTCCGCTTGGTGTTACTTTTTCATTTCTAATTGCCGCTCCGATGATTAACGAAGTTGCTTTAGTCCTTTTGTTTGGGTTGTTTGGGTGGAAAACGGCTTTGATTTATATGTCAACAGGACTGTTTATTGCGATGTTTTCAGGTTGGGTGATTGGGAGATTGAAACTTGAAAAGTATGTCGAGGAATGGGTATTTCAAATCAAAGCAGGCAATGTCAACTCTCCCGAAGAAAAAGTGAGTTTCAATAACAGGATTGATTCCGGATTTGATGCCGTCAGGGAAATATTAGCAAAAGTATGGGTGTACATCGTATTGGGAATTGCTGTGGGTGCAGGAGCACATGGTTATGTACCCGAGGATTTCATGGCAAGCATTATGGGGAAGGATGTTTGGTATTCTGTTCCATTGGCTGTTTTGATTGGCATTCCGCTTTACAGCAATGCCGCAGGAATTATCCCGGTTGTTCAGGTATTGCTTGAAAAAGGTGCATCGCTCGGTACTTCTCTTGCTTTTATGATGTCCGTGATTGGACTTTCATTACCCGAAGTTATTATTCTCAAAAAAGTTTTGAAGTTGCCCTTGATTTTTGTTTTTGTGGGAGTTGTTGGAGCAGGCATTATGATAGTTGGATTTTTATTTAATCTTATATTTTGAATCAGGAGATTATTATGCATATTAAAGTTTTAGGTCCCGGGTGCATGAATTGTGCTACGCTTGCCAAAAGGATTGAAGAGGCAGTTAAAGAATTGAATCAGGATGCAGTTATCACTAAAATAACCGATTATGTGTCTATTGCTAATTATGGAGTTATGAAAACTCCTGCATTGATTGTTGATGAAAAATTGTTATTCTACGGCAAGGTGCCGACAGTAAAAGAATTGAAAGAATACTTAGAAAGGGTATAATATGACGAACAGATTCTTATTTTTATCTTTAATAATGGCGGCAATGCTCGTTAGTAGCTTTTCTATGTTTGCAATGGAAAAAAGTAAAACCGACACAGTGACGGTTGAAATCATGTATTTCCATGCAACTATGCGTTGCCAGGGTTGTATGACAATTGAAGGTCATATCAATAAGTCTGTGAACGCAATTTACGGTAATGAATTGAAAAAAGGAAATGTATTACTTAAATCCATTGATTTTCAGGTACCTGAAAATGAACATTTTCTTGAAGACTATAAATTTGATTCCCAAACATTGATAATCAGCAAAAAAGTTAATGGCAAGGAAATCAAATGGAAAAATCTCGAAAAAATATGGGATTACAGTTCAGATTATAAAAAATTCAAAAAGTATCTTGTTGGTGAAGTAAATAAATTTATAAAGAATTAGGAACTAATTATGAATATTAAAATTCTGGGTACAGGTTGTACCAAATGTGTTAATCTCGAAACTAAAGTTCGTGAACTTGTTGCTCAAAATGGAATTGAAGCTGAAGTTCAAAAGATTTCAGAACTTCAGGATATTATGAAATATGGCATTATGTCAACTCCGGGATTGGTTATTAATGAAAAGGTAGTAAGTTTTGGTTCAGTTCCAAAGGACACTCAGATTCTTCAGTGGATTCAGGAGGCAAAATAGTATGAAAAAACTGATATTCTTCTCCGTTATTATTCTTGTCATTGGTGCTTCAATTTTACCAATCAATGCCCAAAACAAGAAACCAAAAATAACTTTTATTGAACTTGGTTCAACAAATTGCATTCCTTGCAAAAAAATGCAGCCGATTATGAAATCTTTGGAAAAAAAGTATGGCGAGCAACTCAAAGTTGTTTTTCATGATGTTAACAAGGATAAAGATAAAGTAAAGCAATTTAATATCAAACTGATTCCGACACAAATTTTTCAAGATGAGAACGGCAAGGAACTTCTTCGCCATGAAGGATTTTATCCTGAAAAGGAGATTGATAAATTTCTGCAGGGAAGGGGACTTTCCTTTAAGAAATGAATATCGAATATCGAACAAGGAATATCGAATTTCGAAGGAAATTTCACAAGTGTGAATTAAGATAAATATTGGAATATTGAATGAATAAATAGATTTTATTTTAGAATTAAATTCGTATCTATAATTTTGAATTATTTATGGGATAGGGGAATGAAAAGAGTATTTGATTTGGAGGAAAGACTGATTAGCTTTAGTATTAATATTATGGATATTGCCGAACAATTACCAAATACAAAATCAGGATTATATATTTCAAATCAAATTATTAGATCCGGTACAGCTCCGGCATTGAATTATGCAGAAGCACAAGGTGCTGAATCAAGAAATGATTTTATTCATAAAATGAAAATTTGTTTGAAGGAATTAAGGGAAACTTTTGTGGCATTAAAAATTATCAATCAAAAACCTTTGCTTCAGAAATATGATCAGGTTAATCAATTAACTAATGAATGTAACGAACTGATTTCAATCTTTGTAAAAAGCATTGATACTGCAAACAAAAATAAAAATGCAAATAAATCTTAAAATAATTAGTTTTACTAAATTAAATCTGTATTCATCATCCTTTGTTAAATATACAGTATGTCTTGTTCATTATTCATCATTTAATTATCCTTCGAAATTCGAAATTCCTTGTTCGATATTCGTTATTCAATACCCCAGTCCCCCTTCCCTTATCTCATTCACCAACTTAATAAGGAAAACCCATGATTGAAAGCGTCTTTAATTTTTTAAGCGAACTCCTATATAGCAACTTTTGGTTAGCAACTTTTTCAGCATTTGTTTGGGGTTTGCTAAGTATTATCCTAAGTCCATGCCATCTCTCAAGCATCCCCCTGATTGTCGGGTTCCTGAGTTCTCAAGGAGAAATCAGCCTGAAGAGAACAATTAATTTGTCATTTGTCTTTGCACTTGGAATTTTAGTGACCATAGCCATCATCGGCGGGATAACGCTTGCGATGGGTAGGTTAATGGGCGATGTCGGTGTTATTGGCAATTATCTTGTTGCCGTAGTATTCTTTGTGGTTGGTTTATACATGCTTGATGTTATACATTTGCCCTGGGACGGTGCCAAAATTAGCGGTACGCGGTTCAAGGGGTTGATGGCGGCATTTGTTTTGGGACTCATATTTGGTGTCGGTCTTGGTCCATGTACATTCGCATTTATGGCTCCAATTCTCGGAGTTGTATTTGAGGTTTCTTCAAGTAATTTGGTATTGGCTCTAAGTTTGCTGGTTGCTTTTGCATTAGGGCATTCTTTTGTAATTGTACTTGCAGGTACATTAACCAAAAAAGTACAGCAATATTTGAATTGGACAGAGAATTCCAAAACCACAAAGTACATTAAATGGATTTGCGGTATCCTTGTTATTTTGGGTGGTGTCTATTTGATTTACAACACGTTTTAAAGTGGTTAATTTATGCGTATCTTTTTGAAATGCAGTTCACTTATTGGTTTTTAAAAAGTATAGAAAAAATGAAAATAGTATATAACGAAAAATTCAGCAATTCTGATTATGTCTATGATGGTGCTTCTGCTCCGGGCAGAATGGAAGCAATAATTGATTCTATTCAGAATGACACGAAGTATCAATTAATCAGAAATGAGAAAGCTGAATATTCAGATATTATCAGAGTTCATGATGAACAGTATATTTCCAGCCTTCAGGCAAATCAATCGTTGTACGACATGGCAATGCTTTCCGCAGGTGGGGCGATTAAAGCTTCGCAGATAGCAATGGATTCTGCAGAGCCTGCATTTGCCTGCATCCGTCCGCCCGGTCACCATGCCTATCGGGCATCGGGATGGGGATATTGCTGTTTTTGCAATATGGCTATAGCCTTGAAAAAATTACGTCATGAAGGAAGAATTAACTCAGCTTTTATTCTTGACTTTGACGCTCACACAGGTGATGGAACAATTGATTGTCTGTCGGATTGGAAAGAAGTAAAAATATTGAATCCTATGGCTGAGGATAGGGATAAATATGTAGCGTTGGTTGAAGATTATATAAAAAATCTGGAATATGTTGATATTATTGCAGTAAATGCAGGATTCGACGTTTACGAAAAAGACCTTGGGAGAAAGCTTGCTACTTTTGATTTTTATCGGTTGGGATATGACATGAAATTACTTGCAAAAAGAATGGGACATAACCGTCGTTTTGCAATTCTCGAGGGTGGATACTATCTCCCCGATTTAGGGAAAAATGTTCTATCATTTTTGCATGGGTTTGAATAATGAATGGATTAATTATTAATTTCTTTTCCAGGGAACAACAAAAATCAGAATATGATTGGGCTAATATTTTATTTGATGACAACAGCGTGGGCAAAGCACGGTGTTTAATCAACGGAAATGAATTTACGGTTTACTCGATAAATATTTATCCTGAATATCAGGGGAAGGGTTATGGCACTGCATTTGTCGAAGAAGCAAAACTCCATTACCCGATAATAATTGCGGACAGAGTTCGGCAAAAGGCAATAAAATTCTGGGAAAGTTTAGGATTTGTTCAAGATGGCGAAACCGTTAACTGGGTTTATAGGAGAAAACACTAACCGAAAATTGCTGAAAATATTATGAGTTATACTGAATTGGTTGATAAATTGCTGATAGGAATGAATTTAGGTGGACAATTCTGTTTATGCTTCAGATAGATTTACATCTCAATCTGTTTGATTAAATTTTATCGAAATAATCGAAATGAATTATTGAGAACTACAATCAATTTCAATAAATGAACGTGCCGCAATACTTTCCAAATACAACTCGATTGCTCCTACAATTGATTTCGAAAACTCTAATGGTTAATTATCATCTTCAGCTTACTAAACCAGTATTCATCAATTATTTTTCCATTTTTATATACTGATTGCTTGAAAACTCCGTCCAGACTGTACCCTGCTTTTAATAAAACCCGCATTGACGGCTTATTGAAATCAAACACTCCTGTGTGGATGCGAACTAATCCCAATTTGTCGAATCCATACTGAGTCATCAATTTTACTGCTTCTGTTGCAATTCCCTGCCCCCAGAAAGGTTCCCCTATCCAATATCCAATCTCAGCCGTCAACCTGTCAACATCAGTTTTTTTCAATAAACCGATTGTACCTGTCAGAACGCCGTCTTTTTCTATTGCAAATGTAATTTTTGGTGATTCTTTTTGACACAGCCGGATAAATTCGATTGCATCCTTCTCGGTATAAGGATATGGCAATGAATCCCTTACATTATCCCAAATCTTTTTATTATTGCATAATCTTGCCAACTGAGTTTTGTCAGTTTCGAGAAATTCTCTCAACTTAATACTGCCTGCTATAAGCTCAATCAAAATGTTTCTCCTTCTATTTCCGGAAATCGGGTTATCTTTTGAACCCAATACAAAATTAGAAAATATTACTCAAATAAAAAATGAATACTTGAATTCGGTAATTATTTTCTTTGCAAATTCAGACTTGGGAATGTTTTGTATATCTCATTTTTAAAAAAATACAATGAATTTGCTGATAATATTTTTTCATGTTAAAATAATTTCGTAATTTTGAGCTTTGGCTAAATTAATATTTTGTTTTAATGAATAATAATAATCAAAAGACTGTTTGTGTTCACTGCGGCGACGTATGCCGAGATGATACAATCCAAAAAAACGAGAATAATTTTTGTTGTTCGGGTTGTCTTTTCGTTTACGAGCTACTTAATGATGCCGACATTCAGAAAAATTACGATATTTCAAAACTGAAATCAATTTCACCTAAACCGATAAAAGCAGGTGAGTTTGATTATCTTGATGACGCTGAACTTAAGGAAAAACTTCTTCTCTTTTCAATCAACGGTCGGGCAAAAGTTCATTTCTATCTGCCCAATATATATTGCAGTGCTTGTATCTGGCTATTGGAAAATGTAGCGAGAATGGACAAGGGCATTAAGGAATCGAAAGTTAATTTCTTGAAGAAAGAAATTTCTATCATTTTCGATGAAAATGAAACATCGCTCAAAAAAATTGTCGAGCTCCTTACCTCCATTGGATACCGACCAAGACTAAATCTTGCAAATCTTGAAAAGAAGAAACCTCAGGATGACGACCGCTCACTTTTTATTAAACTCGGGATAGCAGGATTTTGCTTTGCAAATATTATGCTTTTTGCATTGCCTGAGTATCTTGCATTCGGTTCGCTCGAAGAAAATATTAAAGTATATTTACGCTTTTTGGCTTTGATAGCTTCAGTTCCTGTCCTTTATGCATCTTCAGGATATTTCCGTTCAGCGATTTCAAGCATTAAGTTGAAAATGATAAGTATTGATATTCCATTAAGTATAGGTATTGTCGCTTTATTTGCCAGAAGCGCTTATGAGATTATTTCCGGTGTCGGTCCGGGCTACAGCGATTCGCTGGCAGGTTTGGTTTTCTTTCTTTTGCTTGGGAAAATCTTCCAAAAGAAAACATTCTATACCCTTTCATTTGATAGAGACTATAAATCTTATTTCCCGCTTTCAGTAATCAGAAAAAAAGGCGACAAGGAAGAGTTTGTTTCAATCAAAGATATCAAAATCGGGAATACAATTATTATAAGGAACAATGAAATAGTCCCAACAGATTCTATTCTTCTAAGCCCGTCAACAATCCTCGACTATAGCTTCGTGACCGGCGAATCAAGTCCGGTTTCAATTAAATCAGGCGATAAAATCTACTCAGGAGCCCGACAGGCAGGACCGATTATAGAAGTTCAGGTGCTGAAAAATTTTCGTCAAAGCTATATGACGGAGCTTTGGGATAGTCAGATACTAACCGAAAAGGAAAAAACTTATACTTCGGTAATTTCAGATAAAATGGCGAAGTATTTCACCGTTTTTGTTCTCGTTGTTGCATTCGGTGGGCTTTTCTATTGGATTGGTAAGGATGTTCATACAGCCATGAATGCATTTGTTTCTGTCTTGATTGTAGCCTGCCCTTGTGCATTGGCTCTCTCAACTCCATTTGCCTACGGAACGGCGATGAGGATTTTCTCGAAATACGGGTTTTTCCTGAAAAATGATAAATTGGTAGAAATGCTTTCAAGAATCAATTCAATAATTTTCGATAAAACAGGGACATTAACTGAAACTGAGAAAAGCAAAATTGAGTATGCAGGCGAAGACTTAACACAATTTGAAAACAGTCTGATTAAATCTTCGACAAGAAATTCAACTCATCCTTACAGCAGGATTCTGTTTGAACAATTCAAGTCAGCTGAATTACTGCCCGTTCTAACTTATCAGGAAATTTTCGGTCAGGGTATTGAAACTACTATCGAAGGAAGAACTGTCAGAATCGGTAAAAAAAGCTGGGTTTCCCACGAAAATGACAGTGATGACCTATCTTTAGATTCATTCATGGAGGAAGCCGCTGTATATTTATCTGTTGATAATAGTTTCAAGGGGTGTTTCAGCGTTAAATCCCATTACAGAAATGAAATATTCGATACCATTCATGAATTGACACCCGGCTATAAAACTTCAATTCTTTCGGGAGATTTGAGTCACGAACAAAACTTCTTAACCAAACATCTTGGGAAAAACGTGGAGATGCTGTTCGAGCAAAAACCGGCTGAAAAGTTGAGTTACATAAAAAAATTACAAAGTGAATCGAAAATAGTAATGATGGTAGGCGACGGATTGAATGATGCAGGTGCATTAAGACAAAGTGACATCGGGGTTGCCGTGACGGATAATACATCAAATTTCACTCCGGGTTCGGATGCAATTTTCAATGCAGAAAGCATCGGCTACCTTCCGGCAATTTTGAAACTGGCAAAAAAATCGGTGAATACAGTTTACATGAGCTACACTTTGTCAATTCTATATAATATTGTTGGTTTTTCTTTTGCACTGACTGGAACGCTGTCTCCCGTTGTAGCGGCTATACTTATGCCTATCAGTTCAATTACGGTAGTAGGATTCACAGTGATAAAGATTACACTAAATGGAAAAAAAATCAGGATACAATAAAAAAAGTAATAAGGAATTAATTTTTTTTTATTATTTTTTCATTTTCAGAATATGTTTAATTTTCAAAGCAGTTTAAAATGTCCGTTATATTGGTTCTCATAACAGCAAGTTTCGCTCTGGCGATAGTATTTTTAGGGCTGTTTGTCTGGGCAATCAAAAGCGGACAGTTCGAAGATGATTATACACCATCGGTAAGAATTCTGCTTGAAGAAACGGACATGGTAGCGACAGATGAAGAAACTTTTTCAATATAAATAACTTTTGAGGATTATTTATGGATAATTCAAGTACTAATCAAAATCTTGAAACCTTCAAATACGACAACAAGATTGTCATGCTTTTCATTAAAGCTACAGTATTGTGGGGTTTTGTCGGCATGCTTGTCGGATTGTTTATTGCCACTCAGCTGTATATTCCGGCTTTGAATTTGGGGATTTCTTTCCTGACATTCAGCCACTTAAGACCATTGCACACTAATGCAGTCATTTTTGCTTTTGCAGGAAACGTAATCTTCTTTGCGGTTTACTATTCTTTGCAGAGATTATGCAAAACAAGAATGTTCAGCGACTTGCTGAGCAAAATCCATTTCTGGGGATGGCAGACGATAATTGTTCTTGCCGCAGTCACAATTCCTCTTGGTTTCACACAGAGCAAAGAATATGCTGAACTCGAATGGCCCATTGATATTCTGATTGCACTGATTTGGGTTGCTTTTGGAATCAATATGATAGGTACCATCATCAAAAGACGCGAAAAGCACATGTACGTTGCAATTTGGTTCTATATTGCTTCTTTCACATCAGTTGCTATTCTTCATATTTTTAATTCACTTGAACTTCCTGTAGGATTGCTAAAAAGTTATCCGGTTTATGCCGGAGTTCAGGATGCTTTGGTTCAATGGTGGTACGGACATAATGCCGTTGCCTTCTTTTTAACCACTCCATTCCTTGGAATAATGTATTACTTCCTTCCAAAAGCCGCAGAAAGACCAATCTATTCATACAAATTATCCATAATACACTTTTGGGCATTAGTTTTTATTTATATTTGGGCAGGTCCTCACCATTTGCTTTATTCGGCAATCCCGGATTGGGCTCAATCACTTGGAACGGTATTTTCTGTTATGCTCATTGCCCCGTCCTGGGGAGGTATGCTTAACGGCTTGCTGACCTTACGGGGTGCTTGGGATAAAGTCCGCGAAGATCCTGTGCTGAAATTCATGGTTGTTGCTATAACTGCCTATGGAATGGCAACATTCGAAGGTCCTATGCTCGCTATTAAATCAGTTAATGCAATTTCGCATTTCACTGACTGGACAATTGCTCACGTTCACATCGGAGCATTGGGCTGGAACGGATTTCTTGCGTTTGGAGTGCTGTACTGGCTTATTCCAAGGCTTTACAGAACTACACTCTATTCAAAGAAAATGGCAAATGCTCATTTTTGGCTCGGATTTATAGGTATTATCATTTATGCTGTACCGCTTTACTGGGCGGCTATTGTTCAGAACCTTATGTGGAAGCAGTTCACACCCGAAGGTCTTTTGCAATATACTAATTTCCTCGAAACAGTTACTCAGATTATTCCGATGTACATTATTCGTTCTATCGGCGGGTTATTCTATCTCACCGGTGTGAGCATAATGGTTGTCAATATTTTCAAAACCTGCAAGCAGGGCTCCTTCCTTGCTGAAGAGGAAGCATCAGCTCCGGCATTGGTCAAATCGCCGGTACGAGATAAAAAATTCCACAGAATGCTCGAGGCAATGCCTTATCCTTTCGTGGTTCTTTCAATTCTTGCCATATTAGTGGGCAGTATCGTTGAAATAGTTCCTATGCTGGTCATCAAATCAAATATCCCGACTATTGCATCTGTTAAACCTTATACTCCGCTTGAGCTAATGGGAAGAGATATTTATCTGAGCGAAGGCTGTTATGTTTGTCATTCCCAAATGATTCGTCCGTTCCGTTCCGAAACTGCAAGATACGGAGAATACTCAAAAGCCGGAGAATTCGTTTATGATCATCCTTTCCAATGGGGTTCAAAACGAACCGGTCCCGATTTGCACCGCGAAGGCGGCAAATTCCCGAACTCATGGCACTATTACCACATGAAAGACCCGACATCAATGTCGCCCGGTTCAATCATGCCACGTTTTCCATGGTTGATTACTGATGAGGCAGAAGTTGCGGAAGTTCCAACAAGAGTGCGTGCTATGACAACTCTCGGTGTTCCATATCCTGCCGGATATGCTGACAAAGCAATAGCTGATTACAAGACTCAGGCTCAGAAAATTGTTGATGACCTAAAAACAACAGGAGTCACAGTTGAGTCAAGCAAAAAGATTGTTGCTTTGATTGCTTATTTGCAGAGATTGGGAATTGACATTAAAGGTACACCGGTTATCAAACAATAATTATTAAATTATGTTTAAAAATATTTTTCAATCGGTAGATACTTTGACAATACTCGGCATAGTTTCTATGTTGCTGTTTTTCGTTTCTTTTCTGTTTGTTTTGTATTACGCATGGAAAGCAGATGGAAAATTTATTGAAAAAATGAGCAATATGCCTTTGGAAGAAAACAAATTAACAACAAATAAATAGGGAAAATCATGGCGAAGCCAACTGATGAACTGATGGACCATTCTTATGACGGCATTAAGGAATTCAATAATCCCCTACCTAAATGGTGGCTATATTTATTCCTCATTTGCATTTTATGGGCAGTTCTTTATATGTTCTATTATCATTTTGCCGGAATGGGCGACAGCCAAAGTGCTGAATATGCCAAAGAAATGAAAGCACACGAAGAAATGCTTCTTGCTAAAAATGCTTCCGGTACTGCGGACATGATTCTGACAAAAGCTGATTTAACTGTACTAACCGATAAAGGTAGTCTCGAAGCAGGAAAAGAAGTTTTTATGAAAAATTGTGTCTCCTGCCATGGCAAATTCGGCGAAGGAAATGTTGGTCCAAACTTGACTGATGATTACTGGATTCATGGGGGTACTTTCGAAAACATTGCAACTACTATTATGAATGGCGTACCCGAAAAAGGGATGATTACATGGAAAGCCCTTTTGAAGAAAGCAGAAATTCTCAAAGTCGCAAGCTACATTAAAACATTAAAAGGAACAAATCCTCCAAATCCTAAAGCCCCGCAAGGTGTTTTGTTCAACGAAGGAGCTAATTAATTTTAATGATTGAAGCCAAAGATAATACGGCAAAGGACAACATCTATACCGAAGATGACCCTCTGATTACCGAAACCGGTGGTTCTTTCAGGGACTCTGTTTCGAATATTGATGATTCGGGCAATAGGGTATGGGTATATCCATCTAAGCCAAAAGGCATTCTGCACAGGTGGAGACTTGTTGTGGGATACTTTTCTTTAGCTTTGTTTTTCATTATGCCATTCATAAAATACGATGGCAAACCGTTTTTGTTAATTGATCTAATTAACAGACAATTTATTCTTTTCGGTTCGGCATTCTGGCCCCAGGATTTTTTCATTCTGGCATTGGCATTCCTGGCACTGGCAATATTCATTATATTGTTTACTGCAATTTACGGAAGGCTTTGGTGCGGCTGGCTTTGCCCTCAGACCATTTTTATGGAGCTTGTTTTCCGAAAGATTGAATATTTCATCGAAGGCGATGCTCCTAAACAAAAAAAACTTGACGAATCAGACCTAACAGTTGGTAAAATCCTGAAGAAAACAACTAAACATCTGATATTTTTTGCTATTTCACTGGTTTCAATCAGCTTCTTAACTTCTTATGTGGTTGGTATTGATACAGTTCAGCAAGTAATGAAATCTCCTGCTGAGTTTCCGGCAGGTTTTGCGGCAATTATTATCCTTGCTCTTGTTTTTGATTTTGTCTTTGCAAAATTCCGAGAGCAGGCTTGTATTTTCGTTTGTCCTTATGCCCGTTTGCAATCAGTTTTGATTGATAAAAATTCATTAGTAGTTGCTTATGACAATTCCAGAGGGGAACCAAGAGGCAGACGAGGAAAAAATACCGAATCATCAGATTTGGGTGATTGTATAGACTGCGGAATGTGTGTCAGAGTCTGCCCTACGGGTATTGACATCCGAAACGGAATTCAGCTTGAATGTGTCAATTGTGCGGCTTGTATTGATTCTTGCAATTCGATAATGGAAAAAGTTAATAAACCCAAAAAGCTTATCCGTTACGCTTCACTAAATCAAATAGAGAATAAAACCAAATTCAGAATTTCTCCGAGAATTATTCTTTATTCGGTGGCTTTAACTCTTTTGATTATTGGTGTTTCCTATCTGCTTGGTGTAAGAAGCGACGTGGAAGCCACTGTTCTCAGGGCTAAAGGAACAATATATATATTGAACGATAATGGGACTATTTCAAATCTTTATACAGCTAAAATAGCAAACAAGACTTTTAAAAAAATGAAGCTCGAACTCAAAGTTGAAGATATGCCCGCAAGTGTTATTAGGGTTGTCGGACAGCGAGTACTTGATATTGAACCTGATAAATTAATTGAAACTGCATTTTTTATTGAACTTCCTAAAAGTGCAGTCACAGTTCCGAATACTAAGCTTAAAGTTGGCGTTTACTCAAGTGGACGAAGGATTTATACGGTTAATACATCATTTAGCGGACCGGAAAGCAAAAGATGAAGATTTACGGAAACTGGAAATTGTTTATCATCGTTTTGAACGTTGTTATTGTACTAAGTTTGATAGGGGTTCTGATTTATTCATTAACAATAAACTACGAACTTGTTGATAAGGATTATTACGCAAAAAGCACGAAGTTTCAGCAACAGATAAATAAGGTCAACCGCTTGAATAATTTATCCGAACGCGTTACCGTGAATGTTGGAAGAGGAGAAATTGCGGTTTATTTCCCCAAGCTTTTTAATTATAAAAAGGTTGAGGGAAAAATTGATTTTTACAGACCGTCTGCTTCGGCGAAAGATTTCAACGTCCCGATTTTGCTTGACAGTATCGGAGTTCAAAAAATATCTTTCGATGGGAAAGAAAAAGGTTTATGGGTTATGAAAATTGACTGGAAAGAGAATGACTCTTCCTATTTTTATGAAGAAGAAATTTTATTAAAATGATGATTGAAAATCTATTACCCGGTTTTGTTCTTGGTATCCTCGGCAGTCTGCACTGCTTAGGAATGTGCGGACCTATTGCTCTTGCAATTCCGCATACAAGCTCAAACAAACTGGTCGTAGCTTTGAACAGTTTCATCTACAATCTTGGCAGAATTCTGACATATACGATTTTGGGATTTGGTTTTGGGGCAATCGGCAGTTCTATCAGAATTGCAGGATTTCAGGAAGTTCTATCTATTGTTATGGGTGCCGGGTTACTTCTGGTTTATTTCTTTCCGAAGAAACTTAAAACTTCGGTTTTGGGACTTAAGCCGATTGATTGGTTCTTTTCGCAATTCAAGGTTTACTTCAGGAAGTTCATGGCATTAAAATCAATGTCTTCGCTTTTCGGCATCGGACTTCTTAATGGACTTCTGCCATGCGGCTTGGTTTATGTAGCATTGACAGGAGCTATTGCAAATGCGGAAATCGTTGAAGGTGGACTTTATATGTTGCTGTTTGGAGCCGGTACCTTGCCGATGATGTTTGCTGTTTTCTTTGCAAAAGGTTTCATTAGTCCCGGATTTAGGATGAAAATTGTCAGAATAATCCCCGTCGGGGTTGCTATTCTTGGCGTGTTATTGATTTTAAGGGGTATGTCTTTGGGTATTCCATACATTAGCCCGCATTTGGAAGTAATAGGCACTTGTCCGGATTGTTGTCATTAATTTGAAAATTATTATTTAAAATATATCAGCGAATTAGATATGAAAAAATTTGAAATTGATTATCTTCTCAAAGCACGAATACCCATTACGGTACTTGTGATTATCATCGCTTTTGCCGCGACTTATTATGTTTCAAGACCTGAAAGAGACGGTCTTGGCTATCAGCCGGAGCAACCGATAAAATACTCTCACAAGCTCCATGCCGGAACTTTGGGTATTGATTGCAAGTATTGCCATGTCGGTGTTGATAAAGGTCGGCACGCAATGGTTCCTTCAGCTAATATCTGCATGAATTGTCACACAATTGCACGCAAGACAAAGCCGGAAATCGTTAAATTGATAAAATTTTACGAGAGCAACACGCCTGTTCCTTGGAAGAGAATCCACAAGCTTGCGGATTTTGCCTACTTCAACCATAGTGTTCACGTCAATAAGGGTATAGACTGCGTGTCGTGCCACGAAGATGTGAAGAAGATGGAAGTCGTCGGGCAGGCACATTCGTTTACAATGGCAAGCTGTTTGAACTGCCATCGTCAGGCACATGAAAAATTCCCGAATCTGAAGGGTTTGAAAGTCGGTCCGGAAAATTGCGGAGCATGCCACCGTTAATGTTTTCTGTTACTAATTGAAATATAACAATTAAGGATAAATCAATGAATCAGAACAATAATCAATCTGAACATTTAAGAAATAATGATGAGTTTATACCGGGTGTAACCGATGAATTCAATTTGAAAGAAATGTCCGGCTTATCCAGAAGAAAATTTCTTGCTCTTGCAGGTGCAACTGCCGCTTTTGCCGCTACCGCCTGCACCAATTACCGCGATAAGGGCGAGGTCATGCCTTATGTAAAAAAACCGGAAGAAATTACTGTCGGCAAATCAAATTTCTATGCTTCTACCTGCACTGAATGTCCTCTTTCTTGCGGTACTCTTGTTAAAACAAGAGAAGGACGACCTGTTAAAATCACAGGGAACCCCGAAAATCCCGTAAACAAAGGAAAGATCTGTGCAACAGGGGAAGCAAGCATCTTGAATCTTTATGACCCCGACAGAATGAAGTTCCCGTTAAATCAAAAAGGCAGTGAACTTTACCTTTTCAAAGATGATGTAAATAAGGAAACATGGGCAAACTCGGACAAAGAAATAGTTGCCGCTTTGAACAAAGCTAAAGCTGAAGGCAAAGAAATTGCTTTTCTGTCTTATAAAATTTCGTCTCCGACTTTCTTTAAACTAATTGAAGATTTTAAAGTTAAGTACCCATCGGCAAAGTTTTACAGCTATGAACTTTTTGACGAATCAAACCGGATTTCTGCTTTGAAAAAAAGCTATAATTGTGATACAGTTCCGGTTATTAACTGGGCAGAAGCAAAAACAATTCTTGCTTTGGAAGCTGACATTCTTGGAACTGAAGGAAGTTTCATGGAGCAAATCAGGACATTCGCCGACAAAAGAAATCCTGATAATATGAAAGAATTTTGCAGACTTTATTCGGCAGACGGAACTTTAAGCCTTACCGGAATTAATGCGGATTACCGTTTCAGACTTCGTCCCGAAGCCCAATTCGATTTGGTTATGGCTATTCTTAACGAAATTCTTTATAAAAAGAAATCTGCGTCTTTCCAACCTTCAGCAACAATCGAAAAAGAAATTCGCGAATATTCACTCGAAAAAATTGCCGAAGAATACAAACTGAATCTTAAAAATTTGAAACATCTTGTTAATGATTTGTTTAAAACAAAAGGCAAATCGGTGGTTTATGCAGGAAGCAAACTTGATGAATCAACTCATATTGCAGTTAATCTTCTTAACGAAGTTCTTGGTAACGGCAAAATTATAAATTCTGAATGTGCCGTGGACTTTGCACCTCTTTCGACTAAAGAAGAAATCAGAACTCTTATTGAAAATTTGAATTCGGGCAAAGTTGCAGTTCTTGTTAATATGGGAACTAACCCCGTCTATCATTTCCCATCTGATTGGGGCTACGACAAAGCATTGAAAAAAGCAGGGAAAGTGATTACCCTTACTGAAGATAAAAATGAAACTTCTGTTTTAAGCAAACTTACACTCCCGCTAAATCATGCTTTGGAATCATGGGGTGATTATCAGACAAGAAACGGTTTCATCACTCTTCAGCAACCTGTGATTGCTCCCCTTTACGGTTCGAGACAAAAAGAAGCGATTCTTCTGAATTGGCTTTCGGACAAACCGGAAATTTACAGTGAATCGAACTATCACAAATACATTATGGCTCGCTGGGAAAAGGATGTATATCCAATTGCCGGCACAGCCCTCGATTTCAGACAGTTTTGGCTCACTTCTCTTCAATCCGGTATAGTTCCGTTATCAGCGAAACCTGTTTGCGTTTGCAATTTTGTTTTCACAGGAACACTTAAGAAAACTCAATCCAAAGACTTCACTCTGATACTCAACAAAAGCTATTTCCTTGGCGACGGAAGATTTGCAAACAACGGCTGGCTTCAGGAAATCCCTAATCCTGTTACCAAAGTTACCTGGGATAATTACGCTTCCATTTCCGAGGCTACTTCAAAGGAACTTGGCGTGGAAATGAACGACAGACTGCAGGTGAAATTCGGCGGCAAATCTGTTGAACTTCCGGTGATGATTCAGCCCGGAATGGCTGACAAAGTGGTTGCGATTGATTTGGGATACGGAAGAACTGTTGTTAATGACATAGGTAAAAAAGTTGGTGTGAGTGCAATTGATTTCATCGGTAAATCTGATTTCAGTCAATGGATTCTAACCGGTGCTACCGTTTCTAAGGCAGGCGGAAAATATATCCTCGCCGCTACTCAGGAACATCATGCAATTACTGAGCCTGCCGTTAAGGAATTCCATCTGAAAAGAAAAATCATAATGGAAGGAACTCTCGAAGAATACGAGAAAAATCCTGATTTTATCAGAAAAGAAGCATCAGCTGAAATTATCAGCATAACTACTGCCCATAAATATACAGGTGTTAAATGGGCAATGGCAATAGATTTGAATAAATGTATCGGTTGCAGTCAATGCGTGGTTTCCTGCAGTGTTGAAAACAACGTACCCGTTGTTGGACGCGAACAGGTTCTTAAAGGCAGGGAAATGCACTGGATGAGGATTGACAGGTACTATGCAGGTTCAAACGATGAACCGAGTGTTAGTGTCCAACCTATGCTGTGCAGTCATTGCGACAATGCTCCATGCGAAAACGTTTGTCCCGTTGTGGCAACTAACCATAGCCCCGACGGTTTGAACCAGATGGCATACAACCGCTGTGTCGGAACAAGGTATTGCTCAAACAACTGTCCGACCAAAGTCAGAAGATATAATTTCTTTAATTACCGTTCAAACTTGCATGACGGATATTATGAACAAGACACATTACGCCTTCTTCATAATCCCGAAGTAACAGTTCGTTCACGCGGAGTTATGGAAAAATGCACTTTCTGCCTCCAGCGGATTATGGAATCGCGTCAGAACGCAATCAAAGACGGCAGAGAGCTGAAAGGCGAAGATGTGCAAACAGCCTGTCAGGTTTCCTGTCCTGCTTCTGCAATAACATTCGGGGATATGAACAACAAGAAATCAGAAATATCCCAGAAACGTGACCACAAGCTGAATTATTACGTTTTTGCTGAACTCAACATCAAGCCGAACGTATCCTACATAGCAAAATTGAAAAATAAATATAATGAGGAGGCATAGTGAATATTGATTATTCAACGGAAGTTTCCGTCGTTGAGGGTAAGCCTACGCTGGCAGAAATCAACGAGATAATTGCTTACCCGACAGAATCTCTGCCCAATAAAAAGTACTACATAGCATTGTCAGTTACTTTAACTATGCTTGGGATTGGTGCTGTTTGCCTTGGAATGACCTTATTCTATGGTATTGGGCTTTGGGGTAACAACAATCCTGTTGGCTGGGCTTTCGATATTGTCAACTTTGTATTCTGGGTGGGTATCGGTCACGCCGGTACGCTGATTTCAGCTATTTTATTCCTGTTCCGCCAGAAATGGAGAACCGGAATAGCAAGGTTTGCTGAAGGTATGACAATTTTTGCTGTTATGACTGCCGGTTTGTTCCCGCTAATCCACGTGGGAAGACCATGGCTAGACGGTTATCTCTTTCCTTATCCCAATCAGCATGGTATTTGGGTGAATTTCACTTCGCCTTTGCTTTGGGATGTTTTCGCTGTTTCAACGTATCTTACAGTTTCTTTCGTATTCTGGTATGTCGGTTTGATTCCTGATCTTGCGACTTTACGGGACAGAACAGTGAACAAAGTGAAAAAGGTGATTTATTCGATTTTCAGTCTGGGGTGGCGACATTCAAACCGCCACTGGCATCATTATGAATTGGTATATTTGATTCTTGCCGGATTTGCAACTCCACTGGTACTTTCTGTACACACAATCGTGAGTTTCGATTTTGCAGTTTCGATTATGCCCGGATGGCACACAACAATATTCCCGCCATATTTTGTTGCCGGAGCAGTTTTTTCGGGCTTTGCAATGGTTCAAAATGTATTAATTTTTATCAGGAAGATTTTCAATTACGAACATATAATTACTGTCGACACTCTCGAAAAGATGAACAAAGTAATGCTGTTAACCGGTTCCATGGTTGGTTATGCTTATGGAATGGAATTTTTCACGGCTTGGTACAGCGGCAATCCTGTCGAGATGTTCACTTTTGCCAATCGTGCCTTTGGCGATTACGCATGGGCATATTGGATTATGGTTTCTTGCAACGTTATTTTCCCACAGCTTTTCTGGGTGAAAAAATTACGCCGCCATATTCCTTTTATGTTTGTGATTGGTGTTCTTGTGAATGTTGGTATGTGGTTCGAAAGATTCGTCATCATAGTTACCTCCCTTTCGAGAGACTATCTGCCTTCGAGCTGGGCATACTACAAACCTACAATTATTGACTTTGGAATATTGATTGGCAGTTTCGGATTGTTTTTCACTTTGCTTCTGCTGTTCACCAAGACTTTACCCGTTGTTTCGCTTGCAGAAGTGAAAGCCGTATTGACCGGAGCTCAACCAACACATAAAGGAGACCATTAATTATGGAAAATAAGAAAATATATGGTATAACCGGTTTATTCGAAAGTCCCGATGCAATTACCCATGCCGCCGAAAGAATATCCGGCGAAGGGTACAAACAGTACGATGTGAATACACCTTACCCAATGCACGGTATGAGCAACGCCATGAAGCTGAAACCTTCCAAACTCGGATATTTCGCTTTGGCACTCGGACTTTCGGGTACAACACTTGCAATACTCTTTATGGCTTGGATTACGAATTATGATTATAAAATCATCATCGGCGGCAAGCCCTATTTGTCGTTTCCTGCGTTTGTTCCGATTATTTTTGAAGTTACTGTTCTTTTGGCATCAGTCGGAACCGTTTTGACAATGTTACTTTTACTTTTCAGACTACCTAATAATTCGCATCCGCTCCACGATACGAACTACATGAAAAGTGTTTCGGTTGATAAATTCGGTATCGTAATAGAAGCAAAAGACAAGCTGTTTGATGCGGTAAAAGTTAAAGCTCTTTTAAGCGAACTTGGAGCAGTTGATATTGCTGAAGTATATTTTGATGATGATTATATCAAAAACAGTACAAAGGTTTATACGCCAAAATTTGCAGGTTTTCTTGTTCTTACGGCAATTGTGATTTCTGCTGTAACCTATTTTACTTTAAATATTCTGCTTTTCCAACAACCGTTCAACTGGATGGCTGTTCAGGCAAGAGGAAATGCCCAATCGGCAACAACACTTTTTGCTGACGGAAAAGTTATGAGAAATCCTGTTGAGGGTACTGTGGCTCAGGGTTACGTCCCTTATGCTTTCAAGGAAAAACCCGAAGAAGCAATGGCGGCGCTCTCCAATCCTTTGCTTCCGACAAAAGAAACAATGGAACTTGGGAAACAAAGATTTCTTACTTATTGCAGTCCCTGCCACGGCAATTTTGCTCAAGGAGACAGCAGAATGAACGGACAATTTCCAGCTCCGCCAAGCCTTCACTCCGATAAAGCAAGGAATTGGCCCGACGGAAGAATTTATCACATAATTACTGAAGGACAAAACCTGATGCCTTCATACTCTACACAAATACTGAGAAATGACAGATGGGCTATCGTCCTTTATGTTAGAGCTTTACAAAGAGCATTAAATGCCAAAGAGGAGGATTTAAAATGAGTAGTCACGAAGAACATATTATTTACGAAAAGAAACCTTTTCCAAAGCAGGTTGTTACAATCGGTGCAATTCTAACCGCAATCGGTTTGATTTTGGGAATTGCTGCATATATGGTTGAACCGTTAAGGGCTAATTTCAATACAATTATTGCCTTCATGTTTCTGACCAGTATCGGCTTTGGCTCGCTGTTTATTGTGGCTCTGGAATATCTTGCCGGAGCATCATGGAGTACTCCTTTTCGCAGAGTAACAGAAATTTTTGCCTTGCTTGTTTTTGTTGCATGGATATTCGCGATTCCGGGTTTCCTGAATTTGCACGGATTGTTTCATTGGTCTCATGCAGAAGTAGTTGCCAAAGATGCTATTCTCAAAGGGAAATCGCCATATTTGAATTCCACTTTTTTCATAGTCAGAACTATTGCAATTTTCGCTTTGGGAATGCTGTTCTACAAATTGATTGTAGGTAATTCCAACAAACAGGATTTGTCCAAAGACCAGAATCTCACACGTAAGAATATCAAACTTTCGGCGATATTTATGCCTGTTTTTGCAATTTCTATCACTCTTCTGGCAATTGACTGGATGATGAGCCTCGAGCCTCACTGGTTTTCGACTATCTATGGTGTTTACTATTTTGCGGGAAGTTTCCTTGCCGCTTTGTCTGCATTGGCTTTTACGGCAATAACGCTGAATGAAAAAGGTTTGCTTGCCAAGGGTTTAACCAAAGACCATTATTACAGCCTTGGGGCTTTGATATTCGGCTTTACAAACTTTTGGGCATATATTGCCTTTAGCCAGTTTTTGCTTATTTGGTATGCCAATCTGCCCGAAGAAACCTTCTGGTTCATTAACCGCTGGGAAGGCAGTTGGAAATTTGTTTCAATTGGAATAATTTTCATTCGCTTTGTTGTACCATATATCACTTTGCTAACTCAACCGTCGAAAATGAATCCCAAACGATTGAAATTTGCAGCTCTCTGGATTCTTGCATCTCATTTTTATGATTTGTATTGGCTGATTATGCCTACTTACAGCAAGCTGGGGTGCGTTTTTGGCTGGATGGAAATATCGTTCCCGATTTTAGCAATTGGTGTTGTTATCCTGGTTTTCGGTTTAGCCGCCAAGAATAAAAATCTTGTACCGATTGGCGACCCGAAACTCAAAAGCGGAATGGACTTCAGACTTTGATTTGCTGATTTCAGCATTCGTAAATTTAGAATTTTATTTTGAAATAAATTATTCATGGTGAAAATATGCCTGACGAAAATAAAGATATAACCAATTATAATGAAGAAGTACTTACAATTAATAAGTTCTACGCAAGTGCTTTTATTCTTACCATAGTTTTGATACTTGGCATGGGTATGTACTTCCTTGCGAATATTGATATAAGCTACAAGAACAAACTTGTGCCTGAAGAGTACGAACCCTTGAAAGCACAAAGGGAAATTCCAAAAAAGAAGGGTGTCATTGCTCCCGGTGCCGATCTGGCAAAAGTTGGTTTCTCGAATGCAGACCTTATTGCCAAAGGCAAAGACCTCTTTAAAACAAACTGTGCCTCCTGCCACGGCGAAACAGGTTTGGGAGATGGTCCCGGTGCCGCGGCTTTGAACCCGAAACCGAGAAATTACCACATCAAAGAAGGTTGGAAAAACGGAAGGCAGATTTCACAGATTTTCAAAACTTTGGCTGAAGGAATTCCTGCCTCTGCAATGACCGCTTATGAATTTTTGCCGGTTGGCGACAGAATTAATATAATTCATTACATCATGTCGCTGGCTCCCGATTTTCCTGCTGTGACAAAAGAGGAACTTGCTCAGATGGATGCCGTTTACAGCATCAGCAAAGGAAAAATTACTCCGAACACAATCCCTGCTTCGCTTGCAGTTACTAAATTAATCGAAGAAGCCAAACCTGTCGAAGAAAATATCGGAAAAATGATCACCGATTTTAGCGGTAATACCGATGCCGGTGCCAAGCTTTTCAACGAATACACAGGAAACAAAACCAGAGCCATAACTGCACTTTTGAACAACACCAACTGGAAGAATTCAAAAGAAAACCTGTTTATGATGATTTCTTACTCTGTTCCCGAAAACGGCTGGAAAAGATGTATTCTGCAACTTAAACCCGAACAGCAGAATGCAATATTTACTTTTTTGAAGAGTAAGATTTAGAGGAATTAGAGAGATTATTCTCAAATGAAATTTATTAAAGGAGAGCTGTGAGATTATGTATTGCAACTCTCCTTTTCATTTGTGGTTTTTTATATTTTCACCTATGATAAAATATTTTAAACCACTCGAAAAAAAAAGGTCCGGCAAAAGA
>CAZSHX010000075.1:0-11494 GCA_964606895.1 uncultured Hyphomicrobiales bacterium
TTGAGAGTAGTTTAAAAGATAAGAAGATAAAACTTGAATCCTATGTAACACCACCAACTTTGGATGACCAAGCACAAATTGAAGCTTTGAATAAGGACATTATAAGCATTGAACAGAAACGACTTTCAAAGAAAAAGGAAATTCAGACTCAGGAAAAAGCTATTTATGATGAACAAGTGAAGCTCATTAAAGAACAGCAGGAAAAAGAGCAAAAGGCTGTCGAGGATAAATATTCAAAAGAAGAAGAACAACTCAAAAAATTCAATGATGTCTGGTTTTCTGGTATGCAGAAACGAAATGATTCGGACAAAAACGATGCCATTCAAAAGATTTCTGACGACGAGAAAAAGAAACTTGCAGAGTTGGGAAAATGGCAGGAAATGGGAACTATCAGTAAGGAAGAATATGAGAACAAGAAAACAAAGATAGAAGACGATGCCCAGAAAGAACGAGAAAAAAAGGAAGATGAATTTAGAAAGAAGCAATTAAGGATTGATGCCCAGAAACAAGGAGTGGAAGCCGAACAGCAAAGGAAAAAAGATTCTGATATTCTGAAAATTCAGAAGCAAGGAATTGAAAAACAACTGCGATTACTTGAAGAAAAGGCAAAGAAATTTGATGCTCAAGGTAAACCAATATTTGATTCAAAGGAAGACCAGGAAGCTTATAAAAATCTTAGCAAGCAACTTGATGAAACGGATAAAATGATTAAAGAAAAGGGGGACATTCTTGGAACAACCACAAAAGATTTACAGGCAACGGTTACAGATAGTCTGAATAATCTTTTTGCAGGTGATCCTGATGCCGCAGCAGATTCTTGGAGAAAATTCTTTGGGAAACTTGCCGGAATGCTACAGGCAAAAGCTTCAGCTTTTATTTTGGATTTGATTCTTTCCCCGGGAACAATGGAATATCTTTCTGCATTACCATTTCCCGCAAATATTATTGCAGTTCCGGTAATCAGCGCTGTTGTCTATTCTGGTGTCAAGGCAATCACTGACCCTATAATATCGGCGATTCTTAGCTTTTCGACTGGGGGCAGGGTTGACCAACCTACAATGGCTCTGATAGGCGACGCTTCCCGTTTGGGTGGCAAAAACAGGGAATGGATTTTCAATGATTCTCAACTTATTGCAACTGTTCAAATGGCTTCGACAGGCTCAAATGCAATGCTCATAGCCAAGCTCGACAGAGTAGAAAAGCTCTTAGCTTCGCAGGAATTGAAGACAACTTTGAGAGGAAGCGATATTGATATTGCGTTGAGGAGAACAGTTTATCAGAAGAGGGAGAGAAGGAAATAAGGTTTTTTATTAGTCATATAAAAAATTTATTTGGTTCAAAGTTTGTTACTTGATTTATGATTAATTTATTATTTTTCCTTTTTGATAACCATCTATTTTTCCAAAATTCTACTAATTCATGCTTTTTATAGTTATAGTATAGTGGTCTATTACACTGACCATTTAAAAACTCGTTCCAGTTTTTCGCAAGTGGAATAAAATAAATATTTCGTTTGAAAGAATGTTTTAAAAGCAAGTCTGGATCAAAACCCAACATTTCACCTGCACGGTGTATTACTCTCATTGTCCAACTGGGGCCATCCCCAAATTTGTTGGTAACAAAAATATTATTTGACTTAAGGTACTCTTGCATTTTTTCAATTGTTTCCTCAGAAAGGTGTAATGTTCCAAATCCTTTGGTTTCTCCAATTGGCTTGTAGAGAAGTTCGTTATTGTATTTTAAACGATTGTATTGTGAACTTTTGCCATATAGACTTGTAGTAAAGATTCCTACAAGTTGATTAGCTTCTCGTTTATCAATTAAAGTAATTTTATCTTTATATTTTTTTCTATAAATCTCTCTCACTTCTTTAGAAGCTAAAATATATGAAATAAGTTTTCCTCCCAGCAAATAGTTGTATGGTGGCAATGCCCCGATTACATATGCGTCCATTGTATATATCAGATTCTTAGTGCGTGTAGAAACATCCCAACCGATGAATTCATCTCTTTCTGGAATATGAATAATAGGACTACCTAATGCTGCAATACCGATAACTGGTTTGTTCGGCAATGCTTTATCTCGGATAATAAGTTTTATTCTTCTTCCTACATATTCACTGTATGGAGAACTCCAGTGATAACGGAAAATCCTAAATAAGTTGTGTTGTTTTTGAGTTTCGCAAACCTCAATGATTGGGTCTATTTCAGAATGAAGTACTTCATATCCAGTTGCCAAATTTTTTTTTGCTAAATCAATATGCTTGTCAATCCATATTTTATTTTTTATTATAATTTCTTCACGTTTAATTGACATTGCCTCTTTAATAGTTTTTTTATCATAATATTCAGGAGGAACAATTGAAAAAAATGGATTTTTCTTCGTGGGAGGTTTTACTTCCCAATTTAACCTCTCCATATCTCTAACAATAAGCCAATAAACTTGTTGGTCAAGTGGCTTTCCTTTTATATCAACATCATGAATGTCTTTATTCTTAAAAGAAGTATCATGAGAATTAATATTTAATGCTAAATTACTCAATTATAAACTCCAGTTCAGTTGATATTTGATCCAAAGTTTTATCAATTATAGTTTTAGGGTTTACCAAATCAAAAATCCATGAATCTCCAATTTCATATGAAAAATCAAGAACATGATATTCAAAAGGTGAACTTATAATAATGCCAATTGATTTTATAACATTTGTAATGTACCAACATGCAAGACTTTGTAATTTCGAGCCTAATAAAGCAATGCTAATATTGTAATTATTTAATAATCTACTTGAATCAAATAATATATTTTTTAATTCTGAGACAGTCGTTTTATACCCAAAAGTATCAATATTAAATATTGGAGAAATTGGATCTATCAAAAGTTCGTTGATTTCTTTTACAGCTTCAAGTCTCCACCTATTTTCATTTTTGTGTGGAATACCAGCAAAAAATATTTTTTTTTGATATTCATATTCTTGAAAAATAGATTCAAGTCGTGAGCTCTTCCATGGTAAGAAAGATATTAATAATTTATTAAAAGCTGGTGATATTTTAGGTTCATGATTTTCGATAAATTCGACTTTATAGTGAGTATTATATAGCCATTTTTTTTTATTGATTTCTTCAGAAAATTTCTTTGGGTCACTTTGAAATACAAAATTTTTTGTATTTTGATATTCATTATGATCAGGACGATATTTTAAGGCTTCAGTATAAACAATTTTCACACTAAAGTTTGTATCTGATAATAAATCCAAAATAGGGATGATTGATTTAGAAGATATTGAAGAAATATCTAATATAATCTGATTCGGTTGAAATAAATCTAAACCCTTGGATATCCAATCATTAGAGTTGTTATTTTCAAATATTTTTATTTTTTCAACTTTATATTTCTCTTGAAGAGTTATTAATTTTTGCTTGTTAGTTTCATTTTCGGGCATTGTGTCTTTATATTTACCAATTACGATTGACTTAAAATTAATTCCTTGATTATTTAAAATGTCTAAAAGTCCAAAACATCTATCCTCAAATCCATAAGCAAAGAATAGAGTGGCATTTTCAAAAAAATCTTTATATTGAGTAATATTATCCAAATTAAGATTTTCTTCATCTTGCAGCATTTCGTATAAAGTATTCAATATCCTGTTTTCTATTGATATGTCCATTCTCTAACCCCTTTCGAACATCGAGTTATCTAAATTAGCATCAAAATTAAATTTTTCGATTGATGCTGGATCTTCTAACCATTTATTGAAATCCTTATATTTTAAAGCAAATGAATTACTCCTATTTGGACTAAAAGGAAAACATGGAGCAAATAATCTTCTAAAATAATATTTTTTGGTAGGTTTCCCATCTCTACTCTTTCCTGAGCCTCCATTTATCAATACGCTATTACTAAGCAAAAAATCAAGTAAATTTTGAGCTTTTTCAGTCAGAGTATCATTTCCTTCAACTTCAATCCTCAGATACTCTCCTGGTTTTACAATTTTGTTTTTCGATCCTTTTTTAGGTCTTGTCGATAAATTCTGTCTCAGTAAAGAACCTAAACTATTTGTAAACAAATTTAGTTGAGGTCCTATTTCTGAATAATTTCTGAGCATTTCGAGTTGTCTGGTAGCAAATTGTTTTATTATTCTATCTTGATCATTCTGATTAATCATAACTACAGCATCCCAATTCCCATTTACTAAACTATTAAACAATTCAATAGTATAACTCATATCTCCTGAGCATAAACGACAAATTAACTCGAAGCCATAAAATTTTGCTAATCCCTTTTTTTTAAGACCAATCAGATATTTTCCAAAATTTGAATTATTTTCATGCTCACCAAGTAAATTTTTAAGTTTTTCTAAACTTCCAATTTTAGTATTTTCAAATCTTCCTTTCAAAATATCTTCGATAAATAGAATACATTCGGTTTCATCCTCAAGGAAAAAAATTTCACCCAAATCTATGAATGTGATTTCTCTACCTTCCTTGTATTTTCTACCGAAAAAATCAATTAAATAGGGACCGCTTCCTTCGCTACTTATTTTTATATTGTAATTCGTGGATACTCTAAATAAAGAAGGATTTAATGCTTTTTGAACTTCCTCTGGAATAACTGTTTTGCTATAGTCATCTAATAAGAACCAAATTTCCTTATTTTCAAAAAAATCAGATGTCTTCAAAGTTGATGAAATTGTTTCAAATATTTCATTTGATACAATAAGTGACTGTTTGTAATCAGTAATATCACTCATGCTCTGCAACTCGATTATTCTTTTTTCGATTCTTGTTAATAAATATTCAAAACTATCAATATAAATACTACTCAAATTTAATAAATCTTTAATATTTTGGATATAACTGTTTATAGTTGGTTCAGGTAATACTAAAATTTTCTCTTTTTGTAACCATGATAAACAAATTGTCACTTCAAATAATATTGAGCATTTAATAAACTCTTTAGAAAAATCGCATGCTAAATTCAAATCATGTTTTAAAAGTTTATGATAAAAATCAATACTGAAGAATTCTCTTCGTTCTGCAAATGAAAATAAAAAGTTAATTGAATTTTCTCTATTTAACCGTTTGTAAACATGCTCTGGTAATGTTTCTTCATCTAGTGGTCGAGCACGACTAATTATTGAAAGAAATTTGAGAAGCATTGTCTTACCACATCCTCTTGGACCAGTAATAATTACAGGTTCGGATTTTTTAACTTTTTTTGCCCAATCAAATCTATCTTTAAACAACAATGTAATATCTTGTGGTAATAGACTTAAAGCATTAACATTTGAAAGAGGTTCACTAAAAGAAATATTTTTGTTTCTAAGCATTTCTTCAAAAGATGGATATTTATTTTTTAGTAAAATATCACGATGAATTGAACTGAGTTCCTTTAATATTCTTTCAAAATCTTGGATCCTTCTTGTCGGGTTTATATCTGCAATTTGTCTTGCTAATGTTTTTATATTTGCTACAAAAGAACGTTGAGCATTTGTCAAATTACCATAATTAATTTTCTCGAATGCAGCACTCAAACTAAAATAATGTTTACTTAAATAACTAAAATCTGATCTTTGAGAATTTTCTGGTCCTTCGTTATTAAGAGGTCGTGATGATCCGAAATCAATGACAATAGGTAAATATTTTTCCACAAAATTGTCATCTTGACTTGGTTCAACTATCAAAATGTTCCTATTATGCAAATCAAAGTGTTGTAAGCCATTATCGTGTAACTTCTTGATTGCACTTGTTATACCTATTAAAATATTTATAACATCCACATCACTTAGTTCGTTTATAGTGTTATAAAAATCCTTCAATGTAATTGGATTAGGAATGAATCGATAGATTAAACAAATTATTGAATATTCTTGTCCTTCAATGTTTAACTTATTAGTTAAAGGTCTAAAAAACGGGACTATGTTCTTATGACCTTGGCATTTGGATAGATTAACGGCTTCTTTAATTTTGACATCTGCTATTTTATCTACGGTTGATATTGTACGGAATTCGGGTAAGATTTTTATAGCGAAATCGTTGTATCCATCATTACCTCTCACAGTCCAGCCATAAAATCCCCTACCAAGCACATCTTTTATTTCATAGTCACTAATACTATTTGATTTTAAAAAAGTGGAAATGTTTATCTCTCTACCACAAAGATTACAGTTACCATTTTCATCAAATGATTTACCTTCACAATAAAAACAACCATATTCTTTTGTTGACATTTCTTTGTCCTTTAATTATCAATTTTTCTTGTAAATATTTGTTTTGCAATGGCTTCCAGTTGATTTAAAACATGACTAACTGAGAAACCAGAGAGCAAAGAAATTGTAAAGAGTAATAGAGACCCTTCATTAGAAATATTTTGGCTTTTATTTTCAAGCAATACTTTAAAGCCCAATTTAACTAAAATCACTGAAAATATCCCTAGAAAAGCACCCAATAATGGTCTGCTAATATAATAGTAAAGCCATCCAATACTTAAATCGAGTTCTTCAGAACAACTATCATTTTTACATTTTGAACTATAGGTTATCAATACTCTGTAAAATTTTCTCATAGAAGCGATCAATGCTCCAATAAAACCAAGAAGGCCACAAAGCAATTGGTTTTTAATTTCTGGACTAGCCGAATAAATTTGGATGAAATCACCCGATATTAATAACAAAAGCACACCTGCCAATATTAAAAAAAATATTTGCAAAGAACAAATTACAATAACCCTTTTGGGATATTTTATTATTTTAATCTTGCCTAAAATTTTATCCATTTTTATCTCACTATATAAACGATTTTATCTATTTAAAATTCCAAATTTAATATGGAATTCAACTATTATTTAAACCTGCAAATTACGAAAATATTTACCTTTCTAAACCATCCTACTCGACATCTGATTATACAAAGTCTTGAACATGTGGAACATCATTGCTTCTTTAACATCGGAATTATTGTTGAGTTTCTTATAGAAGTCAAAATGTTCGTCAACAAGCGATTGAACTTCATTATTAAATTTATCTTTGAAAGCCCACCAGACATTCTGCTCCGGATTGTTCTTTACTTCAAACTCAAACTCTTCGTCATTCTGCAATCTTGTTAGAAGTCTATCGGCAATTATTTTATCCGTATCATCAAAATCAGTTGCATAAGTTTCATTGACTTCTTTTATTATTGCTGACAATGGTTCAAGAAACTCGTCTGTACCTCCGCTTGGATTATCTTCACCCGGTTTAAATTTTCCACCTTCTCCGTCCTTGAGTTTAATACCTTTTCCAATAAATTGAACCCTGATTGAATCAAGGTCTATTTGTTGAGTGATTTCCTTGGGTAATTTCGTCTTGTCAACCGGAAGTTTACGCAATAATATCCTACCATAAACATATAATTTTTCCAATTCTACATCAGTGAAGGAAATTATCTGAGAAAGGAAGGCATACACTCTGACATAAGATTTTAAAATATTTCTGAATAAATCTTTGCGTTCTTCAGTTTCAGACTTGTACCTCTCAATTGCAGTATTTACAACGGGACTTAGTTTTTCTTGTTTGAAAGGTTTTGTAAAGAAAATTTGTGAGAATTTTGTTACTTCATCTTGTGTGTAAATATGAAATTCTTCCATTGAGCGTTTCAAATCATAGAGTTTGTCGGGATTACTACCTTCGGTTAAGATAGTATCTTCATAAAAATCTTGAAATGCTTTTTTTATAGTTTCCGAATCATTAACGAAGTCAATAGTAATCGGGTCTTTTTTCCCTTGGTGTACTCTGTTAAGTCTGCTAATTGTTTGAACTGCATTTACGCCAGTAAGCTTTTTGTTTACATACATGCCGTAAAGTAAAGGTTGGTCAAAACCTGTCTGAAACTTATTCGCAACTATAAGGAATTTGTATTGAGATTCCTTGAATTTATTAGCAGTTTGGTCTTCCGGGAAGCCGTTCATTCTGGCTTCCGAAAAATCCTGATTCTTTTTATCGCCTTCAACAGTTCCTGAAAAAGCAACTAAGGCTTTTAAAGGTAATCTGTTTTCCTTAATATATTTGTCAAATGCTAATTTATATTTAACCGCCTGAGCGCGTGAAGCACACACGAGCATTGCTTTAGACTGACCCAAACCATTACTATCCGGAATTTCATTGATGCAATTACTAATGAAATGCTCAATAATTATTTGAGACTTCTTTCTGATCGTATATTGATTCATTTGAACGAAAATTCCCAATAATCTTTTAGCCTTTGATTTGTCGTAATTAGGGTCTTCGACAATCTTTTTTACCAACTGAAAGTAAGTTTTGTATGTCGTATAATTTAACAAAACATCTTTGATGAAACCTTCCTGAATAGCTTGCTTCATAGAGTAGATATGGAAAGGTACGAATTTACCTTCTATTGTTGGCGAACCAAACAATTCAAGTGTTTTTGGTTTTGGTGTTGCAGTAAAGGCAAAATAGCTGATATTTGGCTGTCTGCCACGACTTTTAATTTGCTTAACAATTTCATCTTCCCAAGTTGTTTCTTCTTCCTCTATATCTTCCGGTTCCTCCTCAACATCTAAGTTTAGAACTCGCTTCATACTTTTAGACATTTCACCGCTCGAAGAAGAATGAGCTTCATCAAGAATAATAGCAAACCTTTTTCCAGGTAAGGCTTTAATATCCTCTTCGATATAAGGAAATTTCTGAAGTGTGGTTACAATTATTTTAGTTCCTGATTCAAGTTCTTTTCTTAATTGGCTCGAGCCTTTATCTATTCCGGCAACAACGCCGGGATTATGTTCAAAAGCCAAAATATTGGTTCTTAGTTGACTATCGAGTATTCGTCTATCTGTAACTACAATTATTGAATCGAAAACATTGTAATTAGTATTAGCATGTAGATTTGAAAGTTGATGTGCAAGCCAGCTAATCGTATTTGATTTACCGCTTCCTGCACTGTGCTGTATCAAATACTGTTTTCCTGTGCCTTTATCTTTGGAATGAGCAACAATCTTACGGACGGCATCCATTTGATGATAGCGTGGGAAAATCAGTTTATATATTTTTTTACCTTTTTCGTCAACTTTAGGTTTTCCGTCATCATCTAAGTCTTCGGTCACTTGAATGAAGTATTGTAGTAAATTTAAAAAACTATCCCTTTGAAGAACTTCTTTCCATAGATATTCAGTTGAGAAACTTTCAGTAGAAGGATTTCCGGCTTCTCCGTTGCAACCCTTATTGAAAGGTAGAAAGAATGTATTTTTTCCTTTCAAATGTGTAGCCATATAAACCAAATCTTCATCAAGAGCAAAGTGAACAAGACATCTTCCAAACTTGAATAACGGTTCTCGTGGGTCTCGGTCTAATTGATATTGTTTAATAGCATTCTCGACATTATAACCGGAACCGGTCATTTTATCTTTGAGTTCAAAGGTAGCTACCGGGAAACCGTTAAGGAAGAGGGTAATATCAAGTGAATTTTCGTTTTTCTCGCTGTACTTTAACTGCCTGATAATACTGAAAATATTGTTCTGATACTTCTTTTCATACTCTTTATTTAAACCGCTAGCCGGTTTGAAATAAGCAAAATCGAAATAAATACCCATAGTTGCAAAGGGCTTCCGGAGAAGTTCTAAAGTTCCTCTTTTGTCAATTTCTTCTTTAATTTTTTGGACTAGAGAAGTTCTGGCTCTGTCTTTTAACTGATTCTGATAATTTTCCCACTTTTCTTTTTGTGTTGCTATCAGGAAATTAAACAACATTTCAGGATCGAAACATAAGGATTTATCGTAATGACTTGGTTCACGAATAAAATAACCGTCGGATATTAAATCAGATTCAATCAGCGTTTCCATATCTTTTTCGAGAATTCTTGGCATTGTAAACCTTCAATATGATTTGATAATGCCAGTTTCAGTAAGCATTTGGAAATAATTCTCTTTTGTGAACGAGCAATCTAAAAAGTTCTCAAAATTCTCGGTTGTATCGAATTTTAGCTGTTTTTTAACCTTTGATAAAAGTGATTTATCGTAATCTTTTTTCCCATGACTAATATAAGTGTAAATATTATGCTTTTTCCCATCTACGATTAAATAATAAAATTCGTGATGTTCCTTTTGTGGATTCAACTCAAAGCCTTTCTTTACCAAGACAGCTATTATATCTTTGCTCTTTCTAATTTTCATCTGAATATTCTCCTTTAACTAATTGGAGTAATCTTTCTTTAATAGTTTTGGCTTCTTCTGTCAGTTTATCATCTGATTCTTTAGCAAAATTTTGGTATAAAGCTGAAAAGGTAAAACAAAATGCATTTTCGGCTTCTTCTCTTGTATCTCCCCAAACTGTTATATCAAACAATTCATTTGTCAAAATGTAATTATCATCCTCAAATGCTACATTACAATCAAGTTTTTCTTTTAAGTTATAAATAATATTATCAAATTTAATAATATCAGGTTTGTAAGGATATGTGTCATGTTCAAGTTCTTCGAGATAATAAATTTTCTTTATGTTTCCCTTTTTAAGGTCATAGCCATCGCCCTCTTTTGCAACTTGCATATAAGCTTGAATGGTTTTGTAGTCTTTTTCTTTTGGTCGTTCAATTTTAGGTGTGTAGAAGCTAATGATTGATTCTTCGGGAAGAACTAAACGTTTCTGAACGTTTCCTTCGCTATTTTTTATATTTACTTTGTAGTGTTTAGCCTCTCTAACAGAGCTAAATAAGGGAGCGAAAATTTTTGCTCTTTCATCTTCAGAATACAAATGTTCTAATCCCTTAATATATTTTAAATTATCAAAATCGCCGGTAAAAATGTTATCCTTATAGTAAGAATAACTTTTATTTTTCCACTCATTGATTTCATCTTTGAATAGGGTGGAACCGTTATTATTGATAACAGGAGCTAAGGCAGTATCAAAACTGCCATATTTTAAATCTACCACTAATAAGTCAAGATCCTTTTTTATAGTTTTAAGAACGGAATCATTTTTATGATAGGCTTTCGTTAAGTTTTCGTTTTTAAAGAATTCAATCTCAATAAAATTCTGATAAGACCTATACACATTGTTGAGGACTTTAAGCACGTCTGCTATACTAACAGCGCCGTCAAAGCCCAAATCTGATTCGATTTGAAACCTCATCGCTATTTTTAACAGTTCTTCCCGCATAGCTTATATCTCCTTAAAAATTATTAATTTAATAAATATTAATTGCATGTGACACAAATCTTCCCCGTTACTGCTTCTGTTATTAGAGCTTGTTTGTATTCTCCAAGCTTTTCAATTACCTGAATAGCTTTTTCTATTAGCTTATCAATTGTTTTTGTTTTTTTATCAATAAATTTTACAATTAAAATTTGCTCTTTTAAAGGTGGTACAGGCAGTATAGATGAAGCAATTGAATAGGTACTTAGTCCAAATCTTGTAATACCATTTGCAGAAACTTTAAATTGATGATTAACGCTTTTTGATTGCAAGGCTCTGAAAAGGAATTGTCCATCAATAGTGTCTTTAACAGGTCGG
>CAZSHX010000075.1:11504-24017 GCA_964606895.1 uncultured Hyphomicrobiales bacterium
CATCGTTAAAGTTTTCTTTAATATACGCTGGTATAGCTATGTCGTTCCAATCCTCAGAATCCTTTGTAATAATAACATCACCTGATTTGATTCTAAATTTTGCAATTTCTTCTACTGAAGCAGAAGCTTCCATAAAATCTATTGAATTATCAATGAACTCATTTTTATAAACATCGACATAATTGCATAATCTAACCGGTATCTCGTTTTCTTCAGTTTTTTTATTTACATTACTTGTTTTAACTTTTGCTACCCACTTCAATTTTCTCACTTCCCAGCCTTCCGGAATATCTCCAATCCAGTCAGTACCGCTTGGTTTGAGTTTTGCATTTGGATTTAATCCTTTGGTTACTGCTTCGGTAATGATTGCGGAACGTTTCTCTTTTAGCAGTTCAATTAATCTTTTCTGTTTTTCAATAAGATTGTTTATGGTTATTGATTTATTAATAATAAATTCTACTATTTTACTTTTTTCTTTGTTACTTGGAACAGGGATAAAATTATTATAAGCTTTCTCTCTACTTAATCCTGGAACTGCACTATCTTGATTATCTTCATCGAGCTTTAAACATATAAAAATATTTAAAAGCCACTGTAAATTTTCTTTTGTACATGTTTCATCTATAAAGAATGCAGTATCAATAACAAAACATGATGAATCAGAAAAATTAACTTTTCCGTAAGAACCTTTTCTTCCAAGAATAATTGTATTATCAGATGTATTGCTTTTATCATGAGAACCTACGATACCATTAGAACCATATACTGCTATATCACCTTGATTTCTATCTTCTTCCTTTAATGAGTTCCCATATTTAATACTCGTGATACTTTTCAATTTTCTTACAACCCATCCATCTGGAATTTCATTAATCCAGTCAATACCGGTAGGTTTATATTTAGGATATTGAATCATTTATTCAACTCCTCGAGCAAATCGATAATTTCTTTTTCAAGTCCGATTATATCAGATTGTATATCAATAGAACCTCTTGGAGGAACATATTTGTAGAAAAAACGATTGAAATTGATTTCATAACCAACACGTCCGATTTTATTGTCCTTCCAATCCCGATATTCTGTATTAATCCATGCGTCGGAAGCATAAGGCTTAACTTCCTTATCAAAATATGCGTTAATATCCTGATGGAATGGGATATATTCGTAATCTCTTAGTTCGCTGTCCGGAACAGGATTATTATTATCATCATCATAAACTATTTCGGCAGTTTCATCTTTTTCAGAAAATGCCATAATGATTTTTTCCTGCAATGATTTTGAAAACTTGATTCCGGTAGCTGTCATCGAATTGTCAAAATAGCACTTAAACTTTTTGTGGCTCTTGATTAAAGTTTTGGGAATGCCATCAAGTACAGTTGAAATATTGTCATACAAATCATTAACGTCATTCTCATTTAAAATTTTTCCGTTTTTTGTAAGAGCGGTAGTAAGGTCTTTCAGAAAACTTGTCTTTGCAACTTTATCAAATCTTTCTTGATTAATTTGAAAATTCAGTCTCAACGGTCTTTCCACCTGAATTTTACGATATGCAAAATCAGTTGTTTTGAGAATTTTAACTCTGCCGTTTGAGATGTTCTCTGTGTATAGGTCGGTTATTTCCTGAATCTGCTTATCAGAAATTAGATTCCTTTTATCGCCAAGGCTCTTAGTCATTTTAACAAATAAATTTCGAGCATCAATCAAAGCTACTTTGCCTTTTCTTGATTCTTCTTTTTTATTTGTCAGTAGCCAGATGTAAGTATTTATCCCTGTATTATAGAATAATTGATTTGGCAGACCGATGATAGATTCGAGCCAGTCATTCTCGCAAATCCAACGACGGATTTCCGATTCACCTTCACCTGCATCACCATTAAACAAAGGAGAACCGTTGAACACTATGGCTATTCTACTTCGATGTTCGGTTTTGTGCATCTTGGAAGCCATATGTTGAAGAAATAGCAATTGACCATCGCTAATTCCCGGTAAACCTGCTTCAAATCTTCCTTGCGAACCTCTTTTAGCTTCAGTTTTTATAAAATCTTCATCATTTTTCCAATTCTTACCGTAAGGAGGATTTGAAAGGATATAATCAAATTTTTCTCTTAAAAAACCATCCTCAGAAAAGCTTGAACCATATTTGATATTATCGGGATTCTCGCCCTTGATAAGCATATCCGCTTTACAAGCGGCATAAGTTTCATCGTTCAGTTCTTGTCCAAATAAATGAATCTTTGCTTTTGAGTTAAGATCGGAAATTTTTTCCTTTGCCACCGTCAACATTCCACCTGTACCGCAAGCCGGGTCATAGACAGTAACAATCTTGCCTTTTTCGGAAAGCTTTTTACCATCCTTAGACATAAGTAAGTTAACCATTAAATGGATTATCTCTCGAGGTGTGAAATGCTCTCCGGGATTTTCATTAGTAGCTTCGTTGTATTTCCGGATTAATTCTTCAAAAATATAGCCCATGTCATGGTTAGAAACAACATCTGGATGAAGATTCAAAGTAGGATCACAGAATTTCTTTGCGACAAGGTAAAGAAGATTTTTACTATTTAAATCATTTATTTCTTGCCGGAACTTGAATTTATCGATTATTTCCTGGATGTTGTCTGAAAAGCCGTTCAAGTAAGAGATAAAATTTTCTTTAATGTTTGATGGATTATTTAGAAGGTCCGATAGTGTGAAATTTGAATTGTTGTAAAATTCAACCCCAGTCTCGAATTTGAAAACATTATTAGCAAAGTATTTGATTCCTTGCTCTCTCAGAACCATGTATTTACTGATTACTTCTTTTTGGGTAGGCTCAAGAATACAGTCCAATCGCCGTATAACCGTGAAAGGATAGATGACATCTGCATATTTACTTCGCTTGTAACTATCTCTCAGAATTTCATCTGCTACACTCCAAATAAATCCTGCAAGTTCTTTGACCTTTGACATATCTTTATTGTACTCTCTAAAATATAATCCTCAATAATCTAATCAGGAAATCTTTTTAAATGGTTCGTAACTTTCCAAAGGAAACTCAAAATCACAAGAAGGATTAGAGCAAATAACTTTAAACGATAATTCGCTTTTAATATTAACCTTGTCTTCGACAATATTAAAATTGTCATTTTGGCACTTAGGACATTTTTCTTTAGAATCCATTTATCATTCCTTTATTTATATTCAAGCAAAAAAGGGATATGAAATCCTCCATATCCCTTCCTAAATTTTCTCGTTTTTTTAGTCTAAAATTCACTCAATTTTTAACCCAAACAAACTTGAAACAAACTTTTTTACCTTTCTCTCTTAAACTTTCCTTATTTTTAAGGACTTACATTTTCATTTTGTGGTCGGGGACGGAATTGAACCGCCGACACGTGGATTTTCAGTCCACTGCTCTACCATCTGAGCTACCCGACCTTTTTAAAAAGAATACAAAAATACGACCTTTTTTTTATTTGGCAAAATCTTTTTTTTATTTGTTTGCTTCCAAGGTTTCGTGAAGTTCATTCCATACTCTTTTCATCAGCTCTGTTTCTTCTTGTTTTGTTGGATTTGCCGGTGTTGCGACGGGTTTGCCGATTATGACTTTTACGTTATCTCTGCTGAAGTAATATGTGCCCGCGGGATTTACCTCCCATGAACCTATTATTGCAACAGGTACTATGGGTTTTCCTGACCTTGCCGCAAGAATAAATGCACCTCTTTTGAATGGTCCCATTTCTCCGTTTCTCGAGCGTGTACCTTCGGGATATAAAATAACTGATAAATCCTTCTTCAGATTTTCAACAGCTTCATCAATGCTTTTCATCGCATTTCTTGCTTCGGCTCGAGCTACTGGAATGAATGGTGTCAGTTTCAAACTGTATCCGAAAATGGGTATTTTTTCAAGCTCCTTTTTGTACATTATTCTAATATCGTGTTCAAGTCCTTGAAATATAACGGGTATATCGAATAAACTCGAATGATTGGATATAAAAACATACTTACTGTTTTTGTCAAGATTCTCTTTGCCTATAACTTCAAGCCTAACATGACTTGATTTAAGTACATGCCCAGACCAGGCTTTGTAAATCTTATAAAAATTAAAATTTTTCCTGTTGAAAGTTTTCGAAAAAATGATTACCAGTGAATAGTAAATCGAATAATAAACAACCCAGGCTGAACGGTAAAAAAATATAATTCGTTTTAACATTGATTTTGATTATTTCTCGGTTGAACAAACTTTGGAACAAATTCCGGCAATAGTTGTATCAACTATTCTATAAAATCTTTGCAATCCTTGAGGTCTGCAAACGACAATGTTGTCTTCTTCCAGTATTCTCAGTTGTTTTGATACATTTGCCTGGAGCAGGCCTGTTGATTCAATAATATCAGTAACGCATTTCTCGCCTGAATGCAATGACCTCAATATTTTCAGCCTCGATGGTTCGGATAGAATTTTGAACCTTCTTGCCATTTTATTAATTTCTATATCAGTAAACTGAAATTTTTTGTGTTCCATTGGAATTCCTATCGTTTTAAATGTGTACATCTTCTTGATATTTCTTTATTTAACACTTATTTATTAAATAATTTTGTTGAAATGAGTGTACCTTTTTCACGTTTTACAATTATATTTCAAGGTTACAAATATTTCAAAATTAAAATTAAAAAAAAATCCTCAGAAATAATAAAATTATTTTTTAGTTGAACGATAAAAATTTATTTCAATCAACAAAAGTTGAAAAATTTGTTTGTCATGTAAAAATATTTTTGTAGATTGAGTGTGTAGAAAATTGCACACTTTTATTTTTTGTCTTAGTTTTTTGTGCTTTTGTTGAATAGAACGGAATTAAATTTGATAAATATTATAGTTTTACCAATTATTTCGAGGGAGTTATGATTGTTTCTTTGCTTGCAGGAGCTATTCTGGGCATAGTTCTTGCCATACTTCCGGGGCCTGTTGCCGTAACTGCCATTAAAACCAGCCTAAATAAGGGTGTCCGTGAGGGCAGTCTTGTAGGGTTAGGAACCGGTGTCATAGATTTTCTCTACTGCTTATGTGCTGTTTTTGCTACTTCGGCGGCAATGATGATTTTTGATACTTTTGCTGTCGAATATCCTTTAGTAGTCCTTTCCATACAGATTCTGATTGTTTTTGGAATTCTTGTTTACGGCTTCACTCATTTGAAATCAAAACAAGCTGTTCTTTCTCAAAATACAGACCCACTGGCTGAAAAAAACAAAAAACTTCAGTTTCTTTCTTCAAAAGGACCTTTCTTTTTGGGAATGGCTGTTGCTTTGGCAAATATTGCCAATCCTACTTTTATAACTTCCATTGCATATCTTTCAGTGCAAATGCAAAAATTTGGTCTAATCGAGAATACTTCACTCGGAAGAATTTCTTACGCTGTCGGTTTTGGTCTTGGCAACGTGATTTGGATTTATGCCGTTGTAAAAACCATTGACCACTACAAATCCAAAATGTCAGACAAGATGGCGTTCAAGATTCAAAAATTTGCCGGTTTCACTCTAATTGGATTTGGTACCTTGTTAGGTTATAGACTTATCGAATTCACCAAATGGTCTGACATCTTAAGACTTATTTTTGCTGTTTAATGACATTTTTTTTTCTATGGATTTTACAATGGGTTAAAATAACAATTTTTCAACCTTCTAACATTATCTACAAAATTTTGCCTTTTCTTCTGTCCCATCGCTTTTTGCCAAATATCAGGTATCTCCCTGATTGCTCAAGCAAAGGTCGGGTTTCCATGATGTCTCGGGCAGTTGCCTGAGCCATATATATATTTTGGGGCATATAATAAATAATAATATCATCAGTGTATTTGTCAATATTCCTCAGTATTTTAAAACTGACCCTGTTTTCGGGCATTCCAATCGGTACAAAAGTTTTTCCTTTTCTCCAGCCCGTAATCCAACCCTTGGAATACCAAGCCAGTTGAGGATTGAGAGTGTCGGAACCGTTGTGCGAATGAAACAGGTAAACAAAAGATTTGCCGTCCACCTGCTCCAAAACGAATGCAGTTTTCATACCGCCTGAAACTTCGCCGTTAGGAATAAAGGCATTAATGAAAAACATCCTAACAAGGATTAGTATAATGAATACAAAGCTTAATCGCTGAAGTGTCTGCCCTGCGAATTTATCGAGAGAGGAATTTTTTGCAAGAAAACCAATTAAAATCAAGGAAATAACTATAATCAGGAAAGCTATGGTAAACGATGAAAAGTGAAAAGCCATTATGCTTTTCATATCTTGTCTCAACGCCCAACCGAAGGACCAGATTGTTGAAATGACAAGTATCGAAAGCACAATCCATGTTTCTCTCGGACTTTTCAAAAGTGTTTTCCTCATGGAGTAAAATTTTCCGCATAAAAGCATAGCCGGAAAGAGAATATAGAGGCAGTAGTGACTAAGCTTCGTAAGCGCGATTGTGAAAATCACAAATCCAAAGACGAACCAAATCAAAACAGTCAGAAATATGTATTTTTCCAAGTTAGAGAAATTTCTGATTTGACTCCTGAAATCTCTCCGATAATAAAATACAGCAATAAAACTAATTGAAATAAAAGGATTTGCAATAACAAGCTGATTGAAGTAGTAGAGGAAATTCAATCGGGATTCATTGTTCTCCACTGCTGAATAAAGATGAGGAGCAATAAATGCTTTCAGAAATTGCCATCCATGAATCTGATACATGTAAATATGCCAGGGGAGAGCGATTGCAAGTCCAGCAAAAACAGCCAAAACAAGCAAGATTTTCTTTTTAAAATCATTTTCATTAAAAATGAATATCAACACAAATAAAACAGGAATGAAAGAAACAACAATTTTGGTCATAAGTCCCAAACCAAAAGCCAATGCAAACAAGCCTGACCAAATTACATTTTTCTTTCCGTTTTCCTCACTCAAAAGAATAATGGAATAAAAAGATAAAAGTATGAAAAAATTCAATGGAACGTCCGTCATTCCCTGCCTCGAAAACAGATTCCAAACTGTTGTTCCCGTCAGCAAAAGGGTTAAGGCAAGCGATTTTTCGTTATTCAAAAATTTCCGGGCAACTGCGAAGAACAGGAATACTGAGGCAATCGAGCAAACTGCAGAAAATAGCCGAATCGCAAATGCAGTAGTTCCAAAAATTTTCATGGCTCCGGCAATCGCCCAAACTGTAAGTGGAGGATAGGTAGCCGAATAAAGTCCGCCCGGAGAATGAGCCGTTTGGTCCCAAACTGTTCCAAACTGCAAAATGCTTTTTGCCCGTATGGCAAAAAGACCTTCGTCCCAGGGTTGAATTTCTGTTGCCGCAATTTTCAGAAGAACAAGAATTGCGAAAAAAGATATTATAGCTAATGATATATGTTTGTTGTTATTCATCTTTTTTGTAAACTACTACAATGTGGGCAGGTTTGTTAATTAAAAGATTTGCAAATTTATCTATTGCTTTCCATAATGTAAAAGGAAGATATTTCAATAGAACATGAGTCCTAAGAAGAATCAGAGCTTTATTCCCAAAAGTAAAAAATGAAAAATCAACATTCTTCTTTTCGGTGAAACTTTCAAGTTTATTTTCATCGAAAGAATGAATGTGAGCATTGTGAGGAGTCTTTTGGTTGCAGTGGATACAAAGGCTGTAAGTCAGTTTTTCCTTGTAGGGAGTTGAGATAATCAGTCTGCCCGAAGGTTTCAGGCATCTAATCAAAGAATTGACCAACCCTTCAGGATTCATTACATGTTCAATTATTTCAGAAGCGATAATGATGTCGAAAGAATTTTCGGCAAATGGTAAATGATAAACGTCGGCAACAACTCCAACATGATTTTCGAATGGATAAAGATTCAAAGCTTTTTGAACGTTAACAAGGGAAATGTCCATTGAACATACAAATTTGTTTGTTTGAGCGAAATATTCGGCAACCCATGCCCTGCCACATCCTACATCGAGAATTGAATCAGAAGATTTTGGAATCTGACTGCGAATGAATTCATGAACTCTTTTTTCTTCTTCTAAGGTTCCGCCTTTTCTTTCTTCAAAATAATCGAATTCTTCTGCATCTTTCTGATAATGCTCGACATAATCGAAATCTGACGGCGATTTGTTAGGCTTCACAAAAATGGGAATTGATTCATCAATTGAATATTTATTTCCAAAAATTTGAGAAGTAAGATATGCATCAGATTCTTCAGATAATGATAATGGGCTGAAATCATCCGGACTTCTCAGAAGTTTCAGTAACTGAAAATTTATAGTATTTTTGATATTTTTGACTATCATTTCAAATTTTCCAAAATATTTTTTTAATTTTTAACAAAATTATTATAAAAAACTTTGCAAATTATTAAATAATTTGTAACTTAAATGATATTATTTTACTCTTATATACGTTTTGATATTTGAAAGAAATTAATTTATATAAATAGAGGGCACAAAAATGAAAATTTTCAGACTACTTATGATTTTCTTTTTGATTTCCGGACCATTTTTAATGGCTCAGGGAAACAATAAGGACGTTATTTTTAACGAGAAGGAGCAGATTGAAAAAGTCTCGCACAAAAATTCGATGAAACGCGAAATTTATTTCAATAAACAAAGGGCTTATCCCGGAACAGAAATTCCTGAGGGTGCTCGCATTAAGGCATTTAACCAATTAGAAAAAATGAAGTTTGAAAAGAATTCATCTTCATTAATGCTTGCCCAACAGCCTGAATGGAAAAATATAGGACCTTTCAGCATTGGCGGAAGAATCAAATCTATTGTTTGTCATCCGACCAAAAATGGTACAATCTACATTGGTGCCGCGGCTGGAGGCGTTTGGAAAAGTACAGATTTCGGAGCTAACTGGGAACCGATTTTCGATTTTGAAAATGCTATTGCTTTTGGTTCTTTAGCAATTGATATGAATGCTCCCGAAATCCTTTATGCAGGAACAGGCGAAGCCGTTATGGGCGGCAATGCCTATTTGGGTTCAGGAATGTACAAAACCACAGATGAAGGTAAAACATGGAAAGTAATCGGGTTGACATCAGTCGGTGCGTTTTCCAAAGTTTGGGTCCATCCAAGAAATTCAAATTTAATTCTTGCAGGTGCTACCAAAAGAGCACAAGGTTTTTATAGGTCAACCGATGCCGGAGAAACATGGGAAAAGACTTATGAAGGCACTGTTTCGGATGTTTCGATAAATATTAGTAATGAAAGTGAAATTTTAATTGGAGTTACCGGAGGCGGAATATACTTCTCTAATGACACAGGAAAAACATTTGTTGCCAGAAATACCGGATTAGAATCAGGTATTGGTAGAGTTTCTGTGCAGTTTGCTCCTTCTAATCCTGATATTGCTTATGCACTAATGGAAATAATGGGAATTGGAACTATCTATCGTTCGACAGACCACGGAAAGGGCTGGGTTACAGTTTATAAAGGTTCTGATGCGTTTTTCAACGGGCAGGGATTTTATGACAACTATATTGTTGTTCATCCGACAAGCCCTAATGTAGCTCTTGCCGGCGGAATAGATATTTTCAGAACCATAAACGGAACAAGCTGGACAAATGTAACTAATGGTTATTCCGGTGGTTCGGTTCATGTGGACCAGCATCATGCTTGCTTCAATCCATTAAATCCAAATAATGTTTATGCCGGTAATGACGGAGGTATGTACCAAAGTAATGATGCAGGGTTGAATTGGTCTGTAATAAATAATAATCTTCAGGTTTCGCAGTTTTATTCTCTGGCAATTGATATGACCAAAGAGAATATAACCTTTGGAGGTACACAGGACAACGGAACACTTGGAAGTAATGCCACCCAGAACCAATGGCAAAGAGTTGCCGGAGGAGACGGGTTCAGAACTATTGTGGATTATTCCAATCCTAATATTATCTATGGTGAAACAACTCCAAGCGGTGGTATAGCACCTTTTAAACTTGACTTAAAAACCGGAAATTTTTCTTATCTGACCAAAGGTCTTAATTTAGCGGAAAGTGTTTGGGATCCGCCTCTTGTAATGGATCCAAATGATAGTTATATGCTCTATCACGGCAGAAAAAACCTTTATGCATCTTACGATAATGGAGACAGTTGGGATGTGATTTCTCCGAGTTATACTCAGGGACGCTATATGGCTGTTGCCGCATCTCCTGTGGATGGCACATATATTGTAGCAGGCACCGAAATCGGTGAGGTTATATTCTCGACTGATGGTGGTACAAAATGGACCGAAGTTACAGGAAATGGACTTGTTAATCGTTGGGTAAGGGATTTTGCATTTTCCAGAGTTGATAAAAAGACATGCATCGTAGTATATTCCGGTTTCGGAGTTCCCCATGTGTTCAAAACTACCGACGCAGGAAAGTCTTGGAAAAACATAAGCGAGGGTTTGCCTGATGTTCCTACCAATACAGTTGCCATTCATCCCCTGAACGAAGATATGATATTTATCGGTACAGACATTGGGGTTTTTGCAACATTTGATGGCGGCAACTCATGGTTCCCCTATGGAAGAGGTTTGTCAAGAAGTCCTGTAACTGATTTGGAATTTAATGACTATTATATTGGTCAGGAATCAATTCCGCTAAGGGCGGCAACTCACGGCAGGTCAATGTGGCAAGTTGATGTAACATCAGCTGTTATAACATCCCCTGAAATCGTCGCTCCAACCGGTGGTGAGCTTTATACAAGCGGAACTCCTCAGGTTGTCTCATGGTATGGTTTTACTCCACCAGTAACGGTCGAATACTCTGCAAATGACGGTTTAACATGGAATAAAATAGCTGATAATGTTCAAGGTAAAAATCTCAGATGGATTATACCCAATAGACCAACAATAAATGGAAGAGTAAGAATTTCATCAGTCGCAGACCCAAGTCAGGTTAGAATTTCAAATACATTTACAATTATGCTCATTGATGTTGGTTCCATTCTTAAAATGGGCGGTGTAAGCTTTATTCCTTACGGTATCGCATATGACGGAAAAAATGGTTTGTGGTCAACCAGTTTCCAGACTAATAAGCTAACCAAATTGAATGCAGATAATTTTGTTAAGGAAAAGGAATTCACCCTTCCCGGAGACAGTTTATATTCTGATTTAACAATTGATAGAACGAACGGAACTGTTTATATTCATCGTATGAACAGCACTCAGGGCAATGGCGGAATGATTCTTGTTGTTGATACAACAGGTAAATCCATTCGCCAGTTTAAAAGTCCCGGATTGTATTATCCGATTGGCTTAGAGCTTGTGGACGGCAATTTGCTTTGCGGCGACAGAGATTTTAAAAATGACCTTGGCGAACGAGAATTATATCTTGTTTCTACTCAAAATGGAGCGGTCATATCAAAATTTCCTAATCCATACCAGAAAACATACGGACCCCGCGGGCTTTGCTACGATGGCTCTCAGTATGTATATCAGGTTTGTACAGACTTCCCGAATGGCGGCTTATTGAATGCGGCATATTTGATGCGAATTGATAAAAATAATCTTTCTGCAGAAGTATCCAGCATGAAACTTGAAAGTCTTGATGGTAATATAAATGCAAGAGGTGCTGATTATGACCCACGTGACCAAAACTTTTGGGTTTCGGATTACGGAGGGAATATTTACAAAGTTGCCGGATTCGAAACTGTTGTGAATGTGGAAGAGGATAGAATCACAGAAAAGGGCAGTTTGCTCGAAACCAAAATTTATCCCAATCCTGTTTCTGATTTTGCAAATATTTCGGTCAAATTGCTAACTGAAAAACCTGCTGATGTTCAGATCAGAGTTTATAATATACTTGGTGAACAAGTAAAGCTTATGATGGATAAATCATTGAGTTTTAATGAATACGGCAACGCAACTTTTTCTGCAAGTGATTTAACTTCAGGTGTTTATAACGTTGTATTCTTCGTTGACGGAAAACAGGACCTAACGAGGAAACTTGTAATTATGAAATAATTTAAAAGTATATTATAAAATACTTTATTTAACAGGGGCGTTTTTATACAAATGAAATTGTAGAAGAAGCGCCCTCAAATTATTCAAACAGAAAGAGATATTATATGATTAACCATTATGTTATGTTCAGACTTTTGGACTTCGCAGAGGGAGCTACAAAAGCAGAAAACGCAAAAAAAATCAAAGATATTCTTGATGCTCTTCCCCGAAAAATCAAGGAAATCAAATTTTACGAGATTCATCTTAATCAAAGAGAAGCCGAGCGTGCCGCAGATGTCCTATTAATATCTAAATTCAACACATGGGATGATTTGGATACCTACATAGCACATCCGGATCACCAAAAAGCCGCAGATTTTATTAAATTGGTACGTGAAGAATCCAAAGCTGTTGATTTTGAATATTAATATTTTTTTCTTTGGTAAATCGTTTAGCCTTTTAATGTTGAAAGAGGAAAGAGAAGATATTCCACTGACCCTCTTCCCCATTCACCTTATCAGCAAAGAATTAAACTGGCTTTGTCAATAAATAATTAATCCCTAACTCTCCAATATCCACGTAATATATTTTCGTTAAGTCCAA
>CAZSHX010000076.1:0-23974 GCA_964606895.1 uncultured Hyphomicrobiales bacterium
TGCTCCTCTGGAGCAATTTTTCTTTTCATCTCCCAATTTGCATTGCATCATCAAATAAAATATTGTAAAATATGCAATTCTTTTTCGCATAACCTATTGAAATTATTGCTAATAACGAATTCTGACCGATTGCATCATTGTATGCAAAAAGATGCAAAAGATGCAAATCTTTGGTTGATTTCAACGGATGATTTCTTGTGTTCCGTAGGAACAACCTATTTGTAGAAAAACCAAAACATTTTCAACATCAAGCTCCGTAGGAGCGGACAGTTGAAAATTTAGTGTGATAAAACAGGTCGCTCCTACGGAGCTTTAAAAATATATGGTTCGATTTTCTACAAGCAGTGTGCTCCTCTGGAGCAATTTTTCTTTTCATCTCCCAATTTGCATTGCATCCTCAAAAAAAATATTGTAAAAGATGCAATTCTTTTTCGCATAACCTATTGATATAATTTCAAATAACGAGTTTTTAGCAATTGCATCTTTGGATGTAAAAAGATGCAAAAGATGCAAATTTTTGGTTGATTTCAACGGATGATGTCTTGTGTTCCGTAGGAACAACCTGTTTGTAGAAAAACCAAAACATTTTCAACATCAAGCTCCGTAGGAGCGGACAGTTGAAAATTTAGTGTGATAAAACAGGTCGCTCCTACGGAGCTTTAAAAATATATGGTTCGATTTTCTACAAGCAGTGTGCTCCTCTGGAGCAATTTTTCTTTTCATCTCCCAATTTGCATTGCATCATCAAAAAAAATATTGTAAAAGATGCAATTCTTTTTCGCATAACCTATTGATATTATTTCAAATAGCGAGAGTTGACCCATTGCATCTTTGGATGTAAAATGATGCAAAAGATGCAAATCTTATCGCCCTCTCCAAGCATGGAGAGGGACGGGGTGAGGTTGACAAACTATCATATCAAAGAACGAACACAAGAAAAAACGAAAATAATGATTATTTATTGCTATAAAATAAGAGTATAAATATTATATTTTTACAAACTTCCCAACTTTATCCCCCACTCTTACAAAATAAACTCCCGACGGCAAACCAGAAACGTCAATTCTTACCTCCCCTCTACTATTAGGTGAGGGGTCGGGGGTGAGGTTCTTGGGAGTGGATACAACTTCTCCAAAGACATTGAAGATGCGAATGTCTGTATTTCGGGCAACCCCACGCTGAAGCGTGGGGTTGATATTAGAAATTTCTATAAATTCTTCAGCAGGATTTGGGATGATTTGCAAAAGCCATTCACCCTCCTTCCGAAAAATGTATTCATCAACTGAAGTAGAATTATCATATTTGTAAATGTAAGCATTATCATCAGCAACAACTCCGAAAAACGAATCAGGATTCAACAAAAATATATCAATAAGATAACCCTTGGTTGCTCTTTTAAAATATTCGTTATCAAGATTCCAATGTCTGCCTCCGTCGGTGGTTCGCCACAATTTATACCAATAACCCAATGCCAAACCATTCAAACTATCAGTGAAATGAATGCTTATAAGCCAAATTGGATTGGGGAACGACACTGAATCCAGTTGTTTAAACCACGATTTACCTCCATCATCTGTACGATATATCACATGGCTGTAAAAAAGGTTAGTACTGTCTGCCAGTCTGATTGCAAGTGCCCAGCCTGTTTTTTCATTAATAAATTTTACTTTATATGGTCTATACATATCGGGTTCATAAAAATCCCAATTTTTGCCAAAATCAGTTGAAAAGTAAAATCTTGTATATTTGAAAATAAGTTTTTTAGCTATTTCATCGTAAACATAACATTGTAAAATCACATAAATTAGATTTTCATTAATGATTGATACTTCATCAACAGATATTGGCTTAATGCTATCCGGATAATTTATTATTGCTTTTTCCCAATCAATACCTCCGTTTGTTGTTAAGAACAATTCTTCATCGTCAATAACGGCACCTTTCTTATCGTTATAAAAACAAATTTTTTTCAATGTGTATTTTGATTTAACATTTACTTTACCTTTTCTCCATGTCTGACAATTATCGGTTGACCGCCAAAAATAACCTGAGTCGCAGGCAATAATACATAAGTTCTTACTTGGGTAAGCAATGGCACTTGCAGGTGCTGGGAAATACCAAACAGAATCCTTGGTATCAAATTTGAATGTATCCCTTAATGTCGTTTCCCATGTTAAACCGCCATTTGTTGTAACTCTATTCCATGGATATGAGCCATACAAATTTCCGATAGCAACACAATTATTGACATCAAAACAATCTATTGCCTTAAAGAAATAGGCAGACATATAAGGAGAGCTATTATGATAATACCTTACAGAATCGATAGTTTGCCATTTCGAATTCTGTGAAAAACAAAGATTCATGATTTGAAGAAAAAAAATAAGTATTAAAGAAAGCAATTTCATTAAATCTTCTCCATTAATTTGGTATAGGATTACACAGTTTTATACATGGCGGAGTACATTGTTCGGTTTGTCCAGGTGGTGTAATATCATACCATCTGGTTTGCCAATCAGGAATAGAAGTATTCCATTCTCTACAAATTTTATAATACTTAATGCAACATTTTGTTTCATCGCAATATATAGCTCTGTTATTTACAAATTGCCAACATAGACTATTTATCACTCTGTAATTATACAAGCAATCTCCATTCGTAGGTAGTGGTAAACCGCCGTTATATAATAACCAAGAAATAACAGTACCTAAATAATCTGCTTCATTTGGTAGAGGGCATTCGTCGCAATTAATTTTTTCCCACTCTAAAATTCTATAATCATTATATTCGGTTGGTTGGCAACCAGAAGTAGTTCTTGTTAGGTATTTAAATTGAATTTGGCATTCAGGACATTCAACAACATTAATTGTCTCCACCTTCTCACTTGACCATTCTCCGAGGTCGCATGGGATAGGACAAAGTAAAGGAACAATACCTTTATTATGGACGGAACAATCAGGTTGGCAATCCTCTTGTGGAGGACCACAACTTGGATAGGTAACTTTTTCTATGGATCCAATTGTTATTGAAGTTACTGTATGAATTTCATTGTTTTCTGTGAAATACATTTTAATTGGTGTACTACAGCATGTAGTCCCACATAATTCTTCCTCATTTATTTTACATTTTCCTTTAACGCTGAACCAAGATAACACGTACTCTGCTTCGGTAGGATTTACAAGATTGTAATAATTGTTATTTTCTATTGATTTGTTATAAAACAATTGTTTGAAAAATTCTTCAACTACGGCTTCATCACTATACTCGTCACAGCAAGAGTTTCCATCGTGAAACAAACCGGCAACAAATATTTCGTTATTAATTGCAGGAATTCCGATCCATCGGTCATAATAAATTAAAGTATAACAGCACCTGTCGCACAGAGCAGACATACAGAGTTTAAATTCAATTGGAGACCCCCATTCTGTTTGATACTGTGTTGCTGAACATGGTTCGTCAGTTATAGACTCCCAGTTGACAGAACTGGCTGAGTAAAAATTAAAAATGGATACAAAAATTAGCAAAATCATCTTTTTCATAAATTCTTTCTGGTTTTAGTTATCAAATATTCTATTATTCCCAAAATTCAACATAACTTTTGGGTTAGTCGTTTGGTTGGTTGCTCTTGTTTAGTTTATGCTTTTGAACCGACTGAATGAAAATATTTAGAATAACAAGAATAGTTCAGCCTTTTTATTTGGCATTGCGGCTAATGAAATATGTTTTGATGTTAACTAATCCCTTTTTGCTTATGAAAAAACATTAGAACAATTATACAAAGTTAAACTAAATTATTTCATTTACAAAGAAGTATTTTTTTCAAGTGAAAATAATTTCATATCATAATTTATGAAACGCAAAAACGTCTCACACAAAAATGAAAATAATTGAAATTATTTTTGGGCTGTTTCATATTCTTTTGAAATTATCCTGATGCACACACATTATCAAGCTGATTGTTGTGAATGAATATATTTCTGTTTTTTGGAGAAAAATGGACATTCACAATAAAAAAAAACTGATTTCTAATTTTTTTTTCTCTACTTCTTCACTTCTTTTTTAATTTCATAAAGAATTTGAAGAGCCTGAACGGGAGTGATGTTGTTCAAATCGAGACTGCCGATTCGTTCGCGGATTGCGTCGTCCCTGATTTCGAAAATGGCAAGCTGTTCGGGAACCCGCTTGTTTTTATGTGTTTCTATTTGCTTAACATCAAATATTTTCGTCTGAAGGGAATCATCTTTATCGTCAGTTTTTGAGCTTGCTTCAAGGGTTTTCATTATGATTCCAGCTCTTTCGATTACGTCATGAGGCAAGCCTGCCATCTGTGCAACGTGAATACCGAATGAGTGGTCGCTGGCACCGGATTTGACCTTATGCGAGAAAATCACTTTGCCGTCCTTTTCGATTACTTCCACCTGATAGTTGGCAATATTCTCGTACCGAGTTGCAAGGTCGTTCAATTCATGGTAATGGGTAGCAAACAAGGTCTTTGCTCCGATTGAATCATGCAGATATTCGGCAATTGCCCACGCAATCGAAATACCGTCGAAAGTGGCGGTTCCCCTGCCGACTTCATCAAGAAGTATAAGACTTTTCTGAGTTGCATTGTTGATTATGTTGGCGGCTTCCTGCATTTCAACAAGGAAAGTACTTTCGCCCGATGTGATGTTGTCCTGAGCACCCACACGCGTAAAAATACGGTCCACCAGACCAATCCTTGCCGATTTTGCAGGGACATAGCACCCGATTTGTGCAAGAAGTACAATCAGGGCTACCTGACGCAGATAGCACGATTTACCGGACATATTCGGACCTGTTATAATATGAATTTGCTCACCTTGAGTGTCGAGCATGGTTGAATTCGGAAAGAATTTTTCACCGAACTGAAGAACTCTTTCGACCACAGGATGCCGACCGTCAATGATTTCAAGAACTTCGGATTCGTCAATCTGAGGGAAGCAGTAACCATACTCAACCGAAGCTTCAGCAAAGCTTTGGAGACAATCCAAAGAAGCAATGAGCATCGCATTTTCCTGGATTGAACCTGCAAAAAGCGAAATTTTGATTAATAACTCAGAAAACAAGGTTTTTTCAAGTTCGCCGATATTATCTTCTGCAGAAAGGATTTTAGTTTCAATCTGCTTCAGTTCGGGAGTTGTGTAACGTTCTGCATTTGTTAATGTTTGCTTTCTTTCGTAGTTTTCGGGAACTTTATCTTTGTGGGTTCTCGTAATCTCAATATAATATCCGAAAACACTTGTGAAGCCTACTTTCAGCGAAGGAATGCCCGATTTGCTCCTTTCGGTTTCCTGATATTCCGAAATCCATTGTTTACCGGAATGTTTTGCATCAATGTATTCATCAAGCTGAGCAGAAACACCCTGTTTGAAAACGTTTCCGGTTCCAAGTTGCACCGAAGGGTCTTCAACAATGCTGTTATGAATCAGTTCGACGGTTTTTTCGAGTGGATTCATTTTGCCGGAAATACTGTGCAGTTCCTCGCAATCGGTGGAAGAGAGAATCTCTTTCATAACGGGAATTTGCTGTAAACCGTTTTTTAAAGAGAGCAAATCCCGTGGGTTAGCTCTTCCGGCACAGACTTTAGCAATCAGCCTTTCCAAGTCGCCTGTTGATTTGAGCGAATTTCTCAATTCAACTCTTGAATTACTGTGTTCAATAAGCGATTTAACCACCGAGAGCCTTTGGCTGATTATTTCAAGATTTCTCAATGGTCTAGTTATCCATTTTTTGAAAAGCCTGCTCCCCATTGGCGAACAAGTTTTGTCGAGTATTGAAATCAGTGTTCCTTCGTTTGAACCATCAGCATAAGAAAAAGTGATTTCAAGATTTCTTCGCGTTGCAAAATCCAAAGGCATATAGTCGCTTTGGTCAAAAACACCGATTTTATTTATTTGAGCAAGCTGATTGTTCTGAGTTTCCTTGATGTAGTAAAGTACAGCTCCTGCGGCGGCAAGTCCTGCCGAAAAATCTTCCATTCCAAAGCCCTTCAAATTGTGGGTTTTGAAATGACCTAACAGAGCTTCTCTACCGAACTGAATATCGAAAATCCACGGCTCGAGTTTTGTAACTGCCGGTTTGTACGAAAGTTTTGCAATTTCTTCAGTAAGTTGATTCTTCTGTTCCTTGCTGATTAATATTTCGTTAGGCGTAATTCCTTCGAGAACTTCAATAAGCTGACGGAGATAGACTTCGCCCGAATAGAATTCTCCTGTTGAAACATCAGAATAGGACAAACCAACCAGAGCATCAGTTTTGCCCGAAGCACCAATGTAAACCGAAGCTACATAATTATTCCGCTTTGTTTCCAAAAGCTTGTCGTAAAGTGCAACTCCGGGGGTAACAATTTCGACAACACCACGCCGGACAATCCCGCGGGCTTGTTTTGGGTCTTCGAGCTGTTCGCAGACCGCCACACGGTAGCCTGCCCGAACAAGTTTGGGTAGGAGGCATCAAGCTGATGGTGCGGAAAACCCGCAAGAGGCATACTCGCCGCGGCTCCGTTATTTCTTTTAGTAAGTGTAAGTCCGCAGACTTTTGATGCAATTTCGGCATCCTCATTAAAAGTTTCGTAAAAATCACCAAGCCGAAAAAGCAAAACCGTATCGGGATGCTTTTTCTTAATTTGGTTATATTGTCTTAATAGCGGAGTTTCTTTTTCAGTCATCTATTTTTTCTTTTTAACTTCTTTAGTGTTTTCTTCAGGCTCTATGCTCTCAGAAATAAATTCAGCCAGTCTAAAATTATTAAACTTTCTTGGTTTGGCTTTGGCAAGTTCGATTAAAAATTCTGCAGTAGTATTCACTATCCAGTTATAATCATCTCCTGCCATATAGGCTTTGTCCAGCTTTGGAACAGGATTCAGGAAATCAATTGTGTATGGAATACCTTTATGAACTGCAATATCCACAGCATTAAATTCGAATCCAAGTGCATTTACAACTTTTTTACAAGTTGTTTCTATATCGGTTTTCAGCTTTTCATCAATACTCAAAGGTACTTTGGAATAACGGTGATGATGAGGTTTGACAGGGTCATATCGAACAATCCGTACTTCTTTTCCCCCGATAATATAACATCTGAAAAATTCCTGGTATTCGATGCTCTCCTGCAAAATCATGATTTTTGTGCCTGTAAAGTCGTAAGCGGCAAAAAACTCATGAGGATTATATACTTTATAGGTGCTGTTTCCCGAAACTGCCATATTTGATTTGATGTAGGCAGGGAAACCGATATAATCGAATATTTCTTCCCAGTTCAAAGGATACATCAGATTTTTCATCGAATCCGAGTTTGTTCCCGGAGGATGAAGTTTCGTTGGGATGACAGCAGTTTTCGGAACGTTAACTCCGACTTTTTTTCCAAGCTCTGCATTGAAGAAATTATCGAAAGCACAACAATTAAAAGGATTGTTGACAACGCTGACACCCTCAATGAAGGCTTTTTTCAAAATTGAGCGAAAGTAGGGTACTTCGTGCGAAACCCTGTCCAATATGACCCGATAGTCAAACACATGGTTCATGGATATACTCCCGATATTCAGGAATTCAGCCGCCCAGCCTTTGATTTTTCTATTGTTTATATTGTCTAAAAGAGCAAACGGAAAGGTTTGCTCCATGCCGTAAAGTAAACCAATTTTCTTCACCTTACACCTCCTGAAAAGTGGATTTGTGTAAATATTTAAAAATGAAAAATTACCATTGCAAATTTACAAAAAAATATGAAATAATAAATTTATTTACTCAATAATTAGTTTTGAATCGGTTTTTCTATTCGGATTCTGATAATATTTTCCGAGTACTTTTTACTGAATGGCAATGATTCTTTATATTCATCAAGGGATGTTGAAATCTTGATTCTATTATCTGAAATATTTTTTGTTAAAATAGCCGACAGCTCATCGCCAGCCTTCACAAGATTTTTTGAGAAACACGAAATTAAAACAGACTTGGAATATGTGCCGCTTTCGGAAATCATTTCGATAGATGTTTTCAAATGATTCATATTTTTATCTAAATTGTCAATGATGAAAAACAAATAGAAATCATCATAAGTTTTATTTTCGATTTTCTTGAATTCTTTCGACTTATTCACCGAATGAGCAAGGTTGAGCATTGAGCTTTTGTAAGTTGTACGGTTTAGTGTGTCGGTTGTTGTGAAATTGATTATTAATGAATCGGCATCGGTCAAATCGTTTTTAATCGGATTCAAATCAACAGAAAAATTCCCCGGCAGTGTATTTCCCTGGGCAATTACTTTGATATATTTATTGTTAATGAAAAGATTGCACTCCCATTTTTTGATAATACCAGCAGGACGTGCATTTACTGAAATATCAAGAACAGGAGGATCTAATGTTACAGAAGATCTTCCTAAAGATAGTGGTTCAAAAAGAGCTGAACTGTCAGCTTCAAAAATAATTGCCGAACCTTCGGCATTACCATAGGTGAAATCTTTATTCTGAGCAGGCGGAATAATGCTGATTTTATCTTTTGGAATACTCCAGTCATCAATCAGATATTTGGAAATTTTCCGTGCTGTTTCCGTAATATTGTCTTCTTGGGATTCATCCTGATAGATGGGAATAATCTTTAAAACTGAATTTTTAAATTCTTTGGTCCTTTTGGCGATAATTGGTAGTGAGAATATCAGAATTGAGTCAATGCTTGGTTCTATAACTGAATATGCAAACTCATTCGAGAGCATAAAATGGTTGTTACTGATTTCAGGAAAATAAACCGGAATAATCGGCATTAAACGGTAGTTCAGCTCCGTATTTGTTCTGATTGCAGATACCTGAGAAGCAATACTCAGTTCCGCAGGAGGAACGTATTCTTCCTGCTTTATTTGTGGTTTTTCTTTGGTGGCAATGAACAAATCAAGTTTTCCTTTGGTTCCAAGTCGGTCTGAAGAAAAAATTGCTTCCTGAGTTGGCAGGATAACAAAATCAGATTCATCGAATTTCGAATTTATTTCCACTACGGGAATCGGCTTTTGCCAGACACCTTGCTTTTTGACAGAATAGTATATGTCAAATCCTCCGGGACCTTCCTGACCGTCCGATGAAAAATACAGGGTATCCTTGTCGGCAAGGAAGGGAGTTATTTCGTTTCCTGTTGTATTCAGTTCATTTATGGGAGATATTGCACCCCAAGTGCCGTTATCCTTCGGAAATGCCATCCAGAGGTCTGTATCCTTATGCTCCGAAGAAATTGTATTGACAAAAACCATAAACGTGCCATCAGGCGAAATGGTCGGTTGGCTGACAAAGGTATCGTAACCCAAACTATCTGCTATTAAAGGTTTTGTCCATGACTTCTTTTTTCGGGTTGTTTGGAAAATATTCATGTAAGAACGATAATCGCCCTGACGGTATGAAGAGAGGTAAGCTTTTTCTTCTGAAAAAAATGAAATATAGGATTGGTTATTCGAGGGCTGGTTCAAATCTCCGGGAACGAGTTCGGGGTCTGAGAATTTTCCGTCACCAAGATATTTTGCAAAGTAGAATTTCGAATATCCGCTTTTGGATGAGTTAAAATAGAGAAGATTTTCGAATTGATTCCATGAAGGAGCAAAATCATCTTCAGAACTATTCAGATTGCTAATATTTACAGGGTCTGACCATTTGGGCAATTCCTGAGCATTCCCAAAACCAAAGGTCATAACAACGAAAAATAAAACAAAAAGTAATTTTTGTTTTTCGTTTGAAAGCCCGTATTTAGTCTTTTTAGTAAATATTAATCTCATTTTTATAAATTAAGTCGAATCTTCAATCAAATAATTAACATTTTAAAAAATCTGTGATTCAGATTTTCTTTCCCTTTATCCATGTTTCCCTAACATGATTTATGCCAAAATGATAAAATAAATCCACATAAGAAGGAATATTTAAAATAATAAAATCAGCAAGTTTGCCGGGTTCTAAACTTCCCATCCTGTCCGATTTTCCTAAAGCCGCCGCTCCGTTAATTGTTGCCGCAGAGATTGCTTCTTCAGCCGTCATTTTCATATTGATTACTGCAAGAGATAAAATTGTCTGCATGTTCTCTGTAAAACATGAACCGGGATTGCAATCTGTTGCAAGAGCAGTAACAACTCCGCTGTCAATTATTTTCCGGGCAGGAGCATAAGGCATCCGAATGAAATATGCTGTGCCGGGCAAAAGTGTTGCAATAGTCCCTGAATTTTTCAAATCGTTTATTCCCTCATCCGAAATACAAAGCAGATGGTCAGCAGACACTGCGCCGACTTTTGCGGCAAGAGATGCGGCTGATACATTTGCAAGTTCATCGGCATGAACGCGGATTTTTAATCCCAGCGTTTTGGCTGTTTCGAATATCTTTTCGGACTGCTCCAAAGTATAATATCCTTCGTCAACAAAAGCATCGCAATATTCAGCCAAACCTTCACCTGCAACTTTGGGAAGCATTTCGTTGCAAATCAAACCAACATATTTATCGTGATTGTCTTTATATTCTGGCGGAAAATCATGTGCTCCGAGAAAAGTGGAGGAAATCTCAAGCGGCAATTCTTCTTTGAGTGCTTTAATTGCCCTGAGCTGGTTCAATTCGCTTTCGGTGGTCAGTCCGTAACCGCTTTTTATTTCGATGGCTGTTGTACCGTGTGCCATTACCGAGAGGGCAAGTTCCCTGCCTTTTTCAACAAGCTGTTCGACGGTAGCGGCACGGGTGGCAGTCATAGTTCTCAGAATTCCTCCGCCTTCGGCGGCAATCTGCCGGTAAGTATAGCCTCTCAGACGCTTAGCAAATTCTTCCGAACGGTTCCCTGCAAAAACAATATGGGTGTGCGAATCAACAAACCCGGGCAGAATGGTCTTTCCGGATCCATTTATCTTTTGGTCAATTTTGATATTATTGTCTAAAATGAATTTTTCAACATCTTCGGACTTGCCGAGCCATTCGATTGTCTCGCCGAAAATCATTGCTCCGTCGGTGATTTCGCCGATTTCCCGCATATCTTTGCCGGCTTTGAATCCATTTGCTCCGGCATTCACTGTAACCAAAGAATTGATGTTGGTTATTAAAGTTTTCATATTAATCTTAATTTAAGCAATCCAAAAAACCTAAATTAAGAAAAAGAACTACATTAGGCAAAAGAAATTACTTAAGGCAAGTCCTAAAACCATATTTTCTTAGTTTTTCAAAGATTCTATCTCTCAATCCACTATCACTTTCAATGTTCTTGATGTTGAGCCGTGCCTAAGATTTATAAAATATATGCCTGTTTCGACCTTCGAGCAGTCCCAGACAAGATATCCGCTGTAAGCTGTTTTTTTGTCTATTGTTATGTTCTCTCTGCCCGAAACTTTGCCGCCGTAAATATTGGTAACAATGATTTCATCATTATCAATGTCAATCTTCGGTTCCCAATAAATCATGGCTCTCACATTGCCCTTGACGGCAGGCAACGGATAAGGCGGGAAAAAGTACAAATACGGCACTTCTTCGATTTTTGCCTCAACAACTGATAGAGTATCAGGCACAAGTTTGAACCAATAATTATTAAATGGATGAATATCATCAACGTACCATGCATAAAACCTATCGCCGAACTTACTGAATGTTCTTTTGATTTTGCCGTTATACGGAAATAAATAGTATTCCCATTTAGATTTATCATATAAATTTTTTGTATAGAACAAGGTGTCGTTATTTGAAATGTAAACCGTATTGCTGTCACTGCAAATACTGATAGTTTCATCCACAAAAAAACGGGTTTTACCGTCTTTACGGTAAATTGCCTTAGTTTCATAAATAGTGCCTACATTCCTGTTTTCTAAATCCATTGCATCAATGGTACAAACTGAATCGGTCTTTCTGAAATTAACAACAAATAAATATTTTATAAAGTTAATTTCAATTTCCTTATAATACAGTAAACTATCGTTTTTATTATATTTTTTGATGATTTCCCAATTCAGTCCTTTGTTGGTTGTATATTTGATTTCATAAGCCGAATCCAATGAATTCAGGCAATGAAACAAAAATGTGTTTGTATCATTTGAATTAAGGTAATTTATTACCATATTAGAATCTCGGAAAAAGCTAATTTCTTCAAATTTTTTATTATATGTACGGGTAAAGGTATAATCTTTGATGAAATTTGTTCCGTTAGCTGTCAGAATGAAATTATCATTATTTTTTTGAATATTTGGAAATCGGTTGCTTTTTGGGTTACTATTATTTGACATTGGAGTTTTAATATAATTAAACGTTTTCCCCAAGTCGCTCGAAATAAACGCACCGGGTTCTAATTCCGTGAACGCATCCATTGTTCCTGCATAATAGAGCAGTTTTTCTTTTGAATCGTAGTGCTTGAACAAAAAAGTTTCAAATTTTAGAAAGTCCGCGTTATTAAAAGGGTCTATAGTAGGTTGAAAGGTCAATCCATTATTATCTGTTTTATATACATAATTGGAATAATATCCTTGATAGGTGGCACCGGTAAACAAATAAACGGAATCTTTTACTTTATCAGGAATAGCGTAAGTAGAATTTAAATTTTTATCCGAATAGTAGCTGAAAACAGTATCGCTCAGCGGCATTACAATTAATAATTTATTTTGACCTGCGAAAATCACCTTGCCATTATGCACAATAAAATCTTTTATGCGTCTCCTATCAGATATTTGTGTATTCCTGAAACCTGTAACCTTTTTTGTTGAATCAGGATAGTTTAATTGATTTAATGAAACTACTAATGTCGAAACAGCATACCATCCCACTTCTATAAAATAAAACTTATTATTTATTATTTTGAATCTTGCAAAGTAATCGTTAATACTTTGAATTTTTTCCCATATCTTGAAATTATTTGTTCTATAAATCTTTTTTTCTACAACATTATAAAAGTAATTTGAATCAGAGGTAATTCGATAACTGCCATAGCAATTGGCACATAATCTTAATTTTTTTGGGGATATTGTATCAACAAACTTTAAATTATCATCAAATCTTAAAAAAAAAGTAGAATTGACGTAGCCTTCTGTAACCGAAGAATCAACTTCGGCAATCAATTGCCCGTTAAAAAAAGTTATTGAATTACTATAACCGTGCTCAATCCACGCCGGAGAATAGCATAACGGGTATCTGTTTATTTCTTTGAAGTTATCTGTAAATATCATTAAATTATTTTTCGCCCTGACGAAGTAACCATTGGGATAGGTAATTACCGCATAGACAGAATCATTTATTCCTTGAAAAGATTGCCATGTTTTGCCGGTATCATTAGAAATTCCGATTTCACCGCAATCGCTGAATGCGGTTATTCTTTCATTATCCAAAAACATCCTAACAATACCTCCTTTTTCGAAAACCCTTATTTGCTCCCAGTTTATGGCATTGTCATAGCTTATTAACATAGAGCCGAATGTGCCATAAGCAGTTACAACATTATTTTGTGCCTCAACCAAATCGAAAGACATGTTTACCGGGGTAAACTCAAATTTATTTTTTGCATAAACATAATTGCCGTTTATAATTATGCTTAATAATAAAATTATTATGTTTTTCATGATTTTTTTTCCTATATTTTGACACAACAGTTGGTTTACTAAGAGTCTGTTGATAAGCAGTTTTTATCCTTTCATCAAACCCACGCTAAAGCGTGGGGTTGATGATTACGTTTCACCCCAATGCTTTAGCATAAAGGTAGCACAACAATTGATTTGATGTTATTTCTCTCTTTTTTAAGAAAACACATAATTTATTTTTCATTATAAACTGAAATCTAAGGGGAACACGGTGTATTCACAAAATAACATTCAGTTTGATTGCCAGGAGTTGGTCTATCCGGTTCCACAACACTCAAACAATCAGTATCTCCCGAACCTAAAGTATCAGGTGGTAGCCAAAGTTTCATTAAACCTAATATTGGGTCCCAACATACTTTATAAGTTCGAGTGCAAGTTTGAGCATTCGGGCATATAAAATACCACATTATTCCATTAATATTTTGCATATACATACAACGTGGAACTGTCTGGTGTACAATAATTCCCTGATTCCCCGGTTGGCATGGCGGGAGTCCCTGTCCGCCGCAAAGTTGAACCAGATAAGCACCTCCGCTTGCAAAAAATTCCATTGATATACGGGCAAGCAATTCGCTGGTAGTGAGTGGCGGATCAAAATTACAATCTGCAGGAACGTGGAAATCATCAATTTTTATCCATGTCTCAGTTAAACCCAAGACTGAACACTTGTAGCAAATGTCAACTTCGACAGGGCACTTATTAACAATCATAGAAACTGTGGTGGCAGTAAAATCGGGTGTGCAGGTAGCTTTTGCCTGATGCACAGCTCCAAATAGTGCGAGTAATAGAATCGCTGAGAACATTAAACGTTTCATATTGTACCTCACAAAAATAAGCTGAGTTCTAAAAATTCAATTTATTTATATTTTGTATTCCCAAATAAATCAGGAACTCATCTGAAATTATTCAGAAATATTACGCAAAGCTAATCAATTTATGTTGTTATTCCTAATAATATTATCACGGTAAGAAGGTAGATGGGTAGAATTAATATAAAAAAAGGGACTGCCCTTTTTGGAGCAGTCCCTTGGAAAAAAGGATGAAAATGCGTCTATCGAGTTACTACCAGTTTAGCAAACTTCACACCTGTTCCGTCGTTTATTCTGATAATGTATATACCTGCAGGGATTTCCCCGATGCTTATATATGAATTGGGACTGACTGCTTTCGACATTAATTCAAATCCGGCAAGGTTTGATATTGAAAGCTCGATTTTTTCTGTTGCATTGGTTAAATTAATATTAACGAATTCGCTTGCCGGATTTGGGTAAATCTGTAAATCTATATTATTTAAAATCGGTTCGTTTACCGATAAAATGCCGTCTGAAGTCATACCAACCTGTAAATCAATTGTTTCAGTATTAGTAGTGATATTTACCAATTGTGTATATGAGTCGTATCCAACTCTGTCAATAACCAGTTTATACTGTCCGACTTCAAGATTTTCAATATTAAACTTGCCGTTGGTCAAGCTCAGGTCAAATCCTGAAAGTGTATTGCCGTTTACGTCAATCAGATATGCAAGTGCTCCGGCAACAGGTTTGGCACTGAGAGGAACGTCTCCTCCTGATTTCATAACTCCGCCATTTTCAGAAATGATACCGCCAAGTTTTCCCATGCCGTGAAGTTTTCTCAAGTCATGAAGTTTAATCACCAAATCAGCGGTTTTGCTTGTTGCGGTTACTTCCAATACCGTTGCGTCTTTCCATGAAAGCACGGCAAAGTCATTAAGCAAGTAATAGCCTGGTGCATAAGTGTCCATTTCAGGCATTGCAAGCAATACGTATTTTGCGGGCAGAAGGTCATTGAACGCATAATCACCGTTTACATCAGTTTTAATTGCATGTCCATGGAAAAGATGGTGCTGGTGATTCTGGTCAATTTCAACGGGATAGGCAATAACGAAAGTATTAGCTACGGGCACATTATCTTTGTCAACTACCTTACCTGATAAACCGTTGTCATAAACAGGTCTTTCCTCGAGAGCGAAGTCAACACCTGACTTATCGGCAGACAAATCAATAATTTCAGCAAGAGTCGGGTCTGAAGTCAAATTATAGAATTGCGGCAAGTATCTTTTGCCATTTGGATTCAAACTGTCATTTGCAAAGAAGCTTGCTCTTGCATGATATGTATATTCATTAGAAAGTTCAATTTCATAATTACCGTCTTGCTTTGTGAATGTTCTGAAAGGAACGGGTTTCCCGAAATTCTTGCTTTTCCCCAGGAATTCAACTTCAGCATAAGCGATTGGTGAATTATCAACTGCCGAAACAACTTTACCGGAAACCTTATAATAATGGGGTTTTTCTACGGCTTTTAAAACAACTTTAAGATATAATGTATCGCCGCATTTAATTGTTACAGAAGTAGAATTATCCCAAGAATCTGCATTTTCCCACCATTCACTTTGGTAACCGCCCAATCCGTCGAAATACAGATGATAGGTTCCTTCGTCAAGAGGCAAATAGAGCATGCCCTGCGATATTCTTCCATTGTATTCATATCCCGGTCTTGTTGAATCCCTTTGTTTTTCGGGATTATTTTCATAAGCGGTAGCCATTCCGAATTCTATCGGATTGCCATTCTCGTCAACAACTTCTGCAACAATGACAGAGGATTGGTGGCAACCTCTAACCCAAATCCAAATATTCTGTACATCCTGAACACTTGTATCTGATTTTAAGTAAGCCATAACGACTGCAAGTACTGAACCTTTCTCTGCAGGAGTCCATGTAATTTCGCCTGTTGTTTCGTCTATTGTCATTCCGGTAGGACCCTGCAAAAGTTTGTACCCGATATCTTCTCCGGCAGGGGCATGAACTTTTACGCCATATTTATAAAGTGTACCAACCAAAGCGGAAATATCGGGCTGGCTGATGATTTTAATTCCTTTAGGCTCTCTCAATTTAAATATAACAGATTCAGTTGGTTTACTTTCGTTGTTATCGTCAAAAGAAGTCATGAAAAATGTCAGGAAATTTAATCCGGTCACATCTTTATCAATTTGATAAGAATAAGTAACGGACTCACCAAGCTTCAAACTCATATCAAAAGTTTTAAGAAGTTCTGCATTATTGGGGTTCAATAATTGCGGTAAGCGATCTGAGCCAATCATATACAGCTTATATCCCTTTGGCTGAGAGCCCTCAGAGTAAGCCCATTTGATAACAAGCTGACCGGAAAGTTTATTATCCTTGCTGATTGCCCACTTAGATTCAGCATGGAATGGATTTGGGGGATTAACATAGTCCTCAAATCTTGGCAAATTCAGATCTCTTACTGCTGTTGGACTGCTCTCGCCATCATCATTAAAAGCTGTCATAAATATTGAAAATTCTCCGCCTCTGTTGAAAGGAGGAAAAAACGGAATAACTCCGCTCATTGTATCAGTATTATTCGATGGTTGGTAAGCACCATACATAAAGACCGTAAATCCAGACCATGTATTGCCGCCATCAGAAGTAACGTAATGATTTCCGGCGGGTACAAATTCCTTTAGAGTATCTTTGATAACCTCAAGTTTGAACATTGATACTTTTCTGAATTTTGTCAGGTCATTTTCTTTTCCTTCAGCAACATAGAGGTAATAACCAAGAGCTGTGCCGCCCGTTACATTTTTACCCCAGATAATGTGCTGTCCGTCGTGTGTAATATCCGGACCCTGCGGTGTGCCCGGTTTTTCGGCAAGCATTGATACTCCTGCCATTAAAAAAGCTGTGAAAATCATCAGAATATTTCTGATTGTAGTACCTGTTTTCATGTGTTCCTCCACTATCATTTATTTTTATATTTTTTGCAACATTTATAAATCGTCTTCAAAACAAATTACACATGAACTCAAAATTGGTTGCAAAATTTTTATTATTTTTGCAAAAATGATTTATAGGTTACATATTGAGGAGGATCTGATTATCTGACAAATTTGAAATTGATTTAACTCTTAAAAGCTAACGAATTAAAAAATTAAATCAATTCTTTTTGGATGGTTTTAAAAATATAAATTTCTTTGTCATCCTTAGTGAAACGAAGGATCTATACTTATAATGATACACGCATTAGATTCTTCGCTACTCTCAGAATGACGAACCATGGGACACAGTTTAAATGGCTTCTGCTATTTGGTTTTTGGCAAAGTAAAAGAGAATGTACTTCCCTTTCCTATTTCGCTTTCCACCCAAATTTTTTCTCCGTGTTTTTCTATAAATTCTTTGCACAAGATTAAACCCAAACCCGTTCCTTTTTCGTGAGAAGTGCCCAAAGAAGTAACATTTATATCAATCCTGAATAATTTTTCGAGTATTTCCTTTGTCATTCCAACACCTGAATCTTTAACGGAAAAAACTATCGAATCGTTTTCAACCAAAGTATTCAAAGAAATCACACCATCTTTAGGTGTAAATTTTATAGCATTTGAAATCAGGTTTCTAACAACAGTCATAATTAAGTTTGTATCTGCTTTAACAAAAATTGAGTCTTCAATTCCATTTTCAAGCTTGATATTTTTATTATCTGCTGATAGCTGTAACAATTGAATCGCTGTATCGGCAATAATCTTCAAATTACATTCTATAGGGTCAAATTGCAGACCGCCCCTTTGTGCCTGCGACCAATCCAAAAGATTTTCCAAAAGCATATATATATTTCTGGAAGAATCTTTCATTAAATGAAGAAATTCCAGCTTATCATCTTCTGTAAGCTCGTGATAGGATTCGGTTAGCAATCTCGATACATCCCTGAAATTTCCCAGAGGATTTTTCAAATCATGGGCAATGATAGAGAAGAACTTATCTTTTGTAGCATTTAATTCATTCAGTTCGATATTTGCTTTTTCAAGACTTTTGGTTCTGTCAACAACCAAATCCTCCAGATGCTCTCCATATTCAGTAATTGTTTTATGCATGTAAAAATGACAGTTTTCCGGTTTGTTCAAACCGTTGAAAATTGCTTTTGCCATTCCCCTGCAGTCGTTATATCCGCAACTGGAACAGTTTTTAAAGTCAATTTCAGAGAACTTTTTCATAGACTTTAAAATCTCATCAATCTGAGCTTCGTCAGGCGTTTTAATCCTGTCGTCAACCAAATTCGACAAATTTTGGTAACTTCTGTCATAAAGTCCTTTTTCCCAATATTTATTGATTATCTCGCCCAATTTTCCGGAAGTCTGATGGTTATCATCATCAGTTCCATATAAATCCTGCATTTGTTTACGTCTTTTGCTGACGCGGGATTCCAATAAATCGGAGGATACATCCTGACTTTTTGTACCCGTTCCTCCGTTACAGCCTTTCTCACAGCTAAGACAATCAACCAGAAGCGGATTAAGTCCCCGGTCTATTGTTTCGGTCAAAGTATCGAGATAATCGTAAACATATTTGGCACCCTCGATTTTCCTTGTTTTATTGCGAATTTCGGGTAGTTCTCTTATTGCTGTTTCAAGCAGTCCCCCTGGGGATGAAAACAGTACGGCTCTTTCTGCAGGGTCATTTGCGAAATCAAGTTCAGGATAATCTCGGAGATTGATTTCGTTTTCTTCGATTAAATCAATTAATTTAGATATCGTTACGTTAAAATCGCCGATACCCGTTTCGGTGAATTCTCTCTTTTTTGCAATACAAGGCGAAACGATTAAAATTTTGTGTTCATTGTATTGAGGATAGAACCTGCGTATCATTTTCATTGTATGAACCATCGGGCTGTCGCATGGAGCCAGATATTGTATTAACTCCGGCTTGTAGATTTCGATGTAGGTCACGATTGCAGGGCAAGGCTGAGAGATAAGTATCTTTGGTCCCTCAGAATTAATCTTTTCGATATATGATTTAATGGTCAATTCTGCTCCAAAGCTGACATCGAAAACTGCATCAACTCCCATCGAATTCAGCCAGCCATTCAGATGGAGGAATAAATCCGGGAAGTTAGCAACGGTAGAAGGAGACGAAATGGCGATTATTTTTTCTCCGTTGATTAAAGCACTTATTGCCGCATCTGTGTCGTCCATGATTATTCTGGCTTTATGAGTACATGCAATAAGGCATTGTCCGCAACCTATACAGAGATTTTCATCAACTTTGATAATTTCTCCGGTACCGTCGTTACAAAATTTTACAGGGCATACCGAGATGCACTGATGGCAGTTTAAGCATTTGTGTTCGTCAATTTTTATCATCTTTGAAAGCATATTAATTTCTAAAAAAGTTGCAAATAAAGAGTAAATGAAAATCAAAATGAAATCCAATTATTGTTTCATACCGGGAATCATCAATTTTTCATAATTACATTTACAACCTAAAACATTATATCGGCAATCCTAAAAATTCTTTAGAATGAAAACTAACTTATTCGGCTTTTTATTGATAATACTGGTTTTATATATACATTATGTTGCAGTTCGAAATATTAGGATACATTTTAAACTGAATTATTATTAAAAATTATCTTATAAATATTAATTCCTTTGCGGACTTAACTTTATTTATTTAATTTTGAAGTTCGGAATTGTTTCAGTTTATGAAAACCATAAACAAAACATTTTTATTAATTTTAAATTTAAAAATTGGAAGTTTATCCGATATAAAAATTCCTCTTTTTTTCATTTTATTTAGGAGCAGTTATGAAAGTACTTATTAGTGATGGAATCGAAGATTCCGGCAAAAAAATTCTTATTGAAGCCGGTCTCGATGTTGTTGACAAAAAGCTCACTCCCGAAGAGCTGTTAGCCGAAATTAATCTTTACGATGCAATTATTGTCCGCTCTGCAACCAAAGTAACCAAAGAAGTTATTGATGCAGGCAAACTCAAAGCTATTGCCCGCGGCGGTGTTGGTTTGGACAATATTGACTGCGTTTATGCCAAAGAAAAAGGTATCCCTGTGCTGAACACACCCGGTGCATCCTCAATTTCGGTGGCTGAACTTGCAATCGGACACATGTTTGCAGTAAGTCGCTTTCTGAATCTCAGCAACACAGAAATGCGTCTTGGCAAATGGCCCAAAAAAGAATATGCAAAAGGTATGGAACTGACCGGAAAAACTCTTGGTTTAATCGGTATCGGCAACATCGGAAGAGAAACAGCAAAAAGAGCTATCGGTCTTGGTATGACCGTTATTGCTTTCGACCCGTTCATCAAAGAAATTGATCTGAATGTAAAAATGGTTGACAAAGATACTCTATTGGCAGAATCAGATTTCATTTCGCTTCATATTCCCAAAATTAAAGGTGAAGCACCTGCTCTCGGAGCACCTGAATTCGCAAAATGCAAAAAAGGTGTTGTCGTTATCAATTGTGCCCGCGGCGGTGTAGTTTCCGAAAAAGACTTGCTCGATGCTTTGAATAGCGGAATCGTTCGCTATGCAGGTATTGACGTTTTCGAAAATGAACCCGTAACCGAAGCTCAGTCAGGTTTGATTAATCACCCGAGAGTAAGCATTACGCCGCACATCGGTGCGTCAACGGACGAAGCTCAGGACCGCGTCGGAGTGGAAATTGCAACTAAAGTAGTGAATGCACTGAAATAAGTGTTGAAATGTTTAGTTGTTTAGGTGGTTAGTTGCTGGAATAAAGAGATGTTCATTGCTAATTTGATTCATATTTTTTATTTATAGATGAGTTTAAGAGAATGAGTAATATTTATTCATTTGAAAAACTGGATGTTTGGCAGAATTCAAGAAAATTCGCTTTGGAAATTAGAAAGATAACAAGAAAATTTCCTAATAGTGAACTTTTTGGGTTAGTTTCTCAATTGAACAGAGCATCTCTTTCAATTGCATCAAATATCGCTGAAGGTTCAACCCGTAATACAGGGAAAGACCAGGCTCATTTTACTTCAATTGCTTATGGCTCATGCATGGAAGTATTATGTCAGTTATTGATTTCTTTCGATTTAGCCTACATTGACGAAGATGAACTCAGTCAATTAAGAAGCTCAATTGAAGAAATATCAAATAAACTCAATGCACTCAGAAGTTATCAATTAAGCAGAAAATGACTCTTAGTTCTTCAAACAGCTGATCAACTAAACAACTAAACGACTAAACAACTAAACGACTAAACAACTAAACATTAGGAAACTATGGCTCAATTACGTCCCTTCAAAGCTTTCAGGCCCAAACCGGAATTAGCCGGCGAAGTTGCCTCAAAGCCTTATGATGTCTTGAATTCTGCAGAAGCCAGAGAGGAAGTCGTGGGACACCCTCTTTCGTTTCTGCATGTAGGCAAACCCGAAATAGACCTTGACCCGGGCATCAATCTTTACGACCAGAAGGTCTATCAAAAAGGAAAAGAAAATCTTTGGAAACTTATCAATGACGGTGCTCTTCAGCAAGACCCCGAACCCTATTTCTATCTTTATGCTCAAACCATGAACGGTAGAACTCAATACGGCTTGGTAGGCTGTGCTTCGGTGGAAGACTACTGGAATGACATAATCAAAAAGCATGAGAAAACCCGCAAGGACAAAGAAGAAGACCGCACCAACCATGTCCGCGTTACCAACGCACATACAGGTCCGATTTTTCTGACTTATCCCGATGACGAGGTCATAAATGCAATTGTTGACGAATTGAAAAACACAACTCCCGAAAATGACCATGTTGCACTTGACGGTATTCGCCATCAGTCATGGGTGATTAAGGATAAGGCTTTAATCGAGAAAATTCAGAGTACTTTGGCTGAAGTACCCTATTTCTATGTAGCCGACGGACATCACCGTTCTGCCGCCGCAGGTATTGCAGGCAGAGAACGCCAAAAAGCGAATCCGAACAACAAAGGCGACGAAGAATACAATTACTTCCTTGCTGTACTTTTCCCCGCTAGCCATCTTTACATAATGGATTACAACCGCGTTGTAAAAGATTTGAACGGCAACACAAAAGAAGAATATTTCGAAAAGCTTGGCAAAGTGTTCTCAATTAAAGAATCAGCCGGAACTTGCCATCCATCGAAAAAAGGAGAAGTCGGGATGTACTTCGAAGGCAAATGGTACCAACTGAATGCCAACGAGGAACTTGTCGGCAATCCCGATCCTGTGGAAAGTCTTGATGTGGCAATCTTGCAAAAGTATGTTCTCGACCCCATTCTTGGAGTTGACGACCCGAGAACGAGCAAACGAGTTGATTTCGTTGGCGGAATCCGCGGTTTGGAAGAACTTGAAAGAAGAGTTGACTCAGGCGAGATTAAAGTAGCTTTTGCAATGTATGCAACTTCAGTACACGAATTGATATCAATAGCAGATGCCGGCAAAATAATGCCTCCAAAATCCACATGGTTCGAGCCGAAACTTCGTGACGGTTTATTCGTTCATTTTTTGGATTAAGATTTACTTCCCCTCGTTTATTTTTTAGAGTGTGTCATTCCTGCGAAAGCGGGAATGACACACTTTATAGTGATTTATTGATTCGCACATGTTTATAAATATATAATTATTTCAATTGCAAGAAGCATCTTTTAAAATTTATTTTTCGGTCTGCGTCTTTAAACATAAGGACGGAATTATTTAAACCTATTTTTCAAAAATGATTGATAGCGATGAAAATTGAATTAAAATATTTATTTGTGCTGATTATTTTTACCTTCATCTCTTATCAGCCCACAGTAGCCGAAAAGTGGATAAACTTTACTAATGGAGAGAATATCCGAGTATTAAAACATGTTGGGGATAATATATGGATTGGTTCAACTGCTGGAATTTGTATACTCAATAAACTGTCCGGTGAAAAAATATTTTTAAATAAAGCTAACTCTAAATTACCGAGTAATATTATAACTGCATTTGAACTTGATAATAGCGGTACTCTTTGGATTGGTACAGATAACGGATTATGCTCTGTTAACGGAACAATTTGGACCATATATAATAGCACCAATACTATACTATCTAATAATCGTGTTACTTCAATAGCAATTGATTCAAACCAAAACATTTTCATAGGCATCTACAATTCGGGTTTTTATAAATTTGACAGAACCAATTGGAAGTTGTTTAATACATCAAACAGCAAATTAATAAACGATAATGTTGTCTCAATATGTGTAGATAAAAGAAACAGGGTTTGGATTGCCAGCTCTACAATATACGGTGAGGGAAATGCAATTGACAGATTAGATGGGAATAATTGGTGGAGAACATATTATGCTAAGAGACTAAACAAATTAATTACTGATAAAAACGACAATATTTGGGTTGGTGCTTCAGCTACTGATGTCGGAGAATGGGCACCACTTGCCAGATACAGCGATTCAGTAAAAACTATCTGGGGCCGAGATAATTCAACACTGTCCCAAGATGAGATTCTATCTCTCGATAAAGATACTAACAATTTAATTTGGTTAGGAATTAGTGATTTTGGACTAGTGTTAAGTTAATTAGGAAATGACGCATAATGTTCGTATATTTGCATCTAA